>JAFWDJ010000013.1 GCA_017513095.1 Clostridia bacterium | reverse complement strand
TCGCCCACCTTTAAGTCCGCTCTGTCGCCGGGATCAACGATCTTGCCGGAGAACTCATGACCTAAAACGAGTCCCTTAATGAGCTGATCGCCCTCTTTCTCCCAGCTGTGGATGTCGGAGCCGCAGATGCCGCAGTATTCGACCTTCATTATAGGTCTCTTGCCGTCCTTTACGGGATCCGGGAAATTCTCGTTCATACCGAGTTTGCAGGTTTCTGCCTGATAGATTGCTTTCATTATTATATGCCTCCCAAAAAAATTATTTTTAAAATCAGTATACAGGCGCATAGCTGTTTTATTTTACTAAAATAAGTATCTCATACCTCGATTTAAAATCCAATCAGCTTAAATTATTAAAGTAAGTAGTACTTTTATATTATTTTTTAGTTATAAAGCCTAATATAAATCGATTTTTTGCCCTGTTTTTATAATTCTTAAACAATTTTAATGATTTAAGCCGTATTTATCGCGGTTTTTTCCTACCGTTATCCGCGCCGTCAGCTTTTTTATTCCCATTATTGTTGAGTTTGTATTGAGATGTGATAAAATTAAATAAAAAATGTAAATAATTTTATATAAATAAGGAGGCAGAAAAAATGGTATTCACCGAATTCAAAACCAACCCCATGTTCGTACTCGGACCCGGCGCTCTCTACGAGATCCGAAGGCTCACGCATCACTTAGGCGAACGCTTTCTGGTCGTTACGGCCTGCGGACCGATAACCGAGCAGGCCGTTTCCATGGTGAAGCAGAGCTTTGACAACCCGATGGCCGACAACTGCCAGAAGGCAAACATGAAGTACAAGCGCGCTCTCGCGCAGGCGCAGAAGTACGACGCTCAGGGCAAAAAGCCGTATTACGAGTTCATCGACTGCGAGGGCTGGCAGGTAACGAAGGCTAACATAGCCAAAGTCGCCGAACGCGCAAAAGAGATGAAGGCCGAAGTAATAATCGGCATAGGCGGCGGCAAGGCGCTCGACCTTGCGCGCGGCGCGCATCATATCACGGGCAGCAAGGTTGCTCTCTGCCCCACGGTAGCCGCTTCAAACGCCGCGGCGACGACGCTTAACGTCGTTTACAACGACGAGGGCTCTCAGATAGTAGAGGCCGGCATAATGGACTACCATCCCAATCTTTTGCTTGCCGACACCTCGCTTCTCATACAGGCGCCGCCTCACATGCTCGTAGCCGGCATAGGCGACTGCATCGGCAGCGCCCTCGAGACCGACGTTGCGACTATGGAGCACGCGCGCAGACATAAGGTCCTCGACGTTTCCTACTGGTCCAATGAGATAACGAAGCAGATATTCTACGAGCACGGCTACGCCGCAGTAAAGGCAGCCGAAGCGCACGAGCTCAACTTCTCGTTCGAGTCGGTAATAGCGCAGATAGTTCACATAAACGGCCCGCAGTGGGGCATACAGAACACCGACTTCGCGCACATCCTTGACAACGCCCTTTTGTGCTTCCCGTCCGTAAGAAAGCTCATGCACGGCTACGTCATCGGATACGCCTGCGTTCCGCTGCTCGTTTATATGGACGCGTCTCTCGAGGAGATATATAAGTACGTCGACTTCGCAAGGAGCATCGGCCTGCCCGTAACGCTTGAGGAAATGGGCCTTGAGAACGTGACGGCCGAGGAATTCAAGGAGCCCGCTCAGCTCGCCGTAAACTCCGTAACGTACGCGATCTCGGATTCGCTGCTTCAGGCAGACGACCTTTACAGATGCATGAAGGTCGGCGACAAGATAGTATGCGATTATCTTGCAAAGAAGAAGTAAGCCGTAAATTACTGCCCCCGCCGCGAACGCGGCGGGGGCATATTTTATTCGGTCCGGCCCTTTAGAGGCGGTCAATCTTTTATAATAACGTCTCCCGGCTTTAAGTTAAGGCTTTTATCGCGGAACACGAACGCGGCCTCCTCGCCGCCGTCGACCCATGCGTAGCTTATTAAGTCGTGCGGCTTCCAGCGGCGCAGCGTCTGCTCGTTTACGGCAAGACCGCCGTGCGGCGTCTCGAACGCGATTATCTGCGCCTTATATCCCGCATTTCCGCACGCTGCCTCATCGTACGGATAGAACGTCCCGTATATAACATGACCCGTAACGGTGATGAACGGAGCTTTTAAAAAACCGCTCTTTTCTTTTTTCACATCTTCCACCAAAAAGACAGCCTGATGAAAGCCGTACTTTTCTCTCAGACTCTCCAGATGATCGTGTGCGGCCGAAAGCTCGCGGCGCGCCTCCGCCGCGTCAAGTCCTGCCGCCGACTCGAAGGGCATTATCGCCTTCTGTACGGGATCCGGCTTATAGTCCTGCGGATATTTTACGCGAAGCTTTCGCAGGCATGAGCCGCAGAGCCACTCCCCGTCCTTAAGCTTCACCGGATTTCCGCAGCGCTGGGGGCGGAATATCCCGTTGTTCGCCTCAATAGTGATAACATTGCCGCATGCTGCGCAGTATCCCAGATCTCTCGTATCGCCTATCTTATACCCAGCCATCACTGACCCTCCTTTACCATAAGGATATCCCCCGGATAAATAAACGGCACGTCATTATAAAACCACAGCGCGGCCGTCGTGCCCGCCGACGCCTTTTCTATCGGTCTTACGGGTATGTCGAGATAATTCCAGTACCACACATCTTCGACCTTCGCCGTATACTCGCGTTCTTTATGGGCGACCGTCACCACATCTCCGGGGCGTATCTCACCGAAAAGCACCTTCACGCACGTGACGAAGCGTTTTTCATTCGCGCCGAGAGGCGTATCCATTGAGCGGTCCTTTGTAAAACGGCGGTACGTAAAATCCGCTTCCGCAGCACCGCGCGCTCCCGCAAACCGCTCCGAAAGCGCCGATGCGGCGCTTTCCGCCTCGCTCTGCACCCTGCGAAAGCCCTCCGTGTCAAGCTCCGCGATCGGGTCAATCAGTACGTTAATCCAGCCGCGGTTGTCGTGTTTTGCTCCCGTTTTGCTTTCAAAAGTGCCGAAATGCGCGGCGCTTTCAAGAAACATCCTTGAATTTTTAAGCGGACGTACTATCCTCACTTTTTCGGCGCATTCACGGCATACCGCGCCGCCGTCACTGAGAAGAACGTCCTTCGGGCCGTCAAATATCTCCATCGGGCCGCTGTAAACGCCGCTTTCTTCTATCGCCCTGCCGCAGGCAGCGCACACCTTGTTTCCCTGCGTTTTCTCCATGTTTTCCCCTCCCTTATATATTAAATCAATATTACGTCTAAAATACTATCGCCGCGGCGCTTCCTATTAGCAGAGCGAGAAATACTAAGAATATCGCGACCGCGCGCCCTTTGAAGGACTTTAATAACCATAAAAGCGTTACGCGCTTTCCGTCGCTTGTCTTTTTGCCGAAGCCGAACATCGAAAGCACAGTAACACGTCTGTCGCGGCGGCTGCCCGTAAGCTTCTTTTTCCCGTCGGGCATGATCTTATAAATATACGGATGGTCGTAAACGTCCTGCCTTACGCCCTTTATGAGATACACTAAAACCACGACCGCCGCTATCGTGTACCACGCCGCGCCGTATCCCGGGCTGAACGAGTCAAGAAAGCGCTCGCCCTCGCCCATCGTTAAAAGGCGAAGGACCGCCGCGATCATGACGGGCAGAAACACCGTGACGAGGGCGTTAATCAGTATCGTAAGCCACCGTCCCACGGTGTAAAAGCGCAGCTTTACGGGCACGGGGCGTCCCTTTTCGTCCGGCTCGCAGAAAACGGGCGTATTGTCGTACGGATTTTTGAGGATATCGTGTTCGTCGTCTATTATAAGCTCGCCGCCCTCGCGTTTGGCGCGCCCTGCCTTCGTTTGCAGCGTGATAAGCCGCACGAGAGGCCCGCGCCCGGCGCCCATCGCCGTGAAGATTATGAGCGCTATGGCAAGTCCCCCGTAAATCATAAGCTCGGGCAGAAAATTGCTCCATAATCCAAGAATAAGAATAATCACCGCGGTATATATTATGGGCTCGATAATCCACGGGAAGGACTTTCCCTCGCGCTTCGTGCTTACGGCGATGCGCCCCGTCTGACCGTTCATCGCGGCCAGAAGCTTTCCCTCGCGTATGAAGTATACGGGCAGCAGTACGTTCTGTGTCATAAGGCCGCCCGTCTTTACGTCGACGTTTACTCCCGAAGTCTGCATCACGCGTTCGACCTCGGGAAGAAAGTCGCGCCCTACCTCCTCGGCGACGCGCCTGTCGGTCTCGGCGCCGGACGTGTCCGACAGCTTCACTCCGCAGCCCGCGACGTAGCCGTATTCGAAGGGGCGCGCCGCCGTCCAGTCGAACGGCTCCATATCGTTTAGAACGCGGTTGTCAAGCTGCTTCGACGTGTTCACGGCCGTCCCCTCGAGAAAGCCCCTGCAGTAATACGCCCTCTCGCCGCCGTGACGCTTTACGTCGGCCTCCACAGGCCCGCGCGCGAGCTTATACGGCAGATAATACCCGCATAAGCTGTCGATGTGTTCGACGACGCTTTTCCCCTCCGGCGTCTTTTCGTTCGCGCGTCCCCACGAAAGCATACGCTCGCGCGCCTCCGCGGGAGTAATGAAAAACGGGATTATCACGTCGGGCAGCTGCGCGTCGTCGGAAAACTCCCGCCGCACGAGGCTGCTTCCGCAGAAGTCGCACGTTTCGGCGGCGTCATCCGATGAAAACATAAGCTCCGCGCCGCACGTGGGGCAAAAATACGTCTCGGAGCTCTGCTCCGCGCCGCTTTCCGTATTGTCGTTTTTATCAAGCTCCCTTTGGCGGTAAACCGCGTCCCGCGCGTCTTTCGGCTTCGTGAGCCTGCCGCAGTGGGTGCAGCGGTACGTCTGATTCATTATGTCAAACCCCAAAGGGGCGCCGCAGCTTTCGCAGTAAATCCGAAGCGGGCTCTTTTGTTCGTCCATGATTTGCCGTCACCTCCGTGCCTTCGGTTCGGTCTCTTTGTCTATATAGTACCATTTTTTATCGTAGTAAACAATAAAAACGTGCACGTGAAACGAAAAGACGAACGAAAGCCGGCATTCTGTGATATATTATTCTTGTAAAAAGCCCCGGAAAACTATTGTTAAAGGTAAAAGCAAGAGTATGACGATTGATGAAGCGCTCAACAGGCTGAAAAGGTCCGCTTTTCGCTCAAAATTTCATCTGAGCGAAAAGGACAGGCAGTATATATCCGAAAAAGGCATGGACACGATCCGCGTTCACGCCGCCGAATTTGTAAGGAAACGGCTCGCCCCGGCCGATATCCAAAACGACGGCAGACAGACGCCAATGCGCGGGCATCCCGTATTTGTAGCACAGCACGCGTGCGCCTGCTGCTGCAGGGACTGCCTTTATAAGTGGTACCGCGTCCCGAAAGGCCGCGCGCTTACCGCAAGCGAGCAGGAACGCATCGTGAATCTTTTGATGAAGTGGATAGAAAGGGAGTACGCCCGCGGGCAGACGTGAAAGTATAACGGCGGCAGACCGAAAAGTCTGCCGCCGCCGATTTTTAATGCTCAATAAACCCGCTTGCCGCCTCGGTTTTGCCGTCTTTTTTGGTATGCCACCGTATGCCACGCAACGGTATTTTAACTTGATTTAACAGTATTTACATCACGCCGAAAGCGCCAAAAACCCGCATAAACACTGACTTTCGGGCACTTTGAGAAAAAGAAAAGACGGTTAAAAAACCGTCTTGGTTGGTGCGGATAACAGGACGCATATGCTTCGCATCTGCCGAGCTTGCCGGCACAGCCGTCTGCGCTCCGGCCGCCTAAAAACAGTCCACCGGACTGTTTTCTTAACGGCTTCCTCTTGCGGTGCCCGAATCACGCCGCCGCCTTGCGGCGTCGCCGCTCTTCGACCGCTGCGCCGATTCGTGCTCGCTTCATCTGCCGCAGGCAGCGCTCGCGCTCATCGCCTTCTTAAGCTTCAAGTCCCGTTGCCCGCATAAAACCAAAGATACCGAGCCGAAGACCGGCTCGGTATCTTTGGTGCGGATAACAGGACGCATATGCTTCGCATCTGCCGAGCTTGCCGGCACAGCCGTCTGCGCTCCGGCCGCCTAAAAACAGTCCACCGGACTGTTT
>JAFWDJ010000012.1 GCA_017513095.1 Clostridia bacterium | reverse complement strand
GTATAATAAATATACCTAAGATTTAATGAAAGGGAGTATCGCTATGAAAAGAAAACGTCTGATTTCGATGATCCTTGCGCTGATGCTTGCGCTTTGTCTTCTGCCCGCGGCTATGGCAGCGGGTCTGCCGTTTACCGACGTACCCGACGGCGCGTGGTACGCGTCCGACGTTGAGAACGCGTATCTGCTCGGACTTATCAACGGCAAGGCGCCGGACAAATTCGCGCCCGACGACAACATGACGTACGCCGAGGCCGTTAAGCTCGCCGCGTGCATGCATCAGAATGCAGCCGACGGCAGTATAACGCTCAAGAACGGCAATCCGTGGTACAAGACTTACGTTGACTACGCGAAGGACAACTATATCATCTCAAAGGACTACGACTGGAACGCGCCCGCAACGCGCGCGGGATATCTTGAGATATTCGCAAACGCGCTGCCGTTCAGTATGCTTTCCGAAAGGAACTACGTTCCCGAGGGCGGCATACCCGACGTGCCGATATCGCACCCGCAGGCTTACGAAATTTACATGATGTACCGTGCGGGCATCGTGCAGGGCGTTGACGCGAACTTTAACTGCTCGCCCGACTCGAACATAAAGAGAAGCGAGGTCGCGGCCATACTTTCCCGCATGACGGATCCCAATATGAGAAAGGACTTCACCGTTCCCGCGCCCAAGGCGCCCGCATCCCCCGATTTCGATTACGCGGCGGCCATGGCGGTAAACGAGTATCTTGCGACAGCCACGCTTCCCGGCGGACTTAAGCCCGGATATACGTTCGAGGGTGTATACGACATATACGCCGTATATGACGTTGACCGCGACGGTCAGAAGGAGCTTTTATTCTCCATATACAACGCTCCCGTTGCGGGACAGATAACGGCTGTATACAAGCTCGACACCGCGACGGGCGGTCTTGCGGAGGAGTATATAGGCACCAACGCCACCATATTCTTAGGCAACGGCACGGCTATATGCTACCTGTCGCACTCGACGGGGCTTGAGACCGACGAATACTGGCCGTATGATATCTACGTTTACAACAAGGCGACCGACGAATACGACTACGCGGCAAGCGTGTCGTATTGGGTAAAGTCGGTCCGTGATAAGGACGCGCTCGGAAACAAATTCCCCTCGGATATCGATAAGGACGGCGACGGCATAGTGGCTCTTGTTACGGACGCGGACGCGGACGGACTTGAATATCTCGACGGCAATGATTTCGAGGTGTGGTTCTCCCGGTATGCGTCGGAGAGCGACTGGGAGACCGTAAACGACATAGGCTGGCACCCGCTCTATCAGGCGAAGGGCTGATAAGAACGCGCCCGAAAAGGTCGGTTTTAAACGAACGCGCGGGAGACGAAGTCACGTCTCCCGCGTTTTTTTACGGCAATAAAAAGGCGGCGCCGACGCGCCGCCTTTACGTTATGCTTTTCTTATTTCTTTGCCGCCTTCTTCGGAGCAGCCTTCTTCGGAGCCGCTTTCTTCTGAGCGGGCTTCTTTGCGGGCTTTTCTTCCTCTTCCTTGTCGATTATCTCGACCTTTGCGTCAGCCGCGTTCTTCTTAATGGATTCGATGCCGTTTACGCAGCCCTTCATTGCCTTGTAGCCCTCGCCTACGGCGATAATCTGACCGTTGGTAGCCTTTAAACGGAATCTGAACTCGCCCGCCTTATCCTTGTATATTTCAAATTTGGGGTGCTTTTCCTTGGCAAAGCCTTCAACTGTCTGATCTTCAATCGCAGCTTTCGGTGCGTTCTTCTGAACGCTGGCTATGCCCTTCTTGCAGGAATTAAGGCTCTTGTAAACCTCGGAAGTGGCAATTACTTCTCCGTTTCCCGCCTTCAGATCGAACTTGATGCCGGTTTTCGTGTTTTTGATAACAAATTTGCCCATGATTAAACCTCCCCTGAAATAAAATTTGTTTAATTTATTATAATAATACTATCTTATTCGCCAAAAATCAATACAATCTGCACATAATCCGCAATTTTTTTATCAATATAAATTTGCAATGGCCGTCCCCGGGCGGTATAATAAGCACAGGGAGGATGATTATTATGAAAATAAAGAGGTTTTTCGCCATTTTCCTGGCGTTTATCCTGATTATAGCAGTTACGGCGTGCGGCTCCCGCGACGGCAGCGAATACGGCGATGATTACAGCGACGAGTACAGCGATGAGTACAGCGATGAGTACAGCGACGAGTACAGCGACGAGTACGGCAATGAGTACGGCAATGAGTACGGCGACGATTACAGCGACAATTACGACTACGAGTACGGCGATGAGTACGGCGACGAGTACGGCGACGATTACAGCGACAATTACGACTACGAGTACGGCGATGAGTACGGCGATGAGTACGGCGAAACATACGAAGACGAAGTCCCGCTTTTGGACGAGGACGGGACTTATACCTCAAAGGACGACGTGGCGCTCTATATTCACACTTACGGCCGTCTGCCGCAGAACTTCATTACGACTAAAGAGGCTAAAGCGCTCGGCTGGCCGGGCGGCAGCCTTAAAAAATACGCGCCCGGCAAATGCATAGGCGGCGACAGGTTCGGCAATTACGAAGGCCTTCTGCCAAAGAAAAAGGGCCGCACCTATACGGAATGCGATATTGATACTTTGGGCGCAAAATCGCGCGGCGCAAAGCGCATAGTCTTCTCTAACGACGGGCTTATATATTACACCGACGACCATTATGAAAGCTTTACGCTGCTTTACGGGGAGGAATAGACGTGACCACGGTGATTATTGACGGAAACGCGGTTAAAAGCCGCGAGGATATCCATAATATATTTGAGGCCGCATTGAAGCTGCCCGAATGGTACGGGCGCAATCTCGACGCGCTTTACGAATGTCTTACCGAGAGGTCGGACAGCGTTGCGATAATCCTTAAAAATCTGCCCGCGCTCGAGGAAGCGATGGGCGCGCGCTATCCCGCGCTGCTTAGGATGCTTTACGACGCGGCCGAGGAAAATCACAGAATAACCGTTCGCGAAGACGCCGCAGAGAGCGGCGAACAAAAAGGAGAATGACGTGTGAAGGCACTTATAACGGGCGCAAGCTCGGGCATGGGGCGCGACTTTGCGCGCGCGCTCGACAAAAGAGGATACGAGCTCATACTTGCCGCAAGGCGCGAGGAGCGCATGAAGGAGCTTTCGGCGGATCTGTCGCGCGAGGCGAGGATAATCCCCATCGACCTGTCGGTGCGGGAGAACTGCTTTAAGCTGTACGCGCTTACGAAGGACGAGGATATCGACCTTCTTATAAACAACGCGGGCTTCGGCATTTTCGGCGCGTTTCCCGAGATCGACCTCGGGCGCGAGCTTGAAATGATAGACGTAAACGTCTGCGCCGTCGATATTCTTATGAAGCTGTTTCTTCGTGATTTCATTAAAAAGGACTCGGGGCGCATTTTAAACGTGGCGTCGGCCGCCGCGTTCATGCCGGGACCGCTTCTGTCGACGTATTACGGCACGAAGGCGTACGTTTTAAGAGTCACCGAGGCCGTAGATTACGAGCTTAAGCGCCGCGAAAGCCGTGTGCGCGTGTCGGCGCTCTGTCCCGGCCCCGTCGATACGGAGTTCAACGACACGGCGGGCGTAAAATTCGCCGTCAAGGGCTTAAATTCCGCCGACGTGGCGGAATATGCTCTTACGCAGATGTTTCGCGGCAAGACAACGATAGTGCCGGGGGCGGCGATGAAGGCGGGCTGCTTTTTTACGCGGCTCATGCCAAAGGGTGCGCTTTTATCCATAGCCTACGGCTTTCAAAGACGCAAGGGGGAGAGATAAATGAATATACAAATTTTCGGGAAGTCAAAATGCTTTGATACGAAAAAGGCCGAGCGCTACTTTAAGGAGCGGCGCATAAAGTATCAGTTCATCGACATAATGCGCTATCCCATGAGCCGCGGCGAATACCAAAGCGTCAAGGCCGCCGTAGGGATGGCGGCGCTCATCGACGAAAAGTCGAAGGATTACGAGCGGCTTTATATAAAGTATCTTTCGCCCGAGAGCGCTATAGAGGAAAAGCTTCTTGAAAATCCGGGGCTTATGAAAACGCCCGTCGTGCGAAACGGCAAAAAGGCCACCGTGGGCTATGCGCCCGAGGTGTGGAGCGAGTGGGAATAAATTTAAGGCAGGAAGCTTTAAAGGCTTCCTGCCGTTTTCTTTATAATCTCTATAACGTCGGCTATCGCGCCGTCCGAGCTTTTCCCGACGATCGCGTCGGCCGCTTTTTTTACCTCGTCGACGGCGTTTTCGGTCGCAGCCGAAAAATCGGCTGCCGATAACAGCTCAAGGTCGTTGAAGTTGTCGCCCGCGGCGTAGACTTTTTTAAATCTGCCTTCGGTAAGCGAAAGAAGCTTTGAAAGCGCGCCGCCCTTCGATACGTCGGCGGGCAGTATCTCAAGAAAAATGTTCTCGGAGAATACGAAGCGAAATTCGGGGTACTTCTCCTCTATCCCGCTCTTTTTAAGCCTTTCGGCGGCTGCGAGAAGCTCCTCGGGCGTGTCGGTAAGTATCGCCTTATAAAGCGGCGCGGGCACCGCCTCGAGCGGCGAAGAGTAATAATCCTTCGGGTCGCGCGCCTTGTGAAGCTCGGTCATCGCGTTCTTTCGTATGACGCACATGCCGCTTCCCGTAAATATTTCCGTGCCCAGCGCAGGCTCAAGCGCCATTATCTCACCCACGAGCGCCTTTAAGCGCTTTTCGTCGGCAAAGTGCTCCCACATGACGCGTCCCGCGCCTGCGTCGTACACCATGGCGCCGTTTACGAGCACGCACGGAGCGTTTACCTCTATCTGACGCGTGACCGTCGCTATCGAATTTTTATTCCTGCCCGTGGCAAGAGAAAACGCGCCGCCCTCCTTTATAAATTCGGAAACGGCGCGTCTGTTTCGTTCGCTTACAATCATATCGGTTGACATAAGTGTGCCGTCAACGTCCGATATGATCAAAATTCCGTCGAATCTTCCCATGTTATCTTTCCCTTTTCTTTAGAACGAACCGCGTAAAATATTCGGGCGGCTCCACATCGAATTCCATGCGCTCGCCCGTGCGCGGATGCGTAAGCTCGAGATGAACGGCGCAGAGAAGCTGCCCGTCCTCGCCCGACCTGTCGTTTTTCGCGCCGTAGAGCGGATCGCCCGCGATCGGGTGGCCTATCGACGCCATATGAACGCGTATCTGATGAGTGCGTCCCGTTTCAAGCTCGCAGCGAAGCAGCGTATAGCCGTTTAAATGCTCGACGACGCTGTAATGCGTCACGGCCTCGCGCGCCGCCGCGCCGTCTATGGCCATTTTCTTTCGGTCGGCGCGGGAGCGGCCTATGGGTCTTGATACCGTGCCGTCCTCCTTCACGCGTCCCAGCACTACGGCAAGATAGCGCCGCTTTATCTTATGCTCCTTTAAGTCCTCGGAAAGCCGAATATGCGCCGCGTCGTTTTTTGCGACGGCTAAAAGGCCCGCCGTGTCCTTGTCGATGCGGTGGACTATGCCGGGGCGAAGCTCCCCGTTTATGCCCGAAAGCGACTCGCCCGCGTGATGCATCAGCGCGTTTACGAGGGTGCCGTCCTCGTGACCCGGCGCGGGATGCACCACAAGCCCCTTGGGCTTGTTTATCACGATGATGTCGTCGTCCTCGTACACGACGTCGAGCGGTATGTCCTGCGCGGCAAGCTCCACCGTTTTGGGCTCGGGAAGGTCCGCCCTCACGCGGTCGCCTTCCTTTACCTTATAGTTTTTCGGCCTTATTTCGCCGTTAACCGAAATAAGGCCGTTCTCTATCAGATTCTGACACGCGCTTCTTGTAAGGCCGAGCTCGCCTGAAAGTATTACGTCGAGCCTCGCGCCCGCATTTTCGCGCGTAACCGTGATATCAGCTTGTTTCACGTTTTTTTCTCCCCGCCTTTGTAAGGTCCCGAAGGGCGTACAGCACGAGCAGCACGGCCCCGATGCTTATAAAGGAATCGGCTACGTTGAAGATAGGGAAATTGATTATCTTAAAATCAATCATATCGACAACGTACGAAAGGCGAACTCTGTCTATAAGGTTGCCCAGAGCCCCGCCTATTATGAATACAAGGCTCCACCTTAGTAAATTGCTCGTCTTATAATACTTTACAAGCAGTATCAGCGCCACGATAACGAACATTATGGAAATGACTATCAGAAGGTCCGTATGCGCCGTGAACGACGAAAAGGCCGCGCCCTTATTCTCAGCGTAGGTAAACTGTATCGCGTTCTCTATTACAGGCACCGTCCCCTTGAATTTAAGGGAGTAGGTCGCCCACCATTTTATTATCTGGTCAAATGCAATTATCAGTATAACGACAACAATATTCAAAGGCATATCTCGCTCCGTTTAAAGGTTGGGGGCACGCGGGGCGCGCCCCCAAAACAGCCGTTTTCTATCCCACTATATCCGCGCACCGCTTGCAGAGCGTAGGATGCTTCGGATCGTCGGAAAGCTCGTCGACGTACATCCAGCAGCGTTCGCACTTGTGACCGCTTGCCTTCTCTACAAGTACGGATATGCCCGCGAACTTTTCGCCGGGCATTGCATCTTTGTTCTCGCCCTTCTCTACGTGAACGTGGGATGCAATAAATATCGTCGGGAGGTCTTCCTTTATCGAATTTACAAAGTCGTACGCTTCGTCCGTGCAGAATATCGTTACCGTCGCCTCGAGCGATGCGCCGATGAGCTTCGATGCGCGCGCCGTCTCAAGCGCCTTCTTTGCGTCCTCACGAAGGAGCAGAATCTTTTCCCACTTCTCCTCGAGAGCCGCGTCCTCGTATATGCCCGTATACGACGGCATAGCGTTGAAGCTTACGCTGCCCGTATCATGCTCCTTCGTATGGGGCATGTACTGCCAGATCTCCTCCGCCGTAAAGCAGATGGCAGGCGATAAGAGCAGCACGAGCGCTTCGAGTATCTTATACATCGCGGACTGAGCCGAACGGCGCGCAAGGCCGTGCGTATCCTCGATGTAGAGTCTGTCTTTTATTATGTCAAGATAGAAATTCGACATGTCAACGACGCAGAAGCCGTGAACTGCATGGAATACGCCGTGATACTCGGACGCGTCGTAAGCTTCGCGCACGCGCTTTATGAGCTTTTCAAGCCTCATGAGCGCCCAGCGGTCTATCTCGTACATATCCTTGAAATCGACCATATCGGCGTCGGGGTCGAAATGCGTAAGGTTGCCCAGGATAAAGCGCGCCGTATTTCTTATCTTTCTGTACGACTCCGAAAGCTGCTTTAAGATATCCTTCGACAGTCTTACGTCTACGCGGTAGTCGGAGGACATTACCCACAGCCTTAAAATATCGGCGCCGTACTCTTTTATGATGTTGAGCGGGCTTATTACGTTGCCCAGCGACTTCGACATCTTCTTGCCGTCGCCGTCAACTACGAAGCCGTGCGTAAGCACCGTATTGTACGGAGCCACGCCGCGCGTTGCCACGGACGTAAGAAGCGACGACTGGAACCACCCTCTGTACTGGTCCTGTCCCTCGAGGTACATATCGCTCGGATATCTAAGATCGTCGCGCACCTCCAAAACGCCGCGGTGCGACGAGCCGGAGTCGAACCATACGTCCATGATGTCGCTTTCTTTTCTGAAGTGATCGTGGCCGCACTTTGAGCATTTAGTGCCCTTCGGCAGTATCTCCTGTGCCGTATACTTATACCATGCGTTCGAGCCCTCCTTTTTGAACAGGGCCGCAACGGCGGCGATAGTATCGTCGTTTATAAGCTCATGGCCGCATTCCTCGCAGTAGAATATCGGTATCGGAACGCCCCATACTCTCTGGCGCGAAATGCACCAGTCATAGCGGTCGCGCACCATGCCCGTTATTCTCTCCTCGCCCCATGCGGGTATCCACGTTACCTTCTTTACTTCCTCGACTGCCTGATCGCGGAACTTATCGATGGACGCGAACCACTGCTCCGTCGCGCGGAAGATTATCGGCTTTTTGCATCTCCAGCAGTGCGGATACTGGTGCTCTATGTCAAAATGCGCAAGCAAAAGGCCGCGCTTCTCTAATTCCTCTATGATGAGCGCATTGGACTTCTCGTAGTAAAGCCCCGCGAACATTCCCGCTTCTTCCGTAAGATAGCCCTTCTCGTCAACGGGAACGGCAACGGGGATGTTGTACTTTTTGCCCACGGTAAAGTCGTCGGCGCCGTGGCCGGGAGCGGTATGAACGCAGCCGGTACCTGCCTCGAGTGTTACGTGGTCGCCTAAGATTATTACGGAATCTATATCGGGAAGATACGGATGTTCCGAAACCATATATTCAAACTCCGAGCCCGCCATCTTTGCTACGATCTCGTATTCTTCTATGCCCGCCGTCTTCATAACGCCGTCGGTAAGCTCCGCCGACATTATATAGTATTCGCCGTTTGCGGAAACTATGGCATAATCAAAGTCGGGATTGAGCGCTATCGCGCGGTTCGCGGGGATGGTCCACGTCGTCGTCGTCCAGATAACGAAGTAGGTCTTTTGAAGGTCGCCCGTAATACCGGCAAGCTTTCCCTTGTCGTCCTTTACCCTGAACTTTACGAATATCGAGGTGCAGGGGTCGTTGTCGTACTCTATTTCGGCCTCGGCAAGCGCCGTCTGGCAGTCGGGGCACCAGTAAACGGGCTTTAAGCCCTTGTAGATGTAGCCCTTCTTCGCCATTTCGCCGAATACCTCTATCTGCTTTGCCTCAAACTCGGGGCGAAGCGTGAGATACGGATTCTCATAGTCGCCAATGCTGCCCAGACGAACGAACTGCTCCTTCTGATTGTTCACGTATCCGAGCGCGAACTCCTCGCAGGCCTTGCGGAAGGTGATGGGGTCAACCTCCTCACGGTTCAGCTTTAATTTCTTTACTGCCTGAAGCTCGATGGGCAGACCGTGCGTGTCCCAGCCGGGCACGTAGGGGGCCTTAAAGCCCGACATATTCTTATATCTTATGATGACGTCCTTTAATATCTTATTTAAGGCATGTCCCAGATGTATATCGCCGTTTGCATAAGGCGGTCCGTCGTGGAGAATGAAAAGGGGCTTGCCCTCGTTTTTCTTCATTATCTCCCCGTATAAATCCTTGTCCTGCCACTGCTTTAATATTTCCGGCTCCCTCTTGGGAAGGTTTGCTCTCATGGGGAACTCGGTCTTGGGCAGGTTTACGGTGGCGTTGTAATCGTTTGCCATACGTGCATTCTCTCCTTTGGGCCCGAACTTTGGGGCGCTTTAATGAAATACAGGCGGACTTGCGTCCGCCGGATGTTTATATTGATACGTTATGCTGTTTTCAATCGTTCTGCGGCTCTTCGCCGTTTTGCTCGGCGCCGGGTATCGTTTCAAGCATCGTTATCTGCGACTTATAAAGCGAAAGCAGGCGTCCTTTGAATATCTGCGTCTCTCTTTTTACCTCTTCGAGCTTTCTGCGCTCGGTAAGTATCTGAAGGCTTACGTTGTTCATGGCGCGCTCGGCCTTTTCGCGGGCGTCGGCGATTATCGCCTCGCCCTGACGGCGCGCGTCGAGCGTTACGGAATCTCCCATGCGCTGCGCCGCGGCAAGGGCCGTCTTTAAGGACTCCTCCGCCTCGCGGTACTCCTGAATTTTGTCGGCGAGTATGGTCATTTTATGCTTTAAGTCACTGTTCTCCTGTTCGATTCTTTCAAACTCCGACGCCACTTCGGACACAAAGGCGTCCACGTCGTCGATCTTGTAACCGTGAAGTGCTTTATCGAATTTACGGTTGTTTATATCCTGCAGTGTCATGCCGTTACACCTCTCACCTCAAAATTGCGAGTCATCCTCTAAAAAAGGCTATAATAATACAAACGCCTGATTATCCTTGATACAAACGCCAAAATAAAATATGCTGCGACCGGAGATAAATCGACCGGAAGCTGACGCAAATACGCCGAACGGAACAGAAGCTTCCTAATGGGGCTCAGTATCGGCTCGGTTATACGCGACAGCCAATAAGTGAACTTATTGGGGCTTAACCGTATCCATGAAACGACCGCGCGTATAATGATAAGTATCTGAAGCAGCCACAGTATGGCCGTTATAAGATTTACAAACGCTGCTATCCGTCATACCTCCCCGAAGAATGGTCAAAACGAAATGCTGTCAAACGACGCGCCGCCCAGGGAACCGCGCATCTCATCGAGCGTTTCAACGAAATAAGGCGTTACAACGAACGTGCTCGTGGCTATCTTTGAAAGGGTGGCGCTGTTTGCGTATGCCACGCCGGAAAGAAAGTCCACCACGCGCCTTGCTATATCCTGCGGCGCGTTTTCAAGATTTACAACTACGAGCTTCTTTTCGTTTATGCTGTCCGCTACGTCTCTCGACTCCGCGAATTTGTTTACCTTGCAAAATACAGCTTCAAGCTGCGCTCCTTCTAAAGCCTGCTGGGTGTTATCTGCATCATCGTACATGGAAGTATCATTCCTTTCATAATCTATCGCTTTAAAATCGTATTGTCTCGGTCTTTATGAAAGCTTTCGTATGCTTTGAAGCTTCCCTGAAAAGAATCAGAAGAATACGCCTGTGCTTTCAAGCTCGTCGAGTATTTCGCCTCTCATCTCAACGTTGTAGGGCGTAATGATGAACGTGCTGGATGCGACCTTCTGAAGTCTGCCGCTGTTTGCGTATGCCACGCCCGACAAAAAGTCGATAAGTCTTCTTGAAGTCTCGTTGTTGGCCGATTCAAGATTTAAAACAACGGTTTTCTTCATATTCAGATGGTCCGCGATCTCGCGCGCGTTTTCAAACTGCTCCGGCTTTACCAAAACTACCTGAAGGTTGGACGCATTGGGTATCTGCGAGGACGCAGCTGCGGTAAATGCGGGTCTGCTTCTCTTGGGCGGCTCTGAAACGGGCGCCGCAGCGTAAGCGGGAGCCTCTTCCGCGCCGTCTTCCTCCTCCGGATCGTATATGCCCTCACCCTCGAACTCGTCGGGATCGTCCATACCTACCATATCCTTGAACTTCTTTAAGATACTCATAGCCATTCTCCTTTATCCGTTGTTTAAATTTTCAAAAAATGCTGTTCCGACTCGTACCATATTTGAGCCGCATTCAATGGCGAGCTCAAAATCTCCGCTCATACCTAAAGAGAGTACTTCCATTTTTATATTATCTTTTATATTATCATATTTTTTTGCCCTCGTGTCAATAAATAATTTGTACATATCCATAAAGCAGCGGCGAGTTTTTTCTTCATCGCCGTGAAGCGGGCCTATTGACATAAGTCCTCTTACCCTTATATTGGGAATTTTGGCGATTTCGCTTAAAAAATCGTCAAGCTCCTCTTTTTTTATGCCGTACTTGTTTTCGTCGCCGCTTATGTTTATCTCAACAAGCGTATCGACCGTTATGCCTCGGTTTTCGGCTATGCGCGAAAGCTCTCGCGCAAGCTTTATGCTGTCGAGCGACTGTATGAGGTCCGCGCGTCCCACTATCTTCGACGCCTTGTTCGTCTGAAGATGGCCTATAAAATGGCACTTCGCCTTATCGTGAAGCGCCTCGTATTTTTTTAAGAATTCCGGCGCGCGGTTCTCGCCTATAATTTTTACTCCGGCCGCCACGGCCTCTGCCGCCGTATTTTCATCCACCGATTTCGATACGCACACTATTTCAATTTCGTCGGGGTCGCGTCCGCATTTTTCGGCCGCCGCGCGCACGCGTGCCCTAATTTTTTCGTAATTGTCCTTAACGGTCATAACTTACACCTACCTCATTACCTTGCCTTCGTAAATATCCGTGCCCTGCACGATGATCTGATCTCCCAAAAACAGCGCGTTCGACGACGTGTTGTCCTCCTTTACGATGTAATAATCGCCCTCGAGGTACTCGGTCTCTATCTCCCTGAAGCGGGCGATGGAGCCGACGAGCACGAACACGCCCTCCTTGCCGTCTATCATTCGTACGGCGCTCTTGGGAACTCTTATGCCGGAGTACTGCGCCGTTATTATCTCGGCCTCGGGCATGCGCTCAAGGCTCATTGCGTTCGACGTATAATTCGACTTGAAGCGTACGATGAACATATTGTCGTACGGGCCGATTATGTCGGAAATCTGGGCCGGGTATAGCATATCCTCCGAGCCCTTGAAGCGTATCTTTACGCTCTGTCCCGTGCGCAGGCCGTCAACCGTTTGCTTGTCTACAAGCGCGACGTAATAAAACTCGAAGCTCGATACCACTTTTCCAATGCCGTAAACGCTTAAATCGTCGGGCTCGGACGCCATAAGGTCCTTTATCGCCGGCACGTCGTAGTATTCCATCGTATATGTGTTCAGTCGCTCCTCATAGCCGTCGAACGTCTTTGAGAAATATCCGCCTATCGGCGCGTAAATCTCGCTTAAAACGCGGCTCTCGGGCATACCTATCTCCTGAATTTTTCGCGCTATCTCGTCTATCTCGCTGTTGAAGCTCAAGGTCTCGCCCGCGATGTAGCGCTTCCTGTTTATGAGCATTCTTATCTCGTTTTTCATAAGGCTTGCGCTGCGGTAGTCGCCATTTTTGGCGTAATTCATTATAAGCTGGATGTTTCGCTCAAGTGTAAGGTCGTTCATCCTCGCGTCCGAGCTTCCCACCTGCGCGCTCGATAAAACGTCCGTATAGCTTTGAAGCTCCGCCTCGAGCGCCGCCACCTTCTGGCGGTTGTCTATGTCCTCCTGCGACGGATAATACTGCGCGACCGTGGCTCCGCGCGCAAGCTTTTCGCCGTTGTCTACGACGTAGTCTATCATGCCCTCGCGGCCGTAGCCGTAGAGCATCTCCTCGTCGCGGAAAATAACGCCCGTCGCGGAAAACGACTCCGTTGCCACGCCGCGCGACGCGCTCTCCGTGGGCACGTTCCTGAACACGGCGTTATACCCCTGCACCAGAACGAAAAGAACAAACGCCGCCGCAACAAAATATATGATAAACGAGCCGAGACCCGTTGTGCTTCTTCTGTTAGCGTCCTTATCCATAATTCACCTTTTACTTAAAAAACTCCGCCACAAGCTTTCGCGCCTCGCGGCTCACCTCGTCAAAGCCGCCGTCCGAATCCGCGTAAAGCCAGTTTATATCCTTGTTTCTGCGAAACCACGTAAGCTGCCGTTTTGCGTAGCGCGTCGAGGCGCGCTTTATCTCTTCCACCGCGTCCTCAAGCGTACACTCGCCCTGAAGATACGGATAAAGCTCCTTATATCCTATGCCCTTCGCCGCGGTCGAGGATAAAAAGCCGTCGATTTCGGTAAGGCGTTTTACTTCACAGAGAAGTCCCGCGCTCATCATCTCATCGACGCGCGCGCGGATGCGCTCGTACATAAGAGCGCGGTCATGATAGTTAAGCCCTATGTAAAGGGGCTCGTAAATGCTCTTTTGCTCCTTCGAGCGTTCGGAAAAGTACGATTTCGTCTTCCCCGTCACGCGGTATATCTCAAGCGCGCGTATTATGCGCTTTTCGTCGTTTACGTTTATCTTTTCGGCAGAGCGCGCGTCTATGCGCATAAGCTCGTCGTAAAGCGCGGCCGTGCCCTCGGCTTCGGCGCGCGCCTTTAACTCTTCGCGGTACTCGTAATCGTTCTCTATGGGAGAAAAGTCCACGCCGCCGATGAGCGAGTCGATGTAAAGGCCCGTGCCGCCGACTATAAACGGCAGTCTGCCCCGTTTTTCTATGTCCTCTATGCAGCGCGCCGCCGCCCTGCAGTAATCGGACACGTTAAAGCTCTTTTGGGGCTCTATTATATCCATCATATGATGAGGGACGCCGCCGCGCTCGACCTCGGACGGCTTTGCCGAGCCTATGTCGAGCATTTTATATACCTGCATGGAATCCGCGGACACGACCTCGCCCGAAAACTCCCTGCAAAGCTCTACGGAGAGCTTTGTTTTGCCCGTGGCGGTGGGCCCGCAGATAACTGCAACGCGTATCTTTTTCATAATGCAATAAATCAGTCTAAGTGCGCGAAAACTGCTTCTTTAAATCGTCATTGGTAAGCTTTAAATACGTCGGTCTGCCGTGCGGGCAGTAGCGGTATCTCTCATCGGACAAAACGAGCCGGGAAAGCGACTCCATCTCTCTTTTCGAGGTGACGTATCCCGCCTTTATCGCCGCCTTGCAGGCGACGGTCTTAAGCATCTCGTCAGCGACCGACGACGTTATCCGCCCCTGCGCGCGCTCCAAATTGGAAATAAGCTCGCAGATGAGCGGCTCTATATCCGCTTCGGCCGCGTCAAACGGCACGGCGCGTACAAGCACGGTGTTCTGACCGAAGTCGTCAATATCGAAGCCCATCCCCGAAAGCGCGTCCTTTCCCGCCATGAGAAGCTCAAAATCCTTCGGGGAAAGCGTTATGCTTTCCGGCGAAAGCAGCATCTGCGACGCGGCCTGCGTCCGTCCGCGAATGCTCTCGAATATTATGCGCTCATGCGCCGCGTGCTTGTCTATTATGTACGTTATCTCGTCTCTTATGGCTATGATGTACGTGCCGTAAAGCTCGCCTATCACGCATACCTCGCCGCCGGGCGCGTTTCCCGTCGTGTCTATCATGCCGGATACGGGCAAGTCTGCAGCCTCGTCGGGCTTTGGGGCTGCCTTCGGCTGTACCGGTATCTCCTTCGCGTTAGTTTTCGCGGGCGCGGGCTCATATACGTATACGATATTTTCGGATATGCCTTTTAAGTCGCCGCTCGGGCGTTCTTCCTTTTCGTCGGACAGCTTCGGCACGAACAGCGCGCCCTGCCCCGTCGGAGCTTTTCCAAACGCGCTCTCCTGCTTTAATCCGTGCGCGCCCGCGGCGCGTTCGTCGTCCGCGCGCGGCGATATGAACGCCGTCTGCACGGGCATAAGTTCGTCTGTCTGCGGACGCTTCTCGCGCGTAAACTGCGCGGACTTCGTATTGTTCTGCGAAAGCGCGCTTTTTACCGCAAAGTATACGGCGTCAAATATATCGCGCTCCTGAGAGAATTTTACGGTCAGCTTTTCGGGGTCTACGTTTACGTCGACCGAGGACGGCGCAGCTTCTACGTTTATCACAGCGGCGGGAAACTTTCCCGTAAAGAGATTATTGTCATACGCCTCCGAAAGCGCCGCCGACAAAAGCTTGGAGCGCACGAAGCGCCCGTTTATATAAAAATTCTGAAACGACCTGTTGTTCTTCGCGGCGTACGGCGCGCACGTAAGCCCGCTTACCTTTACGCCCGACTTTTCGTAATCGAGCGTCATCATGCCTTCTAAAAGCTTTTTCCCCCACACGGCGTACACGGCGTTTCTAAGCTCGCCGTCGCCGTACGTCTGAAGCGCCGTATTGCCGTCGCGTATGAGCCGGAATGCGATATCGGGTCTTCCGAGAGCGATACGCGACACGATATCCGTGATATGCGCCGCCTCGGCCGAATCGCGCTTTAAGAATTTGAGCCTTGCGGGCGTATTGTAGAAAAGATCGCGCACTATGACCGTCGTGCCCGTGGGACATCCGGCGCGCGAAAGGGAGAGTATCTCGCCGCCCGCGGCTTTAAGCGATACTCCCGCGTCGTCTTCTTTTGTCTTCGTTATTATCTCCATTTTGGAAACGGCGCAGATCGACGAAAGCGCCTCGCCGCGAAAGCCGAGGCTCGTTATGGCCTCGAGTCCCGCTTCGTCGCGAAGCTTGCTCGTCGCGTGGCGAAGAAGGCAGACCTTCGCGTCCTCCTCGCTCATGCCGCAGCCGTTGTCCGAAACGCGCATGAATACGCTGCCGCCGGCCTTTATCTCGACGGTTATATTGTCCGCGCCCGCGTCTATCGAATTTTCGACAAGCTCCTTTATTACGGAGCCGCTTCGCCCGACCACTTCTCCGGCGGCGATAAGCGACGCCACGTGCTTGTCAAGTATTTTTATCCTGCCCATAATTTACGTCCTCTTCATGCGTCCCTTAAGCTCGTAGAGCCATTTAAGCGCCTCCATCGGCGTAAGCGCGTCCAGATCGGCGGAGAGTATCTCGCCGCAGACGGCCTTGTACGTTTCGTATTCCTTCGGAATTTTTGCGGGAGAAGGCATTTTAGCGGCGTTCTGCGCCTCATTCGATTCAAGCGTCGAAAGCACCTCGCGCGCACGCGCTACCACGTTTGCGGGAACGCCCGCAAGCGCTGCCACCTCTACTCCAAAGCTGCCGTCGGCGGCCCCGGGAGCAACTTTCCGCAAAAACTCTACCGTGCCGTGTTCCCTCACGGCCGATACGTTGAAATTCTTTATGCCCGAAAACTCCCTTTCCATCTCGGAAAGCTCGTGATAATGCGTTGCGAACATCGAGCGCGCGCCGAGCGCCGTCTTCGAGTTCACCTGCTCCACGACGGCGCGCGCTATCGCCATGCCGTCGTACGTGCTCGTGCCGCGTCCTATCTCGTCGAATACGAGAAGCGAACGCGCAGTCGCGTTTTTCAATATGTTTGCCACCTCGCTCATTTCGAGCATGAAGGTGGACTGTCCCGCCGAAAGGTCGTCCGACGCGCCCGCGCGCACGAAGACCTTGTCGGCAATGCCGATCTTTGCGTATTCGGCCGGTACGAACGAGCCCATCTGCGCCATAATCGTGATTATCGCGCACTGGCGCATATACGTCGATTTGCCCGCCATATTGGGGCCCGTTATAATTATCGTTCTGTTGTCGCCGCAGTCGAGATACACGTCGTTCGGAACGAACGGCTCCGAGGGGTTCATTTTCTCCACGGCGGGATGACGTCCCGCCCTTATGATAAGCTCGTCGCCCGTATGTATCTCGGGGCGCGAATAGTTGTATTTAAGCGCGGCGTTCGCAAGCGAGCAGGAGGCGTCAAGCTTTGAGAGCGCCGATGCGATGTCCTGAATGCGCCGCATCTCGGCCTTTACGTCGTCGCGCAGGGCGCAGAATATGTCGTATTCAAGCTGCACGGCCCTGTCGTGCGCGCCCAGCACGGTGTTTTCAAATTCCTGAAGCTCCTTCGTCGTAAAGCGTTCGCTGTTCGCAAGCGTCTGCTTTCTTATATAGCCCTCGGGCACAAGGTCGTAATACGAGCGCGTGACCTCGATGTAATAGCCGAAAACGCGGTTATGGGCGATCTTTAAATTCTTTATGCCCGTCTTCTCGCGCTCTTCTGCCTCAAGGCGCGCAATGTATTTTTTGCCGTTGTCGCCGATGTCGCGAAGGCGGTCGAGCGTTTCGTCAAAGCCGCTCTTTATTATGCCGCCCTCCTTTATCTGAAGCGAGGGCTCGTCCACTACGGCGTCGTTTATTTTCGTATAAAGCTCCTTTAAATCATAGAGCTTTGAGTCTATTTCCTTTATGTATCCGCACGAGAGCGGCGAAAGTGTCTCCTTTATCGCCGGTATGCGCTCAAGCGAATGCGCAAGGGCGCGAAGGTCGCGCGCATTGGCCCTTTGATACGCCACCTTTGACATGAGCCGCTCTATATCGTATACCGCGTCGAGCGCCTCTGATACCTCGCCCAGAATATACGGATTCTTATGAAGCTCCTCAACGGAATCGAGGCGTGCGTTTATGCGCTTCGGGTCGAGAAGCGGCATTTCGATGCGCTTTTTTATAAGTCTTCTGCCCATCGGCGTGCGCGCAAGGTCCAAAACCCATAAGAGCGAGCCGCGCTTGTCGCCGCGAAGCGCCGAGGTAAGCTCAAGATTTCTCATCGTGGACATATCTATGTCCATATATTCGTCTGTCTCGAAAAACGATATGTTGTTTAAATTAAGAAGCGCGCCGCGCTGCGTATCCGTAAGATACAAAAGAAGCATATGCGCCGCGCTTACGCCTCCGCGCGCGGCGGGCGATAAAAGCTCCGGCGGAAGCGAGGCGCCGAACTGGCTCTTTAAGGCGTTCAAGGCTATAACCGAATCGGTATAATAGCCCATCTCCTCGCCCGAAACGTCGAGCCTCGTTTTCGTAAACTGCATAAGGGCACGGTTCGCGCAGCCTCCGCGGTTTAAAAGCACCTCTTTCGGCAGGAATTTATAAAGCGTGTCGCCTATGGTCTGAGCGTCGTCGCTGTCGAAGCGGCAGACGTGCATCTCTCCCGTCGAAATATCAGAGAACGCCGCGCCGCAATACGCGTCAGACGTGAATACGGCGGCGATGAAATTATTGTCCGACGAAGCTATAAGCGGGTCTTCGATAAGAGTGCCCGGCGTTACGACTCTTATGACCTCGCGCTCCACGAGGCCCTTAGACTGCTTGGGGTCGGTGGTCTGCTCGCATACGGCGACCTTATAGCCCTTTTCAATAAGGCGCTTTATGTAGCCCTCCGCGCTGTGATACGGCACGCCGCACATGGGCGCGCGCTCACCCTGGCCCCACTTTCGTCCCGTCAGCGTGAGCTTAAGCTCACGCGCCGCAACGGCGGCGTCGTCAAAGAACATCTCATAAAAATCGCCCAGCCTGAAAAAGAGCAGGTGATCCTTATGCTCCGCTTTGAGTCTGTAATATTGCTCCATTATCGGAGTCATTTTCGATGCCTTGTCCCCGCTCACAAAAAAATCCTCCCGAAAAAGGTGTAAAATTTAAGTCAAAGCGGGCGGACAAGCCGCCCGCTTTATCATTTTAGTGGCAGCCCGAGCAGCCGGAGCAGTCTCCGCCGCAGCCGTCGCTTACGCCCATGAAGCACGAGCTTATCGTGCGGATGATATAATTCATAACCTCCTGCACCTCGTTGTTGGCGTCGGTCATGTCGGACATAACGGGGCTTGCCATTATCTCCTCGTATATGCTCATGATCTTCGCGTTCTGATCCTCCATCTCCTCGCGCTTTGCGCCGTCCTTCTCCATCTGAACGAGCTTCTGGCGCTGCATCTCAAAGTCGCCCACCTTGTCGCGGAGCGCAAGGTCAGCCTCGAACGCTTCGTTTGCGGCCATGAGTCTCTTGACCTGCTCGGTCTCTCTCATAAGCTCGCCTATTTCCACAGCCTTAGATAAAATAAGATCCATTGACATTTTTAAAATTCCTTTCGTATATGGTTTTTTTATAATTTTCCGTATAGCGACCATGTATTGGCCTTTATTATTTCGAGGTCGCAAAATTCGCCCGTAAGCTCTTTTGCTCCTTCAAAATTCACTGTTTTTCCGCCGTCGGTGCGTCCCGTCATCATCGACGGGTCGGTGCGGCTTTTGCCCTCCGCGAGAACGCGCAGACGTCTGCCCAAAAGCGCCTGATTTTTCTTAAGCGATATTTCGTTCTGAAGCTCCGTAAGCATATCGAAGCGGCGCTTTTTTTCCTCGCGCGGCACCTGATTTGCCATTGCCGCGGCAGGTGTGCCGGGACGTCTCGAATAAAGGAACGTAAAGAGCATATCGAACTGCCCCTCGCGCACGAGCTTTAAGGTGTTTAAAAACTCGTCCTCCGTCTCGCTTGGAAAGCCCACTATGACGTCGCTTGTGACCGTAAGGTCGGGCATAAGCTCCCTTGCGCGCGCAAGCTTATTTAAATACTGCTCTCTCGTATAGCCGCGGTTCATGGCCGTAAGCACCCTGTCGTCGCCCGCCTGAAACGGCAGATGAAGATGACGCGCGACCTTGCCGCACTCCGCCATCGTTAAAAACAGCTTCTCACTTGCGTCCTTCGGATGCGAGGTCATGAACTTTATGCGAAAATCGCCCTCTATATCGTTTATGCTGCGAAGCAGATCGGAAAAATCGATATCCCCGCCCAGATCGCGGCCGTAGGAGTTTACGTTCTGCCCGAGAAGCATTATTTCCCGCGCGCCCGATTTTATCGCCCCTCTTATCTCGGCGTATATGTTTTCGGGCCTTCGCGAACGCTCGCGCCCGCGAACGAAAGGCACTATGCAGTAGGAGCAGAAGTTGTTGCAGCCGTACATTATCGATATATTGGCCGAAAAGCTTCTGTCGCGCATTATAGGAAGCCCCTCGTAAACGTGCCCCGCCGTGTCTATAACGTCGAAAGCGCGCTTATCATCGGATAAGGCATTGTAAAGTATTTCGGGAAATCTTGCGAGAGTATGCGTGCCGAACACGATATCGACGTGAGGATAGCGCATCTTTATCTTCCGCGCGTTTTCTTCTATCTGCATCATGCAGCCGCACACGGCTATCTTCATGTCGGGATTTTTCCGCTTGTCGTGGACGAGCGCTCCCACGTTTCCGAAAAGGCGCATTTCGGCGCCCTCGCGCACGGCGCAGGTGTTGAACACCACCAAATCGGCGCCGCGCCTGTCGGACACGTTCGTGTATCCCATCCCGGAAAGCATTCCGCGAAGCCGCTCGGAGTCGTTCTCGTTCTGCTGGCAGCCGTACGTTATGACGCAGGCCGTAAATTCTCTGCCGCGAAGCCTTGCGCGTTCGTCTATGAGCTTTCGCACCGAAGAAGCAAGCTTTTGCTGCCTTAAGATATCAATTATTTCGTTTTGCACGTTCGCAGCGTTTGTCAAGCCGCGCTCACTCCCCGATTTTCATAAAATACCTTATTTTTTATCATAACACAAAATTGCAATTTAAAAAAGACTCCGAAAGAGTCTTTTTTAAATTTTAAATAAATATTTACAATTGACCCGCTCAGTTGATGATGTACTTCTTGGAATCGCCCATATTGTTCGGATCCATGCTTGCGGAGATGAAGAACTCTATACCGGTCCTGTCGGAGAAATCCGATATCTCCTTAATGAAGATCTCAAACAGCTCGTCGGTGTTGTCTTTAACTATCTTAAAAAGACCGTCGATGTAAATGTTTGTTATGTCGTAGTTGCCCGCATGAAGACCTTTTACAAAGCCCGTGAATCTGTCGTAATTATGCAGATCGTATTCCGACGCATCCACAAGTCTTATATTCCGGTCGAGCTCATACATGAGCTGATTCGATTTTTCGATAAATACTACGTTTCCCTTGGCAGTCTTTACGGTATTATTGGCGTCATCCATTATCCTCTTTGTTTTACCTGAACCCTTAAGGCCTGCTACAATCTTTATCATGGCATTCCCTCCTGTTATGTTTTTGGGTAATATTATAATACTACATTTATTCGGCTTTTTCAATGAAATACGCATATTTTTTAAAAAAGTCCGCGGCTTGCGTTTGCGCCCGCGGTTTTCCCTTCAAAAAACCGCCTGTTTTCGGGCTTTTTACGCGTCGGGCTTTTTCAAAAGCTTTCTCATATATCGCTTGTACGCCTCGACTCCGGGCTGATCGAAGGGATTTACTCCCAGAATATACCCCGACAGCGCGCAGGCCTTTTCAAAGAAATAGACAAGATATCCGTATGAATACGCGTCGGCGCGCGTAAACGATATCGTAAGATTTGGCACTCCGCCGTCGCGGTGCGCCGAGGCCGAGGATATCATGGCGTAGCGGTTTATCTCCGAAAGCTTCATCCCCGAAAGATAGGAAAGCCCGTCGCCCGTATTGTTTTTCGATACCGTTATATCGGAAATCGGCTCCTTTGGCCATATTATCGTCTCGAACTGATTTTTCGCGCCGTCCTGGATATACTGACCTATCGAGTGAAGGTCTGTCGAGAACGCCGAGAATACGGGGAATATGCCGCCGCGGTTCTTCCCCTCGCTCTCCGCGAAGAGCTGCTTTAACCACTCGCCGAAGGCATGAAGGCCCGGCTCGAACGAGGCGAATATCTCCACGCATTTGCCCTCGCGCGAGTAAAGATAATTTCTCGCGGCCGCGTACATAAGGCAGAGATTCTTATCAAAATCGGGATTTAAAAAATCCGCATAGGCGTCGCGCGCGCCGCGCATCACCTCGTCTATATCGACACCGCACACCGCCATGGGAAGAAGCCCCACCGGTGTGAGCACGCTGTAACGGCCGCCCACTCCGGGCGGCACGTCGAACGCCCTGTATCCGCGTTTTTTTGAAAGCTCGCGAAGCACGCCCTTTTTCGGGTCGGTAGTGACGTATATTCTTTTCGCCGCGCCGCTTTCGCCGTAGCGCTTTGTCATAAGCTCATAAAAAATTTTAAACGCCAGCGCAGGCTCGAGCGTCGTGCCCGATTTCGATACGACGTTTAAGCTGTAATCGCAATCTCGCGTTAAATCAATTACCGTATTTATGCTGTCGGGCGACAGATCGCAGCCGCTGTAAAAAATCCTCGGTGTATCTTTTGCGGTAAGATTATAACTTCTCCCCTTTACAAATTCTATCGCGCCCCTCGCGCCCGCGTACGATCCTCCGATGCCTATAAGTATGAACGCGTCCGACGTTTTTTGTATTTCGGCCGCGCATTCTTTTATTTCGGCAAGCTCTTTTTCGCCTGTGATTCTCGGAAGCTCGTGCCACAGCGTCATATCCGAGCCCTCGCCCGCTCCCGTAAGAAGCTTTTCGTGCGCGCGCACTGCGCGCAGCCTGTATTCTTCAAACTCCGGCAGAGAAAAGATGCCGCCGCAGTTTTCAAAGTCTATGTTAAAGGACATTTTTCCACCTCTTCATAACCGTTCGTCCATTGTTTTAATATAGATTATACCCTCAAATGCAAAAGTCCGCAACACTAATCTGTCGTATCGCGCGAAATGTATAAAGGGGACGTGTATTTTCGTCCCCTTTACGCTTCAATGCCTGTCAGCGTCACAGTAAGCTCGTCTTCGCCGAGATGAAAATCCATCCTTATCGGGCAGTCCGCGGAGTTTACGAATTTCAGGTCAAGCTCTCCGTAGTATACCGTGGCGTCGTCGCCCTTCGGCACGTAATCGACGGGGAGCTGATGCCCGTGACGCTCCGTTACCGTAAGTCCCGCGTCCTTCGCCGCCTTGTAAAGCGCGGAGCTTACCTGACATATGCCTCCGCCCACTTCGTTTTCCTTTTCGTTGTCGCGAAAAATTACGGCCTTTTTAAAGCCGCGCTCCATCGTGCGCCGTCCCACGCTTTCATTGAACGAGAACTCCTCGCCGGGCAAGAGCACCTTTCCCTGAAGCGTTTCACAGGCGATGCGGATATTAGCTATGCGCCCCGCCCGCTTGTCATTTAAAGGCGTCACGACGCTTATAAGCTCCGTCTCGGCGGGCTTAGTCTGTTCGGGCGCGTTTTGTTCGTCCGTCGCAGGGTCGGGCGCCCCGCCGTGCCCCGCAGTGCCGCCCGTCGACTGCGCACAGGAGGCGGAAAACATCAGGGCAAGCGAAAGAACGGCCGCCGCAAGTCTTTTCATGCGCTAAAACGTCTGAAAGTCCGTTATGATACGGTATTTCTGGTACCAGTCAAGCGGCATGGGTGAAAGCGGCGAATATATTTTTATATAAGACGGCTCGCCCGCGAAGGGCACCGCATTCGCGCCCGTGCGCCTGCGGTCCGACACCGCTTTTATCTCCCCGCTTCTTTCGCCCGCGTTTTCAATGAACGCGCCCGCTTTTTCTGCCTCCCAAAAAACGCCGGAGCGTTCGCCGCCCGGCGCGCCGTGACATCCGCAAAGGCATAAAAGCAGCGCGCACATAAAGAGTGCTGCTGTCTTTTTCATATTCAATCTCCTTTTTCGCAAAGCGACATCGCTTCGCAAGCGTATTATTTGCCGCGGCGTGTGAGATTAAACTTGAAAAAAATATAAAAAAACCCCGATCGCTCACATCGAGGTTTTTTATGGGGAGTTAGGGGGAATCTTTATCTGTTAAAGTTTTGAGGTTTCTTTTTACGATTATATGATAACGCCTCGTTTGTTAAATTTCATGTATAATATTTATTTAAAATGTGAACTCTTTGTAAATGTCTGTAAACAAATTATTAACTGCCGCGGTTTTTTCGCATTTCCTCAAAAAAATCGGATAAAAGCCGCGCGCATTCGCCCTTTAATATCCCGTATTCTATCTTCGGCGCGGGAGCGATGCCCCAGTCGAAAAGATTGAGCCTCGAGCCGCAGGCGCCCGAAACGAAATCGAGCGCGCCTATATAAATATTGTCAGCGCGGGCGAGCATTATTGCACCGGCGCACATGGGACACGGCTCGAGCGTGACGAACACGGACGCGCCGCGGAGAGTGCGGCTTTTAAGCGTGCGGCACGCGTCCTCGATGGCCAAAATTTCCGCGTGAGCCGTGGCCGACGCGTTCGCCTCGCGCATATTCCTTCCGCGTCCCACAATGCGCCCGTCTGAAACGACGACGCAGCCCACGGGCACGTCGCCCGACGCGGGGCACGCCTTGGCCAGGGTCAGCGCTTCGCGCATGTAAGCTTCCTTTTCCTCGCGCGTCACGGTCGCTCACCTCCCGCGTGATTTAAAAGAGAGCCGAAGCTTTTTTCGTTGAACGCCTCGGTGTTGTACATCATGACAACGGCATCGAAATCATACGTCTGCACAACGTCGTACGGGTCGGGCGCGCCCTCGTCTCTCGGGTCTAAAAGCCAGAGCTCCGAGACACACGTCGAAAGATACGCCGCAATCGGCAGCGCGAACGAATCCTTTACCATCAAAAGCTTTATATCGTTTTTCGCTTCCTTGTTTATTATCCTCATAAGGCCGTAATCGTAGCCGAAATACGCGCCGTAGCGGTTCGTTGAAATATCGGGATCAATTAAGATCGCGTCCCTCTTTACGGCATGGGAAAAGCCGCCGGAAAAGAGCGCCCTGTCCGGATGGCGCACCATGTCGTAAACCTCGAAATCCATGTCCTCTTTGGGCGAAATAAAGGTGTAGTCGTCAACTCCGGCGATATACGCGCCCACGCGCCTGCCCTGAGAGCCCAAAAAGTACTTTTCGTAATACGTTATATCGTAGTTGTCTATATCCGTGTGATACCCCTCGGGATCACAGTCTATGCCAAACCGCGCATAAATCTCTCCTTCAAGCTCGCAGAAGGCCCAAAACGCCGTCTTATTCGTCCAGTGGTGGTCGGTGTAATAAAACATCTGCTCGTACGGTATGCCGCTCTGCGAAAGCCGCTCGCGAAGGTCCATAGTCTCTATCCCCGCCTCGTTTAATGCGGCGAGCATAACGTCCGCGTCCTCGTTCGAGTCGTTGTGCGCGCCGGGCGGGAACACGGTATAGCCGCGTATTTTCTTATTCGGCGCCTGAACGTACATAAACGGCACGCCGCGCGCCCTCACGAACTTCGAAAAGGCGCACACGGCGTCCGCGTATTCATCCTCATACGAACGCTCCATAGAAAAGTGAAGCTTGCCCTGCTTGTCCTTTATGATATACCCGTACGCCGCGTCCTCGAACATATGCGCGCCCGAAAAGACCTCGAACGCGGAATAGAGGTTTATAAAGCCGTCGAACGGGAAAAGCGCGTCCTCGAATATGTTGCCTGTGGTTTTTTTCGTCTGCTCCGTAGAGGATGCGCCCTCCTCGGCCTCGCCCTTATCGGCAAGCGCCGATATCACGGTCATAAGTCCCACGGCGAAAACGAGGAACGTAAGTATGAACGCCGTTACGCGCTGTTTTATTCTCTGCCTTGCGTCTTTTTTCATATCGTCCGCCTAAAAGTTGAAATATATGAACGGGTTATATGTATTTTTAAGAAGGAACGCCGTGCACAAAAGAAGAAGAAGCGCATACGCCGCGGGATACGCTATATCCATCGCGAGCGAAAGCGCGCGCCGCGGCTTGTTTTCCCCCCTGAAGGCGTACAGCTTTTTCGATATAAACGGGGCCAGCGGGCACGAGAACGCCGCGCCAAGTATGAGATACCACCGCTTCTCCGAAACGAACATGAGAAAATCGTCGCTCACGAACGGCACGCCCGCGCCTCCGAACATCGCGCCCATATACATAAGCGCGTCCGAAAGCGTGGCCGCACGAAAGAGCACCCATCCGAAAAGCACGACGAGCAGCGTATAAACGTGCCAGAGTGCGCGCGTTTTCGTCGGCGCGGCCGACTGATTTTTAACGGCGTCGGGATAGAGCATCTTCTCCAGAACGAGGAACACAAGATAATAAAGTCCCCACACTATGAAATTCCACGACGCGCCGTGCCATATGCCCGTAAGAAGCCATACGACGAACAGATTTATAAAAAGCCTCGCCCTGCCCGACACTCGCGAGCCGCCCATCGGTATATAAACGTAATCCCTAAACCACGTTCCGAGCGAGATGTGCCATCTGCGCCAGAACTCCGTTACGCTTTTTGCGATATACGGATAATTGAAGTTCTCAAGAAACTTAAAGCCGAACATCTGTCCGAGGCCGATAGCCATATCGGAATAACCCGAAAAGTCGAAGTATATCTGTATCGTATAGGCCGCCGCGCCAAGCCACGCCGTCATAACGGAGGACGGCCCGCCCGAAAAGGCGGCGTCGGCTATCACGGCCGCCTGATTTGCTATAAGCACCTTTTTTGCAAGCCCCGTCACAAAGCGGCAAAAGCCGTACGAAAAGCCCGCAAGCGTTTCCTTTCTGCCGTTTATCTGCTCCGCAATCGTTTGGTAGCGCACTATGGGGCCCGCGATAAGCTGGGGGAAGAACGCGATATAAAGCCCCACGTTAAGTATATTCTTCTGCGCCTCGCCCTTCTTTCTGTACACGTCCGCAACGTACGATATCGACTGGAACGTGAAAAACGATATGCCTATCGGCAGGTCTATCACGGGGATAAGAAGCTGCGCGCCGAAGAGCGCGTTTACGTTCTCCATAAAGAACATGAGATATTTAAAGATAAATATGATCCCGAGGTTGAACACGAGCGACAAAATGAGCATAAGGCGCGCCCGTTTTGTGCCCTCGTATTTGTTTATCAGAAGCGCGAATAACCAGTTCGCCGCCACCGATAAGAGCATGACGAACACGAAGCGCGGCTCTCCCCAGGCATAGAAAAATATACTTGCCCCGAAGAGAAGCACGTTTCTGTAGATCATATTTTTAAGTACCGGCTTAAAGACTGCGTAATAAAGAAGCAGTACGGCCGGCAGAAAGGCGTAAATAAATACGGTGCTTGAAAAAAGCATTTTTCATTCCTACTTTATTATACCCGAATTAAGCTTTGCCTTTACAACGTGAAGCGCCGCGTCGTAAAGACGGTCTTCGCTTATCGTTCCGTTATTCACCGCATCCGTGACGGCGTTATACTGAGTTTCAAAATCCGACGATATGAGCATATCGTTGCCCGCGTTCACGGCAAGCACCGCCGCTTCCTCGGGAGACGCGAACTCGCCAATCGCGCCCATCACGAGGTCGTCGGTTATTATCGCGCCGTCAAAAGAAAGCTCGCTTCTTAAAATATCGTGAACGTTCTTGGAAAGCGACGCGGGGTACTCCTCGTCCATGCAGAGCACGCTGTTGTGGCTTACCATAATAAAGTCGGCGCCCGCGTCCGCACCCGCTTTAAAGGGCAGGAAATCACCGTTTACGAACCATTCATAGGGGCGGTCGTCAACGCTTAAGCCCGTATGCGTATCAACGTTGCCGCCGTAGCCGGGGAAGTGCTTTAAAACGCTCAGTATGCCCGCTTTTTTCATCTCGGTGCATACGGTCGAAACAAACTCGGCCGTCTCGGGCGCGTCTTTGCCGAATGCGCGGTCGTACATGAAATCCGACGGGTCGACAGAAACGTCACAGACGGGCGCGAGGTTCATGTTTAATCCGAGGCTTAAAAGAAGCTCCGACTTCTCTTTTGCGTCCGACGCTATAAGCTCAAGGCCGCCCTCCTGATAAAGAGTCTGAGGCGACTTGAATCTCTCCGGACGAAACGCCTCCCAGCGGCTCACGCGAACGACGGTGCCGCCCTCCTCGTCAACGCCGAGTATCAGCGGTATCTTCGCGTCGGCCTGAAGCGAGGACGTAAGTTCTCTTATTGAGTCGGGCGTTTCGTTCTCGAAATCCTTGCCGAAAAGGATATATCCTCCGGGGCAGTATTCGCTTGTAAGCTCCTGTGCGGCGCCTCTGTCAAAACGTACTAAGAATATCTGCGCCGCGCGCTCCTCGGTCGTCATCGAGTCAACTATCTCACAGGCGCGAAGATGAAGCGCCTCCTCCGCGGTAAGCTCGGGCTCCTCTATCGTCTCCTTCTGAGATGCATCGTCGGAGGTGTCGTCTTTCTTCGTATCTGAGCCGCACGCCGTAAATACGAGCGCAAACATCAGAATGAGCGCCAAAAGCGCCGTCATTTTTATTTTCATAAACAATCTCCTTTCAAGTAAGGCGTATGTATAACTTATCATACAATTATAACACATGTTTTCGGATTTTTCAAATATTTATATGAATATATTGTGTAAAAATTGTGGTTTTTTAAATTTAAAAAAGGTCGAAAAAAAGAAGGACCGAAAATCGGTTTCGGTCCTTCTCTTCATAAAGTTTAGGGGAAAATAAGGGAGTTTGAAATATCCTTCACGTGTGCTTATTAAAAGCCCTTACGCCGTAATATCCGCTTCCGCGTGCGGGCTCTTAAGGCTGCAAACAAAACATGACGCCGCTTTTAATATGACTTACGCGAAATCATATTAAAAGCCTTATTCGCGGACCTTCCGCTTGTGCGCGAACGGAATGTCCTTCTTGCGGTCTCACGGTGGTGCATAAGACCTTGCCGCGTTGTGTGCGTCTTATGGAACGCGGCTTTTAATTCGTTAAGAGGAAATATCATTTAATGCTTACGTGTATTTTTTGCCTCACACCGCCTTTCTTGCGCATAGTGCGCTAAACGACTCAAACGGCCGAAGCGCGCAAATGCGTTATTCTTCTTTGGTGCACGTTACCCGGCGCTTCGAATGGGAAAACGCCGTATATGTAAAGCCGGGATGCGTCCCGGCGGCGTGCCGTGATCGGATTTTTGCAAGTTAGTCCTAATTAACTTACGCAATCAGGTTAGCATAAACTAACCCATGTTGTCAAGTGCTTTTCAAAAAATTTTTTTAATATCCTTTGCGCGCGCGTCACGCGCCGAAGTCTTTTATAAGGCGCTCCTTTGCTTTTCGGTCAAGCCCTTTAAGGGCGGCCTCGCGCTTCATCGCGTCGGACTTACTTTCAAAGCGCTCGAAATATACGAGACGCACGGGACGGCGCGAGCGCGTATATTTTGCGCCCCTTCCGTCGTTGTGCGCCGCTACGCGCCGCGCAAGATCCGTCGTATATCCGCTGTAAATCGTGCCGTCGGCACACATGAGCATATATGCGAAATATTCCACGCCGCCTACCCCTTCGTATGATAATTAAGCCGCATCACAAAGCTCCCAAGCGGCTTTTCAAAATCATCGCCCGTGACCTTCATATCAAGAGAGCCTACCGTATGGCAAGAAGCAAACGGTCTGTCCATTTTACCGCCTCATTTCACATAGTTTTATTCAATTATATAAAAAAACGCGCTATTTTTCAAAAAATATAGAAAATTTCGCGAATTATCCTTGATTTCAATATAATAATGTCATTGTACAGTATATAAAATTGTGGTATATTAGTAGATAAACCGAAATATTTCTTACGTGAACCGTGAGACAAACGAGAAAAAAGGGAGAAAAAATGAAAAAAGTACTCATTTTCGCATTGCTTGCGGCGTTCCTTCTCGTAACGCTGCCGTCATGCACCGTGAATATAAACAATACCGACAGCGGCGGCGATACCGAGGACTCCGGCGGCGAGACCGAGCTCGTAAGATCGATAGACCCCGCGACGATCATGTCATATGACATATCGCCAGAGGGAGAGCTTACCGTCAATATGGTAAACGACTCCGGCGACCCCGACTCTATATGGTACTGCACGGCCTCGGAGACCTCCGATTCGGCGCAGATAATCGTGATAACGTCCGCCGAGAACACCCCGACGAGCTTCACGTCGCACTTTGCGCCCGTTTCGGACGGAAGCACGCAGCTCGGCTTCAACCTTTCGCGCGACGATATCCTCTATAAGGTCGCGACCTTTGACGTGACCGTAAGCGAGGGCCGCGTGGCCGCCGTCGGGAACGCGTCCGTAATCGAGTTCTCACAGTTCTCGCTGCCCGTGCCCGAAGACATTCCGCCCGCCGTTGAATTGAACCTCGAGGGCTCGCACGACCCCAATTCTCCGCTTCCGGCCTATTATTACAGCGGCACCGATGAGTATCTCGGCATTATCTGCCTTTATATGACCGCCATGTACTCAAAGAATTACGAAGGCGATATAAAGATACCTGCCCCGATAATCTATAAGATCGACGAAAGCGACCCGTATTATCTGCGCGTGTGGGGACGCTTCCTCATCGACGCGTACGACCTTTCGGGACACACGCTTGCAATGCGCGAAAGCGACGAAAAGCTGGGACTTTTCACGCTTCACAAAACGGGCGACTCGTATGAGGTGATCTCGTTCGACTCGGTTGGAAGAGGCGCCGATACGAGCCCCGATATAAGACGCATCTGCGAGGGCGACGAGAGCCTTGTAAACAGATTCTACAAGGGCCGCGAGGCCGACCGCACGAACGCGCGCGTCGATTACGTGAGCGCCTACGTCTACGCGAATTCGCTCGCGATAGACAGATACGTCGATTTAAACGGCGCCGAGGTCATGCTCGTGGGCGTGCCCGTGATAGGCGACTGACAAGAAAAATTTAAGAGCCGAGGGTTTTGAATTAAACCCTCGGCTCATTTTGTTTTTCCTCAAATGCTTTCAAGCGCCTGCTTTACGTCCGCTATGATGTCGTCCTTATCCTCGATGCCCACGGAGAAACGGATGAGGTCGGGCGATACGCCCGCCGCTGCAAGCTCCTCGTCGTTCATCTGGCGATGGGTAGCCGACGCCGGATGGAGCACGCACGTTTTTGCGTCCGCAACGTGCGTCGCGATAGACGCAAGCTTAAGTCCCGCCATGAACTTCTCTGCCGCCTTTCTGCCGCCCTTTACGCCGAACGTGATAACGCCGCACGTGCCGTTCGGCATGAGCTTCTTTGCGAGGTCGTAGTATTTGTCGCCCTCGAGGCCGGGGTAATTGACCCATTCCACGTTTTTGTGTCCCTTTAGGAACTTCGCGAGTGCCAGAGCGTTCTCGCAGTGGCGCGGCATTCTCAGATGCAGCGTTTCAAGGCCCATATTGAGAAGGAACGCGTTCATCGGAGCGACCTGCGCGCCGAGGTCGCGCATAAGCTGCGCCACGGCCTTCGTGATATACGCGCCCTCAAGACCGAAGCGCTCGGTATATACTATGCCGTGATAGCTTTCGTCGGGCGTGGTAAGTCCGGGGTATTTGTCGGGGTACTTCGTCCAGTCGAATTTGCCCGAATCGACGATGACGCCGCCCACGGTCATGGCGTGGCCGTCCATATACTTCGTCGTCGAATGTATTACTATATCGGCGCCCCATTCGATGGGACGGAAGTTTATCGGAGTTGCGAAAGTATTGTCAACGATAAGCGGCACGCCGTGACTGTGCGCGGCCTTCGCGAACTTCTCTATGTCGAACACAACGAGCGCGGGATTTGCTATGCTCTCGCCGAATACGGCCTTCGTATTCGGTTTAAACGCCGCTTCGAGCTCTTCGGGCGTGCAGTCGGGATCGACGAACGTAAAATCTATGCCCATGCGCTTCATCGTTACGGCGAAAAGATTGTACGTGCCGCCGTATATCGTGGACGACGAAATGACGTGGTCGCCCGCGCCGCAGATGTTGAATATCGAGAAAAGCGACGCCGCCTGACCCGACGAGGTGAGCATCGCCGCCGTGCCGCCCTCAAGCGCGGCTATCTTTGCGGCCGTAACGTCGTTCGTGGGGTTCTGAAGGCGCGTATAGAAATAGCCCGACGCCTCAAGGTCGAAAAGCTTTGCCATTGCCTCGCTCGTCGCGTATCTGAACGTAGTGCTCTGCACTATCGGAAAGTTGCGCGCTTCGCCGTTTTTCGCCGTGTAGCCGCCGTGTACGCAGTTGGTATTTATTTTGTAATCGCTCATTTATGTTTCCTTCCTTCTCTGCTGTGATTATATGTGTTAATTATAGCGAACGAGGGCGCCGCCTGTCAATCGGATACGGCGAAAACATTGTCCGCATGAAAAAAGAGCCTCGGACTAAATGCCCGGGCTCTTAAAACGCTTTTTCGGCTTTCGTTTACTTTATCAGCTTGTCGTCGCGCTCGTATGTTATCTCGTCCTTCTGGATAATGGGCGCGTCCTGCTTTGACAGTTTTCTTACTTTGATTATCGCCGCGACAGTTATGATTATCTCGAAGATAAAGAATATAACAAGAAACGTCTCGTCCTCCGTGCAAAGGCAGAAATCGTAAAAGCCGTGAAGAAGCATCGGCACTATTAGCGCAAGCTTAAGATTGCGCTTCATGCCTCCGTATTCGCCGCGGTGCTCGCACTGCTTTGCGATACCGTAGAAGTAGCCCATGAAAACGCCGTCTATAACGTGCCCAGGCACGGAAAGAATGCCCCGCATAAAGGCAAGCCCCAGCGTCGCGTCCGCAAGGTAGAGAATGTTTTCGACAACGGCAAAGCCCAAAGACGCCGTTACGGCGTAAACGACGGCGTCGAACGTATGGTCGAACGCGGGCGAACGCCACGTAAGCTTCTTTAATACGAAGTATTTGCCGCCCTCCTCAACGAGCGCCGTCACGATAAAGTTGTCTATGAGAAGATACAGCATGCTCCCCTGTACGACGAGCACTTCAAGGATCGCGGTGCCGATAAGGCCGAGTATCATCGCGCTTATTACCGTAAGCGCGCCGCCTATCAAAAGCTTTATAAGAAGCGCGGGCGGCTCCTTCTCTATCTTATCTGCGCGCCAGATTATTATAAAAAGCACCGCGCACGGCAGTATAGCAAGAAAAGTCATACTTCTTATCTCCGTTCTTCGTTTTGTGCATCCCTCCGGCGAAAGATTCTTCGCCGTTCGGACCGCTTTTTGTTATTTTATCATTTTTTCTTCCTGTTTTCAACAAAAACGCGCAAAAAAGACCCGTTTCGCAAAAACGGGCCTTTTGCTTATAAGATTACAGACTATCCGCCCATGATTTAAGCTGCGCCTCGTCCACGCCGGGCGAAAACAGCTTTGCGCCGATGATTTTTGCGTCGGGGCTCAAATAGGGCTTTAGCTTCTCCGGCGTTTTCGATATGCCGCTCCCTCCGGAGGTCGCGAAAAGCGCAATACGTTTGCCCGAAAGGTCGTACCCCTTCAAAAACGTCAGCACTACGTTCGGCGCGCCGTTGTACCAGATGGGAAAGCCGAGATATATAAGGTCGTAATCGGACATGTTCTCAACGCGTCCCGAAACGGGCACATCCTTTTTGCCCATCTTCTCCTTATTGCATCTCGCGAACGGATTCGTCCACCGTATATCGGCCGCCGTATACGGCGTTTCGGGCGTTATTTCAAATATATCCGCGCCTACGGCCGACTTTAGCCTTTCGGCCACCTTTTTCGTAACTCCGCTCGCGGAAAAATACGCAACCAACGCTTTCATAATTCGCTCCCCTCTCTCTTTCGGCTTTTTTGTTTTATTATACGCGAAAGCCGAAAGGAAATCAATCACCCGCGGGACGGGGAAATTCAGTCGTCGTCATCGTCGTCATCAAAGCCGTCGTCATCATCCAGATCCTTCGTCACTTCCCGAAACACCTTATACGCTATAAAGCTTTCGGATGCGTCCAGCTTTCCGTCCCCGTTGAAGTCGAACGGGTCCGAAAAAAAGCCGCCGTACTTTTTTGCCATCGTTCTCACCGTCCTTTTTTGGCATATTTTTTAAACTGCTCCGTTGGGATTATTTTACTGCAACAAAAACCGTCTTTCAAGCCTTCATCTTCTTTTGCACCTTTATAATATCATCCGATATGTCCTAAAAAACGTACTCAATCCACTGTTTTCGATGTTTTTTCGGGGAAATTAGTTTACATAACATAAAAGACCCGTTTCTCTCGAAACGGGTCTTTTATAAAATCCTCTCTACAGACCGAGAAGCTGTTTCTTTTTCGCGTCGAATTCCTCCTGCGTTATGACGCCCGATTTAAGCAGCGAATGGAGCTTTTCGAGCGCCTCGAGCGACTCCATCGTCGATTCCTTTGCGGGCGCGCCGTCGTCAAAGCTTTCAAACGCTCTGTTTCTAAGGTCGCCCAGGTACATATAAAGCTCATGGCAGCATGCGTAAGCGCCGCGCACGTCGCTCTCGCTCGTGAAAAGGCCCGGAAAAACGTCTATCTCCACCTTTTCAAGGCCGAGCTCGTTGTTTTTAAGACGGACGTCAAAGTAAATGCCCGTTATCTTCTCGTCATAATGGCATCTGGGCAGCTCGGGATAATCCGAATAGAAATCGGGCGCGAAAAGCCACTCCAAAAAGCCGCGGTCGCGTCTTTCGTCCTCGTCGAGATACCTCGTGGAAAGGCGCATATTGTAGCTCGATATGTCGTCAAGCCTAAAAAGATACGGCTGCGTCTCCGTCGCGTTCACCCACCAGCCGTGAGCCTCGTCAACGTATATGACGGGCTTGTCCCGTCTCGCGCCGGTGTAGAACTCGCGCGTCCTTTCAAACTCGTTTTCGTAAAGACTGCGGTTCTCCTCAACTATCTTCATATTCTCCTGTATCTCATACACGCCCATCGTTTTAAGCTCCTTCGAAGTAAGCCCCGGCGTGCATTTATTGCGGCAGTCGCCGCACATTACGAGATCTCCCGCTATTTTATGATTGAATACCGCGCCCGCCTTGCCTCCGCATACGGCGCACGTCTTTTTTGAGAATAAGCCCATGACGCTCCTCCTTGTCGATTTTGTGAAGATTATGGCTTTATTATATACGCTGCGCGCCGGTTTTTCAACAAAAACCGAGGGACGGATATAAAAAAGGGGTACCGAAAAAATTTCGGTACCCCTAATTCCTGGCGCCCTCGACGCGATTCGAACGCACGACCTTTCGCTTAGGAGGCGAATGCTCTATCCTGCTGAGCTACGAGGGCTTATTACAGGCGCGCGGCGCCTTACTGAATTATTTTAATAAAACGGGCGCTAAAAGTCAAGCGGTTTTATTGAGCGCGCGCCTCATTGTTGTAAGCGGCGCGGTATTGTGATAAAATATCCTTTAAGAACACAGTCCGGGAGGCGTACCATGACAAAAAAGAAAACCGTTGTGCTCATCATAGCGGCGGCGGCCGTGCTCGTATACGCGCTTTCGTTCATCTCTCCCGAGCAGAAGATAGCGCGCTTTGTGGGCGCAAACGCGGACCGGCTTTATGAAACGGCCGAGACCGCTCTTTCGGACGGCGGCGCAGATGCGGGCTTTACGGAGATCAAGAGCGTGGACGTATTCCCGGGAGAGCACACGATAGTGCAGTTTATGTTCGCCGGCAGCGGCATAGGCTCCGAAACGAAGTATTACGGCTTTTACTACTCCCCCGACGACGCGCCCGCCGCGTTCCAGAATGCTCCCGTCACGCTAAAGCCCTACAAGGAGGGCATCTGGACGTGGAACGACGGGACTGACAACGGCGGCATTACGAAAAAGCTTGCCGATAACTGGTATTATTTCGAGGCCCGGTTTTAAGGAGTGATTCAAAACGAACGATGAAAACCTGACTTTAAAGCGGCTTTCGGAGCTTTCCGAAAGGTCCGAAAGGCGCGGCATTCCCGCATATTCCGAATTTTTGAACCTGCACGAGCAGGACGCGCTGACACGGGCAAAGCTTTCCTCGCCGTATACGCTTTGGGGCGGATACGACGCGGCGGAGCGAAAAATCGCCTGCTTCGGCGGCGATGCGGACGGCGCGCCCGTAAGCCTTATACGCATATCACCCGCCGCGCCCAGATTTGCCGAAAAGTTCACTCACCGCGACTACCTCGGCTCTCTCATGGGGCTTGGGCTTCGGCGCGAGGTGCTTGGCGATATAGTAAATTACGACGGCAGCGCGTATCTTTTCTGTCTTTCGCAGGTGGCCTCGTATATCGAAGAAACTCTCTCGACCGTAAAGCGCACCGCCGTTACGGCCGTGCGCGCCGACAGACTGCCCGAGACCGCGAATACGCCGCCCGAAAAAAGCCTTATCGTCGTCGCCTCCGAACGGCTTGACGCTGTAATCGCGGCCGTATATAAAATGTCGCGCGCGCAAAGCCAGAAGCTCTTCGCCGCGGAAAAGGTGTTCGCAAACAGCCGCCTTATCACAAGCACGTCATACACGCCTAAGGACGGCGAGATAATCTCCGTGCGCGGATACGGCCGCTTCATCTATGAATCCGTGGAGCGCGAAACGAAAAAAGGGCGCCTAAGATGCGCCGTAAGGATATACAGATAGCCCGCTTAAGCACAGGGCGTCAAAAAAGAGGTCAGACTGCCGAAAAAAGAATACTATGAAAGAGAAAGAGTACGTGCAAATATCGTGTTGAAGAATGCTTCTCGACACACTGACACAAAAACGCCTGCGGATTTACACCGCAGGCGTTTTTGTGCTTTATAGTACGTGGTTTAAAAAGTCCTTCGTTCTCGGCTCCTTTGGATTTGTGAAAATCTCCGACGGGGGGCCCTCCTCAACTATGTAGCCGTCTGACATGAACACTATCCTGTCGGCCACGTCGCGCGCGAAGCCCATCTCGTGCGTCACAACTATCATTGTCATGCCCGCCGCCGCAAGCTCCTTCATTACCTGAAGCACGCCGCCGACCATTTCGGGGTCGAGCGCGCTCGTCGGCTCGTCGAACAGCATTATGTCGGGATTCATCGCAAGCGCGCGCGCTATGGCCACACGCTGCTGCTGGCCGCCGGAGAGTTGCCTCGGATAGGAGTCCGCCTTATCGGACATGCCTACGCGCGTCAAAAGCTCCATCGCCCGCTGCTCCGCCTCTTTTTTGGAGAGCTTTTTTCTGTCGATGGGCGCCATCATGATGTTCTTCTTCGCCGTAAGGTGGTGGAACAGATTGAACTGCTGAAACACCATGCCGATGTTCTCGCGCACCTTGTTTATATTCGTATTTTTATCGGTTATGAGATAACCGTCGATTTCTATTTCACCGGAGGTGGGCGTTTCAAGCTGATTTAAACACCGAAGGAACGTGGATTTGCCCGAGCCCGACGGGCCTATGAGGCAGACAACCTCGCCCTCGGAGACCTCGAGATCCATGCCCTTTAAAACCTCCGTACTGCCGAAGGATTTGCACAGATTCTTTACTCTAACTTTTTTTGCCATAGTCAAGATTCCTCTCAATCCGCTTTATGATGTAGGACAGTATCGTTATAATTATAAGATAAACGCATCCGACGATTATGTACGTTTCAAAGCTTCTGAATGTCCGTCCAACGTAAATCTTGCCCTGATAGAACAGCTCGGGCAGACCTATTACCTGCGCAAGCGACGAGTCCTTCAAAGAGATTATAAACTGATTGCAAAGCATGGGTATGCTGATTTTGAGCGCCTGAGGAAGGATTACCTTTATCATGGCGCGCGTTTTGGGAAGTCCCAGGCTTCTTGCCGCTTCCATCTGGCCGGGGTCTATGGCCTGTATGCTTCCTCTGAATATTTCCGACATGTACGCGCCGGCGTTTAACGCAAGCGTTGCCACAGCCGCCTGAAAAATAGTGAAGTTAAAGCCGGGAGCCCAAAGCTGGACCACCTGGGGAATACCGTATTTAATTATAAATAGCTGAACGATAAAGGGCGTTCCTCTTATTACCCATACATAAAACTTTGATATGAGCGCCAGCGGAACTATCCGCGACATTCCCATTACGCACGACAAAAGGCCCAGGAAAAACGCGATAAGTATCGCAAGGAGCGAAGTCTCCAGAGTCATTACAAGGCCGTCGAGCAGCATGGGATACATATTCGTAAGTACGCCGTAAAAATCCATACGTATTTCCCACTCTTTCAGTCTTTTTGAGTTTATTCACGTAATGCAAGGACAAAGCCTTGCATTACGTGACATATAAGACGATTTTGATTACACTTTGTTTAAAAGATTAGTCCTTTAATTCGTCGGCTGCGCCCTGTACTGCGTCTGCCGCAGCGTCTGCTGCACCGCCAACTGCGCCTGCCGCCGTGTCTGCCGCGTCGCTTACTGCGCCTGCCGCTGCGTCTGCCGCGTCGCTTACCGCGCCTGCCGCCGTGTCTGCTGCGTCGCTTACTGCGTCTGCCGCCGTGTCAACTGCTGCGTCTGCTGCGTCGCTAACTAAACCTGTCGCCTGCTCAAGAAGGCTGCCTGCCTCATCGGTATTGTCAGCACCGTACTTTGCAAGGATATCCTTGTAGGTGCCGTTTGCCATGATGTTGTCAAGACCTGCGTCAAACATAGCAAGGAGTTCCTGGTTCTGGCCCTTTAATACGGCGAAGCCGTAGGAGGAACCTCTAACCATCTCGCCAACGAGCTTAAGACCGTTGCCCTGGGATACTGCGTAGCCCATTACCGGGTAGTCCTCGAAGCAGCCGACTGCGTCGCCGGTCTTTACAGCCTCGTACATGTACGCGGAATCGTCATAGTACGAAAGCTCGAGCGAGTATTCTTCCGCGATGGACTCTGCATAAGCTGCGCCCTCGGTGCCGGTCTTAACGGCGATCTTCGCGCCTCTTATACCCTCATAGGAGTCGATGCCGGAATCCGCAGCAACGGAAAGTACAACGCCGCTTGCATAGTACGGGTCGGAGAAGTCGTACGTGTCTTTTCTCTCTTCCGTTATGCTCATGCCTGCGATCATACCGTCAGCCGTGCCGGACTGTACAGCCGTAAGGGATGCGTCGAAGCCGAGCGGCTGAAGCTCGTACTTGAAGCCCTGATCCTCTGCAACAGCTGCAAGGATGTCAACGTCAATGCCTACGAAATTGCCGTCTGCGTCCGTAAATTCAAACGGAGCGAACGTGGTGTCGGTAGCGATAATGTAGGTCTTCTCCTCAGTACCGCTCTGGTCTCCGCTGTCGTCCTTCTTGCTCGAGCAGCCCGCCATAATTGCTATAACCATTGCAGCCGAGAGAATGAGCGCCAGGATGCGAAGTTTTTTGTTCATGATAATTAGCCCCTTTCATTATTTTATATAATACGGTTATTATACCAAACGCCCGGCGCAATTTCAATAGAGAAGCGCATATTATATGAAAAATGAGTAAATCGGGCGAAGCGAAGCAAAAATTATTAAGTATTGCAGAATTATTACGTTTTCGCGCGGGATATGGACTTTTTATAAAATTCGTGATAAGCTTAACTGCAAAATATTTTAAAGGAGATGTAAACTTATGAAAAAATTCGTGCCCTACGAAAAGCTTTCGAAAAAAGAGCGCCGCGCGATCGACCAAAAAAAGCGCGGAGTCTGGAACGAGATTTGCCCCGTAACGAGAGTGTCGAAGAACAAAAAAGCATACGACAGAAAACGATCCCGAAGCTTTGACGAACAAAAGCTTCGGGATTTTATTTTTTGCTATGATATACCGTAAAGACGCCGTCGCCCGCCGTGTCAATGACGACCGTGCCGTCCGTATCGGTGCGAAAAACGTGTGCGCCCATCCCCGTGAGGCGGCCGAGCGTTTCATCCGACGGATGGCCGTAATAATTATCGGCGCCCACGGATATTACCGCGATATTGGGCGTCGCGGCGTTTAAAAAATCGGGGTACGACGAATATTTCGAGCCGTGATGCGCCGCGAGAAGCACGTCCGTATCCATATCCCGCGTCTGTGAAAGATACCCTTCATCCTCGCCCGGCATGTCGCCCTCAATCAAGGCGCTCGATTCGCCGCATTCTATGTATATCGAAAGATTTTTCTCATTTGCGTTATAGTCCCCGCCCCCTTCTCCCGTTATATCGTACATATGGTCCGCGTAGATGCGAAGCGTAAGCTCCCCCGCGTCCACCTGCGAGTCATGCGCCACGCCTAAGACGTCCGCGCCGCTTTCGCGCGCGCACATTTCAAGGCTCTCCTTTACGCCGTCGTCGTCTCCCCATTCGGGAACGATGAGCATATCCGTTTTTATGTCCGAGATAAGCCGCGCCACTCCGTTTGCGTGGTCGTCGTGATAATGGCTGAGTATTACGGCGTCGATATGGTTTACTCCGTTTCTCTTTAAATATTCCGAAGCCGCCTCCCCGGCGTCGTATCCGTATGACGAGGTGCCGCAGTCGAGTACGAAAACGCGCCCGCCTCCCTCAAGCAGCGCGCACTGCCCCTGCCCCACGTCCAGAACGGTAAGCCTGAAGCCCGTGTCATACGTTTTCGGCGGCGCTGCGGGCCCCGTATAAAGCCCCGTAAACAAAAGCGAGGCAAGGATGATGCATACGGCGGAGCTTCTTTTTATCCTCCCGCCCGACGAGGCGCATATTATCGCCGCGGCCGCGGCGAAGGCGACCCAGATATAATACTGTTCTCCCCGTGTCGCAAGATACGAAAATGACCACTGTGAAAGCGTCCCCACGACCGCAAGGATATAGCTGCAGACAGGCTCGATAAGCATTGCGAAGAACGCGCCCGCGGGCGTTGCCGAAAAAATCGCCGTAAGCGCGCAGAGGATGAATATAACGGGAATAAGCGGCACAACGAGGATATTGGACAGCGGCGCGACGAGCGAGACACCGCCGAAGATGAACATCGTAAACGGGACGGCAAGCGACGTCGCCGCAAGCGTAACGCATATGAGGCCCAAAAAATAGTTTATTACGGCGAAAAACGCGCCTCTTCTTTTTATCGTGAGCGTATTATGAAGCGGGCGGTAAAACAGCAGTATCCCGAGCGTCGATACGGCGCTTAAAATAAAGCCCGCGTCTCCTATGGCAAACGGATTGTGAAAGAGTATCGCCGTCGCCGCGCAGGCAAGCGCCGTATACGAGTCGTAGCTCTTCCCCGCCGCGAGGGCTATGGCCATAACGAAGAACATAACGCCCGAGCGCACGACCGATACCGAAAATCCCGCGACGGCTGCAAATCCTACGACCGCTGCAAGCGACAGAAGAAGCGCGTATCTTCGTCTTACTCCTATCATCCGAAAAAGCAGCAGCACGCCGAAAACGAGAATCGAAAGATGCATTCCCGAGGCCGCGAGCACGTGAGAAAGGCCTGTGGATGAAAACGCGGCCTTCTGCGCGGATGACAGCCTGCCCTTGTAATTCGTCGTCACGGCGGCCGCAAGCGCCGCGTTTTCATAGGAAAGCTTTCCGTTTGAAAACAGAGTGTCGATAATATGGCTTTTGAGCGCGAGCGCGCCGCGAAGGAACGCGCTTCCGCATGTCTCGCCCGTTTTCGTCATAAGAAGCTGCGATTTAAGCGAGGCTGTAAGATATATCCCCTTCGAGCGAAGATAGGCGCGCGTGTCCATATCCCTGTCGCTGTCGGCCGTATCGGGCACCGTGGGAATCGCGGCAAGCCTTATGCGCTCATACGGCTTTGCGGATATTGGCTCATTTGTGTAAAGCTCAATATCAAAGGGGCGCGCAAGCGCCTCGCCCCCGCTTTCGATGCGTTCGCAGCGCAGCGTATATTTATATCCGTGCGCCGTTTTCGACTCCAGGTCGGTTATATATCCCGTTATGTGCGACGGCCTTTCGTCGAATCGGTATACGGGCTCGATATATGAGTGAGTCCATATGAATATTAGGCCCGCGGCGAAGAAAAGAGCGAATACGACGATAAAAGCCGGCCTTGTCACGGCGTCTCTTCTCAAAAACAAGACGATAAAAAGTACGGCGGCGGCGCATACGGCGCAAACGGCAAGCGCGACACGCGACGATGCGAACTGCATCACCGCAAGCGACAGCGAAAGCGCCGCGGCAAAGAGGCAAAGAGGCCGTCTCATATATGCACCTGCCTTTCTTTTAAATTTCAATTCTTTTAAATATTTTGCAATGCTTCAAAATCTGCTATAATTAAATTATAGCTCCAAAAGAATATCGCAGGCAATATCTGCGTAAAGATATTACAACACACACATATCCACGGAGGTAATACCCCTTGAGAAAACGATATTCAAGAATTATCGCGGCAATATTATGCCTTGTTCTTGTATTTGCCGCCGTCCCTTCGGCGCTTGCGGCCGACGGCGAAAACAGCCTCGGGCTGCTCGCCGAGAGCGCGATACTCACGGACGCCGAAACGGGAAAGGTGCTCTACGAATACAACGCGGACGATCACCACGCTCCCGCAAGCGTTACGAAGATAATGACGCTGCTTTTGATTGTCGAAGCGCTCGACCGCGGAGAATTTACGCTCGACGACACGGTCACGGCCTCCGCAGAGGCGGCCTCGCTCGGCGGCTCTCAGATATACTTAAAAGAAGGCGAAACGTTCACCGTGCGCGATATGATAAAGGCCATCGCCATAGCGTCGGCCAACGATGCAGCGTACGCGATGAGCGAATTTGTCGCGGGCTCGGGCGACGCGTTCGTGCGCCGCATGAACGAGCGCGCGCGTGAGCTCGGTATGACGAATACTAACTTTGTAAACGTCCACGGACTCGACGAGGACGGCCACTACACGTCGGCGCGCGACATCGCCTTAATGTCGCGGGAGCTGATGAAGCATAAAATGATATTCGACTATACGACCGTGCGCATTGACTCCCTTCGTGACGGCGCGTTTACCCTGACGAGCACGAACAAGCTCTTAAAATCATACAATGGCATAACGGGCTTAAAGACCGGCTCCACGAGCAAGGCGCTCTATTCCATGAGCGCGACGGCCCGGCGTGACGGCGTGAGCCTTATCGCCGTCGTCATGACGTCCCCCACGGGCGACGACAGATTCAAGGACGCGGCAAGGCTTCTCGATTACGGCTTCGAGCATTACGCGAGGTTCGGCGTATCGAAGGAGGAAAAAACGTTCGAGCCGATGAGCGTTATCGGCGGAAAGAAGGACGACGTTATTTTAACCCTCGAAAGAGACCAGGGCGTTTTGGTGAAAAAAGAGGACCTTGAGCGTATATCGGGGCGCGCAATACTTCCGGAAACGATAAAAGCGCCCGTAAACGCGGGCGCCAGAGTGGGAAATCTATTATATACGCTTGACGGCGAGGTCATCGCGGACATCCCGATAATCGCCGCGGAATCGGTTGAACGGCTCGACGTGGGCTACTGCCTTACGCTGCTTTTAAAGAGCCTTTTTGCCTCGTCCTGACACGCTGTAAATCTCGGTATACGTTAAAATCCCGTCTATGCGTTCGGACTTCATAAGGCTTATTTTCGAAACGCGCACGCGCGCGGGGGCAAACGATTTTATAAACTCCCCGCGGTCAAATCCGGCTTTCGGCTTTACGCGCCGTCCGAGCGTGATATGCGGCCTGAAGGGCTTTTTGTCAATCTTAAAGCCTGCGCCCGAAAGCGACGACGAAAGCTTTGCCGCAAGGCACGAAAGCGCGGCGTTCTCCTTTACGCCCGCCCAGTATATATCGCCATCGCCCGAGCGAAAGCTGCCGAGGCCGTAAATCGTTATATTAAACGCATCGAAGGAAACGCCGTCCATAATGCGCTTTACGTCGGAGACTCTTTCGGTCTCTCCGATAAAGCAAAGCGTAAGATGATAGTTTTCGCGGCGCGAAAAGCTTCCTTTGACGCACTCTCTTTTAAGAAGCTCCGAGGCTTCGTAAAGCCCGTCTTTTATATCCTCGGGAAAATTAACGGCAACAAAAAGGCGCATACTTTTCTCCTGTCAAACAAAAAAATCCGCAAAGAGCGCGCTCTTTGCGGATTTTTTAAAAATTATTCTTCTATGTCTTCAACGTCGTATTCGACCGCTATCATTACCTTGCAGTTGGGGCATATTATGCGCTCAACGTCGGGCGATTCAAGCTCAATTAAAGCGCCGCAGTTGGGGCAGGCCACCTCAAGCTCGTCACCGCAGCCGCAATCTTCGCCGTGGTCGTGATGGTGATGATGGTGGTGGTCATGCACATGCTCGTGATCGTAGCCCTCGTCCTCGCCGAATACGGCGTCCTCCACATGGGCAAGGTCCTCGTCGAAAAGCTGGAACGCCTCGTCGATGGAATCAAGGTCGTCGTTTATGTCTTCAATCTCATTCGTCACGTCGGACAGAATATCAAGTATTACCGAAAGAGCTTTTCGTGCCTTTTCATCCTGCACTTCGGATATGAGCTTTACAAGCTTATCTAACTTTTCTTCCATATCAAAAATCCCTTTCTATTATATGCGTATACGCATACGGGAGCGTATATTCACGCGCGTCCCATGTATTCGCCCGTTCTCGTGTCTATCTGTATCCTGTCGCCTTCGTTTATGAACAGCGGCACCTTTACCTCGGCGCCCGTTTCAACGGTCGCGGGCTTCTGTACGTTGGTGGCCGTGTCGCCCTTTACGCCCGGCTCGGTAAACGTTACCTCAAGCTCTACGAAGTTCGGCGGCTCAAGCGCGAATACCTTGCCCTTGAAGCTTAAAAGCTTGACCACTACGTTTTCCTTTACGAACTTAAGATTCTCGCCCACGATATCGGGGCCCAGAGGCATCTGCTCGTACGACTCGCAGTCCATGAAGTGATAAAGCTCGCCGTCGCTGTAAAGGTATTCAACGTCGCGTCTTTCAACGAAAGCCTGCTCAAACTTTTCGGTGGGGCTGAAGCTCTTTTCAACAACGCCGCCGGTTATAACGTTCCTTATCTTCGTTCTTACGAATGCCGCGCCCTTGCCCGGCTTAACATGCTGGAATTCAATTACCTGAAACACGTTTCCGTCCTGCTCAAAGGTCATACCGTTTCTGAAATCGCCTGCTGATATCATATGTTCTCTCTCCCATATCCGCCGCACTGCGGTGAAAATTAAATCCTGCCCTTCATGGTGCGGTAGATTTCATGAAGGCTGTTATCTGTCGTTATACATATTTATTTTAAAAGATTATCCGCCGTATTTCAAGACTTTTTTACACGTTCGCGCATATTTTGAGCGATTTAAAGCACTATAAGCTCCGTCGTCATTGAATTGAGGCTTACGGCCTCATCCTCGTCAACGAAAACAAGGTCCTCGATGCGCACGCCGAATCGTCCCTCAAGGTAAATGCCCGGCTCCACTGACACAACGGCGCCCTCGGGTATCTCGCGCTCGTACATCGGCGCGAAATTCGGCTGCTCATGAACGACTACGCCCACGCCGTGGCCTAAGCTGTGGCCGAAGTTCGCGCCGTAGCCCGCCTCCTCGATGACGGCGCGCGCGGCGCGGTCTATCTCGCTTCCTTTAAGGCCCGCGCGTATCACGCGCTCGGCGGCGATTTTTGCCGAGCGCACCACCTCATACACATGGCGCATCTCGTCCGTGGGCGTGCCTATGGCGAAGGTGCGCGTCATATCGGCGCAGTATCCCATATACTTTGCGCCGAAGTCTATCGTAAGAAAGTCACCCTTTTTTAATTTTCTGTCCGTGGGTACGGCGTGAGGCTTTGACGAGTTCTCGCCGCCCGCCGCGATAAAGTCGAACGAAGCGTCCATGCCTCGCGTTCTTATCTCCCATTCGAGCATGAGCGCCGCTTCGCGCTCCGTCATGCCCGCGCCGATGCGCCCCATAACGCGCATGAGCGCGTCCTCGCTCTCCTTCTGCGCGCGGCGGATATATTCAAGCTCCCGCGCGGTCTTTATCATGCGAAGGTCGGATATAAAAGAGCCCATCTGCTTAAGCTCTATCTTTTCAAGCGACATATGAAGCGCGCGGAAATCGGCAAACGATATAAGGTCGTCCTCGAAATAGAGCGTCGATATATTTTTATCGTTTAAAAGCTTCGTTATGTACGGGATTATCTTCCCTCTGAAAAGACTCACTTCGTATGAAAGGGACGCGGCGCAGAGCTTTGCCGCCTCAAAGTAGCGCGAATCGACGAAAAGATACGCGTCGTCCTGAAATATTACCATAAAGCCCGCGCTGCTTTTGAAGCCCGAAAGATAAAAGCGCTGCTCGTCCGAAAGAATGAGCGCCGCGGGCATGCCGTAGCGCTTCATCTTGTCCTGAAGCCTTTTAAGCGTATCCATACGTTATACTCCCTTCAGAAGATGAGCCATGCCGTCGAGCGCCATGAAATACGCCGCGTGTCCGAAGCCCGATATAACGCCTACGCACACCTCCGAAAGTACGGAGCGGCGGCGGAACTCCTCGCGCGCGAATATATTTATCTGATGCACCTCAACGCACGGCAGAAGCGACGCCGAAAGCGCGTCGCGTATCGCGTAGGAATAATGCGAATAAGCGCCCGCGTTTATTATTATGCCCTCGCACTGGGCGTGGGCTGCGTGTATCCTGTCTATAAGCTCGCCCTCGGAATTGGAGCAGAATACCTCGGTCTCAAGGCCGCATTTTTCGGAATACTCCTCGATTCTCTTTGTAAGCTCCTCAACGGTCGCCTCGCCGTATATGTTCGTCTGGGCTCTGCCCATGAGGTCCATGTTCGCGCCCAGCAAAATAAGTACTTTTTTCTTCATGGCTTTTCTCCCTGCCGATATAAATTTTTCGCGTTATATAAACCGCAAAAGACCGAGCGCATTTCAAACGCCGGTCTTTGACTTTTGGTTCTGTTTGTTCAGTCGCCGCTCGTACTGCTTTATGAATGGCATTTCAAGCGCCCTTCTCATCGCAAGCAGCGAATTCCACGTTCTGCTTTTCGAGATTATCATTATCGTATACATGCCGACGTTGTTGCCGCCCAAAACGTCGGTGAATATCTGATCTCCCACGACGGCGATGCGGTCATGGGCAAGGCCCATCTTTCGCGCGACCTCAACGTATACGCGCTTGAACGGCTTATTTGCGCGCGCAACATTAAACTGGAGGCCGAGCTTTGCATTGAATCTGTCCACCCGCTCCTGTTTATTATTCGATATTATGCTCAATTTGATGCCGCTGTCACATATGCTTTTGACCCATTCCACTATATCCTCGCCGGGCTCCCGCTCGTTGTAGCAGGCCAGAGTATTGTCAAGGTCGACCATTACGCCGCCTATGTTGTTGTCGATAAGCAGCGAAGGCGTGATATCGTGGATGTCGGCTACTATGAGATCAGGCACAAGCTTTATCGCCATATCATAACCCCGAACACAAAAACTTTAAATAGCAAACTGTTTTTTTATATTATCACACTTCGATAACGATTTCAAGCGGATAAATTCCAAACAATTCTTAAAATTCAAGCGTTATAAAAGAAAAATACCGTTCTCTTCGGCCTCGGCGCGCAGTCCGTCGGGCCATTCGCTCGTCTGAACCTCGCCGATATGCGCCTTCTTCAAAAGCATCATGCACATTCTCGACTGGCCTATGCCTCCGCCTACCGTGAGCGGCAGTTCGCCGTTTAAAAGCTCCGTGTGGAATCTCAGCTTTTCTCTTTCGGGGCAGCCCGCCTTTTTAAGCTGCTCTCTTAAGCTCTTCTCGTCTACGCGTATGCCCATGCTCGACACCTCGAGCGCCGCCGAAAGCGGCTCGTAATAGAATATAAGGTCGCCGTTTAACTCCCAGTCGTCGTAATCGGGCGCACGGCCGTCGTGCGGCGCGCCGTCGGAGAGCTTGTCGCCTATCTTCATGATGAATACGCACTTCTTCTCTCGCGCGATCTCGTTTTCGCGCTCCTTGGGAGGGATGTCGGGATAAAGCTTTAAAAGCTCCTCCGACGTGATAAAGAAAACGTCGTCGGGAAGCGAGGGCACAATCGCCGGGAAGTCCTTATATACGGCCGCTTCAGTATTCTTTATGGCCGAAAACAGCTTTAAAACGACCTGCTTTAAAAACTCCTCGTTGCGGTCGGATGCGTTTATGCAAAGCTCCCAGTCCCACTGGTCAACATATATCGAATGAAGATTGTCAAAATCCTCGTCGCGCCTTATGGCGTTCATATCCGTATAAAGTCCCTCGCCCGCCGAAAAGCCGTAGACCTTCAGGGCGTTTCTTTTCCACTTTGCAAGCGAATGGACTATCTCAACGTCGAAGCCCAAGTTCTTCACGTCAAACTTTATCGCGCGCTCCACACCGTTTAAATCGTCGTTTAAGCCCGAATTGGACCTTACGAACAGCGGAGCCGATATGCGCTCCAAATTGAGCGCGGCCGCAAGCTCGTCTTCAAACGTATCTCTTATTATTTTTATGGCTCTCTGCGTATCTCTTACGGAAAGATATGATTTATATCCCTCCGGTATTGTAAGCTTATGGCTCATAACATATCTCCGTTTCATAAAATACAGTCAACTTATATAATATGTCAAGACGCCATACATTTCAAGCCCCTATCGCCTTTTTCGTCTATGTTTTTTCTCCGATTTCGCCATGCGCCTTAAAATTTCGCGCGCATGAGCGTCGGGAACGTCTTTTTCGGGCTCCGAAAATACGCCCAGCTCCCGTGAGAGCTCCTGCCGGAATTTTAAGAACGCCTCCCTTGAGACGCGCGCGTCGGATTTATCGTTCTTCATAAAAAATCGCCTCCGTGAGTTTATTATCTGCACGGAGGCCGTATTTATTTTAATTAAATATGTTTTTCTTCGCGTCGTCAAAGAACATCGCTTCGATTTTTTTGAGTATCGGCGCGTTTTCCTTCCTTGTAATGTCGGGGTCGCCGTCCAAAAGGGTCTGCGCCCGGCTTTTGGCAAGCGTTATCATATCCATATCCGTAAGCTCCGCAAGCCTCAGATACGGCAGGCCGTGCTGGCGGCTGCCTAAAAAATCTCCGGGGCCGCGAAGCTTTAAATCCGCCTCGGCAATCTCAAAGCCGTCGTTCGTCTTCGTAAGCGTCTTTAATCGTTCGAGCGTAAGCTCGTTTTTCGAGTCGGAAATCAGCACACAGTAGGACTTTATATCCGACCGCCCCACGCGGCCGCGAAGCTGATGAAGCTGCGAAAGCCCGAATCGGTCGGCGTCCTCGATAACTATAAGCGAGGCGTTCTTTACGTCAACGCCGACCTCCACCACGGTGGTGGCGATGAGCGCCTCTATTTCGCCGGACGAAAAGTCCTCCATGACCTTTTGTTTCTGTTCGGCCTTCATTTTGCCGTAGAGCACGCCTAAGCTTATATCCGAAAGGGCGCCGCCCTTTAATTCCTCGTAAAGCTCGGTAACCGAGGTCATCGTGCTCTCCTCGTCGTATTCGACGGCAGGGCATATTATGTAAACCCGATGCCCCATTGCGACCTGCTTTTTTACAAAGGCGTATATGCGCGCCTTATATGTGCCGTCAACGAGGAACGTATCAATTTTCATCCTTCCCGCGGGCAGCTCGTCTATTATCGATATGTCGAGATCGCCGTACATGATAAGTCCCAGCGTGCGCGGTATCGGCGTTGCCGACATGACGAGCGTGTGCACGCCGTCGCCCTTTCCTATGAGGCTTGCGCGCTGGCGCACTCCGAAGCGGTGCTGCTCGTCGGTTATCGTAAGCGCAAGGTGCGAGAATCTCACGCCCTCGGTGATGAGCGCGTGAGTGCCCACGACGACCTGCGCAAAGCCCGTCTCTATACGTTCATATGCCATTCGCCGCTCCCTTGCGGTAAGCGAGCCGGTAAGCAGCACGGTATTTATGCCGTGCTGCGCGAAAAGCGCGCTCATATTCTCGTAATGCTGCCTTGCCAGCACCTCGGTCGGCGCCATGAAGGCCGTCTGCGCGCCCGAGCGCGCGCAGCGGTAGATGAGCGCCTCGGCGACAGTCGTCTTTCCGCAGCCCACGTCGCCCTGAATTAAGCGGTTCATCGGAACGTCGCCCGTTAAATCGGCCTCGCATTCGGCTATCGCCCTCATCTGCGCGTTCGTGGGCGAAAACGAAAGCGAATCATAAAACGGCTTCATATCGATATCGCCGCGAAGCTTCACAGCGTTATGCTCGCGCCGCCTGTTCTTTAAAAGCGACATGCCGAGCATGAGATAAAAAAGCTCGTCAAATATCAGGCGCTTTCGCGCCGTCTCCTGAACGGCCGCGTCCTTCGGGAAATGGATGGCGTAAAGCGCGTCCGAAAGCGCCATAAGCCCCTCTTTTTCGGCCTCGGCCGAAAGCGGGTCTTCGATGGTATTAAGAAGCGTCTCAAGTGCCTCGCGCACGAGAGTGCGCATATAATTCTCGGTAAGCCCCTCGCACAGCGGGTACACGGGGAGTATCCGCTTTTCGGGGTCGAAGGACGTAAGCGGCTCCGCCGTCGGATTTATCATCGACTTTTTGTGCGCCTCGCCGGTAACTTTGCCGTAAAATATATACTGCCCGCCCTGCTTTAATTTTTCGGCCGCGTACTTTTGGTTGAAGTAAACTATCGTCATGCGGCCCGTATCGTCGAACGCCTCCGCGCGCGACATTATGCGCCGTCCCGGCAGACGCGCGTGCGTAAAATCGCGCGCCAGCGTCGCGCTTACAGATACGCTCTGCCCCGCTTCAACGTCGCGTATGCGCGCAAAGGCACTTCTGTCCTCGTACGCGCGCGGGAAATAATATATAAGGTCGCGGGGGGCGAATATGCCGAGTTTATTAAGCAGCTTTTCTCTTTTCGGGCCCACGCCCGCCATATCCCTGAGCGTATAGCTCATCGGCGCATCACCTCTTTATATATAAAAATGCGGCGCGGGCCGTGCCCGCGCCGCCGATCTGTTTTTAATGCTATTCGGCAGAAATAATATAGTAATAAACGGGCTGTCCGCCGTATACTATGTTTACCTCGATATCCTCTCCGAGACGCTCCCGGCATATCTCAAGAAGCGACTCGGTCTCCTCTCTCGGAGCGTCCTTGCCGTAATATATAGTCACGAGTCCCGCGCCGTTTTCGCACATGCTCATGATGAGCTTTACGGTCGTTTCTACGCGGTTGGGGCTTACGTCTACGAGATTGCCCTCCGAAAGCGCCAGAAACTCGCCCTTCTTTATTTCCTTTTCAAAATAAACGCTGTCACGGTCTGCATAAGTTACCGAGCCGCTTGAAACCATGGATACCGACTCGTTCATGCTTGCCACGTTGTCCTCGGGCGTAAGGTCCGCGTCGAAGCCGAGCATTGCGCCGATGCCCTGCGGCACGGTCTTCGTCTCAATTACCTCGATGCGCTTGTCCCGCGCCAGCTCCGCCGTCTGCTTTGCCGACATTATTATGTTCTTGTTGTTCGGCAGTATGAATACGACCTCGCTGTTCGTGGCGTTTACCGCGTTTAAAATATCGTCCGTCGAAGGGTTCATCGTCTGGCCGCCGTCAACGATAGTGTCGGCGCCCATATCCTCGAATATGCCCCGAAGTCCCTCGCCCGCGCAAATGGCTACGATGCCGTAGGGCTTTCTCGGCGTGGGCAGCTTCGTTTCTGCGGCGCTTATCACAAGCTGCTGCGTATGCTGCTCGCGCATATTCTCTATCTTTATCTTCGAGAGCGTGCCGCGCGTGAGCGCCTCCTCAATAACGCGGCCGGGGTTGTTCGTATGTACGTGCACCTTTACGATGTCGTCGTCCGCCACCACAACGATGCTGTCGCCGATATCGTTTAAGAACGTCTTGAACTCCGGCAGACGCTCATCCTTATTTTTGTCCTTGTTAATAAAGAACTCGGTGCAGTAGCCGAACTTTATGTCCTCGGTCTCGACAAACGAGAAATCGGCCTCGTTTATCTCCTCGTATGTATCGTTTGCCTCGGCGGCCTCTATCATCGTACCGTTTATAAGATAGTGGAGCATTCCGCGGTATATGACTAAAAGTCCCATGCCGCCCGCGTCAACCACGTTGGCCTGCTTTAATACCGGCAGCATATCAGGCGTGGCCTTTAAAGCCTCGTCTGCCTTTGCGGTAAGCTGCTCGAAAAAGCTCTCCATCCCTTCGCATTCGGGCGCGGTCTTCTTTAAATGCTCAGAAGAAAGGCGGGCAACGGTGAGCATCGTGCCCTCCGTGGGCTTCATAACGGCCTTGTACGCCATCTCAACGCCAAGTCCGAACGCCGCCGCGAGCGTTACCGCGTCGGCCGCCTTTACGCCCTTTAAGCCCTGCGCTATGCCTCTGAACATAAGCGAAAGTATAACGCCGGAATTACCTCTTGCGCCGCGAAGCAGCGCTCCCGCGATCTTCTCCGAAACGACGGATATATCGTCCTCCGTGCTGTTTTTTACAGCGGTCACCGCAACGGACATGGTAAGCCACATATTGGAGCCCGTATCGCCGTCGGGTACGGGAAAGACGTTCAAGCGGTTTATCATGGTCTTGTTGATGTTTAAATTGTTTGCTCCGCAGACAAACATATTCTTAAAATAATTACCGTCTAATGAAAGCAACCGAAATTCCCCCTACAAGCTAAAAAATATTACGCATAAACAACGGGCAAAATCCCCCGCCCCTTAATTTGTGCGCACGGAATCGACTACCACGAGAACGTTCTCGACCTTGAAGCCGGTAGTCGTTTCTATGAAATATCTTACTCTGTTAATTATGCTCTTTGTTATCGCAGGTATATTTACGCCGTATTCCACTATAATATGGAGTTCTATTTCAAGCTTGTTTTCGGGGTTGAGCTTTACCAAAACGCCCTTATCCACGGAATCCTTGACTATAAGCTTTACAATATCGCCCGCCTTGTTGCGAAAGGCCATGCCCACGACGCCGAAACAGTTAGTCGTTTCAACGCCCACGAGATACTGAAAAACTCTGTCGGCTATCGTTATATCCCCGAGATTGTTCTCTATCAGTGCCTGCATATAAGTCACCTCCGAAAATTAAAGCAAAAATCCTGCCTTTATATACTTATCTATTCTATTATAGACGGTAAATAATTATTTTTCAATAAGCAATCTGTAATAAAAGCTCAAATAAGCTCGATTATCGCCGCAAGCGAGCCGCGCATGTCGCCGTCGCGTCTGTGCGAGAAGTATTTTCCCCCGCCGCAGACGGTACATTCCCCCAAAAGGCTTATGTTTTCTTCGGGTATGCCCGCGTGCCTTAAAAGCTCGAAGTTCGCGCGCCATAAGTCTATATGATATTTTCCTCCGCCGCATTCCTTTATATACTCCTTGCGGGGAAGAAAATCAAAGGCGGCCTCAAATTCGCGCACTACGGGCGCGTCCACCTCAAAGCAGCACGGGCCTATGGACGGACCTATCGCGCCGAGCATGTCGCCCGCATCGCAGCCGTAACGCTTCAGCATTACGTTTACCGTCTTTTCGCCGATGCGCTGCACCGTGCCGCGCCAGCCCGAGTGACACGCCGCTATGACGCGCTTTTTGGGGTCGAGCAAAAGTATCGGCACGCAGTCGGCCATAAATATCGTAAGCGCCGCGCCGCGTTCGCTCGTTACAAATGCGTCGGCGTTCTCGAATTTGTTCGCATAAAAAAGTCCGTTGCCGCATTCGCCCTTCCCCACGACCTCTACGACGTCGGAATGCGTCTGGCGGCTCAAAATCACGTCTTCTTTTGAAATCCCAAGCGCGCCGCATATGATATCGTAGTTTTCAAGCACGTTCTTTTCGTCGTCGCCGCGGTTCACGCCCAGATTGAGCGACGAATAACAGCCCCCGGACACGCCGCCCCGCCTTGTCGTAAAGCAGTGGCGCACAAGGCCCGTTTTATCGAAGCTTTCGGCCGTGAAATATTCAAGCGCGCCGTGTTTTTTTAGTATCATGCCGCTTTTCTTCATATAATGCCTCCCGTCTGCGTAAAGCGTTTTATCGGATTTTAAGTCCTTTCACACGTCCCCGGCCTTCCCCGCCGAAAGCTCCTTCTCCATGCGGATGCAGTCGAACGTGTCGCCGTGGATTATATCGGGATCGGTAACGCCGTATCCGAGGCGGCGATAAAAACCTATCGCGACGTCGCGGCTCTCGACTGCCGCCCGCGTATAGCCGAGCTCGGAAAGCCAGTCTTCCGCCTCGCTCATAACGCGCACGCCGAGATTATGCCCGCGGTACTCGGGAAGCACTACGACGCGGCCTATCATTGCCGTTGACGCGTCGATCCCATACAGGCGGCACGTCGCGACGGGGAACCCGTCGTCCGTAAGTACGATGTATTTCGTGTCCGGCGTGTCGTGTTCGTCGAACTCCCGCCTAAGCGTGATATCGTGCTGCCTTGCCATGCCCTGAATGCGTACGTAATACGCCCCCGCCCGCTGCCACGTCTGTGTCGCCCTGAGCACCCGTATATTCATATAAAACCATCCTTATACTATTCGTTTTGCTGCCCGGGCCGCCAAACGTAAAGGCCCTCGCCCGAGGATATGACCCGGATAAGCCGAAGCAGCTCTTCATCGGGATTATAAAGTGTCATATACGTTTCGTCGGGCTTTGAAACAAGCATCGAATCGCCCAGCATAATATTCACATGCCGCCCTGTCACGGCTTCCTCAATGCGCTCCGGCGGCGGATTTAAGTCCGTTTCCTCATCCAAAGAAAGACTCACGAAACAATTCAGCTTAAGCACCGTATCAACGTGCTTTTTCTTTATTTCGGAAAGCCGCGGCCGGCTCAGATAATACTTCTCCACGGCGAAGTACTGCCCCGGGCTGTCCTTCGGAACCTGCATGGGCAGTATATCTATTATCCAATAAGGCGCCCGCAGCAATTCATCTATGCTCTTATTCAATCCGCCCACCTCCAGACCGACAGGAGCGCTATAAAAGCCTGTTCCAGCCCTCCAGTATCACCTTATGTCCGTCCACGTATCTGCCTCTGAACACCTCAGCCGTTTCCCTGTCGGCCGAAATCTCCTTCGGGTATTTTTCGGCTATTTCGTCAAACTCGCTTTCGCTTATCTCGCTCGTGGTGAAAAAGTCGTCGTTTCGGTTGGGGTAGCCGTGCCACGCAAAATACTGCCGCTTCCCTTCGACCGTTCTGTATCCGTATCCGAACCTCACCTGATTTGAGATAACGCGAAAGACGTATTCCCCAGCTTTATCGGGTTTCATTTTCGCTCCTCTGTCAAGCGTTGTTTCGCTTTCAGTCCTTTACAACGAGGTCGCCGGGCTTTAAGGAGATTCCCTTTCCCAAAACGACCAGCTTGCAGGGATAACCGTTCTCTGCGACCGCTCTGCCCGGGTCCCACGTCCTGCGTATCCACTCTTTCAGCGACGCGGCGTCCATCGGTATCCTGTGTTCGTAGGCGTCTATCGCCTCAATCGCTGCCTTTATCTCGTTTCCGCCGCTTTTAATCGTCACTTCGTCCTGCATATAGAACGAACCGTAAAGGACCTGTCCGAAAATGGTGACGATTGGGGGCTGAAGAAAACCGCCCTTTGATTCCGCCATCGCGTCCACCGAAAATACGGCGTTATGAAATCCGTAATGCTCCCTCATGTCTTCGCGGAACGAGACCGCTTCCGCATTGGCGCGAACAGCTTCCTCCGTACTTAGCTCCACAAGCGGGTCCTTCTTTACGACGAGCCGCTTCGCCTCGTCAAACGTAAACTGTACGGGATACATGACTCTCAGCTTTCGCACGCAGGAACCGCACAGGCTGCCGCCGTCCTTTAAACGAAGCGCGTTCGGTCCCTCTAACATGGTTAGCTCGCCTTCTTCCCGCGCTCTCAATGCTGCGCGTCCGCAGATCACACAGCTGCCCAGGCCTACTTCTTTTTCCCTGACTGCCATTTTAAAACCTCCCGTTCCTTTCTCAGCGTACTATCATCGTATCGCCGGGATATACAAAATCCATCCCCTGACCGAACATTATGATGACCTCTTTTCCCGCGCTTGCCATTCCTACGGGCGCGCCCGCGGCGTACGTGCCGACACGGTCCTGAAGCTCTTCGATTTTCGCGGAATACTCTTTATCCTTATGGGAAACGACGACCTCCGCGCCTGTAATCAGTTCCCCGTGCACCACCTTGCCGAAAACGCCGAAGCGCTTGCGTTTGGAATACTTAGGCTTTTCCTTCGTTCCGATATTTGCGAAGTATCTGCGTACATAGTCCACCTCGATCACCGCTTTCGCGCCGGCATACAGGGCCGCCTGCGCCTCGGCCGCTTTCAGGGATTCTTCCATGGCCGCGCGGAACTTTTCCGCCGTCATTTCCTTAAGCGGGTCGATCCGCTGTCCCTGTATGGTGTTGTCGTAAATCGCCTCTCCCTTGCGGGTCCACCCCGACGCGATCGTGCCTTTTGTCAGCACATATGTATACCTGAAAGGATACAAAATGCGCGTCTTGTCCGCGCAGTCCCTGCAGACGAGCTGGCCGTCCTTCAGACGGACGGTGCCGTACTCATTATCCGGGATGGGTCTGCCGCAGCAACAACAGTTCTGTTCCATATGCTTTTCTCCTTTCCTGCACTTATATATATTTAAGTTTAATGATCCGCTTCTATTTTCTTTTTCTAAGCCTTATGCACACCGCGCCTATGACCGCAAGAACTATGCCGATGACCGCAAAAATGATCGACCGCTGATGAAGGCGGGCATAAAGCTCCGACGAGCCGTCAAGCACGTTATAAAATCCGAAAAGATTAAGCCCCGCAAAAAGCAGGGATAAAACGCCGGCGATAATAATTATTATACCGACGACAAGCAGCGCCTTTTTCATGCTTTTCTCCTCACAATCACAGTCCGCGCCGATCATATATCGGCTTATAGATCCTTTTTCTCATACGGCTTATTCCACGAGCCTATCTCTATCAGGTTGCCTTCAGGGTCGGCGATATAGCACGTTCTCTGTCCCCACGGCTCAAGCTCCGGTTCAAGAACGGGTGAAGCTCCGTTTTCCACAGCCTTTTTGAACGCAGCGTCCACCTCGTCAAACGTATCGACGTACAGCGCTATCTCAAAATGACCGTTTAATCCTTTTACGTATTCGTACCTTTTATTCGTCATCTTTTCAAAATCTTTTCTGCCGAACAAAAGAAACAAAGTCCCGTCCTTTACGAGATATACGTTCGACGCATCCTCGCTCTCTTTTATCTCAAAGCCGAGAACATCCCTGTAAAAGCGTATCATCTTCGCCATATCGCTGACTAATAATCCAAATCCGTCTAATCTCATTTTGACCTCCAAAACTCCGCGTCACCTTATGCGCTCCTTTAATACCTCAACCGTCTTTCCCGTCGTCTCGTCCACGCCGAATACGGCTATGTCCATGATTATGGGATTCTCCGACGGCGTGAAGCGTTTGGGCATCTTATATATGAATTTATCCACCACCGGCGCGGGATCGACGCCCAGCGCCGAGAATTGCGCGCCCGTCATTCCGACGTCCGTTATATAGCCGAGCCCGCCGGGGTATATGCATTCGTCGTTCGTCTGCACGTGCGTATGGGTGCCGAAAAGCACGCTTGCCCTGCCGTCGAGATAATACGCCATCGCGCATTTTTCGCTCGTCGTCTCGGCGTGGAAGTCTATGACCTTTATGCGGCAGTCGGCGTATTCCCTTAAAAGCCTGTCCGCCGTAAGGAACGGATTGTCGAGGCTTTCCATAAATACCGTGCCCGCAAGATTTGCGACCATTACCGTAAATCTGCCCGCGTCCCATACGGCGGCGCCCTTTCCGGGGCAGTCCTTATGATAATTGGCGGGGCGCACGACGTACGGCGCCTCGTCGAGATATTCGTAGCTCTCCGCTCGCGCGAAGACATGATTGCCCGTCGTTATAATATCGGCGCCGGCGTCGAATACGGCCTCGGCCGACTTTTTCGTTATGCCGTTTCCGGGGGCGGAGTTCTCGCCGTTTACTATCGTAAGGTCGGCCTTGTAAAAGCGCTTCACGGCGCGCAGGTGCGCGTCAAGGAATTCGCAGCCGCGGCTTCCCACGACGTCGCCCACCGCAAGTATATAAAACATAAATATCACCCGCCTTTATTATATCTTAAATCCTCCCCGAAAAACACCAAAAAATTAAAAGAGCGTGAAAATTTACTTCTTTTCACGCTCTTTTTTCTTATTTTGCGTAATCCACAACGCGCGTCTCGCGTATTATGTTTATCTTTATCTGACCGAGATACTCAAGCTCGCTTTCTATCTTCTTTGCGATGTCGCGGGCGAGGATTATCATGTCGTCGTCGTTTATCGACTCGGGCTTTACTACAACGCGCACTTCGCGTCCGGCCTGTATCGCAAACGATTTCTCAACGCCGTCAAAGCTGTTCGTAAGCTCCTCGAGGCGTTCGAGACGCTTGATGTAATTTTCAAGATTTTCGCGTCTTGCGCCGGGTCTTGCCGCCGATATGGCGTCGGCCGCCTGAACTATGCAGGCAACTACCGTCTGCGGCTCGATATCGCCGTGGTGCGAATGTATCGCATGGATGATATCGGCGTGCTCCTTGTACTTCTTCGCAAGGTCAACGCCAAGCGTTACGTGCGAGCCTTCCATCTCGTGGTCGACTGCCTTGCCGATATCGTGGAGCAGTCCCGCGCGCTTTGCCACCGTCACGTCGGCGCCTATCTCCGCGGCAATAAGCCCCGAAAGATGCGAAACCTCGATTGAGTGGTTAAGCACGTTCTGACCGTAGCTCGTGCGGTATCTGAGTCTGCCCAGGGTCTTAACGAGCGCCGGATGTATTCCGTGAATGCCCGTCTCGAATATCGCGCGTTCGCCCTCCTGCTTTATAACGGTGTCGACTTCCTTGCGCGCCTTTTCCACCATTTCCTCGATGCGCGCGGGATGAATTCTTCCGTCGAAAATGAGCTTTTCAAGCGAAAGCCTTGCTATCTCCCTGCGTATCGGGTCAAAGCTTGAAACGGTTATCGTCTCGGGCGTATCGTCGATTATGAGGTCTACTCCCGTCAGCGTTTCAAGCGCTCTTATGTTTCTGCCTTCTCTGCCTATTATTCTGCCCTTCATTTCATCGTTGGGCAAGGGTACTACCGATACAGTAACCTCCGAAACGTGATCCGCCGCGCATCTTTGTATCGCGGTGGACAGAATATCTCTCGCGCGGCTGTCGGCCTCTTCCTTCAGCCTCGTTTCGATGTCCTTTATCTTCATGGCCGCCTCGTGGCGCACCTCGGACTCGATATTGTTCAAAAGATATTCCTTTGCTTCATCGGCAGTTATGCCGGAGATACGTTCAAGCTCCGACATCTGCTGCTTTTTTATATTGTCGATTTCTTCTTTTTCTGTCTCCGCTTCGTGAATCTTCTTGGAAAGAATCTCGTTCTTTCTGTCGAGGCTGTCCATCTTTTTATCTATGGACTCCTCCTTTTGCATGATCCTTCGCTCCTGCTTCTGCAGTTCGCTTCTTCGCTCTTTCAATTCTTTTTCAAGCTCGAGCTTTATCTGATGGGTCTCTTCCTTGGCTTCCACCAGCATCTCGCGCTTTTTATTTTCCGACGTTTTTATGGCGTCGTTAATAAGCCTTTTTGCCTCTGCCTCGGCGCTGCCTATCTCGGCCTCCGCCGTCTTTTTCCTGTATGTAGAACCGACGTGGAAAAAAATCAGCGCGAATACCGCCGCCGTAATGACAATGGCTATTACCAAATGCAGTGTCGTAATTGCAAAACACCTTCCTTTCTCTTAACATTTTTCATAAAAAAAACAGTAAAAATGACAAAATCGGCATGATTTATAATATCTAAAGAGTATATCGGTACATCAATAGCATTATACTATATGATTTTATATTTTTTTTTTGCTTATGTCAAGATTATTACCCGTATTTTGGGCGCGCCGGGCCGAAAAAGGCCGCAGCGCGGCCTTTTTCGGATTGATTTATATCGTAAGCGTGCCGTTTTCGGACTCTATGAGCATGAATATCTGCTCCTCTGAGCCCGTTTCGTCGTTTATATAAACGAGGTAGCTTCGCCCGTCGGAATTGGTGCATAAAAATTCGTGGCAGAATACCTCCGTGCCGTAGTCGGTCGGTATGACGGCGAGGGAATGCTCTTTCGGCGTAAGCCTTTCGCTTACAGAAAGCCGTGCTTCGTCCGCGCTCATCCGGGCGCTTTGCAGAGGTCTTTTTTCGTCGTGATTTTTTATATAGCCCGTAAAGTCCGCGCCGATTATCTCGCCCGTATCAAGGGCTACGGTCACCTTCACAAGGTCGCGGTAATACGTGACGTCTCCGCGCTCCCACGCAAAGTTTGCCGTAAGCGCGCCCGCGTCCGTCATATAGAAGCTCGTCTTCATATCGCGAAGGCCCATATCGTCAAGATACGCCTTCGCGCATCCGAGCGCCTCCTCCGGTGAAAGCACGGCCTCGCCGGGCATACGGTCGCTCAGCATATAGAGTGCAAAGCCGCCCTGCTTCGTTACGTCGGCGGTCACGGCGGCGCCGTCTCGCTCCGATTTAAAGCAGTACGCGGGGATTTTGCCCTCGCTCGTGCCCAGGCAAACGACCTCTGATTCGTCGGCACCCATGGCCCGCGCAGCCGTTTTTTTAGCCGTCTCCTGTGTTACCTCCGCCGCCGCTTCAAGCATCACGGACACGCTGTCCGAAAGATGGTCGGAAAACGGGCCGTCGTATATGAGCGTCGGATAATCGGCGAACTGCTCAACGACAGGCGCGGCCGCGGCCGATATCGCGTCGTCGCCGCCGCGAAAGCCGCCTAAAAGCGACGTTTTCATAAGCGTAAGCTCGCCTCGGTTTATCTTTTGCTCCACCTCGGAAAGAGAGGAGAAGAGAGTCTTGCAGTACATGGAAAGCTCTTCGAGCGTGGCCTGCTCCTCCTTAGTTATCGGCTCCCCCGCGGCCGCCTTTCTTGCGAGCATATAGGCGTAGTCGCCCGTCTGCGACAAGAACTTCGCCACCTTGAGCGTCTGCTCGTCAGAAAGCGGCAGAGACGACAGGTCCGCCTGCGCGCCGCCCGAGGAGCGCCATATCTCGGCCGAATACGTTATGAGCTGCGCGTCCGACGCGCTGTGTATGCCCTTTTCAAGGCTCGAATCTATCGTCCGCACCGAATCGACAAGATCGTAAAAAGAGCGCGCGTTCTGATTTATAATGTAGCTTCTGTACGTCCGGGCAAGCGAAAGCTGATATATGAACGCCCCCAGAAGTACGGCGAACACCGCCGCGGCAACAGAGATGATCCTTAAGCTTTTTCGATCCATATCCATACCTCCGACATATCGTATATGCGCTTATTCTTCCCACCGGAGAGGATTTGATACATGGAATAATTCGCCGCCGTCCGGCGGCACGGGGCGTTACAAAGCTCTCTCCCCGAGGGAGGTGGCAGTGCCGACGGCGCTGACGGAGGGAGTCTGTCCCTCGTCCTTCGTAGGGAGGCGTCCCCTGACGCCTCCGCGTGTCTTTGCCGTGTTTTCACGGAGGCATGAAGGCATGCCTCCCTACGGGAGCACTATTGATAACTCAATGCACAAAAAATGCATTTCTCTCAAGATTTTAACCTACCTTACCCTTCCTTAAAGCATAGTGTTCTGCTTTAACAAATTATTCTTTTCAGAGCTTTGCTCTAAAGACTCAAATCGCCTCCCGCGGGGGTACTTTTGGAAACAAAAGTAGGCCACGCCGGCAGGCGGCAAGAGTCTTTAGAACGAAGTTCTGAAAAGAATGATGTTTAAGCAGGACATGAAGGCGAAAGCAAGCACGAAGATTGGTTAAAAACTTGACCGTTAAGCTTATTTTGAGCTTAACATATACAATAGAACAACGCAGTGACAATCCCTCAGTCTGCTTCGCAGACAGCTCCCGCCGGGGCCCCCGAAAAACCCTGTGTTTTTTGGGGTGGATTGAACAAGGGAGCCAATGCGAGTCTTTCAGAGCTTCGCTCTGAAAAGTTTAAAAGCCCGTGCTGACTGCACGGGCTTTTTCGTCGTAAGTAAAAGGTTTACTTATACTTTCTCTTTCTTGCCGCTTCGGACTTTTTCTTGCGTTTTACGCTGGGCTTTTCATAATGTTCTCTCTTACGAAGCTCGGAAAGAACTCCCGATTTCGCACACTGGCGTTTGAATCTGCGAAGCGCACTGTCCAGAGACTCATTCTCTTTTACTCTTATTTCCGACATGATATTACACCCCCTCGCATTTACGCCTGCAACGCGATGCTATACACATCGCATTACACTATACATTGTATTATACCGAAACCGTTATCCCATGTCAAGATAAAATATCAAAACATCGAAGGCTATTTTGCGACGATATTTACTATTTTATTCTTAACGTATATTTCCTTAACGATTTTCTTGCCGTCCACGGCCGCTTTTACGGCCTCGTTCTCGTACGCAAGCTTGAGCGCGTCCTCCTGGGACGAATCAACGGCTATCTTTATCGTGCCGCGAAGCTTGCCGTTTACCTGAACGGCTATCTCGATGCTCTCGTCCACGGTCTTCTGCTCGTCGTATCCGGGCCACGACTGTCCGGCTATCATGCCCTCAAAGCCCGCCATGCTCCAAAGCTCCTCGGTAATATGAGGCGCAAAGGGATTTAAAAGGATAAGGAACGTCTTAAGCTCGCCGCGCGTTATGCTCTTCTTTGCATAAATCTCGTTTAAGAGCGACATGAGCGCCGCGATGGCCGTATTGAACTTCAGTATCTCGATGTCGTTCGTGACCTTCTTTATCGTCTTATGCATAGCCGCTTCGAGCTTCGGCGAATAGCCGTCGCCGTCGGTTATCATGTCATATAGGCCGAATACGCGGTCAAGAAAGCGCTTGCAGCCGCGTATCGACTCGCTCGACCACGGAGCCGCCTTCTCGAAGTCGCCTATGAACATCTCATAAAGGCGCATCGTGTCGGCGCCGTATTCGTCGATTATCTCATCGGGATTTACAACGTTGCCGCGCGACTTTGACATCTTCTCGCCGCCCTCGCCCAATATCATGCCGTGCGAGGTGCGCTTCTTGTAGGGCTCCTTCGTGGGCACTACGCCGATATCATAAAGGAACTTGTGCCAGAAGCGCGAATAGAGAAGATGAAGCGTCGTATGCTCCATGCCGCCGTTGTACCAGTCGACAGAGTTCCAGTATTTAAGCGCCTCGGGGCTTGCCAGTGCGTCGTGGTTGTGCGGGTCCATATAGCGGAGGAAGTACCACGAGGAGCCCGCCCACTGGGGCATGGTGTCCGTTTCGCGCTTTGCGGGGCCGCCGCAGTGCGGACACGTGGTGTTGACCCAATCGGTCATGAGCGCGAGCGGCGATTCGCCCGTATCGGTGGGCTCGTACGATTCCACCTCGGGCAGCCTTAACGGAAGCTCGCTTTCGGGGATGGCAACGTAGCCGCACTTTTCGCACTTTACTATCGGTATGGGCTCGCCCCAGTAGCGCTGGCGCGAGAATACCCAGTCACGAAGCTTGAAGTTTACCTTCGGCTCTCCGAGTCCCTTTTCATGGAGCCACTCGATTATCGTCTTTATCGCATCCTGTACCTTTAATCCGTCAAGAAAGCCCGAATTTATCATTACGCCGTTCGCTATATCGACGTACGCCTCCTTCGTCACGTCGCCGCCGGCCACGACCTCGATTATCGGCAGATCGAACGCCTTCGCGAAGTCGTAGTCGCGCTCGTCGTGCGCGGGAACGGCCATTATAGCGCCCGTGCCGTAGGACATGAGCACGTAGTCGGACACGAATATCGGTATTTCCCTGCCGTTGACGGGATTTATCGCCGTAACGCCCTCGAGCTTTACGCCGGTCTTGTCCTTTGCTACCTCGCTTCTTTCAAAGTCCGACTTCTTCGACGCTTCCTTCTGATACGCGCGTATCGCGTCCATATTAGTAAGTCTGTCGCTCCACTTGTCGATGAGCGGATGCTCGGGCGAGATTACCATGTACGTCGCGCCGAAAAGCGTGTCGGGGCGCGTTGTGTATACGACGAGATTGTCGCCCGCCGAGGTCGCGAATTTTACCTCCGCGCCGGTGGAGCGGCCTATCCAGTTGCGCTGCTGTATCTTTACGCGCTCGATGTAATCTACATCGTCGAGATCGTCTAAAAGGCGCTGAGCGTATTCGGTAATTTTGAGCATCCACTGGCTCTTCTGCGCGCGTATGACCTCGCTGTGGCAGCGTTCGCACACGCCGTTTACGACCTCCTCGTTCGCAAGCACTACCTTGCAGGAGGTACAGAAGTTTACGCTCATCTCTTTTTTGTACGCAAGTCCCTTCTCGAACATTTTAAGGAATATCCACTGCGTCCACTTGTAGTATTCGGGATCGGTGGTATCGACCTCTCTCGACCAGTCGAACGAAAGGCCCAGCGACTGAAGCTGCTTTCTGAAGCGCGCGATATTGTCGTGCGTGACCTTCTTCGGATGTATCTTGTTCTTTATCGCAAAATTCTCGGTGGGCAGTCCGAACGCGTCCCAGCCTATCGGATAAAGCACGTTGTAGCCCTCGAGACGGCGCTTTCTCGCAACGATGTCAAGCGCCGTGTACGAGCGCGGATGTCCCACGTGAAGTCCCATTCCCGACGGATACGGGAATTCTATAAGAACGTAGTATTTCGGCTTCTTGGAGTCGTTCTCGGCAAAAAAAGTGCCCTCGCTTACCCACTTGTCCTGCCACTTCTTCTCAATCGTCTTAAAATCGTAATTCATAAGTCTTTCGCACCTTCCGTCATATGTTTTTATTCCGAATATCAGTCGCCGTCTTTTTTTATAAGACCCGATATGTCCATCTTTTCTCCGTCCGCCCACAGGCGCTCCAGATCGTAAAAGTCGCGCTGCTCGCGTTCAAATATATGCACTATGACCGAGCCGTAATCGAGCACTATCCAGCCGCCCTCGCGCGAGCCCTCGATGTGTATCGGGGTTATGCCCTGCTCCTTTAACTTAAATTCAAGCTCCTCGTAGAGCGCCTTAAGCTGCGTTGAGCTGTTTGCGGAGCAGATAAGGAAATAATCCGCGATTATCGTTACGTTGGTGACCTCCAGCGCAACTATCTCATCTGCCTTCTTCGCGTCGAGCACCGTAAGCGCGCACTTTAAAATGTCAAGCGGAGCCGTGTTCATAAAATAACCTCCTCATAATAATGAAAATATACCAAAAATCAGCCTTCGTAGCCGTATTCGTCGCTGTAATTATAGCCCTCGATATACGATTCCTCGTATCCCGCGTTGTAATCGTCATAGCTTACGCCCGCCGTCTGATTGCCGGCCTCGTACTCCTGCGCCGTGGTGCCCTGATAATCCGTTACCGACTCGGTAAGCTGATGCTTGAAGTCGAACGTCTCGAGATCGTCGGGCACAATCGGCGTCGTGTATACGTTGAAGCAGTCGTTCATAAGCTGCGCGGCCTCGTCGCGGTACATTGCGAAATTCGCGCCGTAGTTCTCGCCGGGTATCGTGTAGAACGTCGCGTCGGACATGCCTATCGTCGCGCACTGCAGCGCGATGTAAAGAAATTCGCCGCGTTCAAGGTCGGTGTCTATCTTATCGAACGCGATCTGCGCTATATCCGATACTTTGACTATATTCGCGGGCTTGAGCATCGTTCGAATGAACGCCGCGATGAACTGCTTCTGGGCCTTTATCCTTCCCAGGTCGGCGTCATAGTATCCCGAACGGAAGCGGACGAAGCCCTCCGCCTTTTCGCCGTCAAGCACCTGCTTTCCGGCCTTTATGTCTATAACGAGGTCCTGATACGGGTCCTCGTACTGCATATCCTGGGGCACGTCCACCTCAACGCCGCCTATCGCGTCGACTATCTCCCTGAACGCGTCCGTGGTGATGCTTATATACTTGTCTATGTGTATGCCCAAGAGCTGCTGAAGCTCTTTTATAAGGCCCTCTCGCCCCTCCGTCGCGTAAACGTAGTTGATTTTATGCTGATGGCCGTTGTCGTCTATATAAACGGTGTCGCGCGGGATGTGAAGTATATTTATCTTGCCCGCCGTCGCGTCAAAGTTCGCGACCATTATCGTATCGGAGTTCATGGCCACCTTGTCGCGTCCGTATACGAGTATATTGTAAACGCCGGGCTTTCTGTCCGCGCTCGCGTCGTCGAGCGCAATTTTCGCGCCGTCGCCCGCCTCTATATCGATATTGTCGCCGGGCTTAGTTATATTGAGTCCTCTGCCCGCGGAAATCGCCGCAACGGCGGAAATTATTATCGCGAGCACTATGATGACGTTGAAAACCGCCGTCACGCGCTTTCGCGCATGGCGCCGCCTTTCCTTTGGGGTCATATTGTTGTTAGAGGGCATCTTTTTTCCTCCCGTTTTTTATTGTAATATGCCGTATATGATTTTAATCCTCCGGTTTTTTGAGGCCTTCCATATACATAAGCGCCTCGAGGGTATTTTTGTGTACCTTTTTGCCGCTGCGCTTAACTTCCTCAACGGACATTCTAAGCGCAAGCCTCAAGGCGTCGTCCAAATTTTCAAACGTAAGCCTGCGAAGCTTTTCAACGCCGTCGAAATCGCGCGAGGGCTCCATATAATCGGCAAGATAAATTATCTTTTCAAGAAGGCTCATATCGGCGCGCCCCGTCGTGTGATACCGAACAGCCGAGGCTATGGCGTCCGACACGCCGAAACGTTCCTTTAAAAGCGGCGGCGCCGTTATTGCGTGCCAGAGCTTGGGCGCGGCCTTTTCGTCCTCGTCGAGCGTTATGTTGTATTTGCGCACGAGCTTCATATGCTCCTCGGGCGAAAGCTCCTTCGTTATGTCGTGAAGTATGCCGGCAAGTCTTGCCTCGTCCGCGTCCCCGCCGTATTTTTCCGCAAGTGCCGCAGCCGTATCGGCAACGCCCGCCGAATGCTTAAAGCGCCGCGCACTTAAAACTTTTTCAACCTCAGCCTTTATGCTTTCATAATCCATATAACACCCCTCCGGATACCGCCGGTCATTAACGGTACAGGCCGTTTTCGCAGATATACTCGGCTACGCGCTTCGGCACGAACGCGTCGATGCTTCCGCCATCGCGCACGGTATTTCGTATCTGCGTCGAGGATATCTCTATGACATCCGCGTCTATTATCGTAATGCGGTCGCGCCTGTCGTAAAAATCGGCGCGAAGCTTATCAAAAAGCTCAGCCGTGCCGCCCTTGAAGCGCGGAAGCACTATTAAATTGCATATATCAAATATTTTATCATAACTTTTCCACTTTTCAAAGCTTAAAAACATATCCGTGCCCAAAATAAGCGAAAGACTTTTCGGCTCGTAGAGATTTACGAACGTGCCGAGCGTATCTATGGTATAGCTTACGCCCTCGTTCTTAAGCTCGATGTCGCTTACGAAAAAGCGCGGCTCGTCCATGACGGCAAGCTTCGTCATCTCAAAGCGGTGGAGCCTTAGTTCCCTGTCGTTTTCCACTCTCTTGTGAGGCGGTATGCCCGAAGGCATGAAAACTATGATGTCCGGCGACAGGCGCGCCATTACCTCGCGCGCCGCGTGGATGTGGCCGTTATGTATCGGGTTGAATGTGCCGCCTAAAATCACGGCGTTTTGGCCCTTTTCTATACGCGTCGTCATTTTTTCGCCTCAAAGCACGATTTTTTTGTGCTTTACGGATTCGCGGTAGAGTATCATGCGGCTGCCTATAACGGCCACGACCTCGGCGCCCGTGGCCGCGGCCAGCTCCTCGGCCGCCTCGCGCGCCGTCATGCCCGATGTTTCAAGCACGCGTATCTTTATAAGCTCACGCGCCTCGAGTGCGTCGTCGGTCTGCTTTATAAGCGTGTCTTTAATATCGGATTTCCCCACCTGAAATATAGTGTCTATATTGTTCGCAAGTCCGCGAAGATATGCCCTTTGTTTACTCGTAAGCAAAGCTCTTACCTCTCTTTTATTTTATTTTCATGTCGTCGAAAAACTTTTTCAGCGCCGCGCTGCGGTGGCTTACCGCGTTCTTCATCTCATGGCTGCACTCGGCGAACGTCATTTTATACGGCGGATAGTAAAACACCGGATCGTAGCCCATGCCGCCCGTGCCCTTCTTTTCAAACGTTATCACGCCCTCGCACTCGCCGCGGTATACGTGCTCTCTGCCCGACTCGTCTATATACGCAAGCGCGCATACGAAGCGCGCGGTGCGATTTTCCTCGTCTGCGTCGCGCATTGCGGACAGAAGCTTTGATATGTTCGCGTCGTCCGACGCGCCCTCGCCCGCGTAGCGGGCCGTATATACGCCCGGCGCGCCCGAAAGCGCGTCAACGCAAAGACCCGAGTCGTCGGCAAGTACCGGCGTACGAGTAATCTCGTACACGGCGCGCGCCTTTATAAGCGCGTTTTCCTCAAACGTTTTGCCCGTCTCCTCAACGTCGATTTTTATGCCCTCGTCGGAAAGTGAGGACACCCTGACGCCGAGTCCGCTCGTTATCTCTTCTATTTCCATGAGCTTGCCGCGGTTGTTCGTTGCTGCGATTATTTTCATTCTTCCACCTCCGCCGCTTCGTCCTCGTCCTTTGAGAATATCGCGTCTACGAATTGCTTTCCGTCGAACGGCTGCATATCGTCCATGCCCTCGCCCACGCCTATGAACTTGACGGGTACCGAAAGCTCGTTCTTTACGGCGAAGATTATTCCGCCCTTTGCCGTGCCGTCAAGCTTCGTAAGTACGATGCCCGTAATGTCGGCCGCCGTTTTGAACTCCTTCGCCTGATTTAAGGCGTTCTGTCCCGTCGTCGCGTCGAGCACCAAAAGCACCTCTTTGTCCGCGTCGGGCAGCTCGCGCGCGATGACGCGCGATATCTTTTCAAGCTCGTTCATAAGGTTCTTCTTATTGTGGAGCCTGCCCGCCGTATCGCAGATTATAACGTCCGCACCGCGCGATTTCGCCGCCGCTATCGTATCGAATACCACGGAGGCGGGGTCCGCGCCCTCGCTCTGCTTTATTATGTCAACCCCTACGCGCTCGGCCCAGATCATAAGCTGGTCTATCGCCGCCGCGCGGAAGGTGTCGGCCGCGCCAAGGATTACTTTTTTGCCCTGCCCCTTTAAGTAATGGGCTATCTTTGCGATGGAAGTGGTCTTTCCAACTCCGTTTACGCCGATAACGAGTATCACCGACGGCTTCGTATTCGTTTTAAGCGCGCTGTCCTCGTCGTCTATCATGCCCGCCATTATGCCCTTTAAGGCCTCCACGGCCTCCATAGGCTCCTTTATCTTTTCCTCTTTTACCTTCGCACGAAGCGCGTCTATTATCTCAAGCGAGGTGTTGACGCCGACGTCGGCCATGATTAAAGTCTCCTCAAATTCGTCGAAGAGATCGTCGTCCACCTTGGAAAATCCGCGCGCCACCGAGCCGAGCGAACCGAAAAGGGACTTCTTCGTCTTTTTTAAGCCTTCGGCAAGCTTTTTGAAAAATGACATAACCTAAAACTCCTTAACGTAATATATTCATTTGCTTCGCGGCGTCGCGCACGTTTATCGAAATGAGCTTCGACACGCCCTTTTCCTGCATTGTGACGCCGTAGAGCATATCGGCAAATTCCATCGTGCCGCGCCTGTGCGTTATAACCACGAACTGCGTTTTATCCTTGAACGATTCTATGTACCGTCCGAAGCGAAGCACGTTGACCTCGTCGAGCGCCGCCTCGACCTCGTCGAGCACGCAGAACGGCGCGGGGCGTATCTTCATCATCGCAAACAGCACGGCTATCGCCGTAAACGCCTGCTCGCCGCCCGAAAGAAGCGTTATGCTCTTTAAATTCTTGCCCGGCGGCTGAACGTGTATTTCTATCCCGCAGTTTAAGACGTCGTTTTCGTCCTCAAGTTCCAGCCAGGCGCGTCCGCCGCCGAAAAGCTCCGAGAATGTCTGCGAAAAGTGTTTGTTTATTTCCCCGAACTGCTCGGTGAATATTTCCCTCATGCGCCGCGTGAGGCTCGAAACGATGTTTTCAAGGCTGTTTTTCGCCTTTACAAGGTCGTCCGTCTGAAGCTTTAAAAAGTCGAGCTTCTCTTTTACCTCGGCGTATTCCTCTATCGCGTCGGTGTTTATGCTGCCGAGCGCGCCTATCTTTCGTTTGAGCTCCGCCGCCGCGGACTGCGCCCGCGTACTCGATACCTCGTCGCCCAGAAGATACTTTCGGGCGGTCTCGGGCGTAAGCTCATATGCGTCCCAAAGCTTCGCCGCCATCTCCTCTATGCGCGTGCGCGCCGTTTCAAGCTTCGTTTCAAGCCTGAATTGCTCGCGTTCAAGCTCCCCCGTCTTTTTGGAAAGCTCTCTCTGCGCCTTTAAAAGCGATACGGACTCGCCCTCCATGACAAGCTTTTCGGCCGTCATTTTACTTAGCGCGGCCTCATCTTTCGAAAGCTTTGTTTTCATGCGCTCGGCGTCGTCCTTCGCCTTTTCTATTTTTACTTTAAGCTCCTCGTTTTCCGCCTTTAAGCTCTGCGCCTCGTCCTTTAGGGCCGTGTTTTCCTCGTTTATCTCGCCGCTTTTCTGCTCGTACGATAAAAGGCGCGCGCGCGCCGCGTCGAGGTCCCTGCCCCCGAGCTCGAACGAGAGCCTCGCCTCGGAAAGCGCGGCCTCGGCCGCTCTTTGCTCCAAAAGCAGGCTCTTATATTCTGTTTCCATGGAGAAAAGGCGTTCTTTTAACTCCGTAAGGCGCGCCGCGCCCTCTTCGATGCTCTTTTCAAGCTCCGCCTTCGCCTCTTCGTCGGTCTTCATCCGCTTTGACGCGTCCTCTGTTTCGCTTTCGGCCGTGCGGTACGCCTCGCGCGCCTCAGAATACGCGCGCTTTAAGAACTCGTGCTCGCTGTTCTTCTCTGAGAGCGCCGCATCATACGCGCGCGCCTCGGACTGCGCCGCCTGTGCGCGCGATTTTATCCCTGAAAGGCTCTTTGTTTTTGCGGCCAGCTTCTCTTTTTCGCCGTTTATCGCTTTTTCGTTTTCTTCGCATTCCGCGCCGAGGCGCGCCATCTGCGCCGTGCGCATTACTACGCCCGCGTTCTTGCTGAGACTGCCGCCCGTTAAGCTGCCGCCCGCGTTTATCGTCTGTCCGTCGAGCGTTACGATGCGCGTTTTGTAGCCCGTCGCCTTCGCGGCCTCGACAGCCGTGTCGAGGTCCGAAAAAAGCGCGGTGCGCCCTAAGAGATAAAGGAATATGCCGTCGTATTTCTTATCGCAGCTTATGACGTCGAAGGCGCACGATATAAATCCGCGGCGGCGCGAAAGCGCCGAAAAGTCGTGCCGCTGCCCCTTTACCGCGGTGAGCGGAAGAAACGTGGCGCGTCCCTTTTTCGTCTCCTTTAAAAGCATTATCGCCGCTTTTGCCGCGTCCTCGCCGTCCGTCACGATGTTTCCGGCGGCGCCGCCGAGCGCCGTTTCAACGGCGGCGGCGTATTTTTCCTCAACGGTGATAAGATTTGCGACCGTTCCCTCTATACCTGAAAGTCTTCCCTCGCGCGCGCTGTGCATTACGAACTTTACGCTGCCCGAAAAGCCCTCGAGCTCTCTTTGAAGCTCCGTAAGCGTATTTAAGCGGGCGCGCGCCGCGGCGCCGCGCCTTTCCATATCGTTGATACGCGCCTGTGAAGCGCGTATTTCCTCTTCAATCTTTAAAAGCCGCGCGTTCTCGTCCTCGAAAAGCTTTGACTTAAGGGCGCGCGCCGCGCCGATTTTTTCGGCCTCGCTTCTGTTTTTTTCGATGTCTTTTGAAATTGCCGAAAGCTTTTCGCCTAAGGCACTGAGGGTCTTGTCCCTGCCGCTCTGCTGCGAACGCCTGAGGCTCACCGCCGACGAAAGAGACGACGCCTCCTCCCGAAGCCTCGCCATGCGCGCGCTCTCAGACTCCGCCTGCGCGCGAAGCGCCTCAAGCTCTGCGAGCTTGTTTTTTGTGTTTTCGCTTAATTCCCCGCTTTCGCGGGAAATGGCCGAAAGCGCCTGGGCGCTTTTTTCGTGCGCTTCGGAAAGCTGCGCTATGCGCGCCTTCGCTTCGCCTATTAGCGCGTCGTTTTGCAAAAGCCGCTCGCGTCCCGCGCCGCCCTTGTTTGTAAGTCGCTCTATATCCGCGATGTTGCGGCTTAAGGTGCCCTCCATGGCCGCGGCGTCGCTTTGCGCGCTCTGTATTTTAAGCTTTAACTCCCCAAGCTCGGTGCGGCTTGTATTTATGGCTATGTCGGCCTCGCGCATACGGTCGTTTAAGCTTTCGATGCGCGCGTCCGTTTCGTTTTCTTCTTTTTTCTTCTCCGAAAGCTCGGCGCAAACGTCCGCTATCTGCCCCTCAAGCTTCTCTGTATTCTCCTTCGCACTCTCAGACGCGCGTATAAACAACGTGACCTCAAGCTCCCGCAGGCTGTCGCGAAGCGAAAGGTATTCGCGCGCCTTTTTCGCCTGCCCCGCAAGCGTTTTTTCGCGCTCGGATAAAAGCGCGATGATATCGGAAAGCCTTGCGAGGTTCTCCTCGGTCGATTTGAGCTTTCTTTCGCTTTCAAGCTTTCTGTATCGGTATTTCGATATGCCGGCCGCCTCCTCGAATATCTGGCGGCGGTCGGAGCTCTTTTGTGAAAGTATCTCGGCGATGCGTCCCTGGCCGATTATCGAATATCCGTCGCGCCCGAGTCCCGTATCCATGAAAAGCTCGTGCACGTCTTTAAGGCGCACCTGGGCGCGGTTTATGAAGTATTCGCTTTCGCCCGAGCGGAAATAACGGCGCGTCACCGCGACCTCCGAATAATCCGAATTAAAAATGCCCGAGGAATTGTCGAGCGTAAGAGTGACCTCCGCAAATCCGGTCGGCCGCCTCTTTTCGGTCCCGCCGAAAATGACGTCCTCCATCCTGTCGCCTCTGAGCGTTTTTGCGGACTGCTCTCCGAAGACCCAGCGCACGGCGTCGCATATATTGCTCTTTCCGCTGCCGTTGGGGCCCACGATGGCGCATATGCCGTCCGTAAAAGCAATATTCACTTTGTCGGGAAAGGACTTAAAGCCCGAAATTTCGAGATTTTTAAGATACGCCAAGCCTGCAGCTCTCCTATCGCTTTATTCTAAATAAATAGTATATCATACAATGCGCTTACATTTCCATTGATTTTGTTAAGTTTTTTATAAAAGCGCATATTCCGTCCGTTTTTCTCGCATTTGTTGACAAATCGGCGTATTTATGTCATACATTTAAGAAAAAGACGTAAAAAAGGAGCAAAAAACATGAACGAAACGCTTTACAAAAGGGCCTTCGAGAGCTTTAACAGTCAGGGCTTTTTAAAGCTCATCGGCGCGCAGATAGAAAGCGTCGAAAAGGGGCGCGCCGTTATCTCCTTAAAAAAGCGCCCCGAGCTTACGCAGCAAAGCGGGGTGCTGCACGCCGGCGTTCTGAGCGCGCTTGCCGACACGGCCTGCGGATACGCCGCGTACACCGTCGTGCCCGACGGCGTTGATATCTTCAGCGTCGAATTCAAGATAAATCTGCTTCGCCCCGCCGCCGCGGAAACGATTCTCGCCGAGGGGCGCGTGGTAAAGGCGGGAAAGCGCCTTATCGTGACCGAAGCGGACGTGACGGACAAAGAAAGCGGCGCGCTCATCACAACAATGACGGCCACGATGATACCAGTATCAGGGTGACGCCCGCGCCGGCCTTCAAGAATACAAAAAGCCGCATCGAAAGACACGATGCGGCTTTAACTTGTTTTTAAATTACTTCACCATTCCGGCTACTTCGTCTGCAAAGTTGTCCTCGCGCTTCTGAAGGCCTTCGCCCTTCTCGAGACGTGCGAACTTCACGATGGAAATCTTCGTGCCGAGCTTCTTCTCAACTTCAGCAATGTACTGTGCAACGGTCTGGTCGCCGTTCTTTACGAAGGGCTGCTGAAGAAGGCAGGTCTGCTCGAAGTACTTGCCCATCTTGCCTTCAACGATCTTTACGAGAATATTCTCGGGCTTCTTCGAATTCTTCGGGTCGTTCTTGAGAGCCGCGAGGTTTATCTCCTTCTCCTTTGCGAGAACGTCTGCGGGAACGGTCTCCTTCGAGAGGTAGGTCGGGTTGAGAGCCGCTATCTGCATTGCAACGTCCTTGCCCATGGTGATGAACTCTTCGTTCTTCGCGGTCGCGTCGTCAACGTCGAAGTTGACCATAACGCCTATCTTGCCGCCGCCGTGAATATAGGTCACGTTCTTGCCGGTGTAACGCTCGAAACGGCGGATGTTTAAGTTCTCGCCGATCGTTAATATCTTCTCTCTGTGCATCTCTTCAACGGTAAGATTATCGTCGTACTTCATGGTAAGAAGAGCCGCAACGTCAGCGGGGTTCTTCTCTGCGATTACCTTTGCAACGCCTGCAACGTAATCTCTGAAGCTCTGGTTCTTCGCAACGAAGTCGGTCTCGGAGTTAACCTCAACGAGTACGCCCACGTCGTCGGAAACGTATGCGTCAACTATACCCTCCGCAGCTATGCGGGAAGCCTTCTTAGCGGCTGCCGCAAGTCCGCGCTCTCTTAAAAATTCAATAGCCTTCTCCATATCGCCGTCGGACGCGGTAAGCGCCTTCTTGCAGTCCATCATGCCTACGCCTGTCTTCTCTCTTAAAGCCTGTACGTCTTTAGCCGTAAATGCAGCCATCGTATTTGCCTCCTTAAATATATATCAATTCTTCTTTTTTAAATTATTCGGCTTCCTTAGCCTCGGCTTCCTCTGCGGGAGCCGCTTCGGCCGGAGCCTCGCCCTCTGCGGACGAATCGTCGAACTGCTCGCCCTGTCTGCCCTCGAGTATCGCGTTCGATACGATGGAAGCCATGAGCTTTACGGCGCGGATAGCGTCGTCGTTGCCGGGGATAACGTAGTCAACCTCGTCGGGGTCGCAGTTCGTGTCAACGATAGCTACGATCGGTATACCGAGCTTTCTTGCTTCGGCGATAGCGATGCGCTCTTTTCTCGGGTCAACTACGAATATAGCGCCGGGGAGCTTCTTCATGTTCTTAATGCCGCCTAAGAACTTCTCAAGCTTTTCAGCCTCAAGGCGAAGCTTTATAACTTCCTTCTTCGGGAGAAGGTCGAACACGCCCTCCTGCTCCATCTTCTTTAACTTCTCAAGACGCTCGATTCTCTTTTTGATGGTCTTGAAGTTGGTGAGCATGCCGCCGAGCCAGCGTGCGTTAACGTAATACATGCCTACTCTCTCGGCCTCTTCCTTGATGGACTCCTGAGCCTGCTTCTTCGTGCCTACGAAAAGCACGTCGCCGCCGTTTGCGGCTACTTCGCGGATAAAGAAGTATGCTTCCTCGATCTTCTTTACCGTCTTCTGAAGGTCGATGATGTAGATGCCGTTTCTCTCGGTGAAGATGTACTCAGCCATTTTGGGGTTCCATCTTCTCGTCTGATGACCGAAATGTACGCCGGCCTCCAGAAGCTGTTTCATAGATACTACTGCCATAATTTTTTCCTCCTTCGGTTAAACCGCCACCGCGCCGTAGAATTTACCCTGTCACCAAAGGCATACGCGGTGTGTGTATTTGGCATGGCTTGCCTAACAATACCACCAAAGCAGTATATCATACGAAAATCAAGATTACAAGAGGGAATTTTAAAAAATTTGCTTTTGTAAAAAACGCCGAAGCCTGCCCGAAAACGCCTATTCCGCGGAGACAGTTATGTCGGCAAAGCCGTATTCTATCACCTTTTTAAGCTCTTCGGCGCTCATTTCGACCATATAGCCTATCTTGCCCGCGCTGAAGGTTATGGTTTCAAGGTCCTTCGCACTCTCGTGAAGCGTGGTCTTAAAGAATTTCTTCATGCCGATGGGCGAGCAGCCGCCGTGGATATAGCCCGTAAGCGGCAAAAGCTCCTTCTGCTTTATCATCTCCACGGACTTTTCGCCCACGCTCGCCGCCGCGCGCTTTAAATCAAGCTCCTCGCGCACGGGTATCACGAAGACGTAATGCTTTTTCGATTTGCCCACGGTCACGAGCGTCTTGAATACGCCCGCGGGGTCCTTTTTCATGGCGGCGGCCGCGCAGGCTCCGCTCACCGCCCCCGAACCGACGTACGAATGCGGCGTATACTTTGCGCCCGCGCGGTCGAGTATCCTCATAACGTTTGTTTTATATTCCATAACGCACTCCGTTTTGTTTTTTCTTTAATTATAAACTTAAACGCTCCGAAATACAATTATTATAAAACGCGGTCGAACGTGCGGATTTTTCGGCGGCGCGCGCATATAAATGTAACAATATATCAGATATCGGAGGAAGAATATGCTTACTCTTCATATGCTCTTATACGCCCTCTACAACGCATGGTGCCTTATTTTATACATCGCGGGACCAAGCGCGTTCTCGCGCCCGCTTTCCGCCGCCGAAGAGCGCGAAAGCTTCAAATCCATGAAGGACGGAGACAGGGCCGCGCGCGAAAGGCTAATCGAGCACAATTTAAGGCTCGTCGCGCACATCGTGAAAAAATACACCGCGCGCCCGCAGGAAAGCGAGGACCTTATATCAATAGGCACGATAGGCCTTATAAAGGCCGTGGAGACGTTCGACTGCGAGAAGGGCGCGAGATTCGCAACATACGCCTCGCGCTGCATCGAAAACGAAATACTCATGTACCTTCGAAGCTCGAAGCGCCTTTCGGCCGAGGTGTCGCTGTATGAGCCTATCGAGCGCGACTCGGACGGGAACTCGCTTGCCATAATGGACGTTTTAAAGACCGAGGACACCGTATCCGACGAGGTCTCAAAAAAAATCCGGATCTCGCGCCTGCTCGAATGCGTCTCAAGCGTATTGAGCGCGCGCGAACGGCGGATAATAAAGTCGCGCTACGGCCTTTACGGCACGCGTCCGCTCACGCAGAGCGAGGCGGCCGAACGCCTCGGCATATCGCGAAGCTACGTTTCGCGCATTGAGAAAAAAGCGATAGAAAAATTGAGAGAAGCCATGAAGGACGCCTGAGTCCGCCGAAAAAATATTCTCCCGCGTGCGCTGCACGCGGGAGAGAGTCAAATTCTTATATTTTTAATTTTTTCATATTCGCCGCCTAAGATAAGGCAGCATATCACCGCCGCCATCGCGTCGTAGCCGTGCGTTCCCTCCCGTGTCGGAACGCAGAGCTCCTGCGGCTCAAGCGTTTCGCCCGAAAGGGACACGATGCGCCTTTGAATGAACATTAAGACGCCCGCTTCGGCGTTCGACGAGACGCTCACGCTGCTTTTTTGGTTTATGCCGCACGTTATCACCGTGCCCGCGTCCGCGTGCTTTCCGATGTACGGCGCGCATTCGTCGGAAAGTATGATATAGCCGAAGCGTCCGCGCGGCATGGTGCGCGCGCTTCTTTTGAGTATCAGTATATCGGCTCCGCACGAAAGCGCGCACGGGCCGCGTGTCTCCGAAAAGAACACGTCCGCCGCGCCCGCGCGCCGGTACAGTCTTCCTCGCGCGTCCGACGCGGCGTAAGAGAAGCCCGACGCCTCCGCGAGGCGAAGCAGCGCCGAAAAAAGCGCGTCGTCCGCGTCGTCCCCGTAAACGGCTGTAAGATAAGTCATGTCATACGCTCCTTTTCGGACTTATCTTATGAAAAAACGGCGAAGTTATACGCTCAGTTTATGGCTATCATATTGCCTTCGCTGTCAAATTCTATCGGCTTGTTCGGTATGTACATCGTAGTAGTGGCCTTGCAGAGCATTCTGCCGCTCTCGTCCTTTACCTCAATGTCGTACGTCGCGGTGCGCCGCGTATGGCTCACCTCTTTTGACGTCGCAAATACGCGGCCGCTCTTTGCCGCCGCAACGTAGATTATGTTCGAGGAAAGCGTGACGCAGTGGCTGCCGTACGCCGCAAGCGAGCTGCCCGCCACGATATCGACAAGGCCGAAAAGCACTCCGCCGTGAATCGTGCCCATGAAATTCAGATTCTCGTCCTTTACGGTAAATTCCGCCTCGGCGTAGCCCGGCTCCATCTTTAGAAGCTTAAGGCCGTTGTGCTTTGAAAATCCGTCGTGCTCGTTGAAATACTTTACAAAATAATCGAGATCCATTTTTTCCACCTTTTATTCATAATATTTTATAAGCGCCTGTGTGCCCATGTCGTCCATGCCCTCGTCCGAGAGCCTTTCGTACATAGAGAGAACGTATTTTAAAACGCCCAGCTCGGCGCCGTTTTTCTTTGACTCCTCCGCGGCTATCCTCATGTCCTTTATGAAGTGCTTGAGATAAAACCCCGGCCCAAAATCGCCCGAAAGCATCTTCGGGCCCATATTCGTCATCTGAAAGCTGCCCGCCGCGCCGCCGCCGATCGACGAAAGCACCGACTCCGCCGAAAGTCCCGCGGCCTTCGCGTACGTTATCGCCTCGCATACGGCGGCTATCGTGCCCGCGATGGCTATCTGATTTGCCATCTTCGTATGCTGGCCGCTGCCCGCGCCGCCCTGATATACGGCGGTCTTTCCGAGCGCGGAGAATATTTCGCCGCAGGCCTTGAAATCTTCCTCGTCGCCGCCCGCCATTATGGATAGCGTTGCGTTATTCGCGCCTATGTCGCCGCCCGATACGGGCGCGTCGAGCGCGTGAAGCCCTCTTTTTTTCGCCGCGTCGTATATTCGGCGCGAAAGCGCGGGGCTCGTCGTCGTCATATCGATAAGATACGCGCCCGCGGGCGCGTTCTCTATAATACCGCCCGCGCCGAAGTAGACCTCCTCGACGTCCTTCGGGTAGCCCACCATAGTTATAACGGCCTCTGCGTCCTCAACGCACGAGGGAATATCGTCGTGCCACACGGCACCCTTCGATACGGCCTCGCGGGCCTTCTCTTTCGTTCGCGTATAGACGCCGACGCCAAAGCCGGCCTTTAAAAGATTTATCGCCATGGGCCCGCCCATTACGCCCGTGCCTATAAAAGCAATTCTTTTCATGACGCCCTCCTTTAATAAAGTTCGGTTACGTTATTGTATCACATAAAGGCCCGAAATTGCACCGAAAGGCGCAAAAATTCGTCCGCGTTCTTTGTAAAGTATTGCAAACGCGCCCGCCCGCGTGGTACAATGGAATCACAAAAAGTATAAATCAACAAATACTCAAAGCCGAAAGGGGAAAATAAGTATGGCTAATGCACAAAAATTCTTTATCTGCAAGAAGTGCGGCAACTTTGCCGGAATGATCGTTTCGAGCGGCGCGCCCATGATCTGCTGCGGCGAAAAGATGACCGAGGTAGTGCCCAACACCACCGAGGCAGCCGGTGAAAAGCACGTTCCGGTGGCAAAGCTCGAGGGCGACATCCTCACGGTGAACGTAGGCAGCGTTGATCATCCCATGACCGAAGAGCATTTGATAGAGTGGGTATACGTTCAGACCGAGAACGGCGGCCAGAGAAGAAAGCTCTCTGCCGGCGCAAAGCCGGTCGCGCAGTTCGCACTGAACGGCGACAAGCCGCTCGCGGTATTCGCTTACTGCAACCTGCACGGTCTCTGGAAGGCCGACCTTTGATGCGTTATTAAAATATCCGCCTCATACGAGGCGGATATTTTCAGTCTGTCAAAAAAGGGCCAGACCGCCGAAAAAGAATAATAAAAAGCTAAAAATCGTGTATTGTTTTTTTAGGCGGCAGGCTTTTGATACACGCCGTTTCAAACCGCCTTTTGCGCCGTAACCCCGAGGTTGCGGCGTTTTCGGCTGTATGCCGATTGCCTCTCTACCGTATAACATACGCCGACGCTCGGCAATCGACAATTCTGACCTCTTTTTTGTCACCCTGTGAGCGTGTATAAAAAAGCGTGCGCGCGGCCAGAAAGCCGCGCGCACGCTCTCGCATTTGGGTTCTGCGAAAAACATAGGAGATCCGGAAATGCCCATCCGCTTATTATTATATTGTAAGCGGATGGGCATAAAAAGTACCGTTCCGATACGAAAAAGTTACGGTTTTTTTAATCCCCGCCGCACGTAAAAAAGCTTACGGCGCATCATACTTTTTTATTATGTTTTTCGCGCATTTCGGCCTCATATTCCGTGCGCCACGGTATAACGACGACCTCCGCGCCCTTCTTTTCGGCGTATTCCACGGTATATTTCGTACCTCCTCTCATACCGGCGCGCGGCTCGTAAACGGCTATGAGCCGCTGCGAATTGTCGACCATATACTCGTTTCGCTTATAATATTTGAGCGTGACGCGGCTCGTATCGTCCTCGGGAGACGTAAGCACGCGCTCGCTCGACGCGTCGATTATCTTCATAAGGCGGTTTTTATCGTCCTCGGTAAAATGCACGGCGTAATCAAGAAAGGGTATGGCTAAAACAAGCTCTATATCGTCTCTTTTATGCTTCTTTTTGTACTCTATCACCGCCTCGGCGCTCCACATATCAACACCCATGGCGCCGCCGACGATAAAGCGGGTAAAGCCGTCGCATACGGCCCGCTCTATCTCTTTTGCAATGCGCCCCTTCAGCCAGACGCATTGCGGGTCCTTTTCGTTGTATCTCCACGGGAAGGCCTTCGGCCTGTGCCCGCTGAAGCAGCACGTCTTCTTTTCCATACCGTTTTCCTCCGTATTTTTTAATTTTATCACCGAACGCGTCAGGTCGCAATAATTTCCCAAGATGTTTATATCCTGACCGGATCAAACCGGCACGAGGCCGCCTGGATCGTCCGTTTGCCGTATTTTTCGTTTATCTTATCCATCGTGCGCTCGACGCGCTCGCGCTTTTCCATGGCACGCGCGTCCTCGAAAAGCGAAAGCTGGCGCGGCTCGCGTTCGCCGCGAAGCTCGCACGCGCGTACCGTAAGCGCGCGCACGGGGAACGCGCTCACGTCGTGGCGCGACAGAAACAGCTCGAGCGCGCACCGCCATATGTCGTAGGCCGTCTGCGTAAACGAGGACAGCGGCGCGCCGTATTCGCGGTGCGAAAGGTCGCTTCGCTTTATCGTAAGCTGTATGCTGCCGGCGAAAAATCTGTGCGCCCGAAGCTTTCTTGCGACCTCGTGCGAAAGCTTCAAAATAAGCGTGCTTATCTCCTCGCGCCGTATTATATCGTGCGGATACGTCGCGCCGCGGCCTATGCTTTTCGGCTCGGGCATATATTCGCCCCTCACGACGGGCGAATCGTCGAGCCCCCTCGCCGCGCGGATGAGCCAAAGTCCGTTCTTTCCGAGAAGATAGTGCATAAAGTCCTCGCTGCTTTCGGCTATGTCGCCTATCGTGAATATCCCGCGCGAATAAAGCTTTCTGTACGTCGAGCGCCCCACGCCCATAAGCTCCGACGCGGGCAGCGGATATACACGTTCTCGCCACGAGTCCGCGGAAAGCACCGTTACGGCGTCGGGCTTTTTTAGGTCGCTTCCAAGCTTTGCGAATATCTTGTTGAAGCTCACGCCGCACGACACGGTAAGTCCCGTGCGCGCCTTTATCTCCTCTTTTATCATATGGGCCGCGCTCTCGCCGCCGCCGAAAAGATGCGCGCTGCCTGACATATCGAGCCAGCATTCGTCGATGCCGAACAGCTCCACGACGTCGGTGTAATTGTCGTATATGCCCCTCACGCGCTTCGACCAGAACATATATGAGCGCATATCGGGCGGCACGCAGACGAGCGCATGGCATTTCTTCTTCGCCTCCCATATGGCCTCGCCCGTTTTTACGCCGAAGGCCTTCGCCTTCTCGTTCTTCGCAAGCACAATGCCCCGTCTTTCCTCGCGGCTGCCGCATACGGCCAGCGGCACGGCCGCGAGCGCGGGGTTTTTCAGGCATTCTACCGAGGCGTAAAAATTATTGAGATCGCAGTGCAGAATAATGCGTTCCATCGTCGTCACCCCTTGACAAAATACGAAATAAATAATACAATTTATACGAAAAGTGTTTCGTGTATTTTTATGTTATACGTATCATATTTCGTTTGTCAATGACATTTTTACGAAAAATATTTCGTATTTTTAACGAGGAGGCCGCAGCAATGGCATTCAAGGACAAATTAAGGGAACTTCGTGACTCCCAAAGTATCACGCAGAGCGAGCTTGCCGCGCGCGTAGGCGTAACGACGCGCACGCTGCAGAATTATGAGATGGGACGCTCCTATCCGAAAAATCAGGCCGTGGTCACGAAGCTCTGCTTCGTTTTGGGCTGTAAGCCGTCCGAGCTTTTTTCCGTCGAGGAGGAATTCGTGGTCGAAGCGGCCGAGGCGCACGGCGGCAGGGGCGCGGCGCGGGCGAAAAGCATAATCGCGCAGACGAGCGCGCTTTTTGCGGGCGGCGACCTCGACGCGGAGGACCGCGAGGCGTTCCTTCGGGCGATAATGCAGATATATTTCGAAGCGAACCGCCGGGCGAAAAGCGACGCACCCCAAAAGTCCGAATAATCTGCCCGAAGGAGATGCATTGCCCTTATGAGAGAATATATTGTCAGCGAGGCGCACAGGCTTCGGGAAAAATATAAGACGGACGACCCGTTCCTTATATGCGAGGCGCTCGGGGTCGACGTGCGCGAGCGCGCGGACTTCAAGAATTTAAAGGGCTTTTACTGCGTGATGAACCGCCGCCGCTTCATCGTGATAAACGCGAACTTAAACGAGCGCGACAAGCGCGCTGTCTGCGCGCACGAGCTGGGGCACGACCGCCTTCACCGCGAGCTGGCCGCCTCGTCGGTCATGCGCGACTTTTCGCTTTACGATACGTCGTCGAAGCCCGAGTATCAGGCAAATCTTTTCGCGGCGGAGCTGCTTATCTCCGATTCCGACGTGCTTTCGCTCGCGGACGGCGGCATGGACTACTTCTCTATGTGCCGCACGCTCTCCTACGCGCCCGATCTCGTGGCGTTCAAGCTCTATTCGATGATTCAGCGCGGGTATGCGCTCACGCTCCCGCAGAACGTAAACAGCCGCTTTTGGGGAAAATAGCGCGTCTTTTTCGATAATGCTTGATTTACGCCGTTTTTTCTTATATAATATACAAAAAAAGTAAAGATAAAAGGAGTGTTCAAATATGGTGAAGTTTAAATTTTTCGTTCCTACCAAGATATTTTTCGGCAGAGGCGCGCTAAACGACATGCACAAACGCGGCCTTCCCGGAAAAAAGGCGCTTATCGTAATTTCCTCGGGCAAGTCGGTGCGCGTGAACGGCTATCTTGCGCGCGTTGAGGAGCAGCTCGACCGCGCGGGCATCGCGCACGTCATCTACGACAAGGTAAAGACGAATCCGCGCTCCGTCGATATCGAAGAGGGCGCGCGCTTCGCACGCGAGAACGGCTGCGACGTCGTTGTGGGCCTTGGCGGCGGCAGCTCGATAGACACCGCGAAGCTCATCGCGCTGCTTGCGACGAATGAGGGCAGCCTCTGGGATTACGCGATAGGCGGCACGGGCAAGCGCACTATGGCGAAGAACAAGGCGCTTCCGATAATCGCCATCCCCACGACCGCGGGCACGGGCACCGAGGCAGACCAGTGGGGCGTTGCCACGAACGAGAAGAATGAAAAGATAGGCATGGGCAACGAGGACACCTACCCCACCATCGCGATAGTAGACCCCGACCTTATGATGAGCGTTCCGCCGAAGCTCACGGCTTATCAGGGCTTCGACGCGCTTTTCCACGCGACCGAAGGGTATATCAGCACGTACTCGAACTTCAACAGCCAGATTTATTCGCTCAAATCAATAGAGCATATCGCAAAGGGCCTTGCCGCAGCCGTTAAGGACGGCTCCGACGCGCAGGCGCGCGAGGATGTTGCCTTAGGCTCCACGCTTGCCGGCATAGTTGAGGCGCTCACACTGCTTGCCGGAAACCACGGCCTTGAGCACGCGTTAAGCGCATATCACCCCGATCTGCCGCACGGCGCGGGCCTTATCATGATGAGCGTGGCTTATTACAAGCTTCTTGCAGACCTCGGCGCGTGCGACGAAAAGATGATAAACATGGCAAAGGCCATGGGCGTAAAAGATGCGTCGAAGGCTATGGACTTTGTTGACGCGCTCGCGAAGCTCATCGAGGACTGCGGTGTCGCAGATTTAAAGATGAGCGACTACGGCATCACGCCCGACCGCTTCGAGGAATACGTTGACAACGCGTTCAAGACGAACATCTATACCCTGAACGCCGACCCTGCGAAGATAAGTAAGGAGCAGAGGATACAGATTCTTAAGGATTCGTATAAGTAAGATATGATACGCAAAAACCGAGGCGGAATACCGCCTCGGTTTTTTATTTTGCTTTTTTGGGGAATCACTTCGCCTTTATCGATTTCGCCGTGTCATTGTAGCCCGAGCTGTACGTGCTGCCTATGAACGAACGCAGCGTATACGTATACGTCGTGCCCGCCGTTACATTCGTATCGATGAACATCGTGTCCGTCGTCGACGCGCAGACCGTCGTCCACTTTCCGGAGCCGGTCTTGCGGTATACGCGGTAGCCGTCAACGCCGGGAGCGGCGTTCCACGAAAGCACCACCATGCCGCCGGTCGACTGTATCGAGCTTATCGTTACCGCCGGAGGCTCCGAAGATGTGCCCGACGTTACCTTTATCGACTTCGCGGTATCGTTGTAGCCGGTGCTGTATTCGCTGCCGACGAACGAGCGCACGGTATAAGTGTAAGTCGTGCCCTCGGTCACTGCCGTATCGGTATAAGCCGTCGCCGTAGTGGAAGCAACAAGCGTAGTCCACTTGCCGCTGCCCGTCTTTTTATGTACGCGATAGCCGTCGACGCCGCTTTGCGGCTGCCATGCGAGCACGACCGCGCCGTTTACGCATTTAATGGACGTTATCGCAACGGGGGACGGCTCAACGGCCGCTCCGGTGACTTTTATTGACTTCGCGGTGTCGTTGTAGCCCGTGCTGTATTCGCTGCCGACGAACGAACGGACGGTATACGTGTACGTCGTGCCCTCGGTCACTGCCGTATCGGTGTAAGTCGCTGCGGTAGTCGACGCAACGAGCGTAGTCCACTTGCCGGAGCCGGTCTTTTTATGCACGCGGTAGCCGTCAACGCCGCTTTGCGGCTGCCATGCAAGTACGACCGCGCCGTTTACGCACTTGATGGACGTTATCGCAACGGGGGACGGCTCGGCCGCCGTGCCCGACGTTACCTTTATCGACTTCGCCGTGTCGTTGTAACCCGTGCTGTATTCGCTGCCGACGAACGAGCGCACGGTATACGTGTACGTCGTGCCCTCGGTCACTGCCGTATCGGTGTAAGTCGTCGCCGTGGTCGACGCAACGAGCGTAGTCCACTTGCCGGAGCCGGTCTTCTTATGCACGCGGTAGCCGTCGACGCCGCTTTGCGGCTGCCATGCGAGCACGACCGCGCCGTTTTCGCATTTGATGGACGTTATCGTGATCGGCACGGGCTCAACGGTCGAATTCTTTTCCCAGTTCGCCGTTACCGTCACGTTGCCCGTTGTCCGCGTTTTCAGTTTGGATATCATGTCTTCCGCAGAAGCAAACGATGCGTTCTGACCCTCGTTTATGCCCGTTATCTTTTTGCCGCTGCCGTCCGTCCATCCCGTAAAGCTATAGCCGTCTCTTGACGGGTCCTTAAACGATACTCCGTAGAGCACCGTATACTTCGCGGGATTCTCGGCGTTGTTCGTTCCGCCGTTTAAGTTGTACGTTATGCTGTACTCATACGGATGGCAGTCGTACTCTATCCACGCGCCCTGTGCGGGCTGCGTCACCTCGTCCTTGCCCATTTCGTACCATTTCCACGACGAGTCGCCCGTATATTGTCTGCTTCCCCATCTCGTGGTATCAAGATAATACCCGTTCGGGATTTCCGTTTTATTGTACGAAGCCGTCAGCACATACTTGTCCTGATAGGATTTCGTAAAGGCGGTCGTGCCGATGTCAAGCGCGCTCTTATCGTTGCTGTTGCCCTCTTGATTCTTAAATCCGCTTGCCCAAAGATGAATGTTGTTGGTATATTCAGCCGTGTCCCATTCACAGAGGTAGGCCAGTACGTTCTTGTTGGTTTTTCCGTCGGCGTCGTTCCACTTGCCCCCAAGAGACCACCAATACGTGCCGTAATGCTCCGTTCCTCCGGAAGGCTGCCCTGTCGCCCAATCACAATATGAAAAGGCTTCGCCGGTTACCCATTTCCAACTTCCGCTCGTATTGGTCAGACCGAAGTAAACGCTGTTGTATCCGCTCTTCTTTATATAGTCGTACAGAAACAGGTCTTCTTCGCTCGTCGTTATAGCCGCCAGATGTCCGCCCTGCGCTTCGCAGTATGCTTTCGCTTCATCCCACGTCTTCCAACTGCCTTCCGCAGTGAAATCGAATATCTGATACGTATGTCCGTTATACGTCACCTTCTCGGGTGATTTTGCATTCTTCGTCCATACTGCGTAAAGCGTAACGTCTGCATTGTTTTTATATGTATCGCCCGGCTTGTATGTCACGCTGCCGCCTGCCGAGGTCGCCCATCCCGCAAAAGTATAACCGTTCCTTGCAGGCACGACTGTGCTCAGCTTCAGATCCTGATCCTTTGTTTTAGTCTGATCGGCTATGTCCATTATTTTGCCGTTGTCAACGTTTTGATTGTATTTTACCGTGTACGAAACAGATGTCCAATGAGCATAATACGTTGCCGCTCCCGTAACAAGAGTGCTTGTCGTTATCTTCGTGCCGCCGCTCGCCGCCGTGTACCAACCGTCGAAGCTGTAGCCCGATCTTGTCGCCGTAGGCAATGTGCCTATTTTATCACAATACAGCTTTGTTGTGCTTGCGGAAGATGCGTTGCCGCCGTTTGCATTCCACGTTATCGTTGCTTTTCCTTTTCCGAACGGTGTTGATTTGCTGTCCCACGAATATTCTGCGCCGCTCGTATCCTCTGCATAATAGCATAAGTAATATATTCCGTTGCTCAGATTGCCGAATTTAAGGTTTTGGTTTACCGCCGAATCCGCAATATATACCTTTGTCGAATTGGGGTTGTAGTGGTATTCCATAACCTCTTTGCCGGTGGCAAAGTTTATTATTCTGCCTTTAAAATAGTTTATCGTATAATTCGACGTTACCGTGCCGGTAAGGTTATACGAATCCATCGTATTATACGTTCCTTCGGGGAACGACCCGGGCGATATCTTTAACGTGGAAGTGTTGTCTGTCGGATAATTCTGCGCCCTTGATACGGTAAATTTGTCTGAGGAATTATATGAAAAAGTACGCTTTTGCACTTTGCAGTTATATGTTCCGCTGGAATTACAGTCTAAAACAGTAAAATTACTGCTGTTTGCACTAATAAAAATAGCCGAATGACCATCATTTAAAAATCTTAATATATCTCCTTCTTTTGCATACGCGCTTAAATTTGCTTTTGTTAAAGCATAAGTTCCTATTTTTGTGGATCGTACATTTGAAGTGGCTGAAGTTCTAAAAATATACCACTCAGCAAAATTTGCGAATCCATAACAAGAGTATCCTGCGCGAGTCCCTTCACCATCTGAGTAATAGTGGGTGGGGAATTGATCCACTTTCAAGCTTGAAAAACCAAACATATCCTTAAACCAACTGCAGGAAATAACGTTAGAATTAAGACAATAGCTGCAACCGTGTCCACTTACCCAACTTTTGCAGCCAGTGTTAGGGCCTTTCGTACTAAAATATTTTCCGTTTAACTTTGAAACAAGCTCATTTATTCTCGAGGTAATCATCTCAGAGGTGACAGTTTCCTGTAATTGTGCTACCTCATCCGCCTGTTCATATTCATGTTCATCTTTAATTTCAACTATAATATGCGGCAGAATATGGTCGTCAATACATGTTTCCTCTGATAAAACGGGATAAAACTCATAGTATGCTTCATTTGAGTCTTCATAGTTCTGTTTTGACTGCCACAAAACCGATACTTCGGTCGCCGTTTCGCTACCTCCCATATGTACTTTTAGCTTTTGGGGCATCATTTCCAGCAGTGAATCAAAGCTGATACGGCTTTCTATCATCATATAGCTATCGGTATCAACCCACTCCACATAGCTTTCTCCTGTATCTACATCATATGGAGTTTCATCGATCTCTTGAATAATAGCTCCTTTTATTTCTTGATTAGATTCTTGATATAGTAAATCCTCATCATATCCCGCATCGCCGCCCGCGGCTTCCCCCGCCGCGAATGCCGGGACGCTGAATATCAGCACGCCGAGTATCAGCAGCCATACAACTGCTTTTTTCATTGTTTTTTTCATTTGAATCCTCCTTTGATTTTTTTATTATTCTATTGTTCCTGCCGTTTTGTCTTTCACCTCCGTTGCTTGAAAACTACATTTTTTCATATTTTGACAATTCGCTGTTAAATTAATGAAATCCACAATATGAAGTATACAGTATTTCCATAATTTATGCGATAATTAGTAAATATATGTACTAAAGTCAATAGTAAATAAATTTACTCAATTAGAATAATACCGAGGGGGTGAGAGAATGGATTATCGGCGGAGGATGCGCGATCTGAGGGAGGACCACGACAAGACGCAGGCGGAGATCGCACAGGTGTTGGGCACGTCGCAGACGATGTACGCCCGCTACGAGCGCGGCGCGAACGAGCTGCCGATACGCCATCTTATCGCCCTTGCTGATTATTACGGCGTTACGGCGGATTACATTCTCGGGCGAAGCGATAAGAAGGCCGCGGACGCAGCGAAATGAACGCGGCGCGCCGCGGTTTTTTTGTTTTATACCCATTCGGTTTTTTTACCAAAAAATGCGTTTATGTTTCATTAAATTTTTATATTTTCGCGCTTTCTTGTTGACTTTACGATCGAAGATTGGTTATAATTTTATATATAAGAATTTTTAAAATCAAAAACAACAAACACACCAAAAGGAGGAATAAAAATAATGAAAAACTTTAACTTTGCTATCCCCGGTCTCGTTTCGTTCGGTGCAGGCTGCATCTCGTCGCTCGGCGACAGGCTCAAGGCAAAGAACATGAACCGCGCTCTACTCATCTCCGACCGCGGCCTTGAAAAGGCCGGCGTTGTCGGTACCGTTGAGGAAATTTTAAAGAACGCGGGCATAACGTATGAAAAGTTTTTAGACGTTGAACCGAACCCGTCCTCCGAGACCGTATTAAAAGCGGCCGAGGTGTTCAAGGCTAATAAGCTTGAGACCATCGTATGCTTAGGCGGCGGCAGCCCCATGGATACGGGCAAGGCTGCGGCCGTTATGGCTACCAACCCCGGCAATCCCGAGGATTACGCCGGCGGCATCGACCTTTTCAAGAACCCCATCCCGCCCATCGTTGCAATACCCACGACCGCGGGCACCGGCAGTGAGAACACCATCTTCGCCGTTATCACGAACAGAAAGACGAACTTCAAGTATTCGATAGTTTCCGGCAAATTAACGCCGTCGATAATTCTTCTTGACCCTAACCTTATCACGAAGCTTCCGCCGCTCGTTGCCGCTTCCACCGGTATGGACGCGCTCACTCACGCGGTAGAGTCCTTCATTTCGAGAGGCGCGACCCCCTTCTCCGACGCTATGGGTCAGAAGGCTATGGAATATATCGGAAAGTATCTCAGGCGCTTCGTTGCGGACCGCTCCGATATAGAGGCCGCATCCGGCATGATGCTCGGAAGCAACTTCGCGGGCATAGCGTTCTCGTGGGGCTATCTCGGCATGGCTCACGCAATGGCTCACCCGCTCGGCGGCTACTACAACGTGCCTCACGGCATAGCTAACGCGATCCTTCTGCCGCACGCGTTAAAGTTCAACGCGATCGCCGACAAGGAGAACCGCTACCTCCAGATTTACGAGTATATCCGCGCTTCCGACGGCGATATAGGCTTCTTCGAGCCCTCTATGCTCGTTGAGGAGGTCGTTGAGCTCGGAAAGTCCATCGGCATACCCGAGTCGCTCTCCAAGGTGGGCGTTGACGAGACGCACATCCCCGCAATGGCAGTCGACGCCATGAAGGGCAGCCAGGTAAGCAGCTGGCGCATGAATCCGCGCACCTCCACGCAGGCCGACATCGAACAGCTTTACAGAGACGCATTAAAGCCCATCGAGCTTTAAAATTTGCGATAATTCAAAATAAAGCGCGCCCCGACTCACGGGGCGCGCTTTAATCACAGGAGATGATTCTTATGAAAAAAACATTGGCGAGACTTCTTGCCGCGGCGCTGATACTCTGCGCGCTCTATTTCCCCGCGTCGGCAAACGACGGCACGACGACCTTCAAAACGACGTATAAGGACGCAAGCCCGAATACCGAAATTTACGCCGTCACGGACACGCCGGGGCCGAATTACCCCGTATTCGGCGCAAAGCACGAGCCCTCGGGCGTGTACTTCGGAAGGATTTTAGCCTCGGGCACCCTGCCTAACGGAAATTACGGCGTTGTCAACTCCGGCGAATTTGCCGACGAGTCGATAATCTCGTTCTATTACAGCCTCGGCAACGCGTATTCGCTCGAATACTGGTCGTATCTCTACGGCAGCCACGTGTCGGACGGCAATCGCGCCCTGCTTATCAACTTGAACTTCGAGCGCGAGGGCGACGACTGCGTCGCCGTGTCGAACGGCACGTATGACGAGCAGCTCCGCGCCGATTTTAAGTTCCTCGCGACGCTCAACACGCCCGTGTTCCTGCGCATCGGCGGTGAGATGAACGTTTGGGGCGAGGCCGAGACCGACCCGACCGCGCTTGCCGCGAAATACATAGACGCTTACCGCCACGCGGCGGCGCTCGCGCACGAGCTCTGCCCGAACGTCGCGCTCGTCTTTTCGCCGAATTATTCGAGCGCGTACAAGCTCGATATGGACGTATTCTACCCCGGCGACGACGTTGTCGACTGGGTGGGCGTTTCGCTCTATTACGACCGTTACAGCGTAAACGGCGATACGCAGCGCGACGAGTTCTACGGCGTGGGCGTTTACGGCAATGCGCTTCTTAATGTGCAGCAGGGCGTGAACCTTTCGCGCCTTCACAAAAAGCCGCTCATCGCGACCGAGGGCGGCTCGGCGCACACGATAAAGGGCGAGGACACGACCGCCTTCGCGTCCGAGCAGGTTTGTAAGGCCATGGCGTACCTTCCGATGCTCTATCCCGAGATCAAGGCAATCATCTACTCGGATTCGAGCTTCGGCGGCGGCCCGCGCGACTATACGATATACAACAATCCCACGATGACGGCCGCCTTTGATAAGGGCGCAAACGGCAACGCCGCGCTGCTTCACGGCGCGCGCGACCGGGCGAAGTACTACACGCCGCTCGAAAGCATCTCCGCGAAGCTTTCGGGCACTGTTGAGCTTGCGGCGTACACGTATTCGTCGGAGCATCTGAGTGCGTCGTGGTACGTTGACGGCAAGTGGGTGCACGCGACGTCGGATTATCCGTTTAAGTATAAGCTTAACGCCGATGCGCTCTCACCGGGCGAGCATACCGTGGGCGTCGCGTTCTCGAACGGCGTGAAAAAGGACGTGAAGTTCACTGTCGCGGGCAGCCAGGCGCCGCAGCCGCAAAGCGACGTAAAGGTGATCCTTACGCGCCAGAACCTTCGGGTGAACGGCGAGGCGAAGGACGCGGAGATATACAATATAAACGGCAGCAACTTCTTTAAGCTCCGCGATATAGCGATGCTTCTAAACGGCACGGGGAGCCAGTTCTCCGTCGATTTTGACTCCGCGCAGAACGCGGTGACCGTAATGACAGGCGCGCCCTACGTGCCCGTCGGCGGAGAGCTTTCGACGGGGCACGACAATTCGGCCTCCGCGGTCGCAAGCTCGCAGGCGATAATGATAAACGGCCGGCGGGCCTCGCTTACCGCCTACAACATCGGCGGCAACAACTTCTTTAAGCTCAGAGAGCTCGGCGAATCGCTCGGCTTCGACGTCGATTACGACGCGGACACGGCCACGATGCTCGTTGACAGCAGAGAATAAGGCTTTAAATTCCTTCAAACGTCCCGAAAAGGCCGCTGCCTTTTCGGGACGTATTTTATTGACTTTGCTTCCCGTGTGATTTACAATAAAATTGGAATTTTTCAAAGGTGGCAGACAGATGCAAAGCTTGGCAATATCTTTTGAGGTAGTACTTCCCCTTTTTATCATGCTGGCGATAGGATATGTCGTAAGGCTTTTAAAAATGGTCACGGACGACGTGCTCATAAAGATAAACCGTGTCTGCTTTCACGTTTTTCTGCCGCTTCTTTTGTTCGTAAGCATTTACAACGCCGATATCGGCACGGTATTCAATCCGCGCCTTCTTATGTTTGCCTTTATCGCGGTGCTGTGTCTCTTTGCCGCGGCGTTCTTCATAACGGGCTTCTTCGTCAAGGAGCGCCGACGCCGCTCGGTCATGATACAGGCCGTATTCAGAAGCAATTTCGTGATATTCGGCGTACCTATCGCGATATCGCTCTGCGGCGAGGCAAGCGCGGGCGTGCCCGCGATAACGAGCGCGCTCGTCGTGCCGATGTACAACGTGCTTTCCGTGTTCGTGCTCTCGGCGTTTTCGGACAGCAGCTTCAGCTTAAAAAAGACGCTTTTAGAGGTGTGCAAGAACCCGCTCGTGCTCGCGTCGCTGTTCGGCGTTCTTATGCTCGTTTCGGGCATAAGGCTGCCCGACGTTATCATCTCCGTCGCGGGCGACCTTGCGGACGTGGCGACGCCGCTCTCGCTCGTGGTGCTCGGCGGACTCTTTAAATTCTCGTCGGCGAAAAAGAACAAACGCGCGCTCATATTCGGCGTTGCGGCAAAGATAATCGTCGTGCCCGCGATAATGCTTCCCATAGCTGCCGCACTCGGCTTTCGCGGCGTGGACCTCGTCGTGTGCCTGTCGATATTCGCCTCGCCCATAGCGATTGCCTCGTTTACGATGGCGCAGCAGATGGGCGCGGACGCGGAGCTTGCGGGCGAGCTTGTCGTGTTTTCGGCGTTTCTGTCGATTATCACGATATTTATATTCGTATTCATATTAAAACAGCTTATGCTGATATAAAAACGGCGAAAAGAAGGGGGATAAATAATGAAACGCATTGATTTTGACGCAAAAGTAGGCGAACTGAGAAAACAGGGATTGTGCTGCGCGCAGATAGTCCTTATGTCGGGGCTTGAAATACGCGGCGAGGAAAATCCGCAGATGGTGCACGCGGCGCGCACATTCTGCAGCGGCAGGCATAACAAGAAAACGTGCGGCGCGCTCTCGGGCGGCGCGCTTCTGCTCGGTCTTTGGGACTCCCCGAAGACGTCCGCGATGGTGCGGGAGCTCGACAACTGGTTCGATGCGGAATTCGGCACCTCCGCGTGCGGCAAGCTTCTTGAATTAAAGCGCGTAGACGAGCGCTATTCCTGCGGCAATCTTATCCGCGCGTCGGTGAATAAGTGCCAGGATTTATTGGTTGAGCAAGGCTTGATTGAAGAATAAGTCGGCAAAAAATCGGGGCGAAAGCCCCGATTTTTTTATTTGCCGAAAAAAAGTGTCACGATGATAATGCTCGCGGCGAAGCCCAAAAGGTCGCCAAACAGCGCGGCGATCGGCGTATAGGCGATCTTTTTTATCCGCGCCGCGCCGAAATATACGGCTATCGTATAGAACGTCGTCTCGGTCGAGCCCATCATGACCGAGGCGCACCGTCCCGCGAAGCTGTCTGGGCCCGCGTCTTTGAAAATATCGGCTACGATAGCAAGTGAGCCGCTCCCCGATACGGGGCGAAGCAGCGCAAGCGGCACGACCTCCTTCGGGACGCCGAGGCGCGACAAAAGCGGGCCTATCGCGAACGTCAGAAGGTCGAGCGCGCCCGAGGCCTTGAATATCTCTATCGCGAAAAGAAGCCCCAAAAGCGACGGCAGTATTTTCGCTATCGTTCGAAGCCCCTGTGCCGCCCCCGCAAGGAACTCGTCGAAAACGGGCGTTCGCTTATATACTCCGTACGCGATTATTGCGGCGATGAGCGCCGCCATCATATTTTCGCTCAGCAGCTTTATTTTTCATACCTCCGCGTAATATTTAAGGCGCCCAAAAGCTTCGCCGCGAGTATCGCGCCCGAAAGGCATACGGCGGAGGATATCCATATCGGCGCCATGACCTCGAACGGGGACGCCGAGCCCGCCTCTATGCGCAGCGCGATGAGCGAGGACGACAAAAGCTGAAACGACGCCGTATTCATCACGACGAACATTATCATCGAGCGGCTTGCCTCGTCGCGCCCGCCGTTTAGGGCCTTCATCTCCTCCATCGCCCGCATTCCAATGGGCGTGGCCGCATTAGCAAGTCCCAAAAGGTTCGCTGCGATATTCATAACTATGCTTGCCATGGCGGGACTTTCGGGCGGTATATCGGGAAAAAGGCGTCTCATCGCGGGCGCGATTGCGCGGCAGAGGCCGGAGAGCATATCCGAGCTTTCGATTATCCGCATAAGGCCCGACCAGAGGCAGACGGCGCCGCCTATCGTAATGCAAAGGCGCACGGCCTCGGACGCGCCGTCGAATACCGCACGGGAAACGTCCGCACCGCGTCCGCAGACGATCCCGACGACGCTTCCCGCGATTATCATGGCGGCGAACAATTTATTCATCATGTTTCATCACCGTATCACCCGAAAATTCAAGTATTATTATATACGCCGATTTTAAAAAAGTATGCTTTTTTGGATAAATCTTACTATCGGTAAGGTGATGATTAGTACTTGCCAAAATTTCCAATGTATACTAAAATGAAATAAACAAAGACATATTTCTATATTTTTGTCACGTTTGATATCTAAACATAGGAGGAAAATGAAATGAAATCTACAGGTATTGTAAGAAAGGTCGATGAGCTTGGCCGTATAGTGCTCCCCATAGAGCTTCGCCGCACGCTCGATATCGCCGAAAAGGATTCTTTGGAAATTTACGTTGACGGCAACACGATAATCTTAAAGAAGTATCAGCCCGGCTGTATCTTCTGCGGCAATGCGAAGAACGTTACCAATTTCAAGAACAAGATCGTATGCGAAGACTGCGTAAAGGAATTGACCGAATAATACAAAATATATACCCATCCGAGAATATATAAGAAAAACAGCCCCGACGCGTCGGGGCTGTTTTTATGTCGAAAAAGCCTGTCGCTTTACTTATCAGTCGTAAAGCTCCTGTATCCATATTTCGCGCTTGCCTACATCGTCCCAATAGATGCGGTGGGAAACGCAAGCCTCCATCATGTCGTCGTATGCCCAGTGATCCTTCGGCAGGTCGGGGAATATCTGATTGAACACGTACGGCGTATAGACCTGATTCGTAATCGAGTTTATAAGCTTCGTGTTCTGAAGTATTGACGAGCTGTCAAGCTCTCTGTTGTACACGCGGTTCATCGTCGCCGCAACCTCGGCGCGCGTAAGGATGTTGTCGGGCTTGAACGTTCCGTCGGGATATCCCTTCATAAAGCCGCGGATTATCATCGTATTTATCGAGCCCATCGCCCAGTGCCCCTCGATGTCGGGCGCCTTTACGACGGTATTGTTCTTAACGAATTTCTGCGTGCGGACTACGACCTCGGCAAGCTCGGCGCGCGTAAGATAGCCGTCGGGCCTAAATGTGCCGTCGGGGTAGCCGTTTAAGAATCCACGGTATACGAGGAAGTTAATCTGCTTGAAGAACTCGTGATCCTCGGAAAGGTCGGAAAAATTGGTGTAATTCTGAAGCGCCACGTTCTTCGTATTGCTGTTTAAAAGGTTGAAAATAACGTTTGCAAGCTCGCCGCGCGTTATCGGCTGGTCGGGCTTTACGTACGTGTCCTTGCCGTCCTTATAGACGTTCATGTATTTATAGTGGTCGAGTTCGGTATTCTGCTGATACGCCGCCATCGCGGGGATCGCGCACGCAATCGCAAGCACCAAACACAACAGCAGAGCAATTTTTCTTTTCATCGTTAAGTCTCCTTTCGCTTGATATCTATATCATACTACATCGAAAATGAATTGTAAATAATAATTTACTTATTTTAAGATTTCGGCCGCGCCGACAAATGCCGAAAACAGCCTTTGCGACGATTCGCTTTTATGAAAGTCGAACTCGGGATGCCACTGAACGGCGAGAACGAAGCGTTTTTCGGGCAGCTCTGCGGCCTCTACGACGCCGTCAGGCGCTTGCGCCGCGCACACGAGGCCCGCGCCAAGCTCCTTTACAGCCTGATGATGATAGCTGTTCACGGTGATGCGCCGCTCCCCCGTTATGCGGCAGAGCATTGAATCCTCATTTATGTAAACCTCATGCGCCGTTCTGTCGTAGGGCGGCTTCATCTGATGGCGCACTTCGGACGGATGCTCCGACGGCAGGTCCTGATAAAGCGTGCCGCCTGAGAATACGTTTAAAAGCTGTATCCCGCGGCAGATGCCCAAAACGGGCTTATCGAGCCGCAGCACCTCGCGAAGCAGCGCAAATTCGAGCGCGTCGCGCTCGGGCGATACCTCGCCGCAAAGCGGCGAGCGGCGCGTATCGTAATGTTCGGGCGACACGTCCTGCCCGCCCGTGAAAAGAAAGCCCGACATCGTTTCGGCGAGAAATCGTATATCGCCGCCGTCGGCGCCAAGCGGCAGCATGACGGGGACGCCGCCCGCCGCGCGCACGCCGTCCATGTATCCCGGGATCATCCAAAGGCTCTCTCTTTTGTAATCAATAAGCGGCACAACGCCGATAAGCGGTTTCATAATATCACATCCGTATCTCAAAAAATAAAGGCGCTTCGACATTCACGAAACGCCTTTGTTTGCATTAAGTATTATATCAGACAGCCGCCGCCGTGTCAATAATCGCGCTGATACAAAAAAGCGTCGGGGTTTCCCCCGACGCTTTTTATTTGATCTTACTGCTCAGCAAGCTTCTTTAATGCCTGATAACGTTCCTTCGAATCCTGCTCCGCATACTCGAAGAGCACCTTTGCGCGCTCGGGGAAGTTTCTCACGAGCGAGGTGTAGCGTACCTGAGAGCCGATAAAGTCGCGATACGGCTTCGTGGGCTCCTTGGAGTCGAGCATGAACGGATTTTCGCCGGCTGCCTTCTTGCGCGGGTCGTAGCGGAAGTTGAACCAGTAACCGGAATCAACGGCCGCCTTCGTCTCACGCTGAGCAAAGCCCATGCCTGCCGTCATACCGTGGTTGATGCAGGTAGCGTAAGCGATGATGAGCGAGGGTCCTTCGTAGCTTTCAGCCTCAACTAAAGCCTTCACGCACTGGTTGTAGTCGGAGCCCATAGCGATGGAAGCCACGTATACGTTGCCGTAGGACATTGCGATGCCCGCGAGGTCCTTCTTGCGGTTAGCCTTTCCGGCAGCCGCGAACTGTGCAACGGCGCCTCTCGGAGTCGACTTCGAGGACTGGCCGCCCGTGTTGGAGTAAACCTCGGTATCGAATACGAGAATGTTTACGTTCTCGCCGGATGCTATAACGTGGTCGAGACCGCCGAAGCCGATATCGTATGCCCAGCCGTCGCCGCCGAATATCCACATGGACTTCTTAGCCATGTATTCCTTATCCTTTAAGAGCTCTTCCTTCTGAGCCTTTTCGGTGTCGTTCTTCGGAGCGTAAGCCTCTAATGCCGAAACGAGCTTAGCCGTTGCGTCCATCGAGGTCTTGCTGTTCGATGCTGCCGCTTTCCACTCGGAAACGAGAGCCTTTAAGCCTTCGTCGCCGCAGGTAGCCGAAAGAGCGTCGGCAACATTTACGAGACGAGCGCGGATGTGCTCTGCGCCGGTGTACATGCCGAGGCCGTACTCAGCGTTATCCTCGAAGAGGGAGTTGGACCATGCCGGGCCGCGTCCGTCGTGATTCTTCGTGTACGGAGTGGAGGGAGCCGAGCCGCCCCAGATGGACGAGCAGCCGGTAGCGTTTGCGATGTATGCTCTCTCGCCGAAGAGCTGAGTTACGAGCTTTGCGTAAGGCGTCTCGCCGCAGCCTGCGCATGCGCCGGAGTATTCGAGCAGCGGCTGTACGAACTGCGAGCCCTTAACGGTATCTCTTGCGAACGGAAGCTCCTTGGGCGGAAGCTTTACGGCGTAGTCGTAAGCTGCCTGCTGAGGCATCTGGCTTTCGATGGACTTCATGTTGAGAGCCTTGCCGCCCTTATTGCCGGGGCAGATGTTAGCGCAGTTGCCGCAGCCCGTGCAGTCGAGCGGGGAAACGGCGATGGAGAACTTGAAATTCTCAACGCCCTTGCCCACGAACTTGGGAGCGTACTTCGTATCAGCGGGAGCCGATGTTGCCTCAGCTTCGGTGTAAACTATCGGGCGGATCGCCGCGTGCGGACAAACGATAGCGCAGCGGTTGCACTGTGCACAGTTCTCGGGGGTCCACTCGGGAACGTCTACCGCGATGCCGCGCTTCTCGTATGCCGAGCTGCCTACCTCAAGATGGCCGTCCTCGCGTCCCACGAACGTGGATACGGGGAGCTTGTCGCCCTTTAAGCTGTTTACGGGGATGAGTATCTTTTCGATAAATTCGGGAACGTCACGCTTTGCGGCAGCCTCTGCCTTTGCGTTCTTCCACGACGCGGGTACGTTTACCTTAACGGCCGAGGATACGCCGCGGTCGATAGCGTCGCAGTTCATCTTAACGACCTTCTCGCCCTTTGCGCCGTAGGTCTTTTCAACTGCAGCCTTCATGTATTTAACTGCGTCGTCGATCGGGATAATGTTCGCAAGCTTGAAGAACGCAGCCTGGAGCACCATGTTGATGCGGTTGCCAAGGCCGAGCTCTCTTGCTATCTCAACGCCGTCAACGATGTAGAAGTTTATGTTGTTGTTGGCGATGTAAGCCTTCATCTCGCCGGGGAGCTTTTCGTCAAGCTCGCTTTCCTTCCATACGGTATTGAGAAGGAAGGTGCCGCCGGGCTTAATGTCGCCGATCATGTCATATTTGTATACGTAGCTCTGGTTGTGGCATGCTACGAAGTCTGCCTTATCAATAAGATAGGTGGACTTTATCGGCTTCTTGCCGAATCTTAAGTGCGACGTGGTGATACCGCCCGACTTCTTCGAGTCATACGAGAAGTATGCCTGAGCGTACATATCGGTGTTGTCGCCGATTATCTTTATCGAGTTCTTGTTGGCGCCTACGGTGCCGTCGGAGCCGAGACCCCAGAACTTGCAGGAGATGGTGCCCTCGGGAGCGGTGTCGATATCCTCGGTAACGGGGAGCGAGAGATTCGTAACGTCGTCAACGATGGAGATCGTGAACTTCGTCTTCGGCTCGTCTGCCTTTAAGTTCTCGTATACGCTTAAGATGTGCGAGGGAATGGTATCCTTGGAGCCGAGACCATAGCGGCCGGCAACGATCATGGGAGCATCCTTCTTGCCTGCGTATGCAGCGCATACGTCGAGGAATAAGGGCTCGCCGGTAGCGCCGGGCTCCTTCGTTCTGTCGAGCACTGCAATCTTCTCAACGGTAGCGGGGAGCTCCTTTAAGAAGTGCTCAACGGAGAACGGTCTGTAAAGTCTAACCTTGAGAAGGCCGACCTTTTCGCCCTTTGCGTTTAAGTAGTCAACGGTTTCCTCTATGGTATCGCATACGGAGCCCATTGCAACGATAACGTTCTTTGCGTCGGGCGCGCCGTAGTAGTTGAACAGCTTGTAATTCGTGCCGATCTTCGCGTTCACCTTATCCATATAGGACTCAACGAGCGCGGGAAGAACAGCGTAGAAGCGGTTGGACGCTTCGCTTGCCTGGAAGAATATATCGGGGTTCTGCGCGGTGCCTCTGAGTATCGGGCGCTCGGGGTTCATCGAAGACTTTCTGAACGCGTCAACTGCGTCGAAGTCGAGCATATCTCTTAAATCGGCGTCGTCCCAAACCTCTATCTTGGATATCTCATGAGACGTTCTGAAGCCGTCGAAGAAGTGAATGAACGGCACGCGTCCCTTTATAGCCGAAAGATGCGCTACTGCGCCGAGGTCCATGACCTCCTGAGCGTCATTGGAGCAAAGAAGTGCAAAGCCCGTCTGACGGCATGCCATAACGTCCGAATGGTCGCCGAAAATGGAAAGCGCGTGAGTTGCTATGGCTCTTGCCGATACGTTGAGTACGGCGGGGAGCATCTCGCCTGCTATCTTGTAAAGATTCGGTATCATGAGAAGCAGACCCTGCGAAGCGGTATAAGTCGTCGTAAGCGCACCAGATGCAAGCGAACCGTGCAGCGCACCTGCAGCGCCGCCCTCCGACTGCATCTCAACGACCTTAACTTCCTGACCGAATAAATTCTTCTTTCCGTTTGCAGCCCATTCATCGGTAAGCTCTGCCATTACAGATGAAGGCGTGATGGGGAAAATTGCGGCAACTTCCGAAAACGGGTACGACACCCAAGCCGCCGCGGTATTGCCGTCCATGGTTTTTTTAGCTCTCGCCACGTGAAATACCTCCTAAATATTCTGGATACAAAATCCCATTGTAAAAATAACATTGTGAATATACTTTATCATTTTTAATTTAATAAGTAAATACTTTTTTTCGATAAAAATAACGGTTTTGCGTGTTTTCGTCCGTTTTCTTTCATTTTCATCAAAAATCACGGATTTCGCACGCACTTTTAGGGCACTTTTTGCATAAGTCGGGTTCGATTATCGCAAATTTGCCAATAGCGCCCTCAAAAACGCGGCGTTTCGGGCCGTTTTTATCAGAAAATCACGCCGAAAAGTACTTTCTGTCGAGGCTTCTATACGAGATGGCCTCAAGGATGTGCTTTACTTCTATGTCGGATTTTCCGTCAAGGTCGGCTATGGTGCGCGACACGCGCAGTATCTTGTCGTGGGCGCGCGCCGAAAGCGACAGGCGCTCGAAGGCGTTCTTCATCACTTCGTTCTCCTTTTCGCCAAGGCGGCAGAACTCGCGTATCTGCGACGACGTAAGCCTGCCGTTGAAGCGCGTCTTCGTGCCCTTGAAGCGCTCCTTCTGTATCTCGCGGGCGCGGTTCACGCGCTCCAGCACACGTTTCGACGTTTCGGCCGCTTCCTTTGAGGAAAGCGCCTCGTACGGCACGGGCGCCGTTTCGAGATGAAGGTCTATTCTGTCAAGAAGCGGGCCCGATATCTTTGAAAGATACTTCGTTACGGAAAGCTCCGAACAGGTGCATTTGCGCGTGGGATGGCCTAAGTATCCGCAGCGGCACGGGTTCATCGCGCAGACAAGCATGAAATCACACGGATACGTTATCGTGCCGCCGACGCGCGTTATCGTTACCTGTCCGTCCTCGAGCGGCTGGCGCAGTATCTCTAACGCGTTTTTCTGAAATTCTGGCAGCTCGTCTAAAAACAGCACGCCGTGATGCGCAAGCGACACCTCGCCCGGACGCGGCACCTTGCCGCCGCCCGAAAGACCTACCGGCGATATCGTGTGATGCGGCGAACGGAACGGCCTTATCCCAACGATGGGCGAGTTTTCCGACAAAAGCCCCGCGACGGAATATACCTGCGTCACGTCGATGGCCTCCTCGAAGGTTATAGGCGGCATTATCGTCGGTATGCGCTTCGCGAGCATACTCTTGCCGCTGCCGGGAGAGCCTATCATAAGCACGTTGTGAAAGCCCGAGCAGGCGATCTCAAGGCCGCGCTTTACGCTGTCCTGGCCTCTGACCTCCGAAAAATCGCCCAGTATCTCGGACGGGTCGTTTATCTCGAACGGCACGGACTCCGTCGGCTCAATCTTTTCGTGTCCCAAAAGATGATCGTAAAGCTCGTTTAAATCCTTTACGCCGTACACCTCGATGCCTGCCACGGCCGAAGCCTCGCGCGCGTTGTCGTACGGCACGAAAAGGCGTTCTATGCCCATTTTCATTGCGCCTATCGTCATGGGCAGCACGCCGTCTATGCGGCACACCCTGCCGTCGAGCGAAAGCTCGCCCACAAAGGCGGATTTATCGGCCGCGTTCGGGTCAATGCGGCCCTCCAGCATCATTATGCCCACGGCTATCGGAAGGTCGTATATCGGGCCCTCCTTCTTTACGCCGCCGGGAGCAAGATTTGCCGTGAGCCTTGCGATGGGGAAATAAAGCCTGCTGTTTCGTAGCGCAAGCTTTACCCTCTCGCGCGACTCCTTTACGGCCGCGTCGGGAAGGCCCACTATCTCGAACGCCGGTATCGCGTTCGCCGTGTCTATCTCCACGTTTATTTTTATCGCGTCTATGCCGTTCAAGGCGAGACTTACGACGTTTGAAGGCATGTCGTCACCTCCGTAAGTTTCTTAGTAAAATATCCTATAAATTTAATTTTATATATAATAGGCGGCAAATGCAAGACAAATCTTACGAAGTCACGGGCACGCGCGTTTTTTCATATATTAAAGCGACCGTCTAAGCGAAAAGAGGCTTATTTTATATGAATACACATGATCTTACGCTTGCCTCGCTTCCGGCGGGAGAAAGCGCGTACGTGCTGAGGATAGAATCCGAAGGCGCCATGCTCCGCAGGTTTACCGATATAGGGCTCGTGCCCGGCACTCGCGTTCGCTGCGAATACGCGGCCCCGTCGGGAGACCCGAGGGCGTATCTTATCCACGGCGCGGTAATTGCCGTGCGCGCACGCGACGCGCGGGAGGTGATATTATCGAAAACGATTTAAAGGACGGCGCGGTAATTGCCCTCGCGGGCAATCCCAACGTCGGAAAGTCGACGATATTCAACAGGCTTACACATCAGCACCGCCACACGGGGAACTGGTCGGGCAAAACGGTGGACTGCGTTTCGGGACGCTGCCGCCGCGGCGGGCGGACGTTTACGATTGTCGATACGCCGGGCGCATATTCGCTTTACGGCTCATCCGCGGACGAACGCATGGCCGCCGAATATATTAAAAGCGGCGCCGCCGACGTCACCGTCGTCGTATGCGACGCGGCGTGTCTTGAGCGAAATCTCATACTCGCGCTTCAGATAATGAACGCGTCCGACAGCGTCATACTATGCTTAAACATCATCGACGAGGCGAAAAAGAAGGGCGTGGACATAGACGTTTTCCGCCTGTCGGAGCTTCTTTGCGTTCCCGTCGTCGCGTGCAGCGCCGGATACGGCCGCGGCCTTGAGGCGCTTATGAACGAAGCGGCGCGCCGCGCGTCGGGCGGGGGCTTTGTCCCGCCGCTCAAAGTCCCCGTGTCCCCCGGGGCCTCCTTTGAGGAGGAGGCGGCGGCTTATGTGAACGCCGCGGAGCGCATCGCGCGCGAATGCGTAAAGCGCGGCGCGGACACGTCCCGCGACAGACGGGCCGACCGGATGCTTGCGAGCCGCGTGCCGGGGTATCCCATAATGGCGCTCTTTCTTATATTGATACTCTGGATAACGATTACGGGCGCGAACGTCCCGTCGGAGCTTCTTTCGTCGCTCTTTTCGGCACTGGGAGAGCATCTTCACGCGCTCTCACGCGCGGCCGCGCTGCCCGAAATGCTTTCGGGCGCGCTCATCGACGGCGTATACCGCGTGCTTACGTGGGTCGTAGCCGTAATGCTTCCGCCGATGGCGATATTTTTCCCGCTTTTTGCGCTGCTTGAGGACCTTGGGTATCTGCCGCGCATCGCCTTCTGCCTCGACTCCGTTTTCAGGCGCGCCTGCGCCTGCGGCAAGCAGTCGCTTACGATGTGCATGGGCTTCGGCTGCAACGCGGTGGGCGTTTCGGGCTGCCGCATAATCGACTCCGAGCGCGAGAGGCTTATTGCGATGATCACAAATTCGTTCGTGCCCTGCAACGGGCGCTTCCCCTCGCTTATCGCGATTATTACGATGTTCTTCGCGGGGAGCGCCGTCACGGGCGGCACGCTCGTGCCGGCGCTGATCCTCGCGGGCGTGATCCTTTTGGGCGTGCTTCTTACGCTTTTAGTCTCAAGGCTTCTGTCCGTGACGTGCCTTCGCGGCGTTCCCTCGTCGTTCATCCTCGAGCTTCCGCCCTATCGTATGCCGCGCGTCGGCCGCGTCATCATGGAAAGCCTTAAGGACAGGATAATATTCGTATTGGGACGCGCCGCGTCGGTCGCCGCGCCCGCGGGGCTTGTGATATGGCTGCTTGCGAACGTCTGCGTCGGGGATAAAAGCCTGTTTTTGCACTGCGCCGCGTTCCTTGATCCTTTCGCGCGGCTTTGCGGGCTTGACGGCGTTATACTTATCGCGTTTATTTTAGGCTTTCCCGCAAACGAGATAGTCTTCCCGCTCATCGTGATGGGCTATATGGCCTCGGGCTCGGTATGCGCCATCGAAAGCCTTTCGGGCGTGCGCGAGCTGTTGCTTGCGAACGGCTGGAGCGTCTCGACGGCCATATGCACGCTTCTTTTTACCCTTGTGCACTGGCCCTGCTCGACTACGCTGCTTACGATAAAAAAAGAAAGCGGCAGCCCGGGATGGACTGCCTTGTCAATGCTCGTACCCGCCGCGTGCGGCTTCGTATTATGCTTCGCCGCCGCAAATATAATGCGGCTGTTCGGATTATAAACATAAAAGCGGGCAGAACTGCCCGCTTTTAAATAATGCTTTCTTATTTGTCGAAAAGTCCGAAGACGTTCCAGTCGTCGTCGATGCTCTTGTTCTCCTGCTTTGCCGGAGCGGGACCGTCCCCGAAAAGGCTGCCCGAATCGGAGCCCGAAGCACCTTCCGTATCCTCGAAGCCCGTAGCGATAACGGTAACGCAGATCTCGTCCTCGAGCGAATCGTCAAGCGCAACGCCGAAGATGATGTTCGCGTCGGGATGAGCCGACTTCTGAATCATCGTAGCTGCAAGCTCGATCTCCGAAAGCTCGATGTCCGCCGAGCCGGTGAAGTTTATAAGCACGCGCTTTGCGCCGTTGATGCTCGTCTCAAGAAGCGGGCTTGAGATAGCGTTCTGAGCCGCTTCCTCCGCCTTCTCCTTGCCCTTCGCGCGTCCCATGCCCATATGAGCGTAGCCCGCGTCCTTCATTACGGAGGTCACGTCAGCGAAGTCAAGATTTATCATAGCCTCGGTCTGAATGAGATCCGATATGCTCTGAAGCGCCTGCAAAAGCACGTCGTCGGCTATCTGGAACGCGTTGATGAGCGTGATCTTCTGATCGGTAACGAGCTTTAATCTCTCGTTGGGGATAAGGATGAGAGCGTCCACGCTGTCCTTTAAAAGCTCGATGCCCTTTTCGGCCTGCTCCATCTTGCGCTTGCCCTCGAATTCAAAGGGCTTCGTAACGATGCCCACGGTGAGAATGCCTCTCTGCTTTGCCAAAGACGCAACTACGGGAGCGGCGCCCGTACCGGTGCCTCCGCCCATGCCGGCGGTGATGAACACCATATCGACGTCGTTTAAAACGGACTCTATTTCCTCGCGGCTCTCCTCTGCGGCCTTCTGTCCTCTTTCGGGGATGCCGCCCGCGCCCTTGCCTCCGGTAAGCTTTTCGCCTATCGAAATCTTATATGTAGCCTGAGAGCGTTTGAGCGCCTGCTTGTCCGTGTTTATCGCAACGTATTCGATGCCGCGGACGTTTGCCTTTATCATTCTGTTCAAAGCGTTATTGCCGCCGCCTCCGACGCCTATAACCTTTATTTTTACTACGTTTTCAACCTCATTCTGCAGCTCAAAAGGCATATTTTGCAGCCTCCTTCTTTAATCTAAGTCTAATTACTTGAATAACTTCTCAATGTCTCCGAAATAACTGTCGTCAACGCCGCTGTCCTTGGGCTTTTTCTGGCTTCCGAGACCCGCGAGTATGTTCTGTGCCGCGGGGTCGCGGCTTATGGAATCGCCGTCGGTATCTTCAAAGCCGGTGGCGATGACCGTCACGCACATTTCGTCCTCAAGCGACTCGTCGAACGCCACGCCGAAGATGATGTTCGCGTCGGGATGAGCCGACTTCTGCACCATCGAAGACGCAAGCTCTATTTCCGCAAGCTCTATATCGGGCGAGCTCGTGAAGTTTATGATAACGCTCTTCGCGCCGTTGATGCTCGTCTCGAGAAGCGGGCTTGCTATCGCGTTCTTCGCCGCTTCCTCGGCCTTGTCCTTGCCGGTCGCGCGTCCCATGCCCATATGAGCGTAGCCCGCGTCCTTTAAAACGGTGGTAACGTCGGCAAAGTCGAGATTTATCACAGCCTCGGTCTGAATGAGGTCTGATATGCTCTGAAGCGCCTGACGCAGCACGTCGTCCGCGATCATGAAGGCGTTTGCCATCGTTATCTTCTGCTCCGTTACGAGCTTTAATCTCTCGTTGGGGATAACGATGAGCGCGTCCACGTTCTCCTTAAGACGCTCGATACCCTCCTGAGCCTGGGTAATTCTCTTCTTTCCTTCAAAGTTGAAGGGCTTCGTAACTATGCCTACCGTAAGTATGCCCATCTGCTGAGCTATCGCCGCGATAACGGGAGCGGCGCCCGTGCCGGTGCCTCCGCCCATGCCGGCGGTGATGAACACCATGTCCGCGCCCGAAAGAAGTGCGCGTATCTCATCCTTGCTTTCCTCGGCCGCCTTCTGTCCTCTTTCGGCCACGCCGCCGGCGCCGAGCCCTCTCGTAAGCTTTTCGCCTATTATGAGCTTCTTGGGCGCCTTGGACGTTTTTAAAAGCACCTGTTTATCCGTATTAACCGCAATAAGATCGATTCCCTGAACGTTTGCCTTAAGCATTCTGTCGATGGCGTTTCCGCCGCCTCCGCCCACACCTATGACCTTGATATCAACAACATTATCCATTTCATTCTGCGTCTCAAAGGGCATATTAAAATGGACCCCCTTCCAATATTATCTGACGTCTCTGCCCGAACGGACGAAAGAACGCATTTATATTTGCTTATATACCGCAATTTGCATAGGATTTTCCCGTCTGCAAATTGTTACACACTTCATTGTACCGCGATTATTATAATATTTCAATAAGTATATTCGTATTTCCATAATATTTTACGCTATTATTTAAGCAAATCACAAATTTTTGGCCGTTTTTTGGGCAAAATCGGCTTTTTTGCATAAACATGCGTGGTTGTTTGAAATACGAAAATCGCAAAACGGCGTTTTTGGGGACTGTCAGTTCACCGGATTGAAATACGCCGTCGTGGTGCTTCGTATATCGAGCGTGCCGCTCTCCCTGCCGTTTAGGCGTTCAAGCACGCCGCCGAGCATTATTATCTTGTCCTCAAGCTCGCTCGGCTCGCCCAAGTATATCCTTATCTGAAAATTGTAATTAAGCCTTATATCGAACTTGTCCTTTATGTCCACAAAGCGTATGTCGAGTATGCCGTTCTCGTCGATATAGCGCATTATGTCGTCCACGATGCCTATCTTGCCGTCGTCGGTCGCGGGATCAAGCGGCTTTCCCACCTCAAATTCCGTCACTGTAACGCCCACGACCTCGGTATAGTCGTACGCCGGCAGATAGTCGGTGCGCTCAAGCACCTTGCCGTCGCGGTTTAAAACTATGCCCGTCGCGCCGTTCGTGCTTATCTTGTAAGCTATCTTCTCCTCCTCGACCTTCACAAGAAGCTTGTTCGGAAATCTTCGCAGCACCTTTATGTCGGCAATATACGGCAGATTCGCGGCGACTCGCTGCGCCTCGGTATCCGTATCTATCCTGAAAAGATTGTCGCCCGGCGACACCTCCATAAGGGCGGTTATGTCCTCGTCGGCATAAATCTCGTTTCCGACGACGTCGATGCCGTCCAGAAGGAAAAGCACCGTATTTGAAAGCACTATAATAACGGCGACGAATACGGCCGCAAGGATTATGACAAATCTTCTGCGCTTTGCTCTTTGTTTTCTGTGTTTTCTTTTATATATCTGTTTCTGGCGTTTTTTTGCCAGCTTATTTCGTTTGTTTAGCTGCTTTTCTCTTTCTTTCTTCCGCTTTTTATCTATACGCCTCATTTTCGGGCTGTTGACAGTAGCCATTTTAACCTCCGCCAAGTTTATAACTAAGCGTTTTATATTCCAATGCGTGAAATTATTATATTTTAATCTATTGTATCACACTTTTCTTCTCTCATAAATATACTATACATAACTTTTTTATATTTTTTTCCGCATTATTTGCGCACCGAGCGACGAAAGCACCTCATCGAAGCGTTCGTAGCCGCGTTCGATATGGCTTATATTGTAAATTTCGCTCGTGCCGCGCGCCGAAAGCGCCGCCACGGCAAGCGCCGCGCCTCCCCGAAGGTCGCACGCCCGAACGCGCGCGCCCGTAAGCTCTCCCACTCCCGAAACGACGCACACCCTGCCGTTTACGGAAATGTCTGCGCCCATTGATACAAGCTCGTCGGCATGACGGTATCGGCTTTCGAATATGTTTTCGATAAATACGCTCACGCCGCGCGCCCGCGTAAGGTACGCCATAAGTATGGCCTGCGCATCCGTGGGAAAGCCGGGGTACGGCATCGTGCGTATAAGCTTTACGGGGCGTATCTCCTTCGGAGCCTCAATCGAAACCGCGCGTTCGCCCAAGGCTATCCTGCAGCCCGACTGCTTCATCGCCGCCGCAATGCTCCCCAGGTGCGCAGGGTCCGCGCCGTTTATCGTAATCTCACCGCCCGTGGCCGCCGCCGCGCACATATACGTTGCCGCGGCTATCCTGTCGGATATCACCGTATGCTCACAGCCCGAAAGGCGGAGGCTTCCCTCAATCGTTATAACTCCCGTGCCCGCACCGCGCACACGGGCGCCCGCTTTATTTAAGAATTCGCCCAAATCGGCGATCTCGGGCTCTCTCGCCGCGTTTATTATCGTCACGCGCGCCCTGCCGCGCGCCGCAAAGAGCATTATATTTTCCGTTGCGCCGACGGACGGGAAAGAAAGGTCTATGCACGTCTCCTTCGCCGCGCCGCTTTTGCAGATTATATGGCCGTATTCCTCGGTTATCACGGCTCCCATCTGCGAAAGCGCGCCGAGGTGAAGGTCTATCGGTCTCGGACCGAGCTCGCAGCCGCCGGGATACGCCGCATCAGCCTCGCCCGTACGCCCCAAAAGCGCACCCAAAAATATCACGGAGGAGCGCATCCGCCGCATGAGCCGCGCCGGGATATGAGAGCGTTCGATTACGGAGGCGTCGACCTCGACGGAAGTGTCAAGTCTATTTACCTTACAGCCAAGATGCTCAAGTATGGCGACTGCCGAATCCACGTCCGAAAGACGCGGGCATTTATGTATGACGCATTTTCCCTCGCAGAGCACCGCCGCCGCAAGTATCGGCAGCACGCTGTTCTTCGCGCCCTGAATTTCAATTTCGCCGGAAAGCCTTCTGCCGCCCTCTATAATAAACGAAGCGTTCTCCATAATGTATTACTCCTTTCACAGGTAATACATTCTATGCGTATGAGAATGCCTTTGTGAAAAGGCGGCTTTTATCTTATTTGAGTATCGACTTTATCGTCTCGTATATGCGCTCGTTAGAGTCGAGCACGGCAAGCGACTGCGCGCGCCGCCCCATCTCGAGCCGCTTCTCGGGGGCATCTAAAAGCGCGTATATCTCGCGCTTTAAAAGGTCGCCCGAAAGGTCTGATTCGTTTATTATCTTCGCCGCGCCTATATCGGAAAACGCGCGCGCGTTGTAATTCTGATGATCGTTAGTCACGTTGGGCGAGGGCACCAAAACGGCGCACTTGCCCTGCGCCGCTATCTCCGAGAGCGTTATCGCTCCCGCGCGGCATACGACTACGTCGGCCGCCGCCAAAAGCTGCGGCATGTTGTAGATATATTCCCTGACCTGTACGTCAGGATATTCCTCGGCCGAAAAGCCGGCCTCTTTAAGCTTGTCGGGCACCCAGAGATACCCGCGCGTGCCCGTCGCGTGTATGTGATAGAATTTTCTGTCGGCGCACGTCTTTGTGATAAATGAGATGAAATTCTCGTTCATAACGCGCGCTCCCAGACTCCCCGCGAACGATAAAAGTATCGGCTTGTCGGTCATGCCGAGCTCCTCCTTCGCGCGCGCGGACGAGGTAAATATTATCTCCTCGCGTATGGGGTTGCCCGTAAGCACGATACGCCTGCATTTTTTAAGCTTCGGGCGCACCGCGTCGAAGCTTATCATCACAACGTCGACCTCTTTTGATAAAAGGCGCGTGGTAAGGCCGGGAAAGGCGTTCTGCTCATGTATCGCCGTGGGTATGCCGCGCTTCGCCGCCATATGAAGCACGGGCCAGCTTACGTATCCGCCTGTGCCGATGACTACGTCGGGCCCGAAATCGTCTAAAAGCTCTGCGGCCTCGCGCTGAGACGTGAAAACGGCCTTGACGGAGCCCACGTTGTAAAGCGTAAGCTTTCTTTTAAAGCCCCTGATATCGATAAAATCTATACGAAAGCCCTCTTTTGGTACGAGATCCTCCTCCATGCCGCGGTGGGTGCCCACAAATCTTATTTCGGCGTCGGGATGCTTTGAACGTATGTGCTTTGCTATGGCTATCGCGGGATTTATATGCCCCGCCGTGCCGCCTCCCGCCATAAGTACCTTCATAAAACAGTCTCCCCCAAGATGTATACATGATTATATGCCGAAAAAGGGCGGCAATGCCGCCTCATTTTACCGAATATCTCGAAATATTCAATACGAGCCCCATCTCCGCAAGCAGAATGAGAAGCGCCGTGCCGCCGTACGAGAAGAACGGCAGCGAAATGCCCGTTACGGGGACAAGGTGCGTTACAACGGCGATATTGAGAATGAACTGCACCGAAACGAGCGTCATTATGCCTATTACCGTCAGGCGGTGGAATACGTCGTTTGATTTAAGCGCAATGGAAAAGCCGCGCCATATAAGCAGCGCGAAAAGCACGATAACGAGTATCGCGCCCACAACGCCCAGCTCCTCGCAGACTATGGCGAATATAAAGTCGTTCTGCGGCTCCGGCAGATACAGGTGCTTTTGCACGCTGTTGCCGAGCCCCACGCCGAGAAGGCCGCCCGAGCCTATCGCGTAAAGCGACTGGACTATCTGCCACGAGTCGCCGCGCATATCGGCGAACGGGTCGAGATACGAGTTCCATCGCCTTTGTACGTAGTTGTGTCCGAAAGTCAATAAGACGGCGGCGGCCGTCGCTAAAACGACCGCAAGCTTTACGAACCAGTGAAACGGTACTCCCGCGGCGAACAGTATGATAATTCCCACGACCACGAGTATTATAGCGCCCGAATAGTGCGGCTCCAAAATGACGAGTCCCGCGTTCAAAGCCAGCATGAAAAGCAGGACGAGTATTTCTCTTCTCGGTATGAGAAAGCGCGCCGCCGGGCTCTTTCGCGGCGAGACGGGGTCTGTTATCGCCTTATAATGCCTTGAAATGTAATACGCGAAAAACAGCACTATGGCTATCTTCGTTATCTCCGAGGGCTGAAAGCGTATGCCGCCTATCATAAGCCAGCGCTGCGCGCCGCCGCCTACGCGGCCCATAACGAGCGTAGCCGCGAGCAGGCCGAGGTTTAAGACCATTATGAGCGGCACAAGCTTTTTAATCGTCGACATTTTTATTATCATTACAAGGAACATAACGCCGAGTCCAATCGCCGCCCACGTTATCTGTCTTCTGAAGTAATAATACATGTCGCCCGTTTTGTCTATCGCCGTAACATAGCTTGCCGAAAACAGCATTATAAGCCCGAAAACGAGCAGAATAAGTACGAGCACCAAAAAGGGTATGTCAATAGAAGACCGCGGCTTCTGCGCGGCCGCGCCCCTCGGGTTCGTATCAACTCTTTTTGCGCGCTGCTGTTTCTGTTTAGCCAATGTCTGCCTCCAGGAAAAGATTTATATCATATACCATGCCGAAATGCCGAAATAAGCGACTATGCAGAGGATCACGGTAACTCCCGTGAATACGAAAACTATCTTCGTCTCCTTCCAGCCGCTCATCTCAAAGTGGTGATGTATCGGGCTCATTTTGAAAAGGCGCTTCTTCGTCCTCTTGAAATACGCCACCTGAAGCATTACGGAAAGCGCCTCGATAAGATAAATGAGTCCCGCAATAATTATTATAAGCGGCATATCGAGCGCATACGCGAGCGAGCAGACCGCGCCGCCCAAAAAGAGCGAGCCGGTATCGCCCATGAACACCTTCGCCGGATAGAAGTTAAATACCAAAAAGCCCAGGCATCCGCCCGCGAGAGCGCAGGCGTATATCGCGGCGTCGCGGGAGCCGCACAAAATCGCGGCCACGGCGAAAAACAGAAACACGGGAGTTGAAACGCCCGCCGCGAGTCCGTCTATGCCGTCCGTGAGGTTCACGCTGTTTACAACGCCCACGATGAATATAAGCGAAAACAAATAGTAGAAAAAGCCTATGTCAAATCCGTGCGAAACGAACGGGATATAGATCACGGAGCTCATATTGCCCGTAGCCGTCATCGACCAGAGATAAACAGCGGAAACGATGAACTGAAGCACGAGCTTCTGCTTTACGTTGAGTCCCTGATTATGCTTTCGCACAACTTTTATATAGTCGTCGATAAAGCCCACCGCGCCGAAGCACAGCGCCATAAGTATCGAGATTATGACCTTTAAGTCGCGGCAGAATATGAGCGCCACGACTATAACGGCCAATATGAACATAACTCCGCCCATCGTGGGAGTGCCCTGCTTCGATTTATGCCAGTTAGGGCCTATCTCAAGTATGCTTTGACCGAATTTGAGCTTTTTTAAAAACTGTATCGTCTTCGGCGCGACCGCCACCGTTACGGCAAAGGCGATTATCAGCGCCAGAAAATAATACAGCGTATTCGTGATTAACAATCCCGTTCCCCAGCCTTCCAAAGTCTTAATATGTTTTCCATCTTCATGCCGTGCGAGCCCTTTATTAAAATTACGTCGTCCGGCTTTGCGTACTTCTTAAGCGACTCGGTGAGCGCTTCGTCGCTTTCAAAGAAGAACGCGTCTTTTATTTTTCCCGATACGCGCGAAAGCGTGTATTTCGTATTTTCGCCCTTTAAGAACACCGCGTCGACTCCAGCCTCGCATAAATCGGCACCGAGTATTTCATGCGCCTCTTTAGAGTAGCTTCCGAGCTCGAGCATATCGCCCAAAACGGCGATCTTTCGTCCGCCTTCCGAGCTTTCAAGCACCTTTATCGCGGCGCGCATCGAATCGGGATTTGCGTTGTAGGTGTCGTCTATGAGCACAACACCGCCGCTTTTTATGAAGTTTAATCGCTTCTCTATCTGCTCATAGCGAAGAAGTCCGCGCTTTATCTCGTCCGCGGAAAGGCCGAGCGCGTGACCCACGCACATGGCACACAGGGCGTTTTGCACGTTGTGAGCGCCCGGCGCAAGGATTTTCACGTCTGTTTTTAAAAGCCCGTCTGTCGAAAACGCCATGCCGTCCTCGAGGCGGCGCACGCCGTCTGCGAATAGGTCAACGTCTTTATTTTTCACGCCGTAGGTGTACGTTTTATACCCAGAAAGCGCACCGCCGCGCGCGTTCCATAAAAGCGGCTCGTCGCCGTTTATCACGACGGTCCCGCCTTCGGCGAGACCGGAAAGGATTTCAAGCTTCGCCTTTAAAATGTTCTCGCGCGAACCGAGGTGCTCTATATGCGCGACTCCTATATTCGTTATCACGGCGATATCGGGGCGCGCTATCTTCGTAAGATAATCTATCTCGCCGAAATGGTTCATGCCCATCTCCAAAACGGCGCATTCGCAGTCGGGCTCAATCGAAAGCACCGTAAGCGGCAGCCCGAGATCGTTATTGAAATTAAGCTTGGTCTTATAGCACTTATACTTTTCGGAAAGCACGGCGTATACGAATTCCTTCGTCGAGGTCTTGCCCACGCTGCCCGTAATGCCCACGACCTTCATATCAAGCGTCGTGCGGTACCACCGCGCAATGTCGCCGAGCGCAAGGCGCGTATTATTAACGAGTATGAGCGCGCGTCCTTCGGGGACCTCGGTCTCCCGCTCGGAGAGCACGATATACGCGCCCGCCTCGAACGCTTTTCCTATATAATCATGCCCGTCGGCGCGTTCGCCTTTAAGCGCGATGAAAAGTGCGCCCGGGCTTACTTTTCTTGAGTCCGTTTCGACGCGGCTGCACGAAGCGGTCCCGAAGCCTATCACTCTGCCCGCGCAGGCCTCTGCCAGCGCGGCCGCATCGGTAGTTCTCATTTGTGCATCACTCCATAGCCTTGATTTTTGCGTATTCCTCCGCGACTACCTCGCGTTCGTCGAAATGTATCGTTCCCGTTTTAAGGATCTGATACGGCTCGTGTCCCTTGCCCGCGAGCAATACGATGTCGTCTTTTTTCGCTATTGAAAGCGCGTAATGTATCGCTTCCCTGCGGTTTTCTATGACCTTGTAGGGACAGGAAGGCTTCTTTATGCCCTTTACTATGTCCTTTATTATCTTCGCGGGGTCCTCCGTGCGCGGATTGTCCGACGTGATAACGCAGTAATCCGAGAGATTTGCGGCTATCCTGCCCATCTTCGGGCGCTTGTCGGGATCGCGGTCGCCGCCGCAGCCGAACAAGGTGATGAGCCGCCCCGTTTTATATTCGTTTATCGTGCTTATAATGTTTTCAAGGCCGTCCGGCGTATGCGCGTAGTCTATCATCACCGAAAAGTCGGCGTCAATGGGCACGAGCTCCGCGCGTCCCACAACGCCGCGAAAGGCGGTCATCGCCTCGCGCGTAAGCGCGACGTCTAAGCCGAGCGCCACGGCCGCCGTTATCGCCGCAAGCGAGTTGTAAACAGAGAAGCGTCCCGGAATTTTAAGCGAAACGCGACCTATCGTGTTGCCGATAAGCAGCTCGTAGTCGACGCCCGAGCTCTTCTGGCGCAGATTTTTGGCCGCCGCGTACGCGTCGTTATGATTTATCGAATATGAATAGACCGGCGTCTTAATAATCCCCATAAGCTCGTCGTATCTTGCGTCGTCGCGGTTTATAACGGCGATCTTCGACTGCGAAAAAAGCTTCGCCTTCGCCATAAAATAGTCGTCCATGTCCTTATGGAAATCGAGGTGGTCCTGCGTGAGATTCGTAAATATGCCGACCTCAAAATCGACCGAATCGACGCGGTTCAGCGTAAGCGAATGAGACGAGACCTCCATAACGACGAAGTCAACGCCTTCTTTTGCCATCTCAAAAAACAGTCCCTGAAGCTCGAGCGATTCGGGAGTCGTATGCTCCGTCGGTATCACCTTTTTTCCTATCATGTTCTGATTTGTGCCTATAAGCCCGACCTTAAAGCCGGCCTTTTCAAGTATGGCCTTAAGCATATACGTCGTGGACGTCTTGCCGTTCGTGCCCGTAACGCCTATTACTTTAAATTTTTTCGTGGGATTGTCGTAGTAATTTGCCGAAATTACGGACAGCGCGCGGCGCGTGTTTTCACATACTATATAGGGCAGCGTATCGTCGCCAATCTCGTGCGCGCACACGAAGAACGCGGCTCCCGCCTCCCGTGCTGCGGCGATGTATTTATGGCCGTCCGATTTGAAGCCCTCGATGCAGACGAACAAGTCTCCCGCTTCGACCTTTCGCGAGTCGAAGCAGACCTTGTTTATCTCGGTCTCCCCATCAAGATTGAAGGCCTTTATATACGAAAGTCCCGAAAGCAGCTTTTCAAGCTTCATCTCATACCCCCCTGACGTCGGCTCCGCGCATTCTGCGGACATTATTCTACCGTTGAAGTCGGTTCTCTGAATTCGACCGTAACTATCGTTCCCAGCGGAACGACCGTACCCGCGGCGGGCGACTGATTTACGGCCACCACGCCGGATTTATTGTATACTCCCGTTGCCGAGAAATTAAGCGATCTGTTCGTTATCATCGCGTTCGCGTTATACGGCGAGCTGCCCGAAACGTTCGGCACCTCCACCTCGTTCATCACGGCGTCGCCGTTCGTGTAGAGTATTATCATGCCGTCCTGCGGCATTCTCGTGTTGGGACGCGGCATCTGGTTTGTAACAGTATCGCCGTTTCCTATTATCCTGCACCTTATGCCGTTATCCGCAAGATATGCCTTAGCGTCGGAAACGTTTGCGAAGCCGTCTATCATATTGGGCACCGTAATATCGAGCGACTGAAGCTCGGATTCTGTATACTGCGGCTCCACGCCGAGATACGGAAGCGACTCCTCTATTATCTTGCTGACAACGGGCGCGGCTATCTGACCGCCGAACTTCTTGGGGCCGCCCGGCTCGTCTAAGAGCACAAGCACGGCGATCTTCGGGTCGTTCGCAGGCGCATAAGCGCCGAATGACGCGATGCGTAAGTTTTCAAGACCCGTCTTGTTCTGCTTGTCGATCTTCTCGGTCGTACCCGTCTTGCCCGCAACTCGGTAGCCCTTCGTGTAGGCGTTGCTGCCGGTACCCGACGTTACGACAAGCTCAAGGATATAGCTTAACGTGTCGCTCGTGGTCTTCGAGATTATCTGCCTCTTTTCCACGGGCTCCACGTTCTTTATTACGTTCTTTTCGTTGTCAACGTACTGCTTTACAATATAGGGCTGCATGAGTTTGCCGCCGTTTGCCACGGCCGCGATGCCCGCCGCCATCTGCATGGGCGTAACGGAGAAGTTCTGACCGAAGCCCGCCGTCGAAAGCTCAACTATATTGAAGTTCTGCTTTGTATGGAATATGCCCACGGCCTCGCCGGGAAGGTCTATGCCCGTCTTTTCCAAAAATCCGAAGGCGTCCATGTATTTATAAAACGTATTGGAGCCGAGTCTCTGCGCTACCGTCATGAATACGGGGTTGCAGGAATTCAAAACGCCCTTTACGAACGATTCCTGTCCGTGTCCGCGTCTTACGTGGCAGTGTATCTCCCACTCCTCGACCTGCATAACGCCGCTGCAGTAGAACTGGTCGTCGGGCTTTACAACGCCCTCCTCAAGGCCCATGGCCGCCGTAAATATTTTGAATACGGAGCCGGGATAATATGTATCCGTTACGGCCTTATTGCTCCACATATACTGAAGCGCCTCGTTGCGAGCGGCGCTTCTCGCCTCGTCGTCGACTATATTGTCAATGCGCAGCTGCGTCGAATAATCGAGCGTATACGGATTGTTCGGGTCAAAGTCGGGCTCCACGGCCATTGCGAGCACGGCGCCCGTTTCCACGTCAACGACTATCGCAACGCCTCTGTCTGCCACGGCATTCTGCAATACGGCCTCCTCGAGATATTTTTCCGCGACGTGCTGTATCACCTCGTCGATCGTTAAAACTATCGACGTGCCGCTCTGCGCCGTTTCGTAATCCTCGTACTGGAACGGCAGCGCGTTGCCCGCCGCATCCTTCGCCGTGACTACTCTGCCTCTCGTGCCCGTAAGTACGTCGTCGTACTGAAGCTCAAGCCCGTAAAGGCCCTGATTGTCTGTACCGGTAAAACCGAGAACATGGGCAAGAAAGTCGCCGTAGGGGTAATATCTTTTCGTATCCTCGGCAAGATGCACGCCCTTTACGTTAAACTCGTTTATAAAGGCGCGCACCGCGTCGGCGTCTTCTTTTTCAAGCTTTTTCTTTACTACCTCATACTGATTTGTTTTAAGCGTCTGCTCATACGTCTTATTGTAGTCCACGCCGAGTATCTGCGAAAGCTTCTGCGCCACAAGGCGCTTCTGATCTTCGGGTATAGTAACGGGGGAAAGATAGCACGTTTCGACCGTCGCGCTCTCCGCAAGCGGCTTTAGGTTCGTATCGTATATTGTGCCGCGCTGCGGACTTATGACGGTGTTTCGCGTCTGCTGCTCCACCGCGTCCGACTGAAGCTGCTCGTGCTGGCGTATGCCCACGTTCACGACCTGGCCCGTTATCGGAATGAAGCCGAGTACCAAAAACAGCACCATAAGCCACACTATTCTTTTTTTCATCGACGCGCGTTTCTTTTTCTTCACGCGGTTTACCTCCGTATTGTGCGCCCTTCTTCTCTCATGGGATATACTTCGTCATATAAAGTATATTATTCTTCGGCGGCGATATATTCTTCCTGCGCGGCCGGATATTCTTCGGCGGGCACGGCCTCCGCCGCCGCCGTCTCCGCCGCGGCTTCGTCCGTGATTTCGGCCGCCGCGGTCTCTTCCTGCGATTCATCGCGGCTTAAGTATTCCTTGATGGTGCCGAAAATCGTCTGCGTCTGCGAGGATATGTCGGACACGGGCGACGAGTTCACTATCTCGGCCTTGTCGCTTCTTTTCATGTCTATGTATTCGCGCTGATAATCCTGAATCTTGACCATGCCGAACGTATTCGTCGCTATGTATTCTATATCTTTAAGCGTTGTTTTTTTGTCGATATCGACCGTCAGCCTTGCTTCCTGCTCCTTTAAATCGGAAAGCTCGCGCGTAAGCTCCGATTCCTCCATCGAAAGCTTCGTAAGCTTTGCGTAATTCGCAAGCACCGCAAGGATGAGAAAAACGCATACCGCTCCTATAAGCGTATACGCAATGACCTTTAACGCCGTTCTTCCCCGCGAGCGCGCCTTCGCTCTTCTCGTTCTTACGGGGTCCGGCGTTATCTGCTCGTAAAATTCAAAATCATCCTCGATTTTAGGCCTTGAATATTGAAGTGCCATCTTTATCTCCTCATATGTTTAAAGAACGCGACGCGCCGCGCGAAGACGGGCGCTCTTGGAGCGGCTGTTGGCGTTTAGCTCCTCCTTCGACGGCGTTGCCGACCTTCCGCGCATAAGCTCAAGCTTCGGCTTTTTGCCGCACACGCATACGGGAAAATCCTTCGGGCAGGTGCACCCCTCGGACATAGTTTTGAAATACTGCTTGACCATCCTGTCCTCAAGCGAATGGAATGTGATTATCGCGGCCGTGCCGCCTATGTTAAGACAGTCGTATATGTTGTCAAGCGTCTCTTTTAAGCCCTCAAGCTCGCCGTTTACCTCTATGCGTATCGCCTGGAAAACGCGCTTCGCGGGATGCCCCTTTTCGCTCAGCGCCTTTTTGGGCATCGCCTGCTTAATTATGTCAACCAATTCGTGCGTCGTATCTATCGGCTTCTGCGCGCGCCGTTTTACTATTAGCTCGGCTATGCGCCTCGAATACCGCTCCTCGCCGTATTCGAAGAATATGCGCGCAAGCTCCTTTTCGTCGTATGTATTTACAACGGTCCATGCGTCGAGCGGCGCGCTTCGGTCCATCCTCATATCAAGGCGCGCGTCGTTCTGATACGAAAATCCGCGCTCCGGCTCGTCAAGCTGATACGAAGATACGCCTAAATCAATAAGTATCCCGTCAGCCCCGCATACGCCGTTTTGTTTAAGTATCTCTTTTAAGTCTTTAAAATTGCCGTGCACGAGCGTGACTCTGTCGCCGTACTTTTTAAGCCGCTCGCCCGCGTGGGCTATGGCGTCCGTGTCACGGTCTATCGCTATGAGTCTGCCCGTTTTCAGTCTTTTTGCTATTTCCTCGGAATGTCCGCCGCCGCCCGCCGTGCAGTCAACGTATATGCCGTCGGGCTTAATATTAAGCGCCTCCATGCATTCCGAAAGCATTACAGATACGTGTGAAAATTCCATAAGCGTATGATTATCAAAAGCCCATCTCTTCCATGGCGGCCACTATCATGTCGGGCGTAAGCGACCGGCATTTCTCCTGCCACAGCTCACTGTCCCAAAGCTCCACGTGATTTGACGCGCCGATGACCATTACCGTTTTTTCGAGCTTTGCAAAGCGTCTTAAATTCTGCGGCACGAGCGCCCTGCCCTGCTTATCCGTTTCGCAGAGATTTCCGCTTGAAAAGAAGTAAAGCTGAAGGCTTCTCGATTTGCTTAAGGGCAGCTCCTTTATCTGGCGCTCGAGGCGCGCCCATTCGTGAAGAGAATATATGAAAAGACATTCGTCGGGGCCTTTTGTTATGACAAATTTATCGCCCAGGTCCTCGCGAAAGCGCGCGGGGATTATAACGCGCCCCTTCTGATCGACGCTGTGTTCAAATTCGCCTATAAGCATATCCTCTCACCTCTCTTTTGCGCTTTTGTCTCCACTTTGTTGCACTTTGTGCCACTTTATACTTCATTATATAATGTTAACTCAAATAAATCAATACCAAAAATGCAAAAGAAGCGCCCCGAAAAAAAGAAACGCGCCGTTTTGGAGTAAAAAACCCCTCATGCGCGTCGTTTCTTAATTGAAATATTTGGTTTTTCGCCTTATTCGGCCTGCTGTTCGCCCGCCTCGGGGCCCTCCTGAGGACGTCCCCGCTGCGCCACGTTCTTTAGCTGCTTTCTGCTCTGGCGTATCTCGGCCAGATTTTTCGCAAGCGTCTCCTCCATCGATGCTAAAACGGTATTCGCGTATTCCGCCGTATTGCGCTTTATCTCATTGGAGCGGTTCTGCGTAAGCGAAACTATCTCGTTTGCGCGCTGCGCCGCCTGGCGCACTATCTCCTCCTGGGATATAAGCTTCTTTGCGCGCGTTTCGGCGCGCTTCATAAGCTCCTCGGCTTCCTTGTTGGCACGCTCTAAAATATTGTTTCTGTCCTCAACCACGGACTGCGCCTGATGCATTTCCACGGGGAAATTGAGCTTGATCTGCTGGATAAGCTCCCTTGCGCGCTCCTTGTCTATCACGCATTTGCCGCTTGAAAGCGGAAGCGGTGTGCTCTCCTGTATCAGATTGTCAAGTTCATCTATAAGCTTTTCAACGCCCATATATAACACCTCTTCTTAAATTTTCTTTTGGCTTTTATTTTTTTGCGGTCATTGCCGTTTTAACGTCGTCAAGAATCTCCGCCGGGATGAACATGGAAATGTCGCCGCCCAGCCTTCCTATCTCGCGCACAACGCTGGAGCTTAAAAACGTATACTTGGCGCTGCTCGAAAGGAATACCGTTTCGACATCGGGGCAGAGCTGCTTGTTTACAAGCGCCATCTGAAACTCGTATTCAAAGTCGGACGTAGCCCGAAGTCCCTTTAGTATTACCTTGGCGTTCTCTTTCTTCAGAAAATCGACTAAAAGCCCCTCGAAAAAGGCCACCTCCACGTTGCCGAGCGCGGCGGTCGATCTCCTTATGAAATCGGCGCGCTGCGATTTTTCAAACATGGGCTGCTTCGATGCGTTCGTAAGCACGCCCACAACGACCTTGTCGTAAAGCTTTGCTGCTCTTCTTATAATATCAAGATGACCGTTAGTTATCGGGTCAAAGCTTCCCGGGTAAACCGCTATGTTCATTACAGTGATACCTCCAGACCAAACGGCGGCTGCTCGTTTATTTTTCTCCCACGTATACGGTGACGTTTATCTTTCCGTAGACGTATTTTTTAAGGCGTACGAAGCTGCCCACTCTCTCGGGCAAAAGCTCCTGTCTCGTTTCACACAATATTATAGCAGTATCGGACAGCATTTTACAAGTAAATAATTCATTAAAAACATCTTTTACTTCTTCTTTATCGTAAGGAGGGTCCAAAAACACTATGTCAAACGGCTCTCCGCGGTATTCCTTTATATATTTTCGGCAGTCCGAAACATAGACCTTCGCGTTCTCAGAAAGCTTCGCCGCCGCAAGATTTTTTTTAATCATGGCCGCCGCCGCGCGGTTCGTATCAAGAAATACGGCTTCTGCGGCTCCGCGGGAAAGCGCCTCTATGCCGAGCGCACCGCTGCCCGCGAAGGCGTCGAGCACGCGCGCGCCCTCGATGTCAAACTGTATCACGTTGAACATCGCCTCCTTGACCTTGTCGGTCGTGGGGCGCGTTCTGTCGCCGTCTATCGTTTTAAGCGGCACGCCCTTCGCGCTGCCGGATATTACTCTCACTTTTCATCACCGCCCGAAAGCTCTGCCTTTATCCGCCGCGCAAGCTCCTCGTTTATGCCCTTTACCTGCGCGATTTCGGAAATATCGGCCTCTTTTATCTTTTTTACGCTGCCGAAGTGCTTTAAAAGCGCCGCGCGCTTTACGCCGCCCACGCCCTTTACGGAGTCGAGCGCGCTCGTGAGCGTGTTTTTCGTGCGCTTCGTCCTGTGGTAGCTTATCGCAAAGCGGTGCACCTCCTCGGAGATGCGGCCGAGCAGCGTATACACGTCGCCCACGCCTTTGAACGTAAGCTCCCCGTCCTTTGATACGAGCCCCCTTATCCTGTGGCTCTTGTTTTTCACCATGCCGAACACGGGCACGTCTATTCCGAGATTTGAAAGCATGTCCGTAACGGCGTTCAAATGTCCCGCGCCTCCGTCAAGAAGAATAAGGTCGGGCTTTTCACAAAAGCCGCGCTCCCCCGCCTCAAGCGCCTCGAAGCGGCGGTAGATTATCTCCTTCGTCGCGGCGTAATCGTCGGGCGCGTCGAGCGTTCTTATCTTAAAGCGCTTATAGTCCGACTTTGACGGCGCGCCCTCCTTGAATACGACCATCGCGCCCACCATCGCGTCGGAGCCGAGATTTGAAACGTCGTAAGCCTCTATGCGCGCCGGAACACTCGGAAGGTCGAGCATACGCTTTGTCTCGAGTAAAAGCGCGCGCGACTTTTCCATGCTCAGAATATCGTTTCTTACCTCCTCGCGCGCATTGGAAAGCGACATGCGCACAAGCTCAAGCGGTTTCCCGCTTTTCGGCGCAGATATGCGCACCTTATGCCCCGCTATATTTGAAAAATGCTCCTCCAAAAGAGCGCCGTCGCCCGCGGGGGCGCTTAAATATATATCCTTCGGTATTATCGAGTTTTCGTCGTAGAACTGCTTTAAGAACTGCGAAAGCGACTCCTGCTCGTCGAACGCGGCGCCGACGCGCTGCTTTATCACCTTTTTGTCGATGAGCCGCCCGAAGCGCACCATAAGCACGGAGAAGCACAATATATCGCCCTCGACAAAGTAGCTTATAACGTCGCACTCGCGCTTTGAGTCAAGCACGACCTTCTGCTTCAGGCCGAGCCTCTCTATGGAGCGTATGCGGTCGCGGAATACGCGCGCGCGCTCGTACTCCATATTCTCGGACGCCTCGTACATCTTCGCCTCAAGCTCCTTTATCACGCTCTCATAGTCTCCCTCGATAAAGGCGACTATGTCGTCGAATATCTCGTGATACTGCTCGGGCGTTACATCGCCGATGCAGGGGCCTATGCAGCGCTTTATGTGGTAATTAAGGCACGGGCGCACCTTCCCTATGTCGCGCGGGAAGGAAAGCTTGCAGGTGGCTATCATGAACGTGCGCTTTAATGTCCATATAGTGTCGTTTATCGTTTTGGCCGAGAGATACGGCCCGTAATACTTCGCGCCGTCGGGAAGCTTCTTTCGCGCAAGGGCGATCTTCGGATAATCGTCGTTAAGCGTTATTTTAAGATACGGGAAGTTTTTGTCGTCCTTTAAAAGGATATTATACTTAGGCTTATGAAGCTTTATGAGATTGCATTCGAGCACGAGCGCCTCAAGCTCGGTGTCGGTCACGATATAGTCGAAATCATGTATATTGGACACCATCCGCTCGGTCTTTATACTCTCCTTCGGCGCGTCGTGGAAATACTGGCTTACGCGGTTCTTAAGCGCCTTCGCCTTGCCGATATAGATTATCCTGCCCGATTTATCCTTCATAATATAAACGCCGGGCTTCATCGACAGGTTTTTTATCTTGTTTGAAAGATGTTCGTGCTCTTTTCGCATAATATCCCTCCCCTCGCTCTTTTTCGGGGGTTTTTGAAAAAATAAAAGGACGCAGTTTTACTTTGCGTCCTTACGAGATTACACCTATGTTCTTTTTTAACAAAACGCTATGACGCAAACGAATGCGGCATTTAAAGCTTAAATGCTGGAAAAATTCTTGGAAACAAGCTCCTGCAAGCTCTTTGCCGCCAGCTCTTCGTCGGGCCCTTCAGCAATAATGTCGATCTCCATGCCCTTGCTTATGCCCAGAGAAAGAACGCCGAGCAGGCTCTTTGCGTTTACTCTCCGTCCTGCTTTCTCAACCCAGATGCTGGACTTATACTCATTAGCCTTCTGTATGAAAAATGTTGCCGGTCTGGCGTGTAACCCTACTTCGTTTTCTACAACTACTTTAGCAGACTGCATAAATTCCCGCCCCAATCTTTTATATTTGACACAACACTTTAAAAATAGAATAAACTAAATCAAATCAATAGTCAATAGTTAATCTGTATAGCTTTCGCGCGGCCTATTTTACGATTTTTGGTGTTTTCTCTAAACAAATTTCTGGTAGTTTATTTCCTCTCAACAGAGTACACTTCGGCGTTGCAGTTGAGCTTTGCGGATTTAAGTTTTATATCCATGCCGCTCGCCACCTGCTTCGTGCCGCCTATATAAAATCCTTCGGCGTCCTCCTTGCCCTCGCAGAGCATTGTGATATAAAGCGTGTACCTTTCAACCGACGGTGACTGCAGAGACGTGCCGTCCGAAAGCGTTACGATCTCCATAAACGGCTCGAACTCCGTACCCGTGACCGTTCCGAGGCGCGCCGCGTTCTTCTCATAGAAAATATCGCCCTCGGACACGGCGTCGACCGTGTAGGCGCGCACGTTCTCTACCTTGAAGGTAACGTAGAACTGCATGTCGCTCTTGACCTGCGCGCTCGAGCCCGCGTTCATCGTCTTGAGACCCACGGCGCACACCGCCGCGATGATGATTATGATAAGAATTATATCAATGACGCTTACCTTGCCGAAAAGCTTTCCCTTCTTATCCATCAGCTCTCACCTCCGTAGTTAAGCGTTACGCAGTATCCGCCAGAGGCGAACGTCTTCGTCCTCAGATACATTTCCTTGCCCACGGCGACCTCGTAATTGCCGACGGCCGTCGTCGCCTCGGAGATGTCGGCCGACGCGCCTATCACAACGATATAGTTGTAATAGCCCTCCACGTCGCTCTTTACCATTTCTCCCGTTATGATATTGGGCTGTATTGTGCTGTACGGCTCCTTCTCGTATGCGACAATCGTACCGATCTTAGCGCCCTTTAAGGAGTCGTATACATTCATGCCTATCTCTATCTTATCCTCAAACGATGCATCCTTCTTTGTAAGATATACGCCGTATTCGATGGGCCTCTGTCCGCCCGCCGCCGAAACGTCCAAATTGACCGCGTAGGAAAATGCGGCGTAAAAACCCAATATCACCAAAACTACTATGATAATGTCAAGCACGCCTATTTTCCCGAACAGCCTGTACTGTTTTTCTCTCATTTATCTTGCGCCTCCTTTTTGTGCCGAAAGCTCGGTATACACGTCTTCTATCTGACGTGTCATCGACTCGACCGTAAATTTTTCAGAGAATACTTTTTTTGCTCCCTCGGAGCACTGTTTATAAAGCTCTTTGTCGCTTTTTATCTTTATAATCGCGTCGTAAAGCGCGTTTTCGTCGCGCTTCGGAACGACTATGCCGTTAATGCCCGTTTCTATGACGTAGGGGTTCCCGCCGAAGTCGGAAACTATCGCCGGTACGCCGAGGCTCATGCCCTCGAGCAGCGAAAGCGACGTGGCCTCCGTGCCGTAGGAGGCGTTAAGCTGTACGTCCATGATGTTCTCTATCTCGTGTATCTCGCGGATAAAGCCCGTGAATATCACGTTCGAAAGCCCCATGTCCGAGGCCATCGCCTTTAACTTTCCTTCGATGGAGCCGTTGCCGGCGATGATGATTTTTACGTTCTCGCCCGCTTCTTCAAGCTTTTTTGCGGCCTTTAAAACGTACTCGTGTCCCTTTACCTCCTCAAGGCGCGCTATAATCGCGCATACGAAGTCACTCTCCGCAATACCCCACTTTTTTCTCACTTCGGCCTTCTCCTCATCCGAAAGCCTAACCGCCTCGGCCACGCCGTTGAATATCACCTGAATTTTTGCGGGATCGACGCCCACCTCTACGATGTTCTCCTTAGCCGCGGGAGATACGGCGATGACGCGGTCGGCGAGCGTATTGTTCACATGGCCGTTTATCTGCTTGAACGGGAAGCTCTTTTTCCACGACGGCTGGTCGAATACGCTGTGGCGCGTATAAACGATCGCGCACTTTCCGTATTTTTTGGCCGCGCGGCGCGCGCCGAGCGACGCGTGGGTATGGACAACGTCGGGCTTCTCGCTTTTGAATATCTCAAGCAGCGTATCCTCCGCCGCCTTGCCCTTCGAGTCGTCAGCCATGCCGTCTATCTCTATCGCGGGCACATTAAGTGCCTCTATTCGCTCCTTTAGCTGACTGTTTTTCGGTATTACGACCTTTACGTCGAAGCGCGACCTGTCGTACTTTTCAAGAAAGCTGAGAAGTATCTTTCCCGCGCCGCCGATATTGGTGTCCGAAATCACGTTTATCGCCTTTATCATGATGAAGCCTCCCTTCTTATTATGGCGTTGTACGCCGTAAGCAGTCCAAGCGTCATAAAGAAGATAAGATATACTCTGTAATTATAAAATACATAGTCGAACATGCCCTGGAACAAAAAGCCCAAAACGGCCGCGATGCCCGCCGCGATCATAACGCGGCTCGACGTTATAGTCTGCTTCTTTATCGTCGATACGCTGTCGTTGAAGAACGAGAACACGACTAAAAGAAAGACGATAAGTCCCCATATGCCCATCTCCACCGTAAGCTGGAGATACAGGTTATGCGAATGCGGCGCGACTATGGAGTTCAGCGAATAATACGGATATACGCTGTTGAACGCCTCCGTGCCGTGGCCTATGCCCATATACCAGAAGTCGCTTATCATCTTTAAGCTGCCCTCCCAGATGTTGAGACGGTAGCTCGTCGACGAGTCGGCAAGATTCGTGATGCTCGCAAATCGGTTGATTATCGACGCGGGCAGCGCGAACGGTACGAAAAGCATGAGCACCGCGCATATCGCGAGTAACCTTCTCGAAACGTAGAAAAGAAATACCGCGAACGCCAAAATCAGCGCAAGGTAGCATCCGCGCGAATACGTAAGCGCCAGCGCACAGAGAAGCACGCACGTCGAGAGAAGATAGTAAAGCCTTCCGATGACGCGCTTCGTATGAAACGTCATGGCAAACGTGAGCGGCACGGCCAGAAGCAGATATTCACCGTATACATTGGGGTTCTCAAACGTCGAGTAGACACGAAGTCCCAGCTCCTCGAAGAGCTCCTTATCGACCCACGTCATGTCGAACTGACCGCTTACATACTGGAACATGCCGTAAATGCCCGTAAACAGCGCCGCCGTGCAGAATATGAACATCGCCCAGTGGAACTTCTTTTTCGTGTCGATAAGCGATATCACGAGGAAATACGAGATAACGAACATCGACCACAGAAGCGCAATGTTTATGCTGCTTGACGGGGCAAACGAATTTACGCCGTATACTATCAGAAGTATGATATAGAAGATAAGGAAAAGTCCCGTGCGGTTCGTCTTTATCTTATATCTCGTTCCGAAAAGCGCCTGCAAAAGAAAGGCGACGAGCGTAAATCCCAAAAGTCCGGCCGCCGCCATCGTCGGGATGAACGGCGCAAGGCCCGCAACGGCTATTATGCCCACCTCGGGACGGCACAGCACAATGAACGCGAACACGACGGCGACGTATGCCGCCGCGATGAGATATATGCCCGTAAAGTACGCCGCCGCGCCGAAAACGATAAGCAGCACGAGAAAGACCGTAAGATTGAACTTCGAGATTATGAACTTAAAGAAGCTCAAAATAGCGCTGTTTTGCGCCATTACCGAAAGGTGGGCGTTGGCGCGCGAAAAGAGGCCGAAGAACCAATTTACAAAGCGCGCGATGAAGCTTTTTTCATATATGCGCTCGAAGTTCTCGCTTGAAAACGCGCGCACTATGATGCTGTCCGCAAAAAGCTGCTTTACGAAGCGGCCAATCGCGTTTAATATCATGCCTATAACGCTCGCGTTGAACCATACGAGAAACCTGTCGAAGCCGCGGTTGAATGCCTTTATCAACATAGATCACATCCCTTCTTTAAAAGATTATGGTTTAAAAATATTATTCTCCGTTGTTTTCTTCGCCGTTTTCCTCGCTTTTGCCGCGAATCCTTCCGAAAAGCGACGAAACGATATCGGAAACCTCGCTTACGCGCATCGCCTTCGACGCGCAAAGATACACCGCGCCCGAGACCGCAAAGCATACGACGAGCGCTATAAGCGTTGTGAACCGTCCGAGCGGCAGCTTATACATGAAGTACGAAAGCGCGCACATTACGGCGCAAGATATTACGAAAAGCACGACGCTTTTTATAAGGAATACGCCCATGCGTCCGTCGGCCTTTTTGCCGTCGCGCCTGTTTTGCAGGATGTAGAGCGCCGCGCCCGCGTACGTTATCGAAACGGCCGACGCAAGCGCGATGCCGTAAATGCCCATCGGCGTTCTCGATAAAACGAGCGCCAGCGCAAGATTTATAACTATCGAGCCTACGGCCACCTTCATCGGTGTTTTCGAGTCACCCGACGAGTAATAGTATTTATTTAATATCTCCTGCCACGAAAAGCCGAACATGCCCACGGTATACATCATAAGCGCGAACGCAGTCATCTGCGCGTCGCCCGCCGTGAACGAGCCGCTTTCGTATACGACGCGGACGATGCCGCGCGAGAAAACGATGAAAAAGGCCGCGACCGGCACAACTATCAGAGTCACGCTCTTTATCATCGTATAAAGCATATCGCGCGCGCCCTCACGGTCGCCCGCCGCCTGCATGCGCGAAAGGCTCGGAAAATACAGGTTCGTCATCGCGTACGAGAACACGCCCGCAACGATAAAGTAAAGCTTGTACGAATAATCGAGCACCGTAACGCCCCACGAGGCGTAATATGACGCGATATTTAAGGTTATAAGGTTGTTTATCGGCATGACCCACGAGGAGATGAGCACGGGGCCCGCCATTTTAACGGACGAGCGAAGTCCGTCGTCCTTAAAGTCTATGCCGAGCTTAAATCTGTATCCGAACTTATAAAGCGGGGGCAGAAGGATCACGAGCTGCAAAATCCAGCCTATAACGAGCGCCGCCGCAAGGCCGCCTATGCCGAAGCGCGCGTTGAGCGTTACGAAATACGCGACCATCAGGGCATTAGACAAAAGGCTCATTATCGCGGGTATCTTAAAGCTTCCGAACGACTGCAGAACGCCCACGAACGTATAGCACATCGCCGCAAGCAGTATTATCGGCGTGAATACCATTAAAAGCTTTGCTGCAAGCGCAAAAGTATCGCCCGTAAATCCCGACGCGAGAAGATTTACCACCGCGCCGGGGAAAATAAGGATTATCGCGGCGATTATAACGGCCAAGCAAAGCACCGCGTTTAAAAAGTTGTTTACGAATTTAAAGGCGCGCTCTTTTCCGTCGTTTTGCAAAAAGCGGTTCATAACGGGGATGAACGCCGCCGCCACCGCCGTTCCGAGCGTTATATCGAATATAGTCAGCGGTATGCGGCTCGCCGCGGAAAACGCCGCCGCTTCTATGCCCGTGCCGTAATAGTACGCCATAAGCGAATCGCGCACGAGACCCAAAAGCTTTGACGCAAGTATCGCGAACACTATAAAGCCGTATGTTTTTATCGCTGTTTTACTCTGCATCTTCTTTGTCACCCATGTATTTTTCGTAAAGGTCGGGACGCTTCGTCCGCGTGCGCTCGAGGCTTTCCGATTGCCTCCACTTTTCGATGTTTGCGTGGTGGCCGCTTAAAAGCACGCCGGGCACGCGAAGTCCCATATACTCCTCGGGGCGCGTATACTGAGGATATTCCAAAAGCCCGTCCTGATGGCTTTCTTTTAAAAAGCTCTCGTCGTCCTTTAAAACGCCCGGCACAAGGCGGCATACCGTATCGCACAGCACGAGCGCGGGCAGCTCGCCTCCGGTGAGCACGTAATCGCCTATCGAGATCTCGCGCGCCTCCGTAAGCATGAGCGCGCGCTCGTCCACTCCCTCATAATGACCGCAGAGCACGACAATATGTTCCATTCCCGAAAGCTCGCCCGCAAGCTTCTGCGAAAGCGGCTGCCCCTGCGGGGACATATATATAAAGCAGGGCTTTTCGCCGTCCGCGCAGACGCTTTTGTAAGCCTCGTATATCGGCTCGGCCTGCATGAGCATCCCGCGCCCGCCGCCGTAGGGATAATCGTCCACGCGGCGGTGCTTGTCGCGCGTAAAATCGCGGATATTCACACAATTTACGCTTATCGTGCCCGCGCGTCTCGCCCGGCCTATAATGCTCTCGGAGAGCACCGTTTCCATCATTTCGGGAAACAGCGTAAGTATATCAATCCTCATCGTCCAAAAGCCCCGCAATCGGCGTTATGCGCATAACGCCGCCCTCTATATCAACGCTGTCAATAACGTCGGGTATGGCGGGTATGAGGTACTGCTTCTTCTTTAAGCCCTCATCGCCCTTTTTATCAACGACGTAAACGTCGTTCGCGCCCGTCTGAAGCACCTCGGTTATACGCCCCAGCTCCCGCCCGTCGGGCAACGTCAGAACCGTAAGCCCCATAAGGTCGGAAATGTAATATACGCCCTTCGGAAGCTTCGGCATACTTTCCTTATCGATATATAATAGCTCATTTTTTATTAAAAGTCCATCGTTCGCGCTGTCAACGCCGCGAAACTTTATTATCGCCGTGTTTTTCTGAAAGCTCATGCGCTCGACCGTAAGCTTTCGCCCGCTCTCAAGATAAAACTCGCCGTAATTCTCAAGGTCGCGTACGCTGTCGCAGTAGTGAAGGCACTTGACCGCGCCGCGCACTCCGTTCGTATTTACTATTTTGGCTATTACCGTTCTTTTCATAACGCATCTCCGTATATGATTTGAGCGTGCTTCAAAACGCGCGGCAAAAATCCGCCCAAAAGCGGCGCGCCGCGCCGCCTGCGTTTTGAAACACGCCCCTGTTCCCCCCGAAAATACCCGAATTTCAGGCCTCGCACGTTACGCGTGTTTCATGCGTATGTGCGCCTAATCCATTATATCTACAACGGCTTTTTTATTCGGATCGTGGTTGCTTGCCTTGATAACGGCGCGTATCGCCTTGGCGATCCGTCCCTGCTTGCCTATCACCTTGCCCATATCTTCCTTAGCGACGCGAAGCTCCAATATGATCTCGGTGTCGGTCTCTCTTTCTTCAACAGAAACTTCGTCGGGGTTATCCACAAGCATTTTTGCTATAAAGGTCAGTAAATCTTTCATTCTTTACCCCTCCGCAGCTTATATTACGCCGCTCTTTTTGAGTAATGCCTTTACGGTATCGGTCGGCTTTGCGCCGTTTCTTAACCACTTCTGAACCTTCTCTTCGTCAACAGTTACCGAAGCGGGCTCTACAAGCGGATTGTACGTACCGATTTCTTCAATGAATCTTCCGTCGCGCGGATATCTCGAATCTGCTACGACGATTCTGTAATAAGGAGCTTTTTTCGCACCCATTCTCTTAAGTCTTATTTTTACCATTTACATGTCACCTCCTTAAAATACATGCTGTCTATAAAACATCGCTACATTGGGAAGGGCATTCTGCCCATGCCGCGAAGCTTTTTCTTGCCCTGCTTGCCCGACATCTGCTTGACCATGCGCTTCATCTGGTCGAATTGGCGCAGAAGCCTGTTTATATCCTCTATCTTCGTGCCGCTGCCCTGCGCTATGCGGCGCTTTCTCGAGGAGTTTATTATCTCGGGATTCTGCCGCTCGTACGGAGTCATCGACTGTATCATGGCGGCTATCCTGTCAAGCTGCTTATCGTCAAGATTAGCGCCCGCGAGCGCCTTTTTGTTCACTCCCGGCATCATGCCGATTATATCCGAAAGCGAGCCCATCTGCTTCATCTGCTGGATGTTCTCGAAGAAATCCTCAAGGTCGAACTTGTTCTCGCGAAGCTTTTTGTCCATTTCGGCAAGCTTCTTTTCGTCGAAGTTCTTCTGCGCCTTTTCTATAAGGCTTAAAACGTCGCCCATGCCCAAAATGCGGGACGCCATTCTGTCGGGATAGAACGGCTCGATATCGGTAAGCTTCTCGCCCATGCCGACGAACTTTATCGGCTTCTGTGTTACGGCGCGCACCGAAAGCGCCGCGCCTCCGCGCGTGTCGCCGTCGAGCTTCGTCATTACTACGCCGTCTATGCCCAAGGCGTTATTAAAGCCCTCGGCCACGTTTACCGCGTCCTGACCGGTCATCGCGTCGACAACAAGAAGTATCTCGTGCGGCTCGACCTCGGCTTTGATGTTCTTAAGCTCATCCATGAGCGTTTCGTCTATATGAAGACGACCCGCCGTGTCGATGAACACCATGTCGTTGCCGTTTCTCTTCGCCTGCTCCACCGCGGCGCGCGCGATTTTTACGGGCTCCTTCGAGCCTTCTATCTTGAACACCGGCACGCCGACCTGCGAGCCCACGACCTCAAGCTGCTTTATCGCCGCGGGACGGTACACGTCGCACGCCGCGAGCAGCGGCCGCTTGCCCTGATTTTTGAAGTTCAGCGCGATTTTCGCCGCCTGTGTCGTTTTGCCCGCGCCCTGAAGGCCCACCATCATTATTATCGTGGGCGGCTTTGAGGCTATCTCTATCTTCGACTGCGACGAGCCCATGAGGGCCGTCATTTCCTCGTTTACTATCTTGATTACCTGCTGGGCCGGAGTAAGGCTTTCCATTACCTCCGCGCCCACGGCGCGCTCGGATACGCTTTTAACGAAGTCGCGCACTACCTTGTAGTTTACGTCGGCCTCCAAAAGTGCGAGACGTATTTCGCGCATTACTTCTTTTATATCCGCTTCGCTTAACTTGCCCTTGCCGCGAAGCTTCTTGAAAACCGCCTGAAGCTTGTCGGACAGGCTTTCAAATGCCATATCTCACACCTCCCGCTTACTCCTGTCTCAGTACGGACAGCGCCGACTTTATTTTTTCCGCCGCCGAAAGCGCACGAGCGTCGTCCGAGCAGGAAAGCTCGGCCGCCGCGGACTCAAGATCGTCCGCCGCGCGGCGTATCTCTTCAAAGCGCGAAACGAACCCGAGCTTTTCGTCAAGCTCCAAAAGCGCGTTTTCGGAACGCTTTATAATGTCGTGTACGCCCTGGCGCGTAACTCCCATATGCTCGGAGATCTCAAAAAGCGACATGTCCTCGTTGTAATAGAGGTCCATCACTTCCCGCTGTCTCTCGGTCAGCGTTTCACCGTAATAATCGAGCAGCAGATTTATTTTAAGGTCCTTGCCGTGCATATGCGTCGCCTCCCGTGTAAAGCTGTTTCCTTTACAACACGCAGTTTATTTTATATTACGCCCGCGGGGTTTGTCAAGTAAAAATACTGTAAAGGCGCAAAAAATTTTTTAAAAAATCCGCCCCCGCGCCGCTTTTATCGCAAAACGGGAACGTTTCTTTACAAATTCGCGCCGAAATCATATAATAAAGCCATGGAAAGGCGGTGTTTTTATGAAAAAAAGGCTCGCGGCAATTCTAATGCTCTTGTCCTTCGTCATCCTCATGTGTCCCGCGCTCGCGTCGAACGCGGCCGAAGGAACGAGCGGAGACGGCCTTTCGTGGTCGCTTGACGAAGACGGAACGCTTACGATAAGCGGCAGCGGGGACATGGACGACTACGTTTACATAAATCGCTTCGACTCCGTGCCGTGGAGCTCATGCCGCGATAATATAAAGGAAGTAAAAATCCTGCCGGGCGTGACCTCCGTAGGCGAATACGCCTTTCGCGGCTGCGAAAGCCTTGAACGCGTCTCGCTTCCCGAAGGGCTTGAAACGATAGGAGAATGCGCGTTCTCCGACTGTCTGTGCCTTGAGGCCGCCGATATTCCGGGCAGCGTCTCCGAAATAAGGGAGTATGCGTTCTCAAACTGCCCGTCGCTTATAAAAGTCAGCCTTCCCGACACGCTTGAATGCCTGCCCGACGGCGTATTCTCCGGCTGCGGCGCGCTTCTTTCGGCTCCCCTGCCCCGGGGACTTATAACGATAGGCGAAGGCGCGTTCTCGCAGTGCGCGGCGCTTACCGAAATTGCGATACCCGAAAGCGTTTCCGAAATTCAGGCCGGCGCGTTCACTGACTGCACGTCTCTTCGGAGCGTATATATTCCCGACGGCGTGAGCTTTATAGGCGAGGGCGCGTTCGCGCGCTGCACGGCGCTGTCGGATTTAAGACTTCCCGCGCGCATCGACCGCGTATCAGACAGCTTATTCGAGGGGTGCGTCTCGCTTCAAAGCGTGGAGCTGCCCTCCGGCATAACGCTCATCGAAAGCGAAGCCTTTTACGGCTGCACCTCGCTTGATTATGTAAACCTGCCCGACGGCGTGAAAAAAATCGGCGACCGCGCGTTCGACGGCTGCACGTCGCTTCAAATGATACGTCTGCCCGCGGCTCTTGAAAAAATATGCGTACTCGCATTTGAAAACTGCACCGCGCTTAAATCAATAGAGCTGCCCGAAACACTTTCCGATATGGACGCGGGCGCGTTTCAGGGGTGCGTCTCGCTTGCGGGCGCAAGCGTTCCCGGGGGCGTCGTCACGATAAAGAACAGCGTCTTTAACGGCTGCACCGCGCTTTACGCCGTATGCATACCAAAGAGCGTGACCCAGGTCGAGCCGTATGCGTTTTACGGCTGCACCGCGCTTAAGGATATATATTACGCCGGAAGCCGCGACGCCTGGCAGTCCGTATACATCGGCGAGGAAACGGGGGCGCTTTCTTCGGCGGCGGTACACTTTGAAAACGACGGCAGCGTCTGCGGATTTTCGGACGTTCACGTTTTCGATTACTTTTCGGACGGCGTTAAGTGGGCATATGAAAACGATATAACGAACGGCACGTCCGAGACGACCTTTTCGCCGTGGGCAGCGCTCACGCGCGCGCAGGCCGTCACGTTCATCTGGCGCGCATACGGCCGTCCCGCTCCCGATGCGGCAGAGTGCCCGTTTTACGACGTCGACACGTCGTCGTGGTACGGCGAGGCCGTAATGTGGGCCGTAGAGACCGGTATAACGAACGGCACGTCGGAGACGACGTTCTCGCCCGACGCGACGCTCACGCGCGGCCAGCTCATAACGCTTTTGTGGCGCGCGGCCGGAGAGCCGGGAAAATCAGGCTCGACTATCTGGTACGCCGACGCCGAAAGGTGGGCGGACGGCGCCGCCATAACTCAGGGCACGGCCGCGAAATACGAAACGAACGGCGCGTGTCCGCGCGCCGACACGGCGGTCTATATTTACCGCGCATTCTCAAAATAAATGAAAACGATACGACCGGAGGAGCCGTTTTAACCGACACCCTCCGGTCGTTTTTATGTTTTTTATAGATTATCCGAGCTTCTTCATTAAATCATAAAGCCCCGCCTCGAAATTGACGCCGAAGCGCACGTCCGTGCCGGCCGCCTTCGTGCGCTTTATGCTGTCCGCCGTAAAGCCTACGGCGATATCGGCAGCCTCGGGGAGCGTTTTATCGCGCATGAGCGCCGCAAGCAGTACGCTTGCGAATACGTCGCCCGTGCCGTGGTAAAAGCCCTCCACCCTGTCGCGATAAACGTAGTCGGTTCTGCCCGTTTCCGCCTCGATGCAGGCCGCGCCAAGCGTATCCATATCGAAGCTCACGCCCGTGAGCACGGCTTTCTTCACACCGAGCGAAAGAAGGCCGCGAAGGATTTCTTCTATATACTTTTCGTCATACGGCGGCTCTCTGTACGCCATATCGAGCATAAAGCACGCTTCCGTCATGTTGGGCGTTATAATATCGGCCTTTTTACAGAGCGCGCGCATTCCCGAAACAAAGTTGCGCGAGAACACTCTGTACATTTCGCCGTGGTCGGCCATAACGGGATCAACGAGTATCAGCGTATCGTCGCCCTTTAACTCATCGAAGATCTCCGAAACTATGTCAAGCTGGCGAAACGAGCCTAAAAAGCCCGAATAAATGGCGTCGAACGTAAGCCCCAATGACTTCCAGTGGTCCGCGAACGGCTTTAGATCCTCCGTAAGGTCGCGGTACGTATAGCCCGAAAGCCCGCCCGTATGCGTTGAAAGCACCGCCGTCGGTATTACGCTCGTCTCTATGCCCGCGGCCGAGATTATCGGCAGCGCGACGGTAAGCGAGCACCGTCCGAAGCCCGATATGTCGTGTATCGCCGCGGCTCTTTTCTGTCTTTGCATAGCTTACCCCCGTGCTTTTCTAAAATCCGTTCGGGTGCGAGCTGTGCCAGCGCCAGGCCGAGGCTACGATCTTTTCGATATCGTCATACGCGGGCTTAAAGCCGAGTATTCTCTTAGCCTTTTCGGGAGATGCGACGAGCACCGCGGGGTCGCCCGCGCGCCTCTTGCCGATTTCCACCTTAAAATCGACGCCGCTAACCTTTTTCGTGACCTCTATAATCTCGCGCACGCTGAAGCCCGTGCCGTAGCCCAGGTTGAACGCCTCCGACGCGCCGCCCGCGCTTAAATAGTCGAGCGCCAGCACGTGCGCATCGGCAAGATCGCGCACGTCGATATAGTCGCGGATGCATGTGCCGTCCTTTGTATCGTAGTCGTCGCCGAATATCATTATCTTGTCGCGCTTTCCCATTGCCGCCTGTATAACGAGCGGGATAAGGTGCGTTTCGGGCGAGTGGTCCTCGCCTATGCTTATGTCGTCGCGCGCGCCCGCAACGTTAAAGTACCGAAGCGCCGCGTATTTTATGCCGTATGCCCTGTCACACCACTTTAAAAGGCGCTCTATTGCAAGCTTCGTTTCACCGTAGGGGTTCGTCGGGTCCTTGCGGTCGTCCTCCATGATCGGCACGCGCTCCGGCTCGCCGTATACGGCGGCGGACGATGAGAATACGATATTCTTTACCCCGTGGCGCACCATCGCGCCCGTAAGCGATATCGCGCCGCCCATGTTGTTCTCGTAGTATTTGAGCGGATTTTCAACGCTTTCTCCGACAAGCGAATTTGCCGCGAAATGTATTACCGCGTCTATCTTCTCCGCTTCAAAGACCCTGTCAAGAAATGCCACGTCCCGAAGGTCGCCCTCGTAAAGCTTCATGCCGCGCGCTGCCTCTTTGTGCCCGCACGACATATTGTCTATTATCACGGCTTCTCTGCCCGAATCCGAAAGCTTTGCCGCTATATGGCTTCCCACATAGCCTGCTCCTCCCGTAACGAGTATCATTGTTTTTCCTCCCTTTTTCGTCTATTTAAGCTCCACAATAGTAACGCCGTCCTCGCCCTCGCCGTATCTGCCGAGACGGAACGACGCCACCGCGCCGAGCGTGCGAAGGTGCGCGTGAACGCCGCTTCGCAGTGCCCCCGTGCCCTTGCCGTGGATTATCTGTACTTTTTTAATGTTGAGAAGCGTAGCGTCGTCGATAAGCTTGTCGACGTCGTACATTGCCTCCTCCACCGTCATGCCGCGTATGTCTATCTCGGTATTAACCTTGCGCGTCGCGACGTTTATATTCTTTCTCACGCCGCCCGCGGCCTTTTTCTTAGCCGCGCGCCGACCCTTCGCGTCCACGAGCTCAAGCTCGTCAAGCCCCACGGTCACGCGCATTATGCCCGCCTGAAGCACGACCTTGCCGCCCTCGGGCGGCTCGGCCACCACGGCCTCGCGGTCAAGCTTTACAATGCGCACCGTGTCGCCGGGATTTAAGGGCACGTCTATGCCGCCGCGCTTCTCCTTCTTTTCCTCGCCGCCGTCTATCTCGTTTTCGGCGGCGCGAAGCTTTCCGCGAAGCGCCGCACGGTTCTCCATGAGCTTAATGTCGGCAAGCTCGCGCGCGTTTTTCTTCTTCAACGCCTCAAGCTCGCCCATAACGCTGTCGGACGTCTCCCTCGCGCGGCTTAAGATCCGCGCCGCCTCGTCGCGCGCTTCGTTTAATATCCTTCGCCTGTCGCGCTCCAGGCTTTTCTCAGAAAGCTCCGCGCTTCGTTTAAGCGCCTCGGTCTCCCGCAATAGCTCCTGCGTGCGCTCGCGCTCGCGCTCGGCCTCGATGCGGTTCATCTCAAGGTCGCGGATTACGTCCTCAAATTTCAGGCTCTCCTGACCTATCCGCTTCTTCGCGTTCTCGATAAGACTTTTCGAGAGCCCCAGCCGCTCGGATATGGCGAAGGCGTTGCTTCGTCCCGGCACGCCGATGAGCAGCTTATACGTGGGACGAAGCGTCTCCACGTCAAATTCGCAGCTTGCGTTCTGTACGCCCTCCGAGGAAAGCGCGTAGATTTTGAGTTCACTGTAATGCGTCGTCGCGGCGATATGCGCGCCCAGCCTTCTCGTGCGCTCGAGTATCTCTATGGCAAGCGCCGCGCCCTCCACGGGGTCGGTGCCCGCGCCTATCTCGTCGAACAATACCATCGTTCGCGGCGCGCACGTGTCGAGAATGGCAACGATATTCGTCATATGCGCCGAAAACGTGGAAAGCGACTGCTCTATCGACTGCTCGTCGCCTATATCGGAAAAGATATACTCATATATGCCCACCGTGCTTCCCTCCGCGGCGGGGATTAAAAGCCCCGAAAGCGCCATCGCGCACAAAAGGCCGAGCGTCTTTAATGCCACGGTCTTTCCGCCCGTGTTCGGGCCCGTTATAACGAGCGTGTCGAAACGCTCGCCGAGCTCTATATCTATCGGCACGACGGATTTTGCGCCAATGAGCGGATGACGCGCGCGCTTTAGAATAATTTTTGCGTCGCGCGAAATGTCCGGCGTCACCGCCTTCATGTCAAGCGCAAGCTTGGCCTTGGCGAATATAAAGTCAAGCCTTATTATATGATAATAGTTGTTCTCTATCTCATGGCTTCGCGCGGCGACCTCGGCCGAAAGCTCGTAAAGTATGCGTTCCTGCTCCTCTTTCTCCTCTGCGTAGAGTATCTTAATGCGGTTGTTCGCGTCCACGACGCTCGACGGCTCCACGAAAAGCGTCGCCCCCGAGGACGACATATCGTGAACGAGGCCGTGAAGCTCGTTTTTATACTCCGCCTTGACGGGCACGACGAATCTGTCGTTTCGCACGGTGATTATCGGCTCCTGCAGCACTTTCTGATATCGCTGGGAGTGGATTATCTCCGAAAGAAGGTCGCGCACCTTTGCGTGAAGGCGCGCCGTCCGGCGGCGTATGTCGTAAAGCGCGGGGCTTGCCGTATCCGCCATCTCCTCCGGCGAGATTATTGCCTCGTTTATGCGCTTTTCAAGCGATGCCGCGGGCGAAAGCGCCGAAAAATGCCCGGACAGCAGTCTTTCGTCCTCGAAGCTGTCGTAATATCCCGAAAGCTTCCTCGCCGTCGTAAGAAGCGACGCTATCTTTAAAAGCTCGCCCATCGAAAGCGCGCTGCCCACCTCGGCGCGCTTTAAAGACGCCGTTATATCGTGCGCCGCGGCCAGCGGCGGCGTGCCGCGCCGCTGTATCATTACCTTTGCCTCGTCCGTTTCGCCGAGCGCCTCTCTCACCGCGTCCGTGCGGTCAAACGGAAAAAGGCCTTCGGCCATGCGTTTTGCCTCCTCGGAGAGGCAATGCGCCGAAAGCATGGCGAGCACTTTATGAAATTCCAGAGTGGAAAGTGACTTTTTATATATTTCCTCGGGTGTATGCTTCATTTTTCCTCCGATTGTCACAGCTTATTGTAAAAATCGAGCGTTTTAAGATTTATGTCAAGCTGAGTCAACATAAATCCTTCCGTCGCCTTTGAAAGTATTCGTTCGGACTCCTCATCGAGCTTAAACGAGAATATCTTCTTCGCGTCGGCGTTTATTATATATTTCATAGCCTCGTAGGCCGCGCGGTTTACGGGATACGCGCCCGCGCCGCGGCCGCCGCGCGCGCACTGCGCGCATACGACGCGGCCTTCTCTCATGTCAAAATACATCGCGTCGGTCTCCCCGCCGCATACGGCGCACCCCGAAAGCTCGGGACGAAAGCCTATGACGGACATGAGCCGAAGCTCGAACACGGCCTTTATGCGCGTCTCGCTTTCGCCTTTGCAAAGGAGATAAAGCGAATTTAAAAGCAGCGACAGAATCTCGCCGCCCTCGAGCCCGTCCGCGGACGCGCGGTCGGAAAGCTCGCAGAAATACTGAGAAAGCGACAGTCTTCCTATGGAGTCCCTTATCTCGAAAAAGAGATTTATTACCTCGCCTCCGGCAAGATAGAACGCGCCTGCGTTTTTCTTTAATTTAAGGCGCGAATACGACAAAAGCTGGCTTACCGAAAGAAGCGGGCTTTTCTGAGAGCGCGCGCCTCTCGCCCACACCGCTATTTTTCCCATTTCGGGCGTGAGCACGATAATAAGCTTGTCTCTCTCCCCTTTCGGATACTCGCGTATCACAATGCCCGTCGTTTCGATATCCATATCACTCTTCGCGCGTATAGCCGAACTCCCTGAGCGAGCCCGCCTTGTTCCGCCAGCCTGCGTCCACCTTTACAAACACGTCAAGAAATACCTTGCATTCGAACATGCGTTCGAGCTCCTCACGCGCGTACGTGCCGATCTTTTTTAACATCTTGCCGTTCTTTCCTATGATTATGCCCTTGTGCGAGTCCTTCTCGCAGTAGATGCACGCGCCTATCTTTATAAGGTCGTCACGGCTCTCGTCAAAGCTCTCTATGGCCACGGCCACGCCGTGCGGTATCTCGTCCGAGAGAAGCCTGAGCATTTTTTCACGTATTATCTCGGCAACAACGGCGCGCTCCGGCTGATCGGTCACCATGTCCTGAGGATAGAACTCCGGCCCCGGCTGCATATAGTCGCCTATTTCGCATTCAAGCTCGGCTATACCCTCGCCCGTGCGCGCGCTTATAGGCATTATGGCCTTAAACTCCATAAGCGGCGCGTATGCCGCCATAGCCATGAGTATGGCGGGCTTCGGCACCGTGTCGGTCTTGTTTATGACTAAAATAACGGGTATGTCGCGACCCTTCATCTTTTCTATTAGCCTTTTTTCGTCCTCCGTCGGCGCCGTTTTCGGCTCAACAGTCAAAAGTATGCAGTCCACGTCGGCAAGCGACTCGTGCACTATGTCCTCCATGTATTCGCCGAGGCGGTTCTTCGGGCGGTGAAAGCCGGGCGTGTCCAAAAATATCATCTGCGTATCGTCACGGTTGAGTATGGCGATGATGCGGTTTCGCGTAGTCTGAGGGCGCTGCGACACGATGGCCACCTTCTGCCCCACAAGCCTGTTAATAAGCGTCGATTTGCCCACGTTTGGGCGTCCCACTATGGCTATAAAGCCCGATTTCGTTATCGTTCCCAATTTATATTACCCCTTTTTGACGTTTCCTCATATCTTCTTTTTATATAAGCCGAACCTTATGAAAAGCACGGCAAGCACCACCGACAGAATAAAGCCCACGAGCTTTACGGGATTAAGGAGCGTATCGAAGAATATGGTCTTTATTATCTGTGGATCCACAAAAAAAAGCAAACCCACGATCAGCGAAAATATGGCGCAGACCAATACGGCTCCCGCCGCGATGTCCTTTGCGGCCTTGGCCTTGAAATTGAACCTCTCCGAATTTATGTCAACCAATTCCTCTACCGCCGTATTCACCATTTCCGCAAAGAACATGAGCGCGAACACAGCGAACAGCACCGCGTACTGAACGCGCGTAAAGTCGTAGTAGGTGGAAAAATAGAGCGCGTAAAGCGCCATAACGAGATGTATGCGCATATTCCGCTCATTCTTAATGCAGCGCCCTATGCCTAAGAACGCATATTTAAACGACCTTAAAAGAGACATCTTTTATCTTGCGAGTCCTATTTTTTTAAGGACCGCTTCCTCCTTTTTGCGCATCGTTTTACGGCTTTTTTCGTCGTCCTCGTGGTCGTAGCCCACGAGGTGCAAAACGGAATGCGTGCATAAAAAGCACGCCTCCCTCATAAACGAATGGCCGTATTCCTCCGCCTGTGCGGCGGCGCGTTCAAGCGATATCACGATATCGCCCAAAAAAAGCGTGCCGTCCCCGTCGAGCTCATCCTCTGTGCCCGGCGCGGGTTTGCCCTCTTTAAATTCCGCCATCGGAAACGACAGCACGTCCGTCACCGCGTCCTTATCCCGAAATTCGCGGTTTATTTCGCGTATGCGCCTGTCCGACACGAACGTAACGTCGATATGCGTGTCAAAGGGTACCCGCTCGCTTTTAAGCGCCGTCTCGGCGCAAAGCGAGAGCATGTCCCGAAGCTCACGAGTTACCTTTACTTTTCTTTGTCTGTTTATAAATTCGATTTCGTTCATTTTTCTCTGCCTGCCGTTCTTTTCGTTATGCGGCGCGTCTCGCTGCGGCGGACGCGGCCGTCTCGTTTTTCGTATGCGTTTATTATCTTCTGCACAATCGGGTTTCGCACGACGTCCTTATGCGTAAGCTCGCTTATGCCTATGCCCTCGATGTTCTTTAAGACCTCCATCGCGTCTATAAGTCCCGACTGCTTTCCGAAGGGCAGATCGACCTGCGTTATATCGCCCGTTATGACCGCCTTCGAGTTAAAGCCGAGACGCGTTAAAAACATCTTCATCTGCTCCTTTGTGGAGTTCTGCGCCTCGTCTAAGATTATAAAGCTGTCGTCGAGCGTGCGGCCGCGCATATACGCAAGCGGCGCTATCTCTATTATGCCCTTCTCGGCGTATTTCGCGTACGTTTCAAATCCAAGCATATCGTAAAGCGCGTCGTAAAGCGGGCGAAGATACGGGTCTATCTTCTGCTGAAGGTCGCCCGGCAGAAAGCCCAGTTTCTCGCCGGCCTCGACTGCGGGGCGCGTAAGGATTATCTTGCTTATTTCCTTATTTCGAAGCGCCGACACCGCCATCGACACGGCAAGATACGTCTTGCCCGTGCCCGCGGGGCCCACGCCAAGCACGACGGTGTTCTTTCGTATCGCGTCCACGTATTTTTTCTGGCCTATCGTCTTGGGGCGGATGGGGCGTCCCTTCGCGCTGACCGCGATGCAGTCGTCGCCGAGACTCGCAATCTCACTTTCCATATTGTCCTCGACCATCGACACGGCATATCGCACGTTCTGCTCGGTTATCGTCTGATTCTTGTCGGAAAGCTCCTTTAAAACGGCGAGCGCGCGCCGACAGCGCGCCACGTCACCTTCGCTTCCCGTAATTTTAACCTCGGAGCCGCGGCATACGATGCTCACTCCGTATTCGCTTTCCAAAAGCTTTATGTTCTCGTCGAGATTTCCGAATATATTAAATATGTCCGTTTCGTTTTCAAGCAGTAAAACTTCCGTTGACATCTATTCCTCCGATATTTCGTCACGCATGACTTTTATGCTTACAGCTATCGGCATAACGCATTCATACTCGGCGTCCATTATATACGAATCCGCGGTTTTTGTAAACTCAATATTTCTGCCCATGACCGCCGCCTCGGGATAAAGCGTTCTCAGCTTTAAAAAGCATTTAAGCTTCAGCGTATTTTTTGCCTCATTTTGCGAAAGCGGATACGTTTCCTCCCTGTACTCCCTAATGCGCGCCGTAAGAAGCGTTGCCGGAAGCTCGAAGGCGCCTATCTTTATCACGCTTTCCTGTATAATTTTATCATACTTGTCATACGGAATACTACTGTTTAAAAATAAATTTATTTTTACCCCCGCCGTCTTTACGGCGCGCTTTGTAAGACTTTCGCCCGTGTAGACCCTTTTCATGCCGTAAAGCGGGACGCTTTCGTGCACGTCTATCCATACGCGGCCGTAGATTTCGGCCTCCGAATGAACGAATTGAAAGCCGCCCTCGCCGAGGTCAATAACGCCGCTTACGAGCATCTGTCCGCGCGTCACCGCCTCACCGCGCGAAACGGCGGTCTGTCCCTCGTAGACCTCTATGCTCTCTATTACCGCGTCGAAGTCCGACACGATATTGCACGCCTCGCTTTTATCCGCAAGCTCAGGCGGCAGCGTGCGCGGCTCTGCCTTCACGTACGCCCTCGTGCCCTTTATGTTTATCCCTATCCACGCTATTTCGTCATGCTCGGTAAGTATAATATTCCGGATTCTCGGGATATCAAGCCTCGCGCGGCTTACGCCCGCGCGAAGTCCGGCGTCGCTCAAATCCGAAAGAAGCGCTGCCCTGTCGGTAAAATCCCCGCATTCAAGCTCCACGCCCCATAAAAGCGTGGACATAAAGCAGACGAGAACGAAGAACGCGGCCGCGCTTACCATAAACGCCTTCCTCTTTCTGTGGCGGAACATTATAAAGCGAAGCCCCGTTTTTTTCCTGATTCTTACGCGGCACGAGGCGCGGCGCGCCACGTTCTTGATTCTTTTAAAGTCGCCCGCGCGCGCGCATGCAAAAAAGCCCTGCGCGCCGTTTCTTCTTACGTCCCATAACTTCAGGCCTTCGCACGAGGCGATATTCAAAAAGCGCTCGGGGAACGCGCCCTCCACGCTTATCGTAATAACCCCTACAATCCAGCGCACGATTTTAAGAATAAACATTCATACCTCCGAAAAACTTATCATGCCGATCCTTCCCTCGATATATATGCCGTCCGCCGAGAACGCCCGTATTACAAGCTCCGTGCCGCCCACGGTTAGCACGCCGCCCTTGACGGCCACACGAACGCGCTCGCCGCTGTATTCGAGTATGCCCGCCGTATTCTCTATCGTAAGCTCGCGTCCGCCTATGCTTTCAAGTCTGTAAACGCCCGCTATCGTATCGAGCGGCATTTCAAGTGCGGCGCTTATCCGTTCCGCCGCGCCGCGCTTTTCTTTTCTGTTTTTTCTTTTGGGCACATAAAATCCCCCTAAAGCTTTTATGCTTAAATTTATGCCGATTTCCATACTAAAATGAACGGCGCGCGGAATATATTTTAAAAAACAAAAACAAAAGGATGGTGCGAATGAAGGGGGCGCTTAAAGGCGGCGCGTTCTGTCTCATTGTCGCCGGTTTCATACTGCTTTATTTTCTTTTCCCGAAGGCCGCGGGCGAGTCCGTATCAAAGGCGCTTATTTTATGCCGCGACGTAGTCATACCGTCGCTCTTTATCTTCTTCATACTGTCGCGGCTCTTTATCGAAAGCTCTCTCGGCAGGGCGGCGGGGCGCGTGCTTTCCCCCGTTCTGTCGCCGGCCTTAGGGCTTTCTGGCGAGGCGTGCGCCGTATTCGTCCTTTCGCTCATCGCGGGATATCCTGCGGGAGGCATAACTGCCGTAACGCTTTATAAAAACGGCGGCGTGTCAAAGGACGAGTGCGAACGGCTTTTAATGTTTTCAAACAACTGCGGGCCCGCCTTTCTTATAACGGCGACAGGCGCGTCAATGCTCGGAAGCGTGCGCGCCGGCGTATTTTTGTACGTCGTGCATATCGTCTCAGCCGCACTCATCGCGGCCGTATCGGGGCGCGTCATGCCCATGAGGACAAATGTGCGCCCTTCACTTCCCGTTTCAAAAGAGGCGTCGCCGTTCGTCCTTATATCCGACGCGATAAGCGAAAGCGCGCTTATCATGCTAAACGTCTGCGCGACGATAGCCGCGTTCGCCGCGGCAATCGGGCTTTTATCGGCAAGCGGCGCGATTTCGGGGCTTGCGGCGCTTTTTGAGGGGATTTGCGTACCCGCCGCCGTCACCGAGGCGGCGTGCGCCTCGCTTCTCGAGCTTACGACGGGCACGTCGCTTATCTGCGCGCTGGGACTTTGCCCGCGCACGGCGCTCACGCTCGTTTCCGCGTTCGCGGGCTTCGGCGGATTCTGCGTTCATATGCAGCTTCTGCCGCACATATACGAGGCGGGACTCCGCGCGGGAAAGTATCTTCTCGGGAAAACGGTCCACGGCGCACTGTCGGCGGCGATAGCGTATACGTTAGCCGGACGCTTCTTTGAAAGCGCGCCCGCCTTTGCCGCCGAGGGCGGCGGATACGCGCCCGATACGGCGCTTTGCAAAGCGGATGCGCCGCTTTTTTTCATAAGCCTCGGGCTTATGGTGCTTAGCCTTATACTTTTTTGGCGCGCGGACAAAAAATCGGATTGAATACGACAAATAAACGGAGTATAATAATACCGTGAGGTGAGAGTGATGTTTTCAAAAGAGATAAGGCCGATGTGCCTTTACTGCTTCCATTCGACGAAAGTATTCGACGACGGCAGGCAATGCCTCTGCCCTAAGGCGGGCGTCGTATCGACGGAGCATTCATGCCGCAAATATAAATACGACCCTACAAAAAGAATACCGCCGCGCCCGCAGAGCTTCGAGGGCGGCAAAATAGAGATAAGCGAAATATAAAAGTGCGCCCCGCCTCGCGGCGGGGCGCGGTATTTTTGTATAAGAAAACCCCGCCATAGTGGCGGGGTTCAAAAGAGCTTAAGCGGTGAGGAAATAAAAAAACTCCTGATGTGTTTATACTAAAAGCGTGACCTGCCAGTTACGCAAAAGAAACACATCAGGAGGATAAAAAATGCAAAAAGAAAATAAGGATATAAAAAGTTTAGCACATACGAAATGGAATTGCAAATATCATATAGTATTTGCCCCGAAATATCGAAGGAAAGTATTCTATGAAGAAAAGAGAGAAGGAATAAGGGAAATACTAAGGCAATTATGTAAATGGAAAGGGGTAGAAATAATAGAAGGAGAAATCTGCCCAGACCATATACATTTATTGTTGAGCATACCGCCGAAGATGAGCGTATCGGGATTTATGGGGTATCTAAAAGGGAAGAGTAGTCTAATGATATTTCAGAAGTATGGAAATATGAAATTTGCATATAGGAACCGAGAATTCTGGTGTCGAGGTTACTATGTAGATACGACAGGAAAAAATACAGCAGCGATAAAAGAATACATAAAGAATCAATTAAAGGAAGACCGAGAAGCAGACCAATTAAGTCTGTACGATCCTAGAGACCCATTTATGGGTAGCAAGTAATCCCTTGCGTGGCTGGCAGGCCCATATATGCACACTTGTGTGCTGCCAGCAGTATTAGGGCTATGCCCGAAAATGAAATACCCCCGGCTACGCCGGGGGATGATTATTGCCTTTATCTGCACGGGAGGCTGATTTATGTAAACCGCCTTCCACCGTGGCCAAGCCGTGCCGGGCGCATCGTGCGCCCGTCCCCAAAGCTCCCTCCCCGAGGGAGCTGGCTGCGCAGCAGACTGAGGGAGTTGTTGCCTCCGTATTGCCTTCCCCTCGGGGGGAAGGTGGCCGCAGGCCGGATGAGGTGCAGCGCCATCGGCGCGTGCGTCCCCCACAGGCTCCCTTGTTCAACCCACCCCAACAACCACCCCGAAAAATGCAAGCATTTTTTGGGGGCCCCGGAATCCGCGGGCGTATTTTTCGGGGACCCCGGCGGGAGCTGTCAGCTCTGCTGACTGAGGGATTGTCGTCCCCCGTATGTCATTCTGAGGAGCGTAAGCTCCGAAGAATCTTAAAGCTTCTCCATTGCAGTGCTTACCGTTCTTTTGCATACTTTGAACTTACAATAAGCCTTTTTCTGAGTTTTTAAATTTACTTTTGCCGTATTTACGGCACTGTGTTCTGCTTAAACAATATTCTTTTTAGAACTCCGTTCTAAAGACTTTTGTCGCCTCCCGCGGGAGTACTTTTGGAAACAAAAGTACCAAAATTTCCAGGGGACCGCGGCACAGGCTTGCGGGGCTTGTGCTAAGTGCTGTCTTTCTGCAGCGCTTAGGCCGCCTTCCCCCCGTCTCCTTTGATTTTGCCGCCCTCGACGTCATTCATCATCGGAAGATAACGCAATCAAAATCAGACGGGCGCACGATGCGCCCGACACGGCTTGGCCGATGTTTGTAAGGTAAGGCGGAAGTATAAAACATGGAGAATAAACGTCACTTTTTAGATAGAAGCAAACGACAGAACGCGCGGCCGCGCTTTTATGTGTTACTCCTGCTCATCAAGGGTGAGCGCGTAGCTCGGCAGGAAGTTATTGAGGAAATAATTTACCTCGGGGGCGTCGATCTTTTGAATGGTTTCGTATATCGACTCGGAGGCGCGCACGAACTCGCGGTTTCCCGCCTTCTTCTCCTCCACGCACTTTATGTACGCGCTTATCTTATCGGCCCACTTGACGCGCTTTGCCTCCTCGGAGCCGTCATAGAAAAGGCCCCTGTATTCCCCCGCCATCTCGGGCGGAAGCATGGAAATAAGCTTATCCTTCGCGATGTGCTCGATATCCTTATAGGCGCGGCTTATATCGGGATTGTAATACTTTATCGGCGTTGGCATATCGCCCGTAATTATCTCGGACGCATCGTGAAAAAGCGCGATCGCGGCGGCGCGCTCGGGATTTAAGTCCGCACCGAAGTACGTATTCGCTATGACGCAGAGCGCGTGCGCGATCACGGCCGCCTCAAGCGAATGCTCGCTTAAATTCTCGTTTCTCGTATTTCGCATAAGGCTCCAGCGGTCTATATACTTCATTCTCGAAAGATAGGCAAAAAAATGATTTGACATGGCTTTCTCCTTTTATCTGTAATATATCATGCCTATATTGTACCATAATCTTTGAAAGTTGACACAAAAGCTTTAATAGCTTTATAATAAAATAATAGCTATAACAAGGATGTGACCTAAAATAAGCGCGAAAAAAACGTACGACAACGACTCCATATCATCACTAAAGGGCGCGGACCGCGTTCGCTTACGGCCCTCCGTTATATTCGGCTCCAACGACGTCGTCGGCTGTCAGCACGCCGTATTTGAGATACTTTCGAACTCGATAGACGAGGCAAAAGAGGGCTACGGCTCAAAAATAAACGTAACGAAGCATAAGGACGGCTCCATCACGGTCGAGGACTTCGGCCGCGGCATCCCGCTCGATTACAACGAGCGCGAGGGACGCTACAACTGGGAGCTTGTCTTCTGCGAGCTCTACGCCGGAGGAAAATACAATAACGACAGCGGCGAAAACTACGAGTTCTCGCTCGGCTTAAACGGACTCGGCGCCTGCTCCACGCAGTACGCCTCCGAATATATGGACGTAACCGTTTACCGCGACATGACGAAGTTCTCGCTTCACTTCGAGCGCGGTGAGAACGTAGGCGGGCTTAAAAAAGAGCCGCTTAAGAAGAACAAAACGGGCACGCTCATAACGTGGAAGCCAGACCGCGACGTATTCACGGATATCGACGTTCCGTCGGAGTATTTCACCGACGTACTGCGCCGTCAGGCCGTGTGCAACGCCGGCATTTCGTTTACCTTCCGCGACGAAACGAAGGACGAGCCGACGGAGGAAAGCTTCTGCTACGAGCGCGGCATAACTCAGTATATCGACGAGATGTGCGAGGGGAACGCGCCGATGTGCCCGACGCAGTATTTCGAGTGCGACCGCGTTGGACGCGACCGCGCCGACAAGCCCGACTATAAGCTGAAAATCCAGTTCGCGTTCACGTTTCTTGTAAGCGGCAGCCATATCGAGCATTACCACAATTCAAGCTGGCTCGAATACGGCGGCTCGCCCGACCGCGCCGTGCGTTCGGCATTCGTGTCGGAGATAGACGCATATTTAAAGCAGAACGGCAAATACAACAAGTCGGAGCCAAAGATTGGCTTTTCCGACGTTGAGGACAGCCTTATCTGCGTTACGAATACGTTCTCGACGAACCCGTCGTACGAGAATCAGACGAAAAAGTCTATAAACAACAAATTCATCGCCGAGGCCATGACTGCGTTCATCCGCGAAAAGTTGATGATATTCTTCATCGAGAACAAGGCCGAGGCAGAAAAGATAACGAATCAGATACTCGTAAACAAGCGTTCGCGCGAATCGGCGGAGCGCGCGCGCCTCGATATAAAAAAGAAGCTCTCGGGCAATCTCGACATACAGAACCGCGTGCAGAAATTCGTCGACTGCCGCTCGAAGGACGTGTCACAGCGCGAGCTTTACATCGTGGAGGGCGACTCCGCGCTCACCTCCTGTAAGCTCGGGCGCGACGCCTCTTTTCAGGCGATAATCCCCGTGCGCGGCAAGATATTAAACTGCCTTAAGGCCGACCTTGACAAGATATTCAAAAACGATATCATAACCGACCTTATAAAAGTGCTCGGCTGCGGCGTGGAGGTAAAGCTGAAGGGCAAGAACGCCGCAAGCGAGTTTGATTTGAACAATCTCAGGTGGAGCAAGATAATAATCTGCACCGACGCCGACGTCGACGGCTATCAGATACGCACGCTTATTTTAAGCATGCTCTACCGCCTCACGCCGACGCTTATAAAAGAAGGGCGCGTATACATCGCGGAATCGCCGCTTTTTGAAATCCGCGTCGGCGACAAGTCGCACTTTGCGTACACCGAAAAGGACAAAAACGAGATAATAAAGAAGCTCGGCAATAAAAAGTATAAGATAATGCGCTCGAAGGGACTCGGCGAAAATACGCCAGACATGATGTGGGAAACTACGATGAGCCCCGAAACGAGGCGGCTCATCCGCGTAATGCCCGAGGACACGGACGCTACGTTTAAGATGTTCGACGTGCTTTTGGGCGACAATCTCGCGGGGCGCAAAGACTTCATCGCCGAAAACGGCTATAAGTACATCGATTTAGCCGACCTGTCTTAAGAGCGCCGCGCACAAAACTAATTCTAAGGAGAAACAGCCTTGAAAAAAACACCCGTCAAACATTCGCCGCCCATAGAGCAGCAGATAACCTCGACCTTAGAGGAAAACTATATGCCCTACGCCATGAGCGTCATAATATCGCGCGCCATACCGCAGATAGACGGCTTCAAGCCGTCGCACAGAAAGCTTTTATATACGATGTATAAAATGGGGCTTTTAACGGGACAGCGCACGAAATCGGCAAACGTCGTGGGACAGACGATGAAATTAAATCCCCACGGCGACGCGGCCATATACGAAACGCTCGTGCGCCTCACGGCCGACTGCGACGCGCTTCTTACCCCGTTCGTCGATTCAAAGGGCAGCTTCGGAAAGCAGTATTCGCGCGACATGGCGTTCGCCGCGTCAAGATATACCGAGGTAAAGCTCGCGCCGATATGCGCGGAGCTCTTTAAATACATCGACCGCGACACCGTCGACATGGTCCCGAACTACGACAACACGATGGAAGAGCCTGTGCTTTTACCCACCACCTACCCGAATATCCTCGTAAGCTACAATCAGGGCATCGCCGTGGGCATGGCAAGCACGATATGCGGCTTTAACTTAGGCGAGGTGTGCGACACGACGGTCGAATACCTTAAAAATCCCGACTGCGATTTAAAAAAGACGCTCATCGCGCCCGATTTTTCGACCGGCGCGCAGCTTATCTACAACGACGACGAAATAGACGCGCTCTATAGTACCGGGCGCGGCAGCGTAAAGCTTAGGGCGAAGTATACGTTCGACAAGAAGAACAACTGCATCGAAGTGACCGAGATACCGTATTCAACGACTATCGAGGCCATAATGGAAAAGATAATCGACCTTGTAAAGGCGGGAAAGCTGCGCGAGGTGTCGGACGTGCGCGACGAAACGGCGCTTGCGGGCTTAAAGATAGCCATTGACCTAAAGCGCGGCACGGACCCCGAGCTTCTTATGGATAAGCTCTACAAGCTCACGCCGCTTCAGGACAGCGTAAGCTGCAACTTCAACGTGCTCGTGGGCTCTACGCCGATACTGATGGGCGTGCGCGAGATACTTGAGGAGTGGACGGCCTTTCGCATCGAGTGCATAAAGCGAAGGCTCTACTTCGATCTTACGAAGGCGCGCGAAAAGCTCCATCTTTTATTGGGACTTGAAAAGATTCTTCTCGACATCGACCGCGCCATCGCCATAGTGCGCGGCACCGAAAAGGACAGCGAAGTCGTGCCCAACCTCATGAAGGGCTTCGATATAGACGAGCCGCAGGCGGAATTTATCGCGGAAATCAAGCTCCGCCATTTAAACCGCCAGTATATCCTTGAGCGCACGGGCGAGATCGCGTCCTTAAAAAAGGACATCGCCGACATGGAGGAAACGCTCAAGTCGAAAACGAAGATAAAGCGCATTATTATAAAGGAAGTTTCCGACGTTGCGAAAAAGTACCGCAAGCCGCGCCGCACCATGCTCATAATGGAGGGCGCCGTGCGCGAATACAGCGAATCGCAGACGATTGAGGACTACCCGTGCAGCGTATTCGCAACGCGCGAGGGCTATTTCAAAAAGATCACGCCGCAGTCGCTCCGCGTCGCGTCCGAGCAAAAGTTCAAGGACGGCGACGAGCTTGTATTCACCGTGCAGACGACCAATAAGGCGCACGCGCTCTTCTTTACGGACAGGTACAACGTATACAAGGCGCGCCTTTACGATTTCGACGATACGAAGGCGAGCGCCCTCGGCGATTATCTGCCCGCAAAGCTCTCGATGGAGCAAAACGAGAACGTCGTATTCACCGTTATCACGGGCGACGACTACGCGGGACAGCTTTTATTCTTCGACAAAAGCGGGCGCGCCTCGAAGGTGCCGCTCGTCGCCTATCAGACGAAGACGAACCGAAAGAAGCTCACCGGCGCGTATTGCGAGAAGTTCACGCTTGCGGGCGCGTATCACATAAAGGAGGACGCCGACTTTACGCTTTACTCCGACGGCGGGCGGATGCTTACCGTAAACTCGTCGCTCATACCCGAAAAGACTACGCGCGCCTCTCAGGGCGTTATCGTAATGACCCTAAAGACGAAAAAGCAGGTGACGCGCGCCGTTCCTTCGTCAACCGCGAAGCTTGCGGACCCGAACGCATACAGGATAAGAAAGCTCCCGTCGTCGGGATATAATCCGAAGCCCGCCGACGAACCATATAAACAAATGGAGCTATAAATTGTTGACGAAAAGCCTGACACATGATATAATTATTTACAAATATCGTCTCTTTATATAGGGGGTATTAACATGAAACGACAGCTTATATCGCTTATCAGCTTGCTTTGCATGGTCATTGCGTTCCTGCCTGTCACGGGCCTTGCGCAAGACTCGCCCTCATATCCCGTCGTCGGCGGAAATATATATTACACTTCATTTTATGATATCCCCTCGTGGGCTGATGACGAGTATGGCTGGGAATATGACGACGAAGGCGGCGCAACATTTACCCTGACACCAGAGTTAAAAATACTTTCGGCCGACAGCACCGTTACGGAGGTGACCATACCTGCCAAAATAAACAATCTACCAGTGACAAGAATAGAGACTCGCTTTCACAACTGTCCCAACCTTATATCCATAAACTTTGAGGGTTCTTACGCATATTCATCGATGAATGGTATGCTTTTAAGTTATGATAAAAAAACACTTTTAAGATGTCCCAGAGGAAAATCAGGCGAATGCGCTGTCCCCGATGATGTTGTCACCCTAGGCGCATCGTCGTTTTTGGACTGTACACGCATGACATCCGTCTTCATTCCAAAAAGCGTAAAAACAATCAGTGCTTCCGCATTCAAAGGCTGTGAAGCCTTAGGCGATGTATATTTTGGGGGAAACCGCGCACAGTGGCAGTCCATTTCAATAGCAAAGGAAAACGAATGCCTTAAGAACGCAACTATCCATTTCTCGGAAAAATCATATTATACTGTAACATGGGATGCGGCAGGCGGCTCTGTATCACCGGCGTCAAGCCGTGTCGAGTACAAAACGGCTGTAGGCGAGCTTCCCATTCCCGAAAGACAATTCTATTCCTTTGACGGCTGGTATACATCGGCCTCGGGCGGCACAAAAATAACCAAAGATACTGTGATAACAGGAAATACGACATTTTACGCCCATTGGTCCGTTATCCCCATGGAGCTTGCATACCCGGTAACGGGCGGCAACATCTATCTTGATACGGCAACCGGCACAATAACGGGCGCGGACGCATCAGTAACGGCGGCCGATATTCCCGCAAAGATAGAGGGCATAAGCGTTAAAGCCGTGGGGGAAAATGCATTCACGAATCTAAAAAAACTGAAATCCGTAACGCTGCCCAACGGAGTTGAAAGTATCGGAAACGGCGCCTTTTACGGCTGCGGCGCTCTTACGAGCGTAAAGGTTCCCTCCACGGTGACTTCGATAGGCGATTATGCCTTCAGAATGTGCACCGCACTTACCGATATAACGCTTCCCGATGGCATAAGCAAAATAGGCGCAAGGACGTTTTATAACTGCAAGAGCATAAAGCGGATAAACATCCCGAAAAAAGTAATGCTGATTGACGATTCGGCCTTTATACTGTGTTCGGGTCTTACAAATGTTTACTACGCGGGCAGCGCGGCCGAATGGAACCGAATAGACATCCAAAGCGGCAATGATCCGCTTATTAATGCAAACGTGCGTTATAATACGACAATGCCCGAAGCGCAGCCCGTTGCGGTAACGATAACCTCTGTAACGTTCGTAAACGGCAACGTATCGCTTGAATGGAGCGCGGCAAACGGCATAGACGGCTATCGCGTATATAAGAAGACGGGCACAGGCGGTTGGAAGACCGTTTGCGCATCTACTGCCGCGACAAGCTTCATCGACACCGACGTAACACCGGGCACTAAATATACCTATACCGTCCGTTCGTATGTAGGCAGCGAATACAGCACCGACTACAACGACACGGCGAAGTCGATAACCGTACCGAAAACGGCCGAACCTACTCCTGTTACGATAAATTCGATTGCTTGCAAAAACGGTGCGGTCGTACTCGCATGGGACGCAGAGGATGGTGTTGACGGATACCGTCTCTACAGAAAGACGGGCTCCGGCAAGTGGACTACGCTCGTTGCATCCACCACCGCAACGGCTTACACCGACACGGCAGTGACGGCGGGCACTACGTATTCATATACCGTCCGTTCGTTCGTGGGCAGCGCGTACAGCACGGGCTACAACGACACCGCGAAGTCGATAAAAGTCACCGGATCGGCCGTTGAGCCGTCCCCCGTTGCGATAACGTCCATCAAGTGCGTAAACGGCGCGGTCGTACTCGCATGGCAGCCGCAAAGCGGCGTCGACGGCTACCGAGTGCATAAGAAGACGGGCTCCGGCAAGTGGACTACGCTTGTTGCATCTACTACCGCAGCGGCTTACACCGATACGGCGGTGACCGAGGGCACAACGTACACGTATACCGTCCGTTCATTCGTCGGAAGCGAATACAGCACGGGCTACAACGATACGGCAAAGTCGATCAAAGTGACGGCGGCATCCGCGGCGGAGCCTCCGGCGGTAACGATAAGCTCGATACAGTCGACCGGCGGCATGGTCGTGCTGTCGTGGAACGCCGCTCCCGGCGTGGACGGCTACCGCGTATACCGCAAGACGGGCTCAGGCAAGTGGACGACGGTCTGCGCGTCGACGACGGACACGATGTTCATCGATACGAATGTAACGGCGGGCACGACGTACAAGTATACGGTGCGCTCGTTCATCGGAAGCACGTACAGCTCGGGCTACAATGACACGGCGAAGTCGATAAAGGCGAAGTAATCCCCAAAAAAACAAAACACGGCGCGGGTTTTTCCCGCGCCGGTTTTTAATCCACCGTGATATATTCGCGCATAGCCTCGAACTTTTTCTCACCGATGCCCGAGACGAGCATTATTTCTTCAGCGCTTTCAAATGCGCCGTACTCCTCGCGGAACTCGATTATCTTCCGGGCCGTCGCCTCGCTTACGCCGGGCAGACGTTCAAGCTCGTACTTCCCCGCCGTATTTATGTTTACCGGCTCCCCGCCGTATTGCGCGGGGCTCTCGTCCTCCGTTGCTGCGGCGAGCGGCTCGCGGTCGGAGACGTCCGTACGCTCGAACGAGAAAAACGAAAACGTACAGCTTGCCGCGATATATATTATAAATGCGAACACGCATATAAGCAGCGCCTTATGCGAATTGTCGAGCTTTTTCATCGTATCACCGCTTAAAATCACGAAAAATTACAAAAAGGGCTTTAAATTATTATGTAAATCTGATATCATTAAAAATAACAATTTACGTCACACTTATAATGACGATATAATTATACGTTATTTTGGTTAAATCTTCAACATGATTTCAAAAATCGGAGAACGCATGAAAAAGCTTAAAATATATGCCCTTCTTTCGATATTGCTTATTACAGCGCTCGTCTTTCCGCTCCTTGTATGCGCGGAGGGCAGCGTAAGCAATGGCGCGCCCTTTTCGGTCGCGTCGAAAAACGCGATATTGGTGGAGGCAACGACCGACACGGTAATATATCAGAAAAACATAAACGACCGCATCGTCCCCGGCGAGCTTACGAAGCTTATGACGGCGATAATCGCTGTGGAATACGGCATCCTCGACGACGTCGTCACGATATCCGAGACGGCCGCGACGGAAAAAAACTTCTACGGCGCGAACGTAAAATTCAAAATCGGAGAACAGCTTACCCTGCGGCAGCTTTTATACTGCATGATACTTGACAACAACGACGCGGCCGCCGCCGCGATAGCGGAGCACATCTCGGGCTCAGAGGCGGATTTCGCCCGCAGCATGACTGAAAAGGCGCAGTTCATCGGCGCCCAGAACACTAATTTCACGAACGCCACGGGCCAAAACGACGTTGAGCAGTATTCCACCGTGTGGGATATGTACATAATCGCCGACTACTTCACCCAGAGCAAGCTGCTTATGGAGATAGCCGCGACGAAGAGCTATACCCTGCCCCCGAGCGAATGGCGCGAGAAAAAGAAGAAGTTCTACACGAACGACCACCTTATCTCGACGTATAAGAACACGAGCTATTATTACCGCTACGCGGACGGACTCATAGGCGGCTCGTCGAGCACGTCGGGCAGCGTGATGGCGGGCGTCGCCTCGCGCGGGCGCGGCTCCATGACGCTCATATTCATCGGCGCGGGCACGAGCGGCGAGAACAGCAAATACGCGCTTCCCGCCATGAAGGACGCGGAGAACATTTTCAGAGAGGCATACGCCTCGTATAAGATACTCAACATCGTCAAAAAGGGCGAGATAATGACGGAGGAGCGGCTCGATCATTCGCTTGAAAAGGATTATATCTCGCTCGTGTCAAAGGACGACGTGAGCACCGTTATTCCGAAAGATAAGAACGAGGAAGAGATAACGATAAAGCTTTTCCCGAAGGAGCATATCATGGCCCCGATAAGCGAAGGCGAGCCTCTTGGCACCTTCGAGGTCTACGACAACGACGTGCTTATAGTTACGGGAACGCTTACCTCCGAGGAGACGATCCGCGCGAATATTCTTCTCAAGATCGGCTACTGGATTAAGACGTTCTTTTCGTTTACCGCCGTCAGGGTGATACTTATAATCCTTCTTGTGCTGGCGGTGGGATACGTGTATCTTCTCAGGCGCTCGCTTAAGCGAAACGAGCGCGCGAAGGCGAACAGGCAAATTAAAAACGCGCCGCCCGCCGCGCGCGGCGGCTCAAAGAGCGCCGCGAAAAAGAGAGCGCCGCAAAAGAACGCGCCGCAAAGCCGTCCCGCTCCGCCGCAGTCGGCGCAGCCTGCGCAGTCGGTACCCAATCGTCCGCGAAACGCGACGAGAATGCCGCATACTCCGGAGCAGAACGCAGGACGCGCAAAAAAGGCGGCGGGCACGGTAAAGCGTGCGCCGTATCCGCACAACAAGACCATCAAAACGACCTCGCTTCATCCAAAGGCGGCAAATAAGACGCAGCCGTCCGCGAAAAAGGGCGCAAAGCCCGGCACGGCGAATAAGAAGCCCTCTCGCTTCGGTCTCTCCGGCGGCAAAAAGAAGACAAAAGGCGACCGCACATCCGGCAAAAAGCATAACGGGTAAAATTTAAAGGCGTACGAAACTCTCGTACGCCTTTATTGTTTTTGTGTCTGTAATCAATCCGCCGTTACCTTTATCGACTGTGCCGTGTCGGCGTAATCGGTGCTGTATTCGCTGCCTACGAACGAGCGTACCGTGTACGTGTACGTTTTACCTGCCGTCACGTTCGTATCGACAAAGCTTGTGCCCGTGGTGGACGAAAGCACCGTCACCCATTTGCCCGTGCCCGTCTTACGGTATACGCGGTAGCCGTCAACGCCGTCCGCCGCATCCCACATGAGAACGACCGCGCCTCCTGATTGAGTCAGCTTCGATATCGTCACGGGGACGGGCTTCGCAGTCGACACGACCTTTATCACCTTTGCCGTATCGTTGTAGCCCGCGCTGTATTTGCTGCCCACGTGTGAGCGCACCGTATATGTGTACGTTTTGCCCGCGGTCACGTTCGTATCTATAAACGACGTGCCCGTCGTATCGTAGAGCACCGTCGTCCACTTCCCCGTGCCCGTCTTACGGTATACGCGATAGCCGTCCGCGCCTTCCTGCGCATCCCACAGGAGGATGACCGAATCGCCCGACTGCGTTAAACTTGTTATCGTAACGGGCAGCGGCTCTATGGGTACGACCGTGATTACACTCTTCGCCGTCGCCGCGTAGTCGGTGCTGTATTTGCTGCCCACGAACGAGCGCACCGTATACGCGTACGTCGCGCCTTCTCTTACGTCATTATCGGTAAACGACGTGTCGGTCGTCGACGAAAGCACCGTCGTCCATTTGCCTGAGCCCGTCTTTCTGTATACGCGGTAGCCGTCGACGCCGTCCTGAGCCTGCCATTCGAGCGAAACCGCGCCGTTTTCGTATACAAGCGACGTTATCGTTACGGGCAGCGGCTCCGTCGTATTAACCGTCTTTATGCTCATTGCCGTAGCCGCATAGTCCGTGCTGAAGTTATTTCCGACATACGAACGGACCGTGTACGTATACGTCACGCCCGCTTTTACGTCGTTGTCGGTAAACGAAGCGGCTGTCGTCGACGAAAGCACCGTCGTCCATTTGCCCGTGCCCGTCTTACGGTATACGCGGAATCCGTCGACGCCGTCCTGAGCCTCCCACGTCATGGATACCGCGCCGTTTTCATATACAAGCGACGTTATCGTTACGGGCAGCGGCTCCGTCGTATTAACCGTCTTTATGCTCCTTGCCGTAGCCGTATAGTCCGTGCTGAAGTTATTTCCGACATACGAACGGACCGTGTACGTGTACGTTACGCCCGATTTTACGTCGTTGTCGGTAAACGAAGTGCCCGTCGTCGACGAAAGCATCGTCGTCCACTTGCCCGTGCCCGTCTTACGGTATACGCGGAATCCGTCGACACCGTCCTGCGGCTCCCACGTCATGGATACCGCGCCGTTTTCATATACAAGCGACGTTATATTCACGGGCATAGGTTGTGCGGGCTCTTCTTCTTCAAAGTGCATATTTGCAAGCAAAAGCGGCGTATTGTTGCTCTTTACAACGACGCTGTCCCACTCGTCGCTGCTGCCGCCGTAATTTACGTCGGCAAGCTTTACGCAGCCGTAAAAGGCGTATTCGTCTATCGTTCTTACGCGCACCGGGATGGATACCGTCTTAAGCGAAACGCAGTCCTTGAACGTATTCTTTTCAACGGCGGCGATACCTTCGGGCAGATCTGCCGAAACAAGCGAGGAGCAGCCCGAAAATGCACCAGTGCCCATAGACCTCACCGTATCGGGTATGTCTGCCGAAACAAGCGACGTGCAGCCCGAAAAAGCGCTTTGTCCGATGCTGGTAAGACCTTCTTCCATTCCTGCGGCAGTAAGCGAGGTGCAGCCCGAAAATGCCGCCGTGCCTATATCCTTAAGGCTTTCGGGCAGAGTTAATTCGGAAAGCGAGGTGCAGCTCGAGAAGGCATATTCTCCGACAGAAACGACGCCGTCTTCAAGCGACGCGCTCGAAAGCGAGGTGCATCCGGAAAATGCGTATTCGCTTACCGACTTTACGCCCGAGGGCACCGTAACGGCCGAAAGCATTTTGCAGTATCTGAATGCCTCATAGCCTATGGTCTCGACGGTATCGGGAAGGTCTGCCGTCTCAAGCGAGGTACAGCCGTAAAACGCCTCACTGCCTATTTCCTTAAGTCCCGCGGGAAGGGAAACGCTTTTAAGCGAGGTACACTCCGAGAACACGTTTTCCTCCAAATACTTAACGCCGTCCGGCACGGTTATCTCTTTAAGCGCCGAGCATTTCGAAAACGTGCCTTCGCCCATATCAATAAGCGACGCGGGCAAATTCAGCGTACCAAGACGCTTGCAGCCGTTAAAAGCATTCGAGCCGATGGATACGACGCTGTCGGGCAGGCTCGCATACTTAAGCTCTTTGCGCTCGAAAAAGGCCTTGTCCGCAACGGCTGTCACACTTGCTCCATCAATCTCATCCGGCACGTCGGCCCGCGTTATCATATTGTCCGATGCAAGAAGCGTACCCGTGCCCTTGTCGAAATAGAGGTAGCCGTTTTCATCGAAAAGAAACGCCGAATCGTCCGAGATGGCGAAGTGCATGGATACCGTTTTTCCCACATTGAGCGAAGCGGCCGTCCACTCGGCCTGTGTGCCGCCGTAGAAAACGTCGCTAAGCTTTTGCGCCTTAAGAAATGAGCTGTTTTCTATCTGCGTCATGCTCTTTGGGATATAAACGGCCGAAAGAGCGGCGCATCCGCTGAACATATTCTTTCCAATTCTGCTCACGCCCTCGGGGATGTTTATATATTTAAGGCCGTTAAACCCGTAAAACGCATAATCGCTGAGATTTACCGCCGCTGCGGGCAGATGGATGCACACAAGCGAAGCGCAGCCCGAAAAGGCATAGTCGCCTATGCTTTCAAGGCTTTCGGGGAGAGCTGTCTTTCCAAGCTTCGTGCAGTTATAGAACGCGTTTCTGCCTATGCTCAGAACGCCCTCGGGAAGGCTTACCCGTTCAAGCAGGGTGCATTCCGAAAATGCCGAGCCCGCTATGCCCGTGACCGCCGTTTCGTTTATGTACGCGGGTATATCGGCCTCGGTCACGGTCGCGTCCGCGTCGGTTATAAGGCCGCTTTGCGGGTCGAACGTGACATTGCCGCCCGTAACGGCAAATTTTACAGTGTCGGCGTCGTTTACGCTGTCATGCGTGGAGTAAAAATGCACGTCCGCATTAAGAAGAGCTTCGTTGCCGATGGCTATCGAAATGCTCTCCCACTGCTCTCTGCTTCCGGCGTAGTAAACGTCGCTTAAGCTTTCGCAGCCCATAATGCCGTAAACCATGTAGTAATCCGCCAGATACTCATATGAGCCGTATGTGATATAATCCTCTTCGTTTCCGGCGTAACCGAACGCATACGAGCCTATGGACGTCACGCTTACGGGTATCTCCACGTACTCAAGCGCCTTGCAGCCCGCGAACGCGCCGGGACCTATCGTTTCGACTCCGTCGGGTATCGTCGCCGATGCAAGGGTCCTCGACCACGCGTAAAGCGCTTCGGGTATGACCTTTATCCCCGCAGGGAAAACCGGCGCAGAAAGACCGCTTCCGACAAACGCGCGGCTGCCCAGATTCGTGAGGCTTGCGGGCAGAACGAGAGTATTCATCTTATTCTGACCGCCGAATGCCCCGTCTCCCACGCTTTCGATGCCTTCGGGCAAAACGAGGCTTTGTATTTCCGCCTGCTGATAGTAGCCGTTGAAGAATGCGTATCTCGCTATGCCCTTCACCGCCGTACCGTCTATCTCGGACGGGATGACTACGTCGCCCATATTTCCGTAATAGTCTCCGGCCAAGCCTTCAATAATTCCCGTGGACTTATCGAAGTATATCTTCACTCCGTTAATCTCGCACGTCACCCGATCAGCCGCCAGTCCCGCGGCAGGCAGAAGGGTAATCGTCAATATAAGTGAAAGAATAAAACAAAGAGCTTTTTTCTTCATTTCGCATTCTCCCCTTTTATTGGTTATTATATATTCGTCTTCATTGTATCTCAGAAGAAATACAAAATCAAGGCTCAGCCGCCGCGTTTATCCCACTGCGGCGCGAAGCGCGGCGTCAAGCGCGGGGCACGCGCGCTTTAAGGATACGAGCCGTCCGTCCTTTATAAAGCAGTGGCGCGAATGGGCCGTCGTGCATATTTCGCCTTTTTTCGTATTGTAAAACTCATACTCGACCTCGAGCGCGGCGCCGCTGTATTTTGCTATCGAAAGGCGCACCTCCACCTCGTCGCCGAATTCGACCGTATTTTTATACTCGACGGCGAGCGACGCGACGGGCGAGGCTATGCCCGTCTTTTCCATACGCCTGTATCCGTGCCCCAGCGCGTCCATGAATTCCACGCGCGCCTCCTCCATCCATTTGATATAGTTCGAATGATGGATTATGCCCATTTTATCCGTTTCGTGATACTGCGCTTTTCTTTTATATATGAACATAGGATGCGCCTCCCGCACTTTTTTATTTAATTATGCCCCGCGCGCGGCGATTTGTCAAAAGTCGGCTCAATAAAAAATTCAATAAAGTATTTACAGCCATAATAAACCATGATACAATATATTTACAATTAAACGGGGAGCCCGGGTTTATCCGGCTGAGAAAAGGAGCTTTCACCTTAAACCCGTCGTACCTGTTCGGGTAATTCCGGCGTAGGAAAGTTTTTCGTACATAACGCCGCAGGGGATTAGCCCTTCGGCGTAAAATATTTTTAAGGAGTTGTAAAGATGGAAAACTATACTGCAAGCATCGCGTTCCAGGTAGTGCCGAACGTGCCCATGAACGAAGTGCGTCCTATCGTTCGCAAAATTCTGGAGTATATCCAGGGCTGCGGCATGACGTATTTTATCGGCCCCTACGAGACGACCATTGACGGTGATTTCGAATCGCTTTTAAAGGTTTTAAAGGACTGTCAGAAGATATGCATCGAGGCGGGCGCGCCCAGCGCCATGACGTATATCAAAATGGTATACAAGCCCACGGGCGGCGTATGGTCCATAGCCGAGAAGACCGACAAGCATAAGCACTAATCGAAAAGGAGTGAAAATAATGGCAAACGCAAGCTTATCCATACAGATACTCCCGCAGGTATCCGAGAAGGAAAAGGTCATCGCTATCGTTGATAAGATAATTGATTACATAAAGAGCACCGGCCTTGAGTACATGGTATGCCCCTACGAGACGACCATCGACGGCGACTTCGATACGCTTATGGACGTCTTCGCGCAGTGCCAGCGCATCTGCGTTGACGAGGGCTCGCCCTTCTGCCTCACCTATGCAAAGATATGGTACAGGCCTGTATCCGAGGGCGTGTGGTCCATCGACGACAAGGTAGGAAAGTATCACAAATAAGCGTTTCACGGCGGCGCGGGGCTTAACTTGCGCCGCCCTCTATTTTTTATGGACAGAAGCATTTTTAAGCTTATATCGCGCCTTATATTCCCGCCGAAGTGCATCGTATGCGGCGAGCTTTTATACGAGCACGAACGCGGGCCGCTCTGCGGCGGATGCCTGGGTAAGGTATCGTTCGTCTCGGGCGGCTCCGAGGGGACTGCGGCGGGGATCGACTGCGTCTCCGCCGTTTACTATATGCCGCCGATAAAGGGCGCGCTTATAAACGTAAAATCGAACGAAGATTTATATAAGATAAAAGGCCTTTGCGCGCTTGCGGCGCGGGCGGCGCGCGCACAGTATAAAAACGAGCGCTTCGACCTTATCGCCGCGGTGCCTTCGTCGAAAAAATCGGTGCGCCGCGCCGGCTTCGACCGAATGGACGCGTACGGCCGCGCGCTCTCGCGCATGCTCGATATAAAGTACGACAAAAACGCCCTTTTGAAAACGCGTGAGACCGAAAAGCAGCACACGCTTTCGGCAGATGCGCGTCTCACGGCGCAAAAGGGCGCGTATTCGGCCTCTCCCGTATGTTTTTGCATGGAAAAAGGAACGGGAAAGCCCGTTCCTTTTTCGGTTTGGAATGCCTTTGTTAATTTGCGCTGTTGTAGTGGATGGCGGCGCTGTCGAGAGATGAATTTGATTCTTTTGTTATGCTCTCCCACTGCGCCTGAGTGCCAGCGTAATATACGTCGGTAAGGCTGTCGTTACCAACGAACGCTCCCGGGCATATGATCGTCACACTCGCCGGTATGGTCACCGATGTGAGATTTTGGCATGCCAGGAACGTGTACGACTCTATGCTTGTCACGCCCGAGGGGATAGCTACCGATGTAAAGCCGCAGCCTCCGAACGCACCGGCGCCTATTCTTTTCACGCTCGACGGGATGGTTATCGACGTAAGATTGCTGCAGCCCCAGAACGCAGCATCACCTATACTCGTCACGCTTGACGGGATGCTCACCGACTTAAGGCTCCTGCATCCTGCCATTGCAAAATTGTTTATGCTCGTAAAGCTCGACGGGATGACCAGATCAGTTAAAAGCGTTCCGTTTACGTAAAGGTCCGCAGCCGGCTTGCCTGCGCCATACATAAACGTAGACAACGGATCGCCTGGCGCGTCTATCTTAAGCCAAGCTTCCAGATCGCTTATATAGACCGACTGAAGATTACACCCGCTGAACGCGCCCTGCTCTATATACTTAATGCTCGGCGGTATCGTTATCGATTTAAGCTCGGAGCAATCGTAAAACGCATAGCTTCCTATTGTCTTAATTTTTATTCCGTACAGCGTTTCGGGTATTACCGCACTTTCGGCATCCGGGTCGCAGAATTCCAGTATCGTTCCGGTGCTTGCTTCAAAATCAAAGTAGTTTTCTTCGACCGGATCGCCCGTGCCCGTGCAGTGAAGCGTGAACGGCATATTCCAGGGTTGTCCGTGATAAATACTGTTCCATCTCTCTTCACTGCCGGAGTAGTATATATCCGTAATGCTCGTAGCGTAGTAGCGTTCACCAAATGCATTATCAGAAATGCACATCACGCTGTACGGTATCGTAAGCGACGTAACGCCGCAGCCTTCGAATGCGCCTGTCGATATACACATTACGGTCGACGGGATAGTTACGGACGTAAGGCTTTGGCAGTTATTGAAAGCATTCTCGCCTATGGCTGTCACGCCCGACGGAATATCGTATGACGTTCCTTCTTTGCCGCACGGATACATAAGGAGAACCTTTTTGTCCTTTGTAAATAAAACGCCGTCTGCGGAAGCGTATTCCGTATTGCCCGCATCCACGTTTATTGAAGTAAGACAGTATCTCGGAAATGCATCATGTCCTATGCTCGTTACGCCCGACGGAATATTTATCGAAGTAAGACTGCAGCCCGAGAACGCTTCGTCGCCTATGATTTTTACGCTCGACGGGATAGTTACGGACGAAAGATAGAAACATCCGTCGAACGCCCCGTAGCCTATCTCCTCTACGCCCGGCTGGATAGTTACCGAAGTCAGATTGTAGCAGGCCGCAAACGCCTCACGCCCGATAGCCGTTACTTTTTCGCCGTTAATTGAGCCCGGTATAATGAGGCTCGTAATATCGATGTCTTCTACGCCAAGTATCGTACCGTCTTCGAATATGAAGCCGGGGTCATACGGGCCGCTGCAATGGAGCGTGGCCCAGCTCAGCTCGTAATTATCCTCTTCTATGTTTATGCTGCGCCACTGTTTATCGTTGCCGGTATAGTATACGTCTTTCAGGTTTTCACATCCGGCGAACGCTTCCCAGCTTATGTATGTCACGCTCACGGGTATCGTCACCGACGTAAGGCCGCTGCAATACTCAAACGCATAGCCGCTTATTTTCGTTACGCCCTCGGGTATCGTCACCGACGTAAGGCCTTTGCAGCCTTCGAATGACGATGATCCTATGCTCGTTACGCCCGATGGGATATCGTATGACGTTCCTTCTTTGCCGCACGGATACTCAACGAGAGTTTTCATATCTTTCGTAAACAAAACGCCGTTGACCGAAGTATACGCAGTATTCCCCGATGCAACGTTTATCGACGTAATCCCGTCGCAGTTTAAAAATGGAGAGCTGTCTATGCTCGTCACGCTTGACGGGATAGTTACCGACGTAAGGCCGTCACAGTCTTGGAACGCAAACCACCCAATGCTCGTCACGCCCTCGGGTATTTTAACTGTCGTAAGGCCGTCGCAGTTGCCGAACGCACTTCCGCCTATGCTCGTCACGCTCGACGGGATCGTCACCGAAGTAAGACCGTCGCAGCCCCAGAATGCACTTCCGCCTATGCTCGTCACGCTCGACGGGATCTTTACGGACGTAAGACCGCTGCAGTACTCGAACGCATTGTCACCTATGCTCGTCACGCTCGACGGGATGGTATAAGCTCCGCTTTTGCCTGCCGGATACGTCACGAGCGTTTTCTTATCTTTTGTGAATAAAACGCCGTTGACCGAAGTATACGCCGTATTGTCTGCGTCAACCTTAATCGACGTAAGTCCGGTGCAGTGCTCGAACGCGCCGTAGTCTATGCTCGTCACGCTCGACGGGATCGTCACCGACGTAAGCCCGCTGCAGCCATAGAACGCATAGTAGCCAATGCTCGTCACGCTCGACGGTATCGTCACCGACGTAAGACCGGTGCAGCTATAGAACGCACACCGTCCTATACTCGTCACACCTTCGGGTATCACAAGCTTTGTCATTTCTTTACCGTTAAGATACAGATGATTTGCATAATACAGAGGATTAGCATTGTAACCGCCGAAGTCTATACCGCACCATGCGCCAACGTCGCTTATATTTACCGAAGTAAGAGCCTTGCAGTTGTTAAACGCGCCGGAACCTATGCTCGTTACGCCGGACGGGATCGTCACCGACGTAAGGCTGCTGCAGTAACTGAACGCATTTTTAGCTATGCTCGTCACGGCAATGCCGTCTATCGACTGCGGTATGACAAGAGTGGTTATGCTCTTATTTGAAATGCCGGTCACTTCTCCGTTATTGAACGTAAGCTTTGGCGTACCCGCCCTGAAGCTCTTCGCGGTGTCGTTGTAGCCCGTGCTCCATACGCCGCCCTTTACGGAGCGTATCGTATAGTAATACATCACACCGGGCGTTACGTCGGTATCGGTAAACGTCGTATCGGTTGTGTTGGAGAGAGCCGTTTTCCAGCTTCCGCTGCCCGACTTTTTGTATACACGATAACCGTCGACATTATCCGCAGCGTCCCAGGCTATTTTTATGCCGCCCGTGCTGCTCTGCGTTATCATGTTTATGTTCACGTCGGCGGGTACAGCGGGAGCAACCTTTATCGTCTTTGCCGTAGCGTCGTAGCCGGTGCTCCACGTGCTGCCCACGTTCGAGCGGACAGTATAGCTGTACGTCGTGCCCTCGGTCACCGTCGTATCCGTGTACGACGTTGCCGTTGTGGATGAAAGCACAGTCGTCCACTTGCCCGTGCCCGTCTTGCGGTATACGCGATAACCGTCAACGCCGTCCTGTCCCTGCCATGCAAGGCTGACTGCGCCGTTCGCGTAGGCAATCGACGTTATCGTCACCGGCGCAGGCTCTGCTGCCGCCTTCGTTGTTATAGTCTTCGCCGTGTCGGCGTAGCCCGTGCTCCACGTGCTGCCGACTTTCGAGCGGATTGTATACGAATACGTCTTGCCTTCGGTCACGGTCGCATCTTTGTACGACGTTGCCGTCGTGGAGGATAATACGGTCTCCCACTTGCCCGTGCCCGTCTTGCGGTATACGCGATAGCCGTCAACGCCGTCCTGCCCCTGCCATGCAAGGCTGACTGCGCCGTTCGCATAACTTATCGACGTTATCGTCACCGGCGCAGGCTCAACTGCGGCCTTCGTTGTTATAGTCTTCGCCGTGTCTGCGTAGCCCGTGCTCCACGTGCTGCCCACGTTCGAGCGGATTGTATACGAATACGTCTTGCCTTCGGTCACGGTCGTATCTTTGTACGACGTTGCCGTTGTGGAGGATAATACTGTCTCCCACTTGCCCGTGCCCGTCTTGCGGTATACGCGATAGCCGTCAACGCCGTCCTGCCCCTGCCATGCGAGGCTAACTGCGCCGTTCGCATAACTTATCGACGTTATCGTCACCGGCGCAGGCTCAACCGCCGCAGCCGTAACCTTTATCGTCTTCGCCGTGTCTGCGTAGCCCGTGCTCCACGTGCTGCCCACGTTCGAGCGGACAGTATACGAATACGTCTTGCCTTCGGTCACGGTCGCATCTTTGTACGACGTTGCCGTCGTGGAGGACAATACTGTCTCCCACTTGCCCGTGCCCGTCTTACGGTATACGCGGTAGC
>JAFWDJ010000044.1 GCA_017513095.1 Clostridia bacterium | reverse complement strand
TTGCTCTATTTATACTTTAAGCTCAAAATAAGCTTTACCGCCAAGTCTTTAACCTATCTTTTGCCGTATTTACAGCATGGCATCCTGCTTCAACACCCATTCTTTTCAGAACTCCGTTCTAAAGACTTTTGTCGCCTCCCGCGGGGGGGTCTTTTGGAAACAAAAGAACCAAAATCCGGGGCCCCCGAAAAATACGCCCGCGGATTTTTCGGGGTGGTATTGAGGGGGACCGCGGCCCGGGCTTGCCGGGATTGTGCTATATGCATGCTTTCTGCAGCGCTTAGGCCGCCTTCCCCCCGTCCCCTTTGATTTTACGCCGTCGATATCATTCATCATCATAAGATGACGCAATCAAAATCAGGCGGGCGCACGATGCGCCCGACACAGCTTGTCCGATGGAGAAGGCGGTTTACATAAAGCCCCCCTCGAAAATAGAGACAATCACAAAAAAAGCGGCGGGAAGCCAGAGGCTTCCCGCCGCGTATATACATATATATTATTCGTAAAGCGGATACTTCTCGCAAAGCTTCGAAATCTCGCCGCGGATGTATTCCTTCTTCGCGTCGAAGTCGGTGGCCGCAAGCCAGATGCACTTCGCGATGACCTTCATATCGTCGGGGCCGAGACCGCGCGAGGTGGCCGCCGGGGTACCGATGCGGATGCCGCTCGTTACGAACGGGCTTAACGGCTCGCCGGGTATCGTGTTCTTGTTGACCGTGATATATACCTCATCGAGGCGCTTCTCAAGGTCCTTGCCCGTAACGCCGACCTTGCGAAGGTCAAGCAGCATAAGATGATTGTCCGTGCCGCCCGAAACGAGATCGAAGCCCTCTGCCATGAGCGCGTCCGCGAGCGTCTTTGCATTCTCTACGATGCGCTTCTGGTATTCCTTGAATTCGGGCTTTAACGCTTCGCCGAAGGCCGCCGCCTTCGCCGCGATAACGTGCATGAGCGGGCCGCCCTGCGTGCCGGGGAATATGGCCTTGTCCACGGCCTTCTTATACTCCTCGCGGCAGAGGATGAGACCGCCTCTGGGACCGCGCAGCGTCTTGTGCGTCGTCGTCGTTACGATGTCGGCGTAGGGTATCGGGCTTTCGTGAAGGCCCGCCGCAACGAGACCCGCGATGTGCGCCATATCGACTACGAGATACGCGCCGACCGACTTTGCGATCTCGCTCATGCGCTTGAAATCTATCGCGCGCGGATACGCGCTTGCGCCCGCGATTATCATCTTCGGCTTATTCTGCTCTGCGATATCGGCGAGCTTGTCGTAATCTATTCTGTGCGTAACGGGATCGACGCCGTATGCCACTATATTGAAATACGAGCCCGACATATTTACGGGACTGCCGTGCGTTAAGTGTCCGCCCTCGGAAAGGTTCATGCCGAGCACGGTATCGCCGGGCTTAACTAAAGCGAAATACGCCGCCATATTCGCATTGGCGCCGGAGTGCGGCTGAACGTTCGCATGCTCCGCGCCGAAAAGCTCCTTCGCGCGGTCTATGGCAAGCTGCTCCACAACGTCTACACATTCGCAGCCGCCGTAATAGCGCTTTCCGGGGTAACCTTCCGCGTATTTATTCGTAAGTACGGTGCCCATAGCCGCCATAACGGCCTTGGATACAAAGTTCTCAGAGGCTATAAGCTCGATATTGCGTCTTTGACGCATAAGCTCCGCTTCCATTGCGGCGCCCAGTGCGGGATCGCAGTTTTTAACGAAATCGATGTTCTCTTTCATGTTCTCCTCCGTTTTTCGCTTTATTTGCAAATTTACTCTTTGTGATATATTATATTTTTAAGAAGATTAAAATCTTTTTTTATTATATATAAGTAAAAATCAAAATTCAACATAAAACCCGCGACTTACGTGAATTTTGTAAAAAGATAATAAAAGAGTGGTAAAAATGAAAGATAAGTTAAAGGATAAAGCAAAACACATAGTGGAAGAATTAAAGCGCGAGTACCCCGACGCGCTCTGTTCGCTCGAATCCGAAAACCCCGTCGAGCTTCTTATAGCCACGCGCCTTTCCGCCCAGTGCACCGACGCGCGCGTCAATATCGTAACGCGCGAGCTCTTCGCGCGATATAAAACGATCGAGGATTACGCGGTCGCCGATATCGCCGAGCTTGAGGCGATAGTCCGCCCCTGCGGCTTTTATAAGGTGAAGGCGCAGAATATACGCGATATGTGCCGTATGCTTCTTTCCGATTTCGGGGGAGAAGTCCCCGATAATATGGACGACCTTTTAAAGCTGCCCGGCGTGGGAAGAAAAACGGCCAATTTAATCCTGGGCGACGTATATAAAAGGCCCGCGATAGTTGCTGATACGCACGCCATACGCATATCTAATCTTCTGGGACTCTGCAATTCAAAGGATCCCGTGAAGGTGGAGATGCAGCTTAAATCCTCGGTCGAGCCGTCCGAGCAGTCGGATCTTTGCCATCGCTTCGTACTGCACGGCCGCGCCGTCTGCGTCGCGCGCCGCCCGAAATGCGGGGTCTGCGTACTCGCGCCGTACTGCGATTATGTAAACCAAGCCTGACCCCGTCCCCAAAGCCTTCCCCTCGAAGGGGAAGGTGGCACGGCGTAAGCCGTGACGGATGAGGGGCAGCGCCGCCACGGCGCGCGCGTCCCCCATAAAGCCTTCCCCTTCGAGGGGAAGGTGGCACGGCGTAAGCCGTGACGGATGAGGTGCAGCGCCGCCACGGCGCGTGCGTCCCCTTAATAGTTCCCTTGTTCAATCCACCCCAAAAAATGCAAACATTTTTTGGGGGCCCCGGCGGGAGCTGTCTGCGAAGCAGACTGAGGGATTGTCGTTCCCCCGTCCTTCGTAGGGAGGCGTCCCCTGACGCCTCCGCGTGTCTTAGCCGTGTTTTCACGGAGGCATGAAGGCATGCCTCCCTACGGAATCATTATTGATAACTCAATGCACAAAAATGCTTCACTTCCAAGTTTTTAACCTAACTTTCCCCATACTTACAGCTTCACATCCTGCTTTAACACATTTCTTTTTTAGAACTGCGTTCTAAAGACTTTGGTCTCCTGCCGGAGGGGCCTACTTTTGGAAACAAAAGTAGCAAAATTTCCGGGGGAAATCGGCTGAGGCTTGCGGGGCTTCTTCTAAATGCAGGCTCACATCAGCGCTTAGCGCCGATTTCCCCCCGTCCCCCTTTGGTTTTGCCGCCGTCGGCAACATCGCATCATCGGAAGATGACGCAATCAAAATCAGACGGGCGCACGATGCGCCCGACACGGCGTGACCGATGGAGAAGGCGGTTATCGCTAAAAAGCCTTCCCCTCGAAGGAGGCTTTATGTAAACCACCCGCCCCGTCGGGAGGGGACGGCATTATCCTCCCCCCTCATGCCGCAAACACATGATTCCCTATCCGCTTTATCACGGGACGGCTTAAAATCCACTTATTCGTGGACGTGGCGGGATTATAATAATATATCGCGCCGCCCGAAGGGTCGCTTCCGGCCATAGCCGCGTCGGCGGCGCGCGCGCACGCCTGATTTACGGGCTCGTCAAACTGCCCGTCGTCGAGCGCGGAGAACGCGCCCGGCTGATACACCACGCCCGCTATCGTATTTGGAAACGACGGATGCTCCACGCGGTTTAATATGACCGCGCCGACCGCCACCTGCCCCTCATAGGGCTCGCCGCGCGCCTCCGCGCTTATAATACGCGTGAGCAGACTCCGCTCCGACTGCGTATACGACGACGCCTGCGACTGCGACGAAATGCCCATCGCGGCAAGCGTGCGCACGCCCGCGATGCCGTCGGCGGTAAGACCGTTCTTCTGCTGAAAATACTTCACGGCCGCCTGCGTCTCGCTTCCGTATATGCCGTCTATCGCGCCGCCGTAATAACCCCAGTTTTTGAGCTTCGTCTGTATGAGCCGCACTTCTTCCCCGCTCGAGCCGTAGCGCGACAGCGCGGGGGCGCTTTCCGGCGCGGCGTTCTGCACGCCGAAGATCGCGACTGCCGCCGCAATCATCGCGGCACATATCATAAGCGCGGCCGCGGCGCTTTTCGATATCGTTCTTTTCATTTAATCCTTACCTCGCACATTTGTTTTCGAGGTTAGTTTTTGAAAAATATTTATTTTTTATGCAACTTTTTAATCCTGCCGAAAGTCAAATCAAATACAAAAAAGCGCCGCTACCGCTCGCTTACCGGCTTTTCAAGATTAAAGCGGAAAATATAATCGTCCAGATCCCCGCGCCCCTTCGGCGGCCGCGTCTCTTTTTCGGACCGCGCCCCTTCGCCCTTTTCGGCGTGTGCGCGGGCGTCTGCGCGCAAAGTGTCGTCCAATGCTTCGCACCTCCTTTTTGCCTTTTTCAATATATCCATTATATGCGCGCTTTTTTAAAAAGTTTAATACTAACGCGCCGAAAGATGGTATACTTAAAGTAAGGACGCGCCGCCGCGAAAAAAGGCGGCGTTCCCGTGAGGATAAAAATATTATATAAAACTTTTTAAGGAGTGAAGGTAAAATGAAAAAAATCGTCATAGCGCTCGTGCTCGTATGTATGCTTGCGGCGATGTTCGGCTGCTCGCAGCAGACGAAGACCGAGCCCCAGCCCGAGTATCCGTTCACGGCCGACACCTACCCCAAGGTGGACGGCTCCACCGCAACGATACCGCTTTCGGAGCAGTTCTTCTCCGACGCCACGGGCGTATCCTTAGGTGACGCGTCGACCTACATAAAGCACAACACGACGCACAACGCATATGTGAATCTCATAAACGGGGACTGCGACATAATCTTCGTTACGAGCCCCTCCGAGGAGGAGTACGCGCTTGCCGCCGAGGCGGGCGTCGAGCTTGAGGTGCACCCCGTTGTAAACGAGGGCTTTATCTTCATGGTAAACGAAAAGAACCCCGTTGACAACTTAACGCGCGAGCAGATAGTTGCCATCTACACCGATCAAATTACCAACTGGTCCGAGGTGGGCGGCGAGGACAAGGAGATAATCGCGTACCAGCGCGAGGTAAACTCCGGCTCACAGACGGGATTTTTAGATCTCGTAATGGGCGACGTTGAGCCTGCCGACGCGCCCACCGAAAAGCGCATCGTGGGCATGGGCGAGCTCGTTGAATCCATATCCGCCTACGACAATTCCGACCAAGCGCTCGGTTATTCCTACTACTTCTACGTAAACGAGATGTACGTGCGAGAGGCGGCGAAGCTCATCGCCGTGGACGGCGTTTATCCCTCGCCCGAAACGATAGCCGACGGCAGCTACCCCTACACCACCGCATACTACGCAGTAATCCGCGCCGACGAGCCCGAGGACAGTCCGGCGAGAACACTTTTGAACTGGACGCTTTCCGAGGACGGACAAAAGGCCGCAAAGGAGGCAGGTTATGTTCCGCTTGCATAGCTTAAAAAAGTCGCTCTGCGCCGCGATCGCAGGCGCGCTCATAGCCCTGGCGTTCGCGGGCTGCGCACAGTCGGGCGATACGGACGCCGAGCGTGAATACGTCCCCGCCGAAAGCCCGATAATACGAAGCTTTACGCCGTATAAGGCGCCGCCCTCCATAAAGGCGGGCGCGCGCGAGGTCAAATCCCCCGTAACGCCCAAAAGCATAATATACGAGAACGGCATCGTGCTGCGTCAGGTCGAAATAGACATGAGCGACGATAAGTCCGCGTCCTTTGATACCGACGCCGAGGGCGGGGAAACCGCGGAAAAGCTCAACGTGACCGGCGGCAGCATAAATTACTTCATCGTCGACGGCCTTATTGACAAGGATGTCGAAAAGAAAATAAACGACACGATATACGACACGGTCATGGGGCTTTACTACGAAAAGCTCCCGCCCTACCGCGGCATACGTTCGTTCGACTTCTCGAATTTTACGTTTGAAAAGAACATATACACGCGCGAGTGCGGCAATTTCTCGAATATCCTGTCGCTCGTCGTAACGCTCAACGTCTACGGCACGATAAACGACGGCGGATACGACTCGATATACATAAGCGACTTCGTGCCGCTCAATTTCGACCTTCGCACGGGCGAGCAGTTCCCGCTTTCGGACATGTTCGCCGACAACGTGGATTATAAGGAACTCGTAAACGCGCAGATCGCCGACAGTATTGTGAAGAACAACCTTTCGGCGGACAACAGAAGCACGGACAACGACTACTATTACTTTTACGACGCGGAATATTCGCTGATATCGCCCTTTAAGGGCATCTCCGACGACCAGAAATTCGCGGTGAGCGAATACTGCATCGATCTTTACTTCGATTACAACACGCCGGAGTTTGACACGTGCACCTCCTACGATTCGTATACGAGCTATTCGCCCGCGTACTTCACCATTCCGTACAGCAAGCCCGAAATATCCGAAGCCGTGGCCGTGTTCGACCGCTTCGATACCGATGAGGTCATAACCGAGAATCCCGGAAAGCGCGTATTCTCCGTATCCAATTACCCCGTAAAGACGATGTCCAATTACTATTCGCCCGAGGACCTCGGTTTTGCCGACGAGGACTATCAGTATACCACGATCGATGCGTACGCTTCAGTCCCCGTCGATATTAACAACGAAACGCTTTCGGCCGCAATAAGCGAACGCTACGACGCCGCCGACGAGAGTCTAAGGACTTTGGCGGGCGACCTTCTTTCGGAGTATAAGGGCGACGACATAATGATAAGCGTAAATTACAACGTCACGCGCTACGGAAAGTATCTTCTCGAAAACGACAGCCTGTACGCCGAGGTATATTCGTTCGACCAGGACGGCAACGGCGGCCGGGAGTTCTACGACAACCACAGCATTCGTACGCTCTACGATGAGAAAACGGGACAGAAAGTCGAGCTTTCCGACCTTTTCCGTGAAGGCGTCGACTACAGAACGCTGCTCCTTCGGGAGATAAAGAAATCCGAGTCGCAGTGGACCGACGAATTAAAGAGCGACGAGTATTATCTCGAGGCCATAGACCAAGGCAGCTTCGATATATTCTCGGAGGGCATTTCGATAACGTACGAAATCCCGGACGAAGAGCGTTACAATTATTACTCCGTAACGTTTGACAATCTCGGCGTCGAAAACCTTACGATCTTCGACTGATACACTTCGCATAAACGAAGCAAATCCTCCCCAAAAGCAAAAATACCGCGCCCAAAAGCGCGGTATTTTTGTCGTTTTCTCTTATTTTACAAGTATCTCATTTGCAAAGACCGTTACTATCTCGCCCGCCTCGCCGTCGTACGAAAGCGTCACGACCATGCCGCCCGTTATGCGGCCCGAATTATCAGTCGAGGCGCGGAAAAGCTCCGTAACACTGCCCGGAAGCGTCATCGCCTGATTTGTCGTGTCGGGGTTGATTATGAGCACCGTCGCGTTCTTTCCCAAGTCAAATACAACGCTCTGCGCCGCGTCGTATTCCGCGAAAATGCCCGCCTTCTCCTCGGCGGTCCACAGCGCGCCCCCGTTTTTCGGCTTTCCCGAAACGTTTACGTACTTGCCTGAGAGCGGCCTAAGCTTTAAGCCCGTAACGGCATTCCCCGATCTTACAAAGTCCTCCACGATGAACGCCGAAAGATGCTCGCTCTTTTTGCCCGCGGGCGCCGTCGTCATATCGGAAAGCACGCGCATATTGAAGACCGTGCCGTCGTTTCGCATATCGAACATTGCCATGCCGGCATTGCGGCCGAGCGTGTTGTTCCAGTCATCAAACACCAAAAGTCCGTCCTTCTCGGCCACCTCATCGGGGTCACCGCTTTTGCGGCTTTGGCATATGTTGCCGCCGCTTTTGCCGTACGCCGCGACGTATTCATAGTGGTCATCGTATTTTTCGATGCTCCTAAGGTATCCGATAACGTCCGAGGCCGCCTGAGTCTCGGGCTCGTTTCCGCCGTAGTCCGTAAAGCTTCCCTTGCCCGTCACGATCGCCGCAGCGTACAAAAAATCGCCTTCTATGACGCGGTACGAAAGAAGCTTCATCGCTCCCGTGCCGACGTCGGGCAGCCTGTCTCGCAGCGCCGTAACCTTTTTGCCTGCCGCGTCGAAGCGAAGTATGCGCGTCCTCATAAGGTCGCCGCGGAACCTTCCGCCGAAGAATTCGGTGTCGCGGTTCTCGTATTCGCAAAAATACGACTCATAGCCGCCCGAGGTATCTATCATTTCGGGCGCGCCCGTATACACCCTTAACGCCGTCACTTTATAGTTTTCGTTAATCGAATATTCGCAGAACATAAGCGCCTCGCCGCTTGCACCCGCCGCACGGTCGAACGCCGCCGTCACGTTCGCGTACGTCAGCGCGCTCTCTTTTCCCTTATCGGTGCTCTGCGCGTCGGTGCGCTCAAAGAGTCCGCCGCGCGCGTTCGCCGCAATCGTCTTCGTCTCCGTATAGCCGAACTTGTCGTACCCGCGAATCGTAAACGAATTTGTGCCGGACGCTTTTATCTCCGTTATGACCATCCAGTACGAGCACGGAATGAACGACGCGGGCACGTCGACGGTCACCGCTGTGTTAAGATAATTTTCGCTCGGTATCCTGTTTCTTATCGCCTGCACGGCATACGAGATCTGTGCGCCCGATACTACGTCGCTGTCTATCCATTCGGTCCCGGACAGATCGTAAATTATCGGTGTCCATTCTCCGTCGCCCGTCTTTTTGTATCTGTTATAGCTGTCGGCGCCGTCGGTCGATATCCACGAAAGATGCACGCCGTCGTCGCAAAGCTCTGCGCCCGTTATCGTCGCCTCGGCCGGCGCCTCATCGGAAAGATATATGCTCTTCGCGCGCTGAACGTAGTCGGCGCTGTACGTGTTTCCTATGCGCGAGCGCACGGCGTAAGTATACGTATGGCCGAGCTCCGGGGGGTTGTCCGTGTATGACGCGGTCCACTTCGAGAGATCCCCGAGGGATACCCACTTGCCGCCGTCGGTCTTTCTGTATACGCGATACCCCTCAACGTCGTCTCTGCTCTCCCATTCGATAACGACCCTCGCACGATATGCGCTTATCGACGTTATGTCAACCGGCGCAGGGCCCGCGGCCTTCGCCGTTATCGTCTTCGCCGTATCGTTATAGCCCGTGCTGTATTCCTTGCCCACATACGAACGCACGGTATACGAATACGTTTTGCCTTCCGTCACGGTATTATCTGTCCACGACGTCTCCGTCGTCGACGCAAGCGCCGTCGTCCATTTGCCCGCGCCCGTCTTTCGGTACACGCGGTATCCGTCAACGCCATCCGCCGAAGCCCACGCAAGGCTCACCGTACCGTTTGCATAGCTAATCGACGTTATGTCAACCGCTGCGGGCACGGCCGCGGCCTTCGCCGTTATCGTCTTCGCCGTATCGTTATACCCCGTGCTGTATTCCTTGCCCACATACGAACGCACGGTATATGAATATGTCGCTCCCTCGGTCACGGTATTATCTGTCCACGACGTCTCCGTCGTCGACGCAAGCGCCGTCGTCCACTTGCCCGTGCCCGTCTTTCGGTACACGCGGTATCCGTCCACGCCGTCCGCCTCTGACCACGCAAGGCTCACCGCCCCGTTCGCATA
>JAFWDJ010000043.1 GCA_017513095.1 Clostridia bacterium | reverse complement strand
TATATGTTAAAGCAGGATGTGAAGGCGAAAGTAAGGGGAAAGTTAGGTTAAAAACTTGGAAGTGAAGCATTTTTGTGCATTGAGTTATCAATAATGCTTCCGTAGGGAGGCATGCCTTCATGCCTCCGTGAAAACACGGCTGAGACACGCGGAGGCGTCAGGGGACGCCTCCCTACGAAGGACGGGGGGACGACAATCCCTCAGTCTGCTGCGCAGACAGCTCCCTTTACACAAGGGAGCTAAGACGAAGGATGGGGGACGGAGGCAACAACTCCCTCAGTCTGCTTCGCAGACAGCTCCCTCGGGGAGGTAGCCTTGGGGGACGCACGCGCCGATGGCGCTACACCTCATCCGTCGGCTCCGCCGCCACCTTCCCCTCGAGGGGAAGGCTATTTGTGCGGTGTGCGCGCGAGGGTTACAGTTCGATTATGGAGCCTATGTCGAACAGAGGAAGGTCGGGGAAGGAGACGAATTTTACGCCGTGTTTTTTTAAAAACGCGGCTATCGCCTCGCCGTCGGGGTGCGAAAAAAGGTCGCCGTTTATGATAAGCTCGCCGCCTGCGTATCCCGTGCAGCCGCCGAAAAAGCCGTACGGCAGGCCGTCTATGCCGACGTGTCCCTCGCGGATTTTTAAGACGGGCAGCTTTCCCGAAAGCGCCCTGTAAATGCCCTCGTCGGCCGTTATCGCGCCGCAGGGGAATACGGCGGCGGAGCATTTCGCATAGCCCTGACGCACGTTTACGGGTATAAGACCGCGTTCTTTTATATATGAAAGAAGGCTTTTTTCTGTATATTTAAGATTATGCACGAAGTATCCGCCGACTGCGAAGGCGTTGTACGGCACGTCGTCGGGATAGGCCGCGCCGGGACTTTTGCCCGTGACGTGCGCGATGCCCGCTTCCGATAAAAGAGGCGAGACCTCGGGCGCGGCGAAAACGCGGCCGTCCGCGCAGCATACGTATATGTCGGCGTGGCTTGATACGGCGTCATATACGGTGGGGAAACCTTCCAATTCCAAAAGAATATGGCCGCTTTTTTTAAGATGATACTTTACCGGAGCATATGTTTTATGAGATAATATTATATAAGACAATACGACGCCCCCCTTTTTTATTCCATTGTACCATGAAAGGAGCAGCTATGACAGCCTTAAGCCGTGAGATAGTTGCGCTGTGCCGCTCGCTCGGCGCGTGCGACGTGGGCTTTTTTGATACGCCGCACGAGCTCGGCCACGGGATAAGCATAGCCGTGAGGCTTTCGGATGCGATAGTCGACGAAATAGACGGCGCGCCGACGTTTACGTATTTTAACCATTACAGGAGCGTAAACGCGCTTATAGACCATATACTTCTTCGCACGGGTATACTTTTGGCGGAGCACGGGTACCGGTATATAACGGTTGCGGCATCGCAGAGCATTCCGACTCTCGGCGCATACCGCGGCAGATTTTCGCACAAGATGGGCGCGGTGCTCTCGGGCATGGGGCACGTGGGCCGCAACTGCCTTTTCATCCACGAAAAATACGGCCCGCGCGTAAGACTCGGCACGGTGCTTACAGATTTTGACGCCAAAGTCCGGCGGGAGAGCACGGACAGGGATTATTTTTGCGATAAGTGCAATATCTGCGTTCGGGCGTGTCCCGCGCAGGCGCTTTACGGGCGCGATTTCGACGCGGAAAATCCTGACGAGCCGCTTATGGACTATCGCGCGTGCAGCGAGCATATGAAGAGGGCGTATCACCACATAGGGCGCGGCGCGGTCTGCGGCATCTGTATGCGCGTCTGCCCGAAGGGGCAAAAAAGCCGCGATGAAACGAAAAAACTATAAATAATATATATAAGGAGGCAGCAAAATGGCTACGATGACATATTTCGACCACGCGTCGGTAAAGCTCAGATCGGACGGCGGAACGGTGATATATATAGACCCGTTCGCTCCCGGCGATTATTCGGAGCCTGCCGACGTGATTTTAGTAACTCACGACCACTTCGACCACAATCAGACCTCGCTTGTGACTCCCAAGGCTGGGTGTAAGACGATTACTTTCAAGGAGGCGCACGGGGACGGCGGCTACGCTTCGTTTGAGGCGGGCGATATTAAGATAGAGGCCGTGCCCGCGTACAACAAGAATCATAAAAAAGAGGCGTGCGTAGGATTTATCGTGACGCTGGACAAAAAGACCGTGTATCACGCGGGCGACACCTCGAAGATACCCGAGATGGCAGCTCTTGCGGCGCGCGCTCTCGACTATGCGCTGCTTCCGATGGACGGGTATTACAACATGGGCGCGCCCGAAGCGTCGGAGTGCGCCGCGATAATAAGGGCGAAGCATACCGTGCCGATACACGTCGTGCCGCGCGGCCCCGATTCGAAGGGCATAACCTTCTCGCGCGAGGCTGCGGACAAGCTTTCGTGCGAGGGAAAGCTCATAGTATCGCCCGGCGAGACCATAACGTTATAAGGAGCATTAAAAATGGCGGCGCTTAATACCATATCATACGAGGACGGACGTCTTCATATAATTGACTGCACGAGGCTTCCCACAGAGCTTGTCACGGTCGAGCTTAAAACGCTCGATGAGTGCTTTGACGCGATAAAGACATTAAAGGTGCGCGGCGCGCCCGCGATAGGCGTGGCGGCGGCGTATTCGCTCGCGCTCGTGTCGAACGCGTCGGGCGCGAAGAACGCGGACGAGTATCTTTTCGAGCTTGAACGCGCGGCGAAATATCTTAATTCCTCGCGCCCGACGGCGGTAAATCTCTTCTGGGCGACGGCGCGCGTTTTAAAAAAGGCGAAGGACAACGGGGATAAGAGTGTGGCACAGCTTAAAGCGATTGTGGAAGCGGAAGCGATAGAAATACAGCGCGAGGACATAGAGATGTGCCGAAAAATCGGCGAATACGGGCTTACGCTTTTGTCGGACGGCGACGGGGTGCTTACGCACTGCAACGCGGGCGTTTTGGCGACATCGAAATACGGCACGGCCACGGCTCCGATGTATCTTGCGCACGAGCGCGGAATGAAGCTTAAAATATACGCCGACGAAACGAGGCCGCTGCTTCAGGGCGCGCGCATGACGGCGTTTGAGCTGAAAGAAGCGGGGCTTGACGTTACTTTGATCTGCGACAACATGGCGGGCATGGTGATGAGCCGGGGGAAAATTCAGAAGATAATAACGGGCGCGGACAGAATTGCCGCGAACGGCGATACGGCGAATAAGATAGGAACGTATTCCGTCGCGGTGCTGGCGCGTTATCACGGCATACCGTTCTATATAGCCGCGCCGTCCTCGACGGTGGACTTTTCGACGCCGACGGGCGCCGGTATAAAAATAGAGGAGCGCGCGCCGGAGGAGATAACGTGCGGCTTCGGGCGGCGCACCGCGCCGGAGGGCGTAAAGACGTACAATCCCGCGTTCGACGTGACGCCCGCGGCGCTCATTTCGGGAATCATAACCGAGAAGGGCATAGCGAAGCCGCCGTTTTGCGAAAATCTTGCGCGCATCATAAGAGGAAATTAGCTTTTTTGTCTGAAAATACTGGCGCAATAAAGAGATTTTATGATTGACAAAAGTGTATCATGTAGGTTATCATTATGATATAAGGCGAAGGGTGCCCCTTGCGCCTTGAAATGTGCGCAAAAGTAAAATTTAATATTATTATTTTAAGGAGGAGATATACCAATGCTTCGTACAAGACAACAGTATTATGAGAAACTTAAGGGAATGAGAGACAACGTTTACATCGGCGGCAAGCTCTTAAACAGAGCTGATCCGCTCGTAAGAGGCGGCGTTAACGTTATCGGCGTTACTTTCGACGCAGCTTTCGATCCCGAGACTAAGGATCTCGTAACCACTACTTCGCATTTGAACGGCGAGCCGATCTCGAGATTCCTTCACGTTTACCAGACTCAGGACGACCTTTACAAGAAGCAGCAGATGCTTCGTAAGCTCTGCCACGTTGTAGGCGGCTGCATCCAGCGCTGCATGGGTACCGACGGTTCGAACGCTCTTTATGTTACCACGAAGGAATGCGACGACAAGTACGGCACTCCGTATCATGAGAGATTCAAGAAGTGGCTCGACTACGCACAGAGAAACGACCTCGTTGTTAACTGCGCTCAGACCGACGTTAAGGGCGACCGTTCCAAGAGACCGTTCGAGCAGGTTGACCCGGACCTCTATGTAAGAATAGTTGAGAGAAGAGAAGACGGTATCGTTGTATGCGGCTGTAAGGCACACAACACCATCGCTCCCTACGCTGACGAAATCCTCGTTATCCCGACCCGTCTCATGAGCGAGAACGATAAGGACTGGGCAGTTGCATTCGCAATCCCCGCTGACGCTGAGGGTGTATCGCTCGTTTGCCGCTCGACCTCGAGCCGTCCGAGAAAGCACATCAAGGCTCCTTACAACTACTATGGCATGTGCGACTCCATGACCGTATTCGATCATGTATTCATCCCGAACGAGAGAGTATTCATGAACGGCGAGTACAAGTTTGCAGGCCGTCTGGCACTCTCCTTCGCAAACAACCACAGATTCAGCTACTGCGGCTGCAAGCCGGCTGTTACCGACGTTATCATGGGTGCTACCGCACTCGTTGCTGACTGCAACGGTATAGCTAAGGCCGGTCACGTTAAGGATGAGCTCACCGAGATGGCTATCATTGCAGAGCTCGTTTACGGCGCAGGTATCGCTTCGGCTGCTACCTCGAACGTAACCTCGTCCGGCGCATATGAGCCGAACTTCCTCTACACCAACTGCGGCAGATACCATGCAGGTATGAACATCTACCACGAGTATGACGTTCTTGCTTCCATCGCAGGCGGTTTCCCGGCAACCATGCCGCCCGAGGACGACTACTTCAACCCGGCAACGAAGGAATACATGGACAAGTACATCATGAGAAATCCCGAGTTCAGCGCAGAGGATACTCACAGACTGTTCAGATTCATCTCCGACCTGTCCGTATCGGCACACTGCGGCGTATCCCAGTATGCAGGCGTTCATGGCGGCGGCTCGCCCGTTATGGAGAGAATCGGTATCCGCGGCTTCTATGATTTCGAGTCCAAGAAGCAGATCATCAGAGACCTCGCAGGTATCACCAACAAGAACAGCCTCCACAAGGGCGTAATGGAAGACAACAAATAATTGATTTTATAATCCGTACGTACATAATCCGACAGGCGAAAGCCTGTCGGATTATGGCATTAAAAAATTAAATATCAGGAGGTAGATTCCAATGTACATTCCCAAGTTTGATCTTACCGGCAAGGTTGCCATAGTTACCGGCGGCGGCCGCGGTATCGGCCTCGCAATCGCTCAGACCTTCGCGGCATACGGCGCAAAGGTAGTTATAGCCGAGATCCTCGAGGACCTCTGCGACAAGGCAGCTGCAGACATCGCAAAGGAATTCGGCGCT
>JAFWDJ010000042.1 GCA_017513095.1 Clostridia bacterium | reverse complement strand
GATGCAAAGAAGTAACGCCGAGCGGAGAGGCCCGCGCGAGCGTGGCCGGGAGCGAGGGGCGGAGAGACGGAGAGGCTGCGGCCTCTCGGAAATTTTGCTACTTTTGTTTCCAAAAGTAGGCCCCTCCGGCAGGAGACCAAAGTCTTTAGAACGGAGTTCTGAAAAGAATTGATGTTGAAGCAGAATGCGAGGCTTAAAATAAGGGGAAAGGTAGGTTAAAGACTTGGAAGTGAAGCATTTTTGTGCATTGAGATATCAATAATGCTTCCGTAGGGAGGCATGCCTTCATGCCTCCGTGAAAACACGGCTGAGACACGCGGAGGCGTCAAGGGACGCCTCCCTACGAAGGACGGGGAACAACTCCCTCAGTCTGCTTCGCAGACAGCTCCCTCGGGGAGGGAGCTAAGAGGACGCACGCGCCGTGGCGGCGCTACCCCTCATCCGCCCTGCGGGCACCTTCCCCCCGAGGGGAAGGCTTTGGGGCGCACGATGCGCCCGAAACGGCTTGGCCGATGGAGTAGGCAAGCCGGAAAAATAAAACATAGAGAATAAAAGTTATTTTTTAAGATATAAGCAAACGACAGAACACCCCGCCGGGAGGCGGCGGTAAAAGAGGATATAATTATGAAAATAATCGCCGGGCTCGGCAATCCGGGCCCCAAATACGCCTTCACGCGCCACAACGCCGGATTTCTCCTGATAGACTATATCTCGCAGAAGCACGGAATTGCCGTGGATAAATTAAAGTTCAAATCGCTCATGGGCCAGGGTATGATAGCGGGCGAAAAGGTCATCCTTTTAAAGCCGCAGACTTTCATGAACCTTTCGGGCGAGGCCGTCGCGGCCGCGCTCGACTTCTACAAGCTCACGACTGACGACCTCATCGTCGTATACGACGACATAACGATACCCACGGGCCGAATGCGCATCCGCCCGAAGGGCAGCGACGGCGGTCATAACGGCATAAAGTCGATAATATATTTAACGGGAAGCGACGAGTTCGACCGCATAAAGCTTGGCTGCGGCGCGCCGCGCCACGAGGATTTCGACATGGTCGACTTCGTGCTCTCATCGTTTTCGGACGACGAAAAAAAGACGCTCTTTAAAGTAATAGAGAACGCCTCGGACGCGCTGTCGCTTCTCATACGCGGAGAACGCCGTGAGGCGCAGAACAAATACAACGGGCTTGACCTTGCCCCGAAGACCGGGGACGAAAAGGTCTAAGCCGCATTTTCGGAGAAAAGCAATGGCGCTTAAAAACATACTGAACAAAATAAGCGAATACGGCGAGGCGCTCTCCCTCATTACGTCGGGACGCGCCCGCGCTGTCGCGCTTAACGGACTGTCACAGGTGCATAAATCGCACCTGTGCGCCTTTTTTTATAAAAACGCGCGTAAAAACATACTCGTCGTAACGCCCGACGCCGTGAGCGCCCGCGCGCTCGCCGCCGATATAGAGGCGTTCGCGGGTGAGGAGCCGCTCGTATTCTTGTCGCGCTCCCTTCTTTTCGAGGACGCGCTGTCGCGCTCCTTCTCGGACGAATACGAGCGCATCCGCACGCTGTCGATGGCCGCCGACGGAGGCTCTTTAATAATCGCCGACGCGCCCGCGCTCATGCAGCCGCTGCCCGCGCCCGCCGATTTTTCGCGCATGTGCCGCTCGTTTCGCGTGGGGCTCGAATACGACATCGACGACATTGTAAATTATCTTTTCGAGGCGGGCTATGAATACGCCGACGCCGTAGAGGGCCGCGGCCAGTATTCGCGGCGCGGCTCGATAGTCGATATCTTCCCGCCGTCGCTCGATATGCCCGTGCGTCTCGATTTTTTCGATACCGAGCTTGATTCGCTCTCGACGTTCGACCCGATAGGCCAGCGCCGCGTCGACGAGATAAAGGAGGCGCACATAACGCCCGCGCGCGAGGTCTTTCTTACCGAATCGGGGCGAAAGTCGCTCGAAAAAAAGCTTACGTCGCTCTCTCGTGACGCCGACCGTGCGGGAAACGGCGAGCTCTCTTCGTATCTTTCGGACGAGGCCGCGAGGCTTTCGTCGGCCGTTCGAAGCGTCTCTCTCGACAAATACCTGCCGCTTATCTGCGGCGCGTCTCTCTTTGACTATCTCGGTGACGCCGTTGTCATGGTCTCGGAGTATAAATCCGTAAAGGACGCCTGCAGCCGCTACGAGGCGGAGACGGCCGAGGACATGACGCGCGCGGCGGGCAGCCGGGGCGTCCATAAGAAGCTTAAAGACGTCCTTTTCGGCTTCTGGGACGTTCACGCGGCGATGGAAAAAAACCCCGTTGTCCATATGGAGGCGCTTTCGCACAATTCCTACGATCACCCGCTCGAGCGCACGTTCGACGTTTCGGCGTCCGTAATCCCCGCCTTCAAATCGGAGGAGGGCCTTTCGGAGGACTTAAAATATTACAGGCGGCTCGGCTACGCGCAGATAATCACGGTAAAGGACGAAGAGCACGCGCGTGCGCTCATCGACAGGCTTTACGAAAGTGAGGTCATAGCCGCGTATGAAAAGACGCCGGCGCCTTCGCCGGGCAAAATAATCGTGACGTCCGGCACACTTTCGGCGGGCTTTATCTACAAGAGCGCGTTCCTCTGCGTATACGTGCAAAGCTCGGCGTCAAAGCCGCGCCGACGCGCGCGCGCGCCGCTGTCGAAGGATTACGACCCGAAGGCGCGGCTCCATTCGTTCACCGACTTAAAGGAGGGCGACTACGTCGTACACCGGAATTACGGCATAGGGCAGTTCGTGGGCATAGAGCGCATGGAGGCGCACGGCGTCTTAAAGGATTATCTTAAAATCATCTACGCGGGCAGCGAGGTATTATACGTCCAGTGCGACAGGCTCGATATGATATCGAAGTATATCGCGCCGTCGGGCGATAAAAAAGTGCGCCTCGGCAAAATGAGCACGGCCGAGTTCTCAAAGACGAAGGCGCGCGTTCGGGCCGCGCTTGAAACGCTGGCCGACGAGCTTATAGAGCTCTACCGCGCGCGCAGCACGGCGAAGGGACACGCCTTCCCGCCCGACAGCGAGCTTGACCGCGATTTCGACATGAAGTTTGAATACGAGGAGACGCGAGACCAGCTCCGCGCGATCGACGACATAAAGGCCGATATGGAAAAGCCCGTGCCGATGGATAGGCTTTTGTGCGGCGACGTGGGCTTCGGAAAGACCGAGGTCGCGCTTCGCGCCGTGTTCAAATGCGTGCTGGACGGCAGGCAGGCGGCAATACTCGTTCCGACGACGATACTCGCAAGTCAGCATTACGCGACCGTCACAAAGCGCTTCGAGGGCTATCCCATAAGCTGCGAGGTGCTCTCGCGCTTCCGCACGAAAAAGCAGCAGGACGAGTCCGTGGCGCGCATTGCCGACGGCCGCGCCGATATAGTTATAGGCACGCACAGGCTTCTTTCGCAGGATATAAAGTTTAAGGATCTGGGGCTTTTAGTCGTCGACGAGGAGCAGCGCTTCGGTGTCATGCACAAGGAGCGCTTAAAGGAAATCGCGCTCGGCGTCGACGTTCTCACGCTGTCGGCGACGCCCATACCGCGCACGCTGAATATGGCGCTGTCGAATGTGCGCGACATGTCGGTAATTGAGACGCCGCCGTCGGACAGGATGCCCGTAACGACGTACGTTATCGAGGAGGACGAGCGCGTCGTCGCGGACGCGATACGGCGCGAGCTTTCGCGCGGCGGTCAGGTGTATTATCTTCACAACCGCACCGACGATATAGACAGCACGGCCGTCCGCATAGGGGCGCTCGTGCCCGAGGCGCGCGTGGCTGTGGCGCACGGGCGCATGACGGAGCTTGCGCTCTCTCGCGTGATGAGCGATTTCATCGGCGGCGAGGCCGACGTGCTCGTCTGCACGACTATTATAGAAACGGGGCTCGACATCCCGAACGTAAATACGCTGATAATCGAGAACGCCGACCGTCTCGGTCTCGCGCAGCTTCATCAGATACGCGGGCGCGTGGGACGTTCGTCGCGCCGCGCGTATGCTTATTTCATGTATAAGCGCGGCAAGGTCGTGTCGGAGGACGCGCAGAAGCGCCTTTCGGCGATACGCGAGTTTACGCAGTTCGGCGCGGGCTTTAAGCTTGCGATGCGCGACCTTGAGATACGCGGCGCGGGCAATATGCTCGGCGTAAGCCAGCACGGTCACATAGGAAACGTGGGGTATGAGATGTATCTGCGGCTTCTTTCCGAAGTCATCGACGAGCGCACGGGCAAAAAGCGCGAGCCGAAGCCCGAATGCACGGTCGAGCTTCAGACGGACGCGTACATCCCCGGCGAGTACATCGGCAATTCCGAGCAGCGCATAGACGCGTACAAGCTCATCGCGGCGATAGACGGCTTCGACGCTTCGTTCGACGTCTGCGACGAGCTCATCGACAGGTTCGGCCAAATCCCCGCGCCGGTGCTCAATCTTATAGATATCGCGCTCATCCGCGCGCTTGGCGAAAAGTCGGGCATAACGGAGGTCGCCGAGCGCGACGGGCTTCTTATTTTCACCGCGCCCGGGTTCGATATGGAGGCGGCCGGCCGCCTCGCCGACAAGTTCGGCCGCGATTTTATCCTGAGCGCGGGCAAGGACGGCGCGTACTGCTTTATGGTCAAGATCCGCGAAAAAATGTCCGCCGCAGAAACGGCGCTTGAGGTGATGAAGACGCTGACGGGGGCGTGAAATCCCCCGCCGGGGGGGCGCGTGCGTCCCTCAAAGGCTCCCTCACCGAGGGAGCTGTCGGCGCAGCCAACTGAGGGAGTTCGTCTTTCGTCGACCTTTGCCGGGCGCAGCGGTTTACATAAGCCTTCCCCCTCGGGGGAAGGTGGCACGGCGCCAGCCGTGACGGATGAGGGGTACATTTAAATCTCAAAAACAAGCTCTGCTTTCAGGTATTTAACCTACCTTTCCCTTACTTTCGCCTTCCCGTCCTGCTTAAACATAATTCTTTTTTTAGAACTTCGTTCTAAAGACTTGGGTCTCCTGCCGGAGGGGCCTACTTTTGGAAACAAAAGTAGCAAAATTTCCGAGAGACTGCCGCCTCTCGGACTCTTCGCTCCCTCGCTCCCGGCCACGCTCGCGCGGGCCTCTCCGCTCGGCGTTACTTCGTCTTATTCTATTGCGTCTCCTTCGAGCAAAGGCGCAATTTATTCTATTACTTATAGTTGCCTCGATATGAGGCATCATTCGAGATATCTTCGTGCGTCATCAAATTCCGCGGCCGAGCCGCTCCAAGACTTCGGCTTCCGATAGAAGCAACTTTGTCGGCCAAGCCGTGTCGGGCGCATCGTGCGCCCGTCTGATTTTGATTGCGTCATCTTATGATGATGAATGATGTCGAGGCATAAAACCAAAGGGGGACGGGGGGAAATCGGCGCTAAGCGCTGATGTGAG
>JAFWDJ010000011.1 GCA_017513095.1 Clostridia bacterium | reverse complement strand
GTCGCAGTTGCCCGTGACCCTTGCACTGCCCGATACTTTAAAGGTGCCGCCGGAATAAACGTACACGCCGCCGCCGTAGTCTGCGGTGTTGCCGGTTATGGAGCCGCCGCGCATATCGAGTGTGCCGCCGGAACAAACGTACACGCCGCCGCCGTCGCTCTTGCTATAGCCGCCGGTGATCATGCCCGTGCCTTCCTTGCTTGAGTCGATTATGACGAGCGTGCCTTCGACTTCGATGACGAAGTCGCCTGCCTCCTCTGCTGTAAGACCGCGGTCTATGGTCTGTCCGTTCAGATCGAGCGTTACGGTCACGTTATCGGGGACGACCAGATGAGGGTACCCCCGTTCGGCCGTTATCTTTTGCGTAAGCTGTATATCTCCGTCCGTTTGCATTGCGTTTCTGAGTTCGATCCAGTCCCCCGGGCAGAAGGGCTCCGCTTCGCTGAGCACGGCCGTTTTCTCGCCGTCCTCTTCTTCGCCGGAAAGCAGACGCCTGCCGTCTCCGCCCATCTTGTCGGAATCCGTCGTGACGATGTTTTCACCGTCGTCGTCCGCGTCGTCGTAGCCGTCCGTATCGCCGGAGGCGTCCGTATCGCCGGAGGCGTCCGCGTCATCGGAGCCGTCCGTATCGCCGGAGGCGTCCGCGTCGTCGGAGGCGTCCGCATCGCCGGAGGCGTCCGCATCGCCGGAGGCGTCCGCATCGCCGGAGCCGCCGATGTTGACTATTGCGCCGTCGCCGTAGGCGATGTTCGCGTCGCCGCCTCCCCCCGTTTCATTCGTATTCGCACCGTCCGAATCATACACCGCGCCCGAAGGGGACGGAGGGACGGAGTCGTCGCCCGCCGCAAATACCGAGCCGGGCAGCATGGTAGCAATCATGCATACCGTCAGTATAAAACCGAGTACTCTTTTTGTTTTCATGGCCCTTACCTCTGTTCCTTTACGCTTATTGCATCGCTGCATTGTTTACTGTATTGATTTTGGGATTTCGCCCCGCGAGACCGCGTTTTTTCGCAGTCTTCGCGGTTATATAAATACCTATTATAAATTATATATCAAAATACCGCGCGCGCATCACACTAAAGGGTGGGTTTTACAAAAAAAACACACTATTTTGCGATTTTTTCGGCCCGGGAGAGCATAAAAAAACCGTGCGGAGCGTTTTTGCCCCGCACGGAGTGAAAATTTGAGATATTTTGACGTTTTTATGCTGCCGTATCGTCCGCTGCAGCGCCGTCGCCTTCTGCCGCTGCACCGTCGTCTGCCGCTGCACCGTCGTCCGTTGCTGCACCGCCGTCCGCTGCCGCGTCATCTGCTGCCGCGTCATCTGCTGCCGCGTCATCTGCCGAAGCCTCGGTCGGCTCGGGAACGAGCGAGAGCACCTGTGCCATTTCGGCACGGGTAGCGTTGTCCTTCGGACGGAAGTTCTGGTTTTCGTCAAGGCTCATCAGCGTATTTGCAACAAGCGCGTCTATTGCGTTTATCGCATAGTCGTTTGCGTCCTCAATGTCCGCGATTATGCCGGACTGAGCGTAATCGTTCACAGCAAGGTCAATGTTGCTTGCCGTGATGTAACGGAATACCATCGTCGCCATCTGCTCGCGCGTGATGTTTGCGCCGGGGTCGAACGTGGTCTCGGTCGTGCCCGTGGTGACGCCCATTACGCGCGCCCACTCAACGTATCCGCCGTACCAGGAATCAATCTCAACGTCTTCAAATTCGGTATCCATGTAGTCCGAAACGTCGGCGTTCGAGAGGCGGCCGAGGAAGGTCACGAACTGTGCGCGGGTGAGGTTTTCCTCGGGGCCGAAGGTGGTCGCGGTCATGCCGGTGGTTATGCCGCGCGCCTTTATATCCATGATGTAGATATATGCCCAGTGATCCTCCGGAACGTCCTCAAACGAAAATGCGGCCACATCTGCGGGCTCCTCGGGAGCCGAGATTACCACGGGGGGCTCTGCGTCACCGCCGGTCGCCGTGTCGTCGCCGGCCGCCGTATCGTCGGCCAAAGCCGCGTCGCTGCCCGCTGCGCCGTCGTCAGCCGGTGCGGCCGCTTCGGTCGTATCTGCCGCCGCCGCGTCGTCATCGGCCGCAAGCGATATCATACAGAAGGAAAACAGCACGGCTAAAGCCAGCACAAGAGCGATAATTTTTGTACTTTTTTTCATTTTTATCTCTCCCTGATATAGAATTGTGACTTAAAAAGTCTATAAAATCATTGTATCACACTTTTTGAGAAACGAAAGAGGAAAAATTTTTATTTTTTCGGTTTTAAACGAAAAAACGGTGTGATACAATAATAATATAAAACCATGACCGCCGAAAAGGCGCTGACGGAGGTGTGCGAAAAATGACAGAGCTGGCCTTTAAGAAGAACGACGTTATCTTCAGCCAGGGAGATAAGGGAAAAGAGATGTATTATATAAATTCGGGCAAGGTGGGCATTTTTATCGAATACGGCACGCCGCGCCAGAGAATGCTCGCAGAAATCGAGACGGGCGACTATTTCGGCGAGATGGCGCTCATTGACAATATGCCGCGCTCTGCCGCGGCCGTTGTAACCGAGGACGCGCTCGTCACCGCGATCGACGCCGACACGTTCCATCAGTTCATAGGCGAGCATCCGCAGATAGCCGTTGAGATAATGACAAACCTTTCGAAGCGGCTCAGGAGTCTCACCGTCGAATTTATGGAGGCATGCCGCACGATTGCGGAGAGTATGGACGAGACGGGGCACATTAAGAAAAAAGGCCTTCGGGAGCGGCTGAAGAAGTATTCCGACATGTACGTTCAGTCGGCGACCATCATAGACAAGGACACGGGCGAGGAAATATACGTCGGCAACGCGTATTTCGGGGAGTCGTACAACGGTATGATGTTTTAAATCAACGTAAAAATTATGGGAGAAGCATATGATTTAAAGAACGGCATACTTGAAAATATGCCGTTCGGAGTTATGTATATAAATGCACGCGGCGTGATTGAATATGCAAACGGGGCCGCGTGCGCTCTTTTTTACGCAGAGGCCGACGCGCTCTGCGGCAGGCATTTTGAGGCCGTTTTTTCGGATGACGGCCCCGAAGGGCTCTCGCGCGCTCTCTTTGACGCGGCAGCAGAGGGGATAAGCTTCTCCGAGCGCAGGGCGCTGTATAAGAACGGCGATGCGTTTGAAAAGCTCATTCTCACGTCCTCGGGACGCGACAAAAGCGGGGGAGCCGCGGTATTCTTAAAGCGCGCCCGGAGCGTCAGCGCGAAGGAAAGCGCAATGGTTTACATAAATGCACTGAACGAACAGCTCGAATCGCGCAACAGGCTTTTGTCGGAGACATTCGGACGATTTATTTCCGATGAGGTGGTAAAAAGTCTGCTCGAAACGCCGGAAGGACTCCGCCTCGGTGGTAAAAAGTGCCGCATAACGCTGCTTATGAGCGACCTTCGTGGGTTTACGGCGTTAAGCGAAGGCATGGAGGCTGAAGACGTGCTTTCCATGCTCAATTCTTATCTCGGTGCAATGGTTGACATAATTTATAAGCACGGCGGCACGATAATTGAGTTTATCGGCGACTCCGTGTTCGCCATATTCGGCGCGCCCGCGCCGTGCGGGGATCACGAGACGAAGGCCGTCGCATGCGCCATTGGGATGCAGCGCGAGATGGCGCGCGTAAACGAATATAACCGCGCGCACGGCTATCCGCCGCTCGAGATGGGCATCGGAATAAATACGGGCGAGGTCATCGTGGGAAACATCGGCTCAGACAAGCGGATGAAGTTCGGCGTGGTGGGACGCCATGTAAATTTATGCGGCCGCATCGAAAGCTACAGCGTGGGAGGACAGATACTCGTGTCGCCCGACACGTTCGCCGCGCTCACATCGAAGGCCGACATTTCCGACACGCTCACGGTATCGCCCAAGGGCGTTAAGCGCCCGATAACGCTTTACAGCGTGGACGGCCTCGGTGCGCCGTATAACGTATCGTGCCGCGACGAGAACCGCCCCGTGCCGAGGCGGCTTTTAAAGCCCGTCGCCTTCGAGGCGAACATTTTAAGCGGCAAGTACATAGCCCCCGACGCCGTAAACGCGGAGTTTACGGAGCTTTCGCCGATAGAGGCCGTGATTACCGTCGACACCGAGCTTCGGCCTATGGATAATCTCAGGCTTTCAAAGACGTCGGGCGGGGAAGTCGTATTCGAGGAAGTCTTTGCAAAGGTTATAAAGCGCACGGAAAACGGGTATCTTATACATTTTACCGCGTCGAACAAGGCGTTTGCCGCGTTTCTTCGCACGCTTCTTTTGTGATATGAACGAGCTTGAGCGAATAATAAAAAGCATACGGCCGCACGAGGCGGTCATATACATATCGGGCTACGTGCTCTCGGTCGTAAGCCTCATAATAAGCCGCAGCGGATATCTCGAATTTGCGGCCTCCGTTTTATTTCTCACGGGCGTAATATTTAACTCCAGGCGTTCGCGCGCGTGGTTTCTTTTTTCGTGCGCGGGCATGGTGTTCTATTGCATTACCGCCTTTCACAACAGATTTTACAGCGAAATATTCATTGATTTATTCTATATGGTGCCGATGCAGATATACGGCTTTGTAAATTGGGGACGCTCCGAGAAGGCGGAGGACTTAGGGATTAAAGTCGAGCGCCTTCCCGTAAAGCGGCTTTTTATATATATCGCCGCGGGCGCGGGCATTACTCTCGTTTACGGCTATGTGCTTACGTTAATAGGAAATGCCGCCCCCTTTGCGGGAGCGGCGGCAACTGTCTGCTCCGCGATAGCCGTTATGCTGTCGGCGCGGCGCAACCTGGAGCAGTTCTTCTTCTGGATGGGCAACAACGTATGCATTATAGCGATGTGGCTCTTTTCACTCTCGGAAAGCCTCGCGGGGCTTCCGATAATCTTCGCGAACGCCGTATTCGTGGCGATAAACCTTACGGGCTTTTTAAATTGGCGAAGGCAGTATAAAAAATCAGAGTGACACGGCTTTCTTAACGCGGTTAAGATGAGCCGCGAGCTTTTTTTGGCTCTGTTCGCGGCTTTCGGCCGTCTGCGCTATGCGCTTTAGGTATTCCTCGAACGAGGACGTAAGATTAGGCTCGTTTAGTTTGAAAACCACGGACGGCGAATGCGTGCGAAAGAGTATAACGCCGAAGTATTCCTTTATGCAGATGTTTACGTTTTCGGCGACCTCGTCAGATATCACGGCGCGGTAATTCTTTTCCTTTCGCATAAGCTTTATCATGGCTTCAAGGTGCGAGACGTATTCGTCCGCCGTAAGACGCGCCGGCTGTCCCGAAATAATCCCGCACAGCGGCATTTCGGCGTTTCCCGACATTATTTTTTCAACTGACGGCAGGTTTATTACCTCCGTTATCGTGTACCCGTTTTTAAGGCTTTGGGTGTAGAATCTCTTTGCGGTCCTGTAAAGCTTTAAAAGCATGGCGCCGTTGCCCTCGGGCAAAAGCCTTTTTACGGCGCTCTCGGGCAGCGTGAGAAACGACGGCCCGCTGTGCGCAAGTATTATGCTGCCGGGCGTCTTGTGAAAGTCCGAAAACGAGGCGAACATCGGCTTTAAGCTCTCGGGGGTATAGATGTTCACGAGCGGGCGGCATATCGAAAGGAAGGCGCGAAATTCGCCCTCGAGCGACGATACGGCCTCGCGGTCGTTTATAAGTATCGAAAGATTATCGGGCATCGCTTCGCCAAGGCTGTCCGATATGAGCGCGCTGTGTCCCTGCGCGATAAAAAGACTGCGTCTGTATACGCCGTCGCGTATCCTGGGACAGTAATACGGCTCTATCGCGCCCGAGAAGTAGAGGGGCAGCCATTTGTTTATCGCCTCAAGCATTTCGCCGATGTTTCTCTGCGTCGTGTGGATTATCTTTATCCGGCCGCCCTGCGAGATGACGCGGGCAAGCAGAGACGCCCATTTCTTCGTAAATGCGGCGTTCTCGAGAAGCCAGCTCATGTCCTCGTCGGAGAACAAAAGCAGCGTCTGCGGCTCACCGGACGCGCAGACCGCGGAAAGAAAGCGCTCCACGCCCTTTCTTTTGCCGCTGTTGCCGTAGAAAAAATCGGTATTCGCGTTTTGCGAAACGGGTACGGGGCGGTATTCCTTCATGCGGGGCGCACTGGGACGTATATCCGAAAAATCAGACAGAAAATCGCCTATGCCGCTGCTTTTATGCTCGCCCGTGTCGCTCAGCCACTGCGCAATGATCGCCGCCGCGTCGTCCGGGGAGTCGGGAAGAAAGCGCGGATACCCTATGGCGTCCGCAAGCGTTTTCTTCTGGTAGACGCTAACAACGTTCTTCGCGAAGAAGACCGAGGCCGGCTCTATGAACGGCTGATTTTTCGGCACGCCGCGCTTGCCGCTTCTTATGCGGCTTATGTACGACGGGTCGAAGCTCAGCGCGCGCGCAAGCGCGCTGTTTTTCGTATTCGTAAGCTTCATAAGAAAATCAAGCTTATCACCCAATGAAAAAAACATGACGATCCCTCTCTTTCAGGCTTATTTTATCACCGAACGAGGCAATTTTCAATATAAAACGGCATGAAAAATGCCGAAAATGACAAAAACACGCGCCTTTTGTGGCACGTGTTTTTTTATGATGAGCCTTTTTGGGGGATTATCCGGCCGCGCCGGAAAGGCGGGCTTTCAGCAGCGCCAAATCGTCCGCGCTCATGCCGCCGAACGACGTAAGATACTCCTCGGCGCAGAGAGAAAGGTCGCCCGAGCCGCCGCCGAAGTTTTCGCTTAAGTACTCGAACATTTCGTCGACCTTCGTTTTGTTAGCCTCGTATCGGGAGGTATCCGACTCGGGATTTATGCCGTAGTAATTGTCGTAAGTCACCATATAATCGCGGGTGAGCTCCTCCCTTGACGCGCCCATGAGCGCCTCCAAAAGCAGGCAGACAAATCCCGTTCTGTCCTTGCCCTCGACGCAGTGAACGAGATACGGGCCGTCGTTATGCGCCATGGCCGCAAAGCCTGCGGCAGTTTTTTTCGCAAAATCCTCGGAGCTGTAATCGGTATTCATGGAGAGGGCGATGACCTTGCCGTCTTTGTAAAGCGAAAGGAAATACGGCGAGTCGAAGCCGCTGTCGGCTATATAGCCCTCGATGTTCTCGTCGCTGTCCGAAAGGTCCATGATAAAGCCGACGCCGACCCCTTTGATAAGCCTGTCGGTATAAGCGGCGCGGCCGTATGTGTTGCTGCAGGGCGACGCGGAGCGATAAAGCATGCCGGGGGCGACGCCGCTCGTCCCGACGCATCTGAAATTACAAAAGACCTCGTCGCTTGGAAAATCGTTTCGGTCGTTAGAATACGTTATGTTCATGCCGTCCCAGAGCGCGTAGTATTTGCCCTTCTCGAATACGATAATATCCGCGGTATCCGTTTCGGTCACGCCCGAATCGGTCCACATCGTATTGCCGGAGTTGAACGTCGCGCGGATGTGCTGCGAGCCGGGATACGCAACGAGCAGGGGATCGTGAAACTTCGTGTAGTAGCCGTTGTAATATGGGATATCCTTAAGCGTATAGCCGTTTGAGAACGCGACGGTCACGCTGTCGCCGTATTCAAAGCCGAGGTTTTCAAACTCCTCGGGGGAGATGTCGATGTATATGCCGCCGTATTTTTCGTCTTTGATAATGGGGCAGGCCGAAAGCACGGGCGAATCTTTAGCCTGTTCGTCGGGCTCGCTCTTCTCACACGCCGCAAGCGAAACGGCAAGGCATAACGCGATTATGAGGCATATTATCCTCGATGAAAGCGTTTTCATGCTTCGTCTTCCTTTCTTATGCTGTTTTATAAAAGTATACCTTTTATTTATACGCCGGTCAAGGCGGGGATATGGAACTGCCGCTGCACGCTTGCGGCTTGGGTGAAGGGCTTTGAGCCGGACACGGTGACATGAGTGCCGGACTTAATGATTATGGGGAAATTTGAATAACATGAACCGTCCTTCGGGGCGGTTTTTTCATACCCAAAAGGTGGACGCGATGGCTGACATAATCATACACGATCACACCGGCGAGGTGATGAGGGCGCTTGAAGCGGCGAAGGCGGACGCGGCGGAGCTTTCGGCGCTCAATATGAAAAAACGGCCCGCAAAGCGGACCGTTTTACATACTTATAACGTTTACTCGAGCACGAACGCTCTCGTGTATCCCTCGAATATCGCGTCGGCGATCTTTCTCACCCTTACGGCGTCGCCCAATACTCTTACGTTGTCAAATTCACGCTCTATCTCTTCGACTATCGAGTTTTCGGGCGCGAAGCCGAGCGCTAAAATAACGGCGTCGAAGTCGGCGCTTACAGTCTCGCTGGTCTTTATGTTCTCGCAGACGATGCCCGTGTCGGTTATCTCCTTTAATTTGCTGTCGGGCATTCTCTCGACCTTCAGAGCGTCGAGGCGCAGCATGAAGTCGCGGCGCGGCAGACGGTACATATCAAGGCCGATGTCCTCGCGCATTTCAACCACGGTCACGCGGTTCTTTCCGACTATCGAAAGCTTCTCCGCAACCTCGCAGCCCGTAGTGCCGCCGCCTATAACGGCGATCTTCTTGTTTTCAAAGTCAACGCTGCCGTTGAGATAATCAACTACAGAATGAACGTGCGGCTTGTCGAAGCCGGGGAAGGGGATAAAGAGCGGCTTGCAGCCCGTGGTCACGAACACGGCATAGGGGTCGAGCGCCTTTAAGTCGCCTATGGTGGGCGCGGTGTTAAGTCTTATATCGACGCCCGCCTTCTTTACCTGATACGTCATGTTGTCTATGAGCCAGTCGATGCGCTCCTTGTGAAGCGGCTTGTTCGCAAGATTTAAAGCGCCGCCTAACTTGCCGCTCTTTTCAAAGAGCACGACCTTGAATTCTCTTTCGGAAAGCACGCGCGCGGCCTCAAGGCCTGCGGGGCCGCCGCCGATAATCGCGACGACTCTGCCCGCGCCCGTCTTTTCGGGGCGCGAAAGCTCGCTTTCGCGCATAGTCACGGGATTTACGGCACAGCGCACGCCGAGACCGTTCATCGCGCCCGTGAAGCAGTAGAGGCACGAGATGCAGGGGCGAATGGCAAGCTCCTCGCCGCGTTTTGCCTTATTGCACCACTCGGGGTCTGCGAGATGGCCGCGCGAAATGCCTACGAAGTCCACGGCGCCCTCGGCTAAAAGCTCCTCGGCATACGCGGGCTGGCGGATCTGGCTCGTTGCCAATACCGGAACGCTTACGTGCTTCTTTATCTGACGGCCGTTGTCTATCTTCCAGCCCTGCGGGAACGTGGGCGGCTCCTGTATCGTCTGGCTCGACTCGGCAACGCCGTTGCTTACGTTTATAAGGTCGACGCGGCAGACTTTATCGAGATATTCCGCAACTTTTATGCCGTAGTCGAGCTCGTAGCCGTAGCTTACGTTTTCCGTTGCGCTTATGCGCACGGAGACGGGGAAGTGCGGGCCGCACTTTTTGCGTATCGCGTCGACGATCTCCTTTATTATGCGCATACGGTTCTCAAAACTGCCGCCGTATTCGTCGGTGCGGTTGTTTATCGAGGGCGAGATGAACTGATGAAGAAGGTACGAATGCGCGGCGTGAAGCTCCACGCCGTCGACGCCCGCGCGCTGTACGCGGCCTGCGGCGGAGGCGAACTTTTTAACGAGCGCATGTATTTCCTCAACGGTGAGCGGGCGCGGGATATCGGTGAAAATCTTGTCGGGCACGTTGCCGGAGGACACTACCTGTCTGCCGCCTATCATCTTGGAGCGCGTCTGACGTCCCGGATGCCAAAGCTGGGCAAATATCTTCGTGTCGTACTTGTGAACGCTGTCGGCAAGACGGCGCCACGACAGTATATGCTTGTCATCGTCGGCGGAAATGTGGAACGGGTCGCCGCGTCCGTATTCGTCGTCTATCTTTATAACGCCGGTGATAAAGAGACCCACGCCGCCCTTTGCGCGCGCGGTGACGTAATCGATATACTCGCGCGTTATCGTGCCGTCGCCGTTCGACTCGGGCATGCCCATCGCCGTTATCGCAACGCGGTTCTTTATCGTGACGTTTCCTATTTTGCCTTTCTGAAAAATATGCGGATACTTCATAAAAACCTCCCAAAAGTATGAGCCGATATGATATAATCATACCATAAGCATTATTATAATATTATGATACCATTTTAATACAGTTGTGCTGCGGCAGGCAATACGCATATTAAACAAATAGCGAAAAACGAGGGGCGTATTCTTTATACAGTTTTTGAAATTGATTTTTATTGTTATGTTTTACCTTTCCGGCGCAAATAAAATACAAAGTTTTGGCGTATTTTTCATTGACAAGCGCAATCTTTGATAGTATAATATCATGCGTGACATTTTGTCACCCTAAAATCGGGAGTGAACGCACTTGCTTATAAATCTTACGAAAGTATTTAAAGAGCCCGAAAGCACGCTTGAGGAAAGCGGCGTCGTAGACGTCGGCGCGCTGTCGGAGGATATGGCGATGACCTTTCCGTCGGGCGCAAGGTTTTCCGTAAAGTTTAAGAACTTAATGGACTGCGTAACGCTTTCGCTTAAGTGCGAGTGCGAGTATGTATCCGAATGCGCGCGATGTCTTCGTGAGGTGCGCGGCGCGGTCTCGTTCGACTTTGAAAGCATGGTAAAGGTCGACGACGAGGGCGAGTTTCTTTTGGACGCGGACGCAGTGGTCATAGATTCGTCGAACAGGCTTGATGTGGACGAGCTTGTTTCGGGTCTTCTGGTCATGCAGCTTCCCATGAAGGTGCTCTGCCGCGAGGACTGCAAGGGCCTTTGTCCCAAATGCGGCGCCGATTTAAATGAGGGCGAATGCGCGTGCGATAAAAACGAAGTTGATCCGAGGCTTTTAAAGCTTAAAAAGCTTCTGGATAACGATAAATAAGCAAATAATAATGATTTCTATAAAGGGAGGTGTTCGGTATGGCAGTACCGAAGAGGAAGGTTTCTAAGGCGAGAAGAGATAAAAGGCGTGCAAACTGGAAGCTCGATTTGCCGGGCATGTCAAAATGTCCTCAGTGTCAGGAAATAAAGGCTCCGCACAAGGCTTGCTCGAATTGCGGATACTATAACGGAAGACAGATCTTAAAAACTTCCGAGGCGTAAAACAAAAATGAGGAGGACTTAAGTTCCTCCTCTTTTTTTTCTGATTGGAGGGTCTTTGTGTGTCGTTTAAAATTGCGAAGGTAAACCCGGGCACTCCGGCGGCGCGCGCGCGCATTATGCCGGGCGAGTCGCTTGTCGCGGTAAACGGCCGAAAAATAAGAGACGTGCTCGATTACCGCTTTTATACGGCGGAGCGTCATCTTCATCTCGATATCGAAGGCACCGACGGGCGCGTGCGAAGCGTCCGCGTTGTTAATCGCCGCGGCGGCGATATCGGGCTCGAATTTGAAACGTATCTTATGGACAAGCCGCGCTCGTGCCACAACAAGTGCATATTCTGCTTTATAGACCAGCTTCCGCGCGGCATGAGGGATACGCTTTACTTTAAGGACGACGATACGAGGCTTTCTTTTCTTACGGGCAATTACGTTACGCTTACGAATATAAGCGACGACGATATAACGAGGATAATAAATCAGAGGATAAGCCCGATAAACATTTCGGTGCACACGAGCGACCCCGAGCTTCGCGCGAAGATGCTAAGTAATAAGAACGCGGGGCGCGTTATGGGCTACATGAAGCGCATCGCGGACGCCGAGCTTCCGATGAACGCGCAGATCGTGCTTTGCCCCGGCGTAAACGACGGCGAGGCGCTCAAAAGAACGATGCGCGACCTCTCGGCGCTGTATCCTTCGCTTCGAAGCGTGTCGTGCGTGCCCGTGGGGCTTACGCGCTTCAGGGACGGGCTTTATCCGCTTACGGGCTACGACGAAAAAAGCGCGTCCGAAACGCTTGATATAATAGAAGCGTTTGCGGATGAATGCAAAGAGAAATTAGGCACGCGCCTTTTCTTCGCCGCGGACGAGTTCTATATAAAGGCAGGACGGGAATTGCCGCCCGCGCAGCATTACGAAGAGTTTCTCCAGATAGAGAACGGCGTCGGCATGCTTTCCTCTTTTCGCGAGGAGTTTTACTCGGCGCTTGCCGAATCGGGCGATATTTCGCCCGAAACGGGACGTTATACGGTCATCTGCGGTGCGGACGCGTACGATTTTATGAGCGGCCTTGTTGACGAGCTTCTGAAAAGATGGCATAATTTAAATATTAGGGTCAAAAAGATAGACAACGAATTCTTCGGAACGACGATAACCGTGTCGGGGCTTATCTGCGGCTGCGATATTTTAAACCAGCTTCGCGGCGAGGATCTGGGCGACGCGGTGCTCTTTACGAAGAATATGTTAAGAAGCGGCACCAACGTGCTGCTTGACGACGTTACGACTGATGAGCTTTCCGAAAAGCTCGGCGTGCCGTTCGTTCCGATAGAGAACGACGGCGGCAGTTTTTTTGACTTTTTTGTGAAAGGGATCTGAAGATGGCAAAACCGATAGTCGCGCTCGTCGGGCGCCCCAACGTGGGCAAATCGACGCTTTTCAATAAGCTTGCGGGACGGCGCATATCCATAGTTGAGGATACGCCGGGCGTTACCCGCGACCGCATATACGCCGAAACGTCGTGGCGCGGACGCGAATTTATAATGATAGACACGGGCGGAATAGAGCCTGCCGCCGACGATATGATACTTAAAAAGATGCGCGAGCAGGCCGAGATAGCCATTGAATCCGCCGACGTTATAATATTTTTGGTCGATATAAAATCGGGCATGACGGCTTCCGACCAGGACGTGGCGCATATGCTGCTTCGTTCGGGCAAGCCGATCGTGCTGTGCGTAAATAAAGTCGACTCCGTGGGCGCGCTGCCCGTGGAGGCGTACGAGTTTTACAACCTCGGACTCGGCGATCCGTATCCCGTTTCGTCGATACACGGGCTCGGCACTGGCGATTTACTTGACGCAGTGTTTGAGCACTTTCCGCCCGAGGAGGAGAGCGGCGAAGAGGACGAGGTAATAAAAATAGCCGTTATAGGCAAGCCCAACGCGGGCAAGTCGTCTCTTATAAACTCGATACTAAAAGAGGACAGAGTCATAGTGTCGCCCATCGCCGGAACGACGCGCGACGCTATTGACACGCTTTTCGAGTGCGAAGAGGGAAAGTTCATGTTCATCGATACGGCGGGCATACGCCGTAAGAGCAAGGTGGACGAGTCGATAGAGAAATACAGCGTGCTGCGCGCGTATATGGCCGTTGAGCGAAGCGACGTATGCATGATAGTCATAGACGCCGAGCAGGGCGTAACGGAGCAGGACGCGAAAATAGCGGGCTTTGCGCACGAAAAGGGCAAGGCGTCCGTTATCGTCGTGAACAAGTGGGACCTTATAGACAAGGATACCAACACGATGAACGAGTTCAAAAAGGACGTAATGGACGTTTTGAGCTTCATGCAGTACGCGCCGATAATGTTCGTGTCCGCAAAGACGGGGCAGAGGGTCGGCAAGCTGTTTTCGCAGCTTAAATACGTGGCGGAGCAGAATTCCATGCGCATAACCACGGGAATGCTTAATGACATTCTTCACGAGGCCATGGCACGTGTGCAGCCGCCTACCGACAAGGGCAAGAGACTTAAGATACTTTATATGACTCAAAGCTCTACGAAGCCGCCCACGTTCGTGGCGTTCTGCAACCGCGCGGAGCTGTTTCATTTCTCGTATCAGCGGTATATCGAGAACCAGATACGCGAGGTCTTCGGCCTTGTCGGCACGCCCATACGCCTTATCGTGCGCGAACGCGGCGATAAGAGCGGCAAGTAGGGTAAAATTTTTGCATTGGAGAAGATGACGTTATGCCTGAGGGTATTTGGCAGATTGTTCTTACAATTATAATAGGATATCTTTTGGGAAGCATCAGCTTTTCGCTCGTTATAGGAAAGGTGTTCGGGCATAAGGACGTGCGCGAATACGGAAGCGGCAACGCGGGCACCACCAACACTCTTCGCGTGCTCGGAAAGAAGGCGGCGCTGGCCGTTTTGGTCGGCGATATTTTAAAGTGCCTCGCGGCCGTTCTCATCGGCGGACTTCTCGTCCCCGTATACGGCGGGTGGATAGGCGGCATTGCCTGCATGGTGGGACACGTTTTCCCCGTGTTCTTCGGCTTCAAGGGCGGCAAGGCCGTTGCAACGGGCATAGCGGTAATGGCGTTCGCGTGTCCCGCGGCGGGCTTTCCGGCGGTGGGCGTGTTCTTTCTCGTTTTCGCGATAACGCGCATCGTGTCGGTGTCCTCGCTTTCGGCGTTTCTCGCGTTTCCGTTCTTTGTATGGCTTTTTACGGGAGAGCCCGTTTTTATCATAGCGGCGGCGGCAATGTTCGTTTTTGTGCTGATACTGCACCGTGAAAACATAAAGAGGCTCATTCACGGCGAGGAGAAAAAAATATCGTTCAAATCATCCAAGTAATATCGTAAGGAGATGTTTTCATGGCAAAGGTAAGTATGCTCGGATGCGGCGGCTGGGGAAGCGCCGTTGCAATAATGCTTGCGCGCGCGGGACACGACGTAAAGCTTTGGTCGTTCTTCCCCGAGGAGATAGAAGTTTTAAAGCGTGACCGCGAGCATAAAAAGCTGCTGCCGGGCATTGTTTTTCCCGAGAATATAGAGCTTACCGATTCGCTTGACTGTCTTGACGGCTGCGAGTTCCTCGTTATCGCGGTGCCCTCCGTGGGTATGAGAAAGGTCTGCGAGAAGATACGCGGCCTTGTCGGCGGCGATACGATAGTCGTAAACATATCAAAAGGGCTTGAGCAGGGGACGCTCTACCGAATGTCCGAGGTCATAAAGGAAGTGCTTTCGCCGAAGAAGTTCGCCGTTCTGTGCGGCCCGTCCCATGCGGAGGAGGTCGCAAGAAGCGTTCCGACGGCGTGCGTCGTTTCATCGGACGATATAGAAGTGGCGAAAACGGTGCAGGAGACGTTCATGAATCCGCATTTCAGGCTCTACACGTCCGACGATATGGCGGGCGCGGAGTACGGCGCGGCGTTAAAGAACGTCATCGCGCTCTGTGCGGGCATCTGCGACGGCATGGGCTACGGCGACAATACGAAGGCGGCGCTTATGACGCGCGGCATTGCCGAAATGGCGCGCCTCGGCGTTGCGCTCGGCGCGAAGGTCGAGACGTTCTCGGGATTAACCGGCATTGGAGACCTAATCGTGACGTGCACGAGCATGCATTCGCGCAACAGGCGCGCGGGCATACTCATAGGTCAGGGCTATTCGGCAAAGGAGGCCATCGAGAAGGTAAATATGGTCGTCGAGGGCTACACGACCGCGAAGGCCGCGTATGATTTGGGCAAAAAGGCGGACGTCGAGCTTCCGATAACGAACGCGGCCTACAACGTGCTCTACGAGGGCGCCGACCCCAAGGTCGTTATAGACGATCTAATGCGCCGCCCGAAGAAGCACGAGGTAGAGGAGCTTTATTTAAAGTAAGACATACATTAAAAATACAAATAAAAGGAGAACGACATGGCTAATCCTATAGTAACTATCGAAATGGAAAACGGCAAAAAGATGAAGATAGAGCTTTATCCCGATATCGCGCCGGTGACGGTGGATAATTTCGTAAAGCTCGTGCGCGACGGCTTTTACGACGGACTTATCTTCCACCGCTGCATCAAGGGCTTTATGATACAGGGCGGCTGCCCGCTCGGTATGGGCTACGGCGGCCCCGGCTGGACCATAAAGGGCGAGTTTAAGTCGAACGGCTTTAAGAACGACTTAAAGCATACGAAGGGCGTAATCTCGATGGCGCGCGCAATGGACCCCAACTCCGCCGGAAGCCAGTTTTTTATCATGGTAGCCGACGCGCCGCATCTTGACGGCGAATACGCGGCCTTCGGCAAGGTCATAGAGGGCATAGAAGTCGCGGATGAGATAGTGGCTCAGCCCACCGGCAGAAACGACAGACCCATGCAGGACCAGAAGATGAAGAAGGTCACGGTAGAATAAGACAGACGGCGTTGTCAAGTAAAACGGATTGTTGTATTCCTGCAGCAATCCGTTTTTTGTCGGAATAAGGCGTCGGATATGATGCTCTGAGATTGCAAAGAAGCTTTTTCCCAAAGCATAAACGACGTTCCGAAAAGACTTACGGTAAAAAGGCCGATATCAACGGGGACGCAATATGCAGATACGTAAAGAATGGCTTTTTTTCGATTACCTCTTGATTTCTCAAAGTTTTAAGATATAATATAGTTAGTGAACACTAACTAACTGCTTTGTCTTGGCTTGATGCACGCGTTCTCTCGTCTCTATGAGATCGTTTCGGTCGGTCGACTCAAGAAGCTATTTTGATTGAGGATTCGTTTAAACCAATAAAGAGATAAAGGGAGTAATTCCACGTGTCTTCGGAGATATATCATCGAATGCACGATTAAGGAGATTGACCCCGCCGTGTGCGAGCCGGACGGAGTCGGCGGTTTTATATAAGCTGCATTGGCCTTCGCAATCAGGCACTGCAGATTCGGGAAAAAAGAAAGAAGGTAAAAAGATATGATAAAAACCACGCTGAGAATAGAAGGTATGACGTGCGGAATGTGTGAAGCGCATATCTGCGACACCATCCGAAAAACGGTTCCTTCGGCAAAGAAGGTCGCTGCTTCCCGAAGTAAAAGGGAGGCGTCTTTTCTGACAGAAACAGCGGTTGATGGCGAGCGCCTGAGATCGGCAATCAATGCGACGGGCTATTCGTGCTTGTCCGTGGAAACTGCCGCCTATGAGAAGAAAGGTCTGTTTGACAGAAAATGAGGACGGCAGCTTCAGGTATTTCAATCCACAGTCGGCGCAGGGAATGTGACGCTCGGAAAGGCGGGGCAAAGTGAAGACTGATTATAAAAACCGGATTCCTAAGGGCATGGCGCTGACCTGTGTAATCGTTACGGCCGTATTTCTGTTTTTATTTTTGTTTATCGGATTGACGGGACTCGTTTTTGGTACGCTTAAAACAGTGCTGTTTATCGTCTTTCTCGTCTGTACTCTGATTGCTTTGGGCGTTTCCGTTTGGATGATATTTACGTACCGAGCCTTTTCCTACGACGGCAAACGACAGATTTCACGCCGGATTATTGAGGGGATCGCAAAGCGGGTGAAGCTTGAGGAGGGCGAAAAGGGCCTTGATATAAAAACTCCAACTTTGATACAATTTAATTATTCGACGGCGGCTTACCTCCAAGCAGGGTAAGTTTTTTTATGAGCAGGGTAAGTTGCACAGGCAGCAGGGTAAGTTGGGCAAGAGGGGGGGGTAAGTTTTCATATTTCCCCGTCGCTGCGGTAGATTTGGACACATTTGGTCTGTATAATGTGAAGCGAAAATTGGGATTTATGGAGGTGGCAATCTTGCAGATAGATTTTAACAAGATAGGATCAATGACATTTCCGGGGATGAATAATGGCACCGGTATGATGAGTGCCCGTATGTATAACGATGAATCATACCGTATCATTCCGACAGCGATCCATCCGGGAGGAAGCATCGGGACTCATAAACAGGAGTCCGGAGATGACATGAACTATATCATCAGCGGAACAGGCAGAGCATTTTGCGATGGCATAGAAGAAACTCTGATGCCGGGAATCATGCACATCTGCCCGAAAGGATCGGAACACTCTATCATCAACACCGGAGAGGAAGATCTGGTTATGCTGACCATCGTGGTGAAGAAATGAGCGCATATATATTTGAAAAACCTCTGATCAGAGGAACGATGATAAAAAGAAAAAGTCAGTTCACCGCTTTGGTGGATATAAACGGTGAGGAATTGACCGCTGGGGCATGGAATACGCCTCGTTTAACAAGCTGCTGTGCGAGAACAACGCCAAAGCGGAAGGTGTAGGCAATGTCTGCTTTGGGTACGGCGACGCGACTCATCTCGATTTTCGGGACGAGAGCTTTGACGCCGTGGTGAGCAATTACGTCTATCATAATATACGCGGCGACAGGCAGGCGCTTCTGTTAGAGACGCTGCGGGTGTTGAAAAAGGGCGGGACTTTCATAATTCACGACATTTTTTCAAAGTTCAGGTACGGAGATATGAGTTCTTTTGTTTGCAAGCTTAAAAGAATGGGCTACGAAGACGTCCGGCTGATCGACACGACGGACGGCACGTTTATCACTAAGCGGGAGGCCGGATGGTTGGCTTTATCTCGCTCCGCGCTTCTGACAGGAAGGAAGTAGGTCGAAGATGCGGACGAAGCCGCATTTATTTGCGGCTTGCTGCAGATTGTTCCGTTTTGAATAACTTATGCCTCACTCGAAGTGAGGCGGTTTTTAAGGTAAACGGTTAGTGAAGCCTAACCACAAAGGAGGTATAACAATGGCTTTAAAGGACAATTTCGGACATCCGCGGGGCATGATGGGGCGATTCGTGCTATCGGGAATGAATATGGGCCACACGCCCATGGCAAAATGGGGGATTACACAGATAGATATTCCGCGGAAGGCAGATATCGTGGATATAGGATGCGGAGGCGGCTTCAACGTAAAGCGCCTGCTCTCCAACATTGCGGAAGGTCACGTTTACGGAGTTGACGTCTCCGCTGTCAGTGTTGAGAAAACCAGAGCCGTAAACAAAAAGGCCCTGGGCACGCGCTGCGAGGTCTATCAGGCCGATGCACAAAAGCTTCCCTTTGACGATGGCGTACTGGATCTGGCGACGGCTTTTGAGACTGTTTACTTCTGGAAGAATATCGGCGGATGCTTCCGCGAGGTCCGCCGCGTTTTGAAGCCGGGCGGACAATTCGCCGTGATTAACGATTCCGGCGATACAAACAAGCATTGGGAGGACGTAATCCCCGGCATGACGGTCTATTCGCCCGAAGATATTGAAGCGCTCATGAAGGAATCGGGATTTGCGGACATAAGGATTACGGCGAAAAAGAATATGTACTGCGTGGTCGGCAGCGCGTGAAAGCCGGTCGTGAATATGGAGAAATAAATCGGCAGGGAAGCCTGTTTTGAAAAAAAATACGCCCCCGCGTTTTACGCGGGGGCGCGGCGCATATGCGCAAATTTTCTTACGCCTGTTTCTTTGCGGCAGCTTTTCTTGCGGGGCAGTTTACAAGCGCGCCCATGAACCAGCGGCAGGCGGGCTTGCAGTGGAAGCAGGGGTTCGGCTCTATGCCGGCCTTTACCTTGTTCGGCCATTCGTAGTCGGCAAGGATGGGGCGGGCAAGGGCAACGAAATCGACCATGCCGGAGTCAACGAGCTTATGAGCGCGCTCGGCGGTGTCGATGTTGTTTACGGCGATAACGGGGATGTTTACTTCCTTCTTTATCATGATGGCGGTGTATACCATGGAGTTCCACTCGGAATACTCCTCCGGAACGGGCACCTGCTCTCTCGGGGACGCGCCGTAGGAAACGTGGAGATAGTCGCAGCCTGCCGCCTCGAACATCTTTGCGGCCGCGATGCCGTCCTCAAGGGAGGTCATTGCGCCGCCGTAGCGGATGCCGATGATGAAGTCGTCGCCGCATTCCTTGCGGATGCGCTTCATTATGTCAAGCGGGAGACGGGCGCGGTTCTCAACGCTGCCGCCGTATTCGTCGGTGCGCTTGTTGGTGTTGTCGGAGAGGAAGTAGCTTAAGAGATAAGTATGCGCGCCGTGGAGCTCAACGCCGTCCATGCCTGCCTTCTTGCAGCGGATGGCGGTGTCAACGAATTGCTGCTCCACCTTCTTTATCTCTTCCTTCGTCATGCCGATGCCGTCAACGGGCTTGCCGTAGAGCGTTGCGGTGATGTCGGAGGGCACCTTCTTCGGGCCGGGTACCGACTGGATGCCGCCGTGGTGTATCTGCGCGATTATGCCGAGGCCCTCGTCATGAACGGCCTTGGCGATCTTCGAAAGACCCTCGATGGACTCGTCGTCCCATGCGGCAATCTGCGTGGGATGGAGCCTTGCGGTGGGCTCAACACAGATGGCTTCTGTGATTATAAGGCCGGCGCCGCCCTTTGCAACGTTCCTGTAATGCTCCACGTTCTTCTCGGTCACGCGGTTGTTCTCCGTGAAGTTCATGCAGACTACCGGCGGGAAAACGATGCGGTTCTTGGCGGTGACGCCCTTTAATTTGTACTCGGAAAATAACATTTTAAACCCCCTTGATATATTATTCTTTTATAGTCACGTTTTTAACTACGATCGGCATAACGGGCGAGAGGTCCTCGTCAACCTTTGCACCGGAAAGGCTTTTTGCGTATTCGTACCCTTCTGTCACGCGGCCTATCGTCTTGAAAAGTATCTCGCGTCCGCCGGAGAATATCGGCTTATCCGTAAAGAGGAACGCAAGCTGCATTTTCGCAAGATACGGATACTTCGACGTGACAAGGGCAAGCGAGCCCGCTTCATACGGAAGCGCGGCATCCTTATCCGCGCCCTCCGACGCGCCGTCGTCAACGTCGGCCGCATATACGCCGTAGCCGTTTATGTCGTGGTACCCGAACTGTATGTATTCATCACGCGCACACGTGTGAAACGAAAGTCCGTCGTAATAGCCCTCGCGAAACGCCGAAAGCACCTCCGACGCGGCAGCGGGCGTTTTGTCCATGAACAGCTCGATTGTTATATCCTGTCCGCGCTCGACGTGGAGCGTTACGCACGTATCTGCCATTTGAGGCCTCCCTCGGGATATACGTTCTCTATCATAACGGTCTTCTTCGGCGTAAGATACTCGTCCGTCTCAACGGCGGAAAGCTCGCGCGCGATCTCAAGCCCCTCGAGCACCTTTCCTATCGGGCGGAAGATTACGGGCTTGCCGTTCGGCGCGATGATGGGCTTGTCCGTTAGGATAACGGCTATCTGCTGACGCCACGTTTCGGGAAGTGTGGGCTCAACGAGCGCCAGAGTGCCGCATTCGTAGGGGTATATCTCCTTCGAGCCTACGTTGTCGTAATCGTCAACGTCTTCTCTGAAAAGCTCCTCGACCTCCTCGCCGTATCCGCGTCCGTAGCCGTTCTTGTCAAAAAAGCCGATGGCTATGGCCGCGTCCTTTATCGCGCTGTGAACGGGTACCCATTCGTATTCGTACGTTTCGATGCCGCCGAGAAAGAACTCAACGTTGAACGGCGCGCGTTCGGGGTAAAGCTCGGCCTTTATCACTCTGCCGTCCTCAAACTTGATGGTTATAGTCGGATTAGCCATTGATATATATCCTCCTTGAAAAATTTTTTACGTTTATGATATTGACTTTATTTTATAGGTTACTGTATACTAAGCAGTAATCGGATTTGATATGTACTTACAAAACTATAAGTACAATATATTATTTTTAACGCAACTGTATTGTAGCAGTAAATAACCCAAACAATCAAGTACTTACTATTCGGTAAGCGCATCGCTTTTTCGGATACGGTATTGTTACATTTATTATTATATAAAGTTGCGGCGCTGTTGGCAAGTATATACAGCCATAATTGAACGGATTGTTTTTTAAAGGCTGCGGCAAGGAGGATAAAAAATGAGCAGAATCCCGGACGACAAGATAAAATGCCCCGTTAAGCACACGCTTGACATTATCGGCGGCAAATGGAAGGCAAGGATACTGAGCCTTTTAAAGTACCGTGCGCTTCGCACGGGCGAAATAAAGCGCGCTATGGGCAATATTACGGATAAGGTACTGAGCGATCAGCTCAAGGAGCTTCAGAACGACGGCCTTATCGACCGCCACGACTATAAGCAGATACCGCCCAAGGTCGATTATACGCTTACGCCCAAGGGCAAATCCCTGCTTCCGATAATCGATCAGATGACCGCGTGGGGCATGGAGGATATGAAGCGCAAGGGCGAGCTGCCGCCCGAATGGGATCCGAAGGCGCACGCGGAAAAGCTGTTCGCCTCGCCGCGCGCACAGGGTGGAAGGTAATTATGAGAGACCTAAAAATGTCCGCGCCCTGCCTTTTCGGGCTTGAGGGCCTTTTATCGGATGAGCTTAAACGCCTCGGGCTTAAAACGGCGCCCGAGAACGGCCGCGTGCTCTTTTTCGGAAACGAGCTCGACATGGCGCGCGCAAATGTGTTCTCACGCTTTGCGGAGCGCATACAAATAGTAGCGGGCGAGTTTGAGGCGCGCACATTCGACGAGCTGTTCGAGGGCACAAAGGCCATAGAGTGGGAGTCGTATCTCCCCATGGACGCCGAATTCCCCGTGAAGGGCTATTCACTTAATTCCGCGCTCCATTCGGTGCCCGACTGCCAGGCGATAATAAAAAAAGCCATAGTCGAGCGCTTAAAGGGCAAATACCGCGTTGCGTGGTTTAAGGAGACGGGCGCAAAGTATCAGATACAGTTCTCGGTGATGAAGGACCGCGTGACGCTGCTTATAGATACGAGCGGCGAGGGGCTTCACAAGCGCGGATACAGACGCAACGCGAACGAGGCGCCGCTTCGCGAGACGCTTGCGGCGGCGATGGCGTATCTTGCGAGATACCGCGAGGAGGAAAACTTCGTCGACCCGATGTGCGGCTCGGGCACGATACTTATAGAGGCGGCCATGATACGCACGGGAACGGCTCCCGGCATTAACCGACGTTTCGCGGCGCAGCGGTGGGACAATTTCACGAAAAGCATATGGACGCGCGCGCGTGAGGAGGCCGAGGGACGCAAAAAAGACGTCGATTTAAAGATGTTCGGCTTCGATATAAGCGAAAAATCGGCGGAGCTTTCGATGGAGAACGCAAAAAAGGCCGGTATGGATAAGCATATCCGCGTGCAGAGATGCGACCTTTCGCGCCTTAGACTGCCCGCGGGCGGCGGCGTTATCGTTACAAATCCGCCCTACGGCGAACGTATGCTCGAGCTTGAGCGGGCGCGAGAGCTTTACACGACGCTCGGCGCGCTCTATAAAAAGGTCGACGGCTGGCGCTGTTTTGTCATTTCGTCGGACGCGGACTTTGAGAAATACTTCGGTCGGCGCGCCGATAAGAAGCGAAAGCTCTACAACGGCATGATAAAATGCGACTATTATCAATACTTTAAGCCGAACGGTACGACGGCAACAAAACGCTGAAAATCAAAGAAAACAGGCGAAAATCGCAGTAAATTACGCATAATTTCACATAACGGGGATTTTTGCATATTGATATATTTTCGTCATTTGCCGTATTATAATGATTGCAATTAGCACTCAATCAGATTGAGTGCTAACAGAAAAGTATATAAATATTTTTCAGATATATGAAGGAGGAAAATCATATGAATCTCAAACCTTTAGGCGACAGAGTTGTATTAAAGCTCGACGAAGTAATCGAAAAGACGAAAAGCGGCATAGTGCTTGCGGGCTCCGCAAAGGAGAAGCCGCAGACGGCCAAGGTCGTTGCGGTAGGCCCCGGCGGTCTCGTTGACGGCAAGGAAGTTAAAATGGAAGTTAAACCGGGCGACACCGTGCTTATAAATAAATACACGGCTTCTATGGGCGAGGTAAAGCTTGACGACGAAGAGTATCTCATCATCCGTCAGGGCGAGATCCTTGCGATAGTTGAATAATTCGCCGAAACATATCATTTTGAAGGGAGATTATATTTATGGCTAAGGATATTTTATACAGCGAGGACGCGCGTAAGGCGCTGCTTACGGGTATTGACAAGCTTTCGGATACGGTAAAGATAACTTTGGGCCCCAAGGGCAGAAACGTTGTTCTTGACAAGAAGTTCGGCGGTCCGCTCATCACTAACGACGGCGTTACGATTGCTAAGGAAATAGAGCTTGACGACCCCTTTGAGAACATGGGCGCACAGCTCGTGCGCGAGGTCGCAACGAAGACGAACGACATTGCGGGCGACGGCACCACGACGGCTACTCTGCTTGCTCAGGCTATAATCCGCGAGGGCATGAAGAACGTTGCCGCAGGCGCGAACCCGATGATATTAAAGCGCGGCATTCAGAAGGCCGTTGACGTTGCCGTTTCGGCAATAGGCGACCACAGCCAGCAGATAAACGGCACGAAGGACATCGCGCGCGTTGCGACGATCTCCGCGGGCGACGAGTTCATCGGCAAAATAATCGCCGACGCTATGGATAAGGTAACGACCGAGGGCGTTATCACCGTTGAGGAGTCGAGAACGGCCGAGACGTACGTTGAGATAGTTGAGGGCATGCAGTTCGACCGCGGCTACATCTCGCCCTATATGATAACCGACAACGACAAGATGGAAGCCGTTTTGGAGGACGCATACATCCTTCTCGTTGAAAAGACGATATCGAACATCCAGGACGTTCTCCCGCTTTTGGAGCAGGTAGTTCAGGCCGGCAAGAAGCTTCTTATCATCGCTGAGGACGTTGACGGCGAGGCGCTTGCGACGATACTCGTAAACAAGCTGCGCGGCACGTTCACCTGCGTATGCGTAAAGGCTCCCGGCTTCGGCGACAGACGCACCGAAATGTTAAAGGACATCGCGATCCTCACCGGCGGCCAGCTCATCTCCGAGAAGCTCGGCCTTGACATAAAGGAAACGCAGATGGATCAGCTCGGCCGTGCAAAGCAGGTAATCGTATCGAAGGATAAGACGATAATCGTAGGCGGCATGGGCGACAGCGAGGAAGTTAAGGCAAGAGTATCCGAGATTAAGACTCAGCTCGACCTTACCACCTCCGAGTTCGACCGCGAGAAGTTAAGCGAGCGCATCGCGAAGCTCTCCGGCGGCGTTGCAGTGCTCAACGTCGGCGCGGCTACCGAGACCGAGATGAAGGATAAGAAGTTAAGAATAGAAGACGCCCTTGCGGCTACCCGCGCGGCAGCCGAGGAAGGCATAATCGCGGGCGGCGGCAGCGCCCTCTTAAACGTAATCCCCGAGGTTGAGGCTCTGCTTCAGATAACCGACGGCGACGAAAAGACGGGCGTTAAGATAATCATGAAGGCTCTTGAGGAGCCCGTTCGCCAGATCGCGAAGAACGCGGGTCTCGAGGGCTCGATAATCGTTGACACGATTAAGAAGGCAAACGACAAGAACTGCGGCTTCGACGCGGCTAAGGAAGAATACGTTGACATGATAGAGGCGGGCATCGTAGACCCGGCAAAGGTTACGAGAAGCGCTCTTGAGAACGCGGCTTCCGTTGCCGCTATGGTACTCACCACCGAGGCCATAGTTACCGATAAGAAGGAGGAGAACGCAGCTCCTCCGATGCCTCCGATGGGCGGCGGCATGGGCATGTACTAAGCCGAGTATAAGCAAACACTTAAAACGGAGTGAAGCATCGCTTCACTCCGTTTTTTATTTGCACGAATAATGGCAAATATAAACAAAAACACCGGCCGTTTTTCTGCGTTCCGGCGTTCGATCGCGGCAGGCGGCGTATTGACTTGCCCGTGCAATTTAATATATAATATATTTGGAAAGATTTTGACGCAGCACGGACGTTTTCGGAAAAGCTCCGAATAAGAAGGGATGCGGATATGAAAAAGAAGCTTTTATGCCTGATTATAGCGGCACTCGTATGCATTGCGGGCATGACCGCGTACGCCTCGCCGGCAGATGAGTTCGTGGATTACGAGTCCGCGGGCGCGGTATACAGATTCCACGTGCCGACGGGAACGATAATGAGCCTGTCCATAAGCGGCGAATACGAGAAAATACCCGACACGATAGAAAACGCAAAGGTCACGGCCATTTTTGAGGACTCGGTAAGCGGAGAGCGGGTAACGCGCATTGACGTTCCGTCGGGAGTTGTGACCATCGGAGACAGCGCATTTACAAGATGCAAAAATCTTGAGACTGTAAACATATCCGAGGGCACAAAAACGATAGGAGAATGCGCTTTTCAAGGCTGTCAAAATCTGCGTGAGGTGAATCTGCCGCAGAGTGTTGAAGAAATAGGAGACGGCGCCTTTCGCGACTGCCGCGCCATTGAGAGCATCACGCTGCCGTCGAAGCTGAAAAGCTTAAACAGCGCCGTTTTTTCGGAATGCCAAAGCCTTAAGGAGATAGTGATACCCGACAGCGTACAAAGCATCGGCGACTGGGCGTTCGCCGATTGTACGAGTCTTAAATCCATAGCGATCGGAAGCGGCGTGACGGATATATACGAGTTTGCCTTCATGTATTGTACGGCGCTCGAAAGTGTATCGCTGCCGGCGGGGCTTGAGACCGTATACGAATGCGCTTTCGCTGACTGCACGGCGCTTGACGTCATATATTTCGCGGGCACCCGCGATGAATGGAACAGCATAGTGATAGAGTACGACAACGACCCGCTGAGCGACGATAAGGTCGTATTCACTGCGGAGCCTCTGCCGCCCGAGGACGCCGTGAGGTACGCGGTCGAGGGCGGTTCGGTCGTTTTCAATCCCGAAACAGGGACGATAGTAAGCGCCGACAAGAGCATAACGGGCGCGGTTATCCCCGAATCGATCGGCAAAACGAAGGTGTCTGCGATAGGCGGCATGGCTTTTGCGGACTGCAAAAGGCTGAAATCTGTAAGTCTGCCCAAAACGATAAAGACGATAGGCAGCAGCGCGTTCAGGTCGTGCGAGTCGCTTGAAAGCGTTTATATGCCCGACGGAATTATCTCGATAGGAAGCGGTGCTTTTACGAACTGCTGCGCACTGAAAAGCGCGGCAATACCCTCCGGCGTGACGAAGATAAGCGAGTCTTTGTTTTACAACTGCAATTCGCTTGAAACCGTTATAATACCCGAAGGCGTGAAAGAGATAGAGAGCAGCGCGTTCAAATACTGTCAGTGCCTTTCCTGTATCACTCTGCCGCAGGGTATGGAGCGCATAGGCGACAACGCCTTTGAGTATTGCCCCATGGCAAACCAAATGAGCGTACCGCTTACGCTTAAAAGCATCGGCCGCAGCGCGTTTAACGCCTGCTACACGTTCAATATCTATTACGGCGGGAATAAAAATGAGTGGGATGCGATAACGATCGGGGACGGGAACGAGCATCTTTCAAGAATGACCTTTCACTACGCTTCACAGGCCGACTCGCGCGTTGACGAAAGCACGGGAAAGCGCGTTACATACGTTTTGGAAAACGGCGCAGTAACCGTAAGCGGCGACGTGTCGCCGTCGGCGCCCGTGTACGTCGCTTCGTATGACGAAAGAGGCAGGATGAAGTCGGCGGGCATCCTCACTGCGGCCGGTGCGGCCGAAGTGAGCGGCGCTTTTGCGAAAATGATATGGGTCGACGCGGACGGCGCCGTGCCTAAAACGCAGTGCGCGGTATTCCGTCTTAAGTGACGAAAAGCCGCCCGACCGATTCGGCGCGGCAGCTTAATCGGAATGCCTGGTGATAAAACGGGGTGAAGAGAAATCTTCGCCCCGTTTATTGTCACAGCTCATGACAATAAAACCCGTATATATATTGACCTTGTGATTTCGTCGTGCTACACTGAAAATATAGCGGCCGCCGCGTTTTTCGCGCCGCGGCATAGACGAACGGTAATAAGAATCATATGAAGGAGGAGAAACGATGAAGAAGAAAATACTTGCACTGGCAATTGCCGCGCTTATGTGCGTGACAATGCTCCCGATTGCGGGCATTGCGTCGGGAGTGGAGCCGGAGAAGGCGGACGGCGTTTACTGCGCGACCGTATCGGGCGGAAATATTTATTATAATTATACCGACGATGGGAACCTTGCCGTAGTCGGCGCCGACGACGGCGTGACCAAGGTGATAATACCCGATGTCATTGAGGGCGAGAACGGTTTTATGACGCTCATTGACCACGGCGCGTTTTTAGGAGCTTCGTACCTTACCGAAGCGTCGGTCCCTCAAAGTGTGAAATTAATCGGCGAGTTTGCCTTCGCGTCATGCCCTGAGCTTGAGAAAGTAACGCTCGAAGAAGGCGTTGAAGTAATAGAAAGCTACGCCTTTTCATCATCTCCGAAGCTTAGTCAGATAACGCTTCCGAACGGTCTTAAAAATATAGGAAATAATGCTTTTGCCCGGTGCACCGGCCTTAAAAGCATAAATATTCCCGCGACCGTGTCGGAAATAGGGGAGCATCCCTTTGACGAATGCACATCGCTTGAAGCGATAACGGTAGCCCCCGAAAGTGAGTATTATTTCAATCAGGACGGCGGACTTTATTCAAAGAACGTACAAAAGATATCGGAGGCCGGGGAAATTTATTACACCGGCGTCGTTCTCATTGCCTTTCCGCAGATGGCGGAGGATGATATCTTTTACATTGCCGACGGCACGAAATCCATAGGCGCGAGGGCCTTTTCGTACAACGGCAAATTAAAGAAGGTAATAATCCCGAACAGCGTTAAGACTATAGGCTTTGGCGCATTTTCGTATTGCGCTAACCTTGAATCGATAGAGATACCGTCGAGCGTTAAGAAAATGCCCGAGGGTCTGTTCGCGGGAAGCGAAAAGCTCACTTCGGTAACGCTTCCGAACGGGCTTGGGAATATCGGCAACGGCGCGTTCTTCGGATGCGAAAGCCTTCCTTCGATAGTGATACCCGAAAGCGTGACTGAGATAGAGAACCACAGCTTTACCGCCTGCACGAGCCTTAAGTATGTAAAGATTCCGGCGAACGTAGATTATCTGGGCTTTGAGGCGTTCGCGAACTGCCAAAGCCTCGAATGGGTAAGCATACCGAAGAAGGTAGATTATATAAGCGGCAGAGCGTTTGACGGATGCACCTCTCTTACCGACATATATTACGAGGGCACAAAGGCCGAGTGGGAGGCAGTGGATATAGACTGGGGCAACAGCCCGGTTTACAGCGCGACCATCCATTATAACAGCACCGGCCCCGAAATTGCCCCCCAGCCCGTGACCATAACCTCGATAACCTCGGAAAACGGCGCTGTCACTTTGGCATGGGACGAATCGGATTACGCTGACGGCTACCGCGTATACCGCAAGACCGGCACGGGCAAGTGGACCACGATACTGTCGTCCACGACGGCAACGACGTTCACCGATTCGACAGTAACGCCCGGCAAGACGTACAGCTACACGGTTCGCTCGTTTATAGGCAGCAGTTTCAGCGCCGACTATACGAATACCGCGAAGTCGATAACCGTTCCGTCGGCAGTGGAGCCGAAGCCCGTAAATATCACCTCGATAAAATGTGAGAACGGCGCAGTCGTGCTCGCGTGGGCGGCTCAGGACGGAGTGGACGGATACAGACTTTATAAGAAGGTCGGATCGGGCAAGTGGACGACTGCGGCAGCCGCAACAACGGCGACCTCGTACACCGATACGGCTGTCGAAGTCGGCAAGACGTACAGCTACACACTTCGTTCGTTCGTGGGAAGCAATTACAGCACGGGCTACAACGACACCGCGAAGTCGATAAAAGTTACGGCGGCGCCGGTAGAGCCGCGGCCGATAGAGATAACCTCGATTTCGTGTGAGAACGGCGCGGTAGTACTCGCGTGGGCAGGCCAGGACGGTGTGGACGGCTACAGACTTTATAAGAAGGTCGGCACGGGCAAGTGGACTACGGCGCTTGCATCTACAACGGCGATGACGTTCACCGATACGGCGGTCGAAGTCGGAAAGACGTACTCCTACACAGTTCGCTCGTTCGTGGGAAGCACGTACAGTACAGGATACAACGATACCGCGAAGTCGATAAAAGTCACCGCGGCGGCAGTTGAGCCGCAGCCTATCGAGATAACCTCGATAAAGTGCGTAAACGGCGCGGTAGAGCTTGCGTGGGCAGGACAGGACGGCGTTGACGGATACAGAGTACATAAAAAGACAGGCTCGGGCAAGTGGACGACGGCGGTCGCAGCCACTACGGAGACCTCGTACACCGATACCGCCGTTGAAGTCGGAAAGAAGTACACGTATTCAATCCGCTCGTTCGTAGGCAGCACGTACAGCACGGGCTACAACGACACGGCGAAGACCATCACGGTAACTGCGGCGGCGCTCGAGCCTCAGCCGGTGGAGATTTCCGGTATCGGATATACGGAGGACGGCAGCGTAGTATTAGAATGGATACCTTCTTTTGGCGCGGAAAGCTATCGCGTTCATAAAAAGACGGGCGCGGGCAAGTGGACAACGGTATGCGCGTCTACTACGGACACCTGCTTTACCGATCATGACGTGGAATACGATATGTGGTATACGTATACCGTGCGCTCCTGCATCGGCGGAGTTTACAGTACGGGATATAACGAAACCGCAAAGAAGATACGTACGGTATACGCAGATTAGAAACAAGTTTACGAGGCCGTCCCTTCGGGGGCGGCTTCTTTTCTTGTATTTTTGCTCCCGGTGTGGTATAATAGCTTTAAAAGGAGTATTTATATGCCGAAAACCGTACTGATAACGGGCGCCTCGCGCGGTATAGGGCGCGCGTGCGCTCTGGCTTTTGCAAATCGCGGCATGAACGTCGTGATAAATTATAATAAAAGCGAAAAAGCGGCCGCGGCGCTTGCTGACGAAATCGAAAAAAACAATAACGCGAGCGTTCTTTCAGTGAAGGCCGACGTTTCGAACGCGGCCGAGGTAGACGCGATGTTTAAAAGGGCGGAAGAGGCGTTCGGCGGCGTCGATATACTCGTTAACAACGCAGGCGTTTCGAAAAGCGGGCTCTTTACGGATATTACGGACGCACAGCGCGACGAGCTGTTCGGCGTAAACGTCTTCGGCGCGTTCAACTGCGCGCGCGCGGCTCTGCCGTATATGATTCACGAAAAGTGCGGCCGCATAATAAACGTATCGTCGATGTGGGGGCTTTCGGGCGCGTCGTGCGAGGTGCATTATTCCGCGACGAAAGCGGCGCTCATCGGCTTTACGCGCGCGCTTTCAAAGGAGCTTGCGCCCTCGGGCATAACGGTAAACGCGGTCGCGCCGGGCGTTATAGATACGGATATGAACGCGCGCTTAAGCGAAGCGGATCTTGCGTCGCTTTGTGAGCAGACGCCGCTTGGCAGACTCGGCACGCCCGAAGACGTCGCGGCAGCCGTCGTGTTCCTTTCGTCGGACGCAGCGTCGTTCGTGACGGGTCAGGTGCTCACGGTGGACGGCGGATTTCTTTTATAGATGAGGTAGGCCTATGGTATACTTTGTATTTTTCGTAATCCTTATTGTGATCATAATACTTGTAATGTCATACGCGCGTTCGCGCCGCGGCGGCTTTGCGTCCTACGATCCGTTCCGCACGTACGAACGGCGTGACGAAGAGCCCCGGGGCGGTACGGGGCACACGCGCCTGTCGGCGGGCAAGTACGTTATAGACGAGGACATCGAAGCGGGGAAGTATGACTTTGTGCTCATATCGGGCGAGGGCACGCTTACCTACCGCGAGGCGGGGGAAAAAGACGCCGCCTCGGTGGTCGAATTCGGCTTTGCGAGCGCAAAGCAGGCCACGCGGTACAGAAATCTCGTATGCAGCCGCGGAGGCGAGCTTCTGCTTCGGGGCTCGTTGGTGCTTGAAATACAAAATTCAAAGAAGACTGTTGTAAACTGACAATATACTGAGGGAGGAAATATCATGAAGGTTTTTATTGCATTTGCCGGGATGCGCCCGAAGGGTAACACGGCGCAGCTTATGGAGTCGTTCATCGATGGCATGAAGTCGGCGCGCGCCGATATAGAATTCGTTGACGGCAAGGTCTATCAGAAGAAGATAAACTACTGCCGCGGCTGCGAGGCGTGCAAAATGAAGACGGGCGTATGCGTTCAGCACGACGAGATGTTCGATATGTACGACGACATCTATTCAAGCGACGTGCTCATCATGGCCGCGCCCACGTATTGGTTCAATATGTCGGGACAGTTAAAGGTATTCATGGACAGGCTCTACGGCATGAAGGCGGGCGGCATGAGAAACAAGACGCTCGTTTACATCACCACATTCGGCGACGTTGACGAATACGCCTCCGGCGCGCACAACGCCATAAATTCGATAAAGGAGATATCGGAATACTTAGGTGTGCCGTACGCGGCCGTATACGCATCCACCGGCATGGGCTCCGTTTCGTCCGCCGCAAAGAAAAAGGCGTTCGCACAGGGCGCAGAGGTTGCAAAGTCGATAAGGAAGTAGAGTTTTCGCAAAAAAACGTGCGACGACCCGCCGAAGCGTCTTTTTATAGACAATCGCGGCGGGTCGTATCATACGCGCCCGCAAAAAAGCGGCGTTCCCCGAAATGATACGGAACGTGTCGCCGATGTGACGGCGCGGTTCTTTTGGTTTTTCGCGTCCTTTGGTATCCTGAGAACGGCCGAAAGGCAAAACACGGAAGAAAGGACATGAAAAATGATAAAAAACGAAAAACGCACACTGTTTGCGGGGCTTTTTTTCATCGCGGCGTTCGCTGTGTTGACGGCGCTCATCCTTACGGTGGATGTGCATCCGTGGGGACAAAACGGGACGGATATAGGCTTTGCGTCGTTTAACCGCCGGTTTCACGGACTGACGGGCGTTAATATGATGCTCTATACGATAACCGATTGGCTCGGACTCGTGCCGATAGCCGTATGCATCATATTCGGCGCAACGGGCCTTTGTCAGCTTATCAAACGAAGAAGCCTTTTTAAAGTCGACCGTGACCTGATTGTTTTAGGCGTGTATTATGCCGTTATAATATTTGCCTATCTTTTATTCGAGGCAGTCCCCGTAAACTTTAGGCCCGTATTTATAGACGGCGTCCTTGAGGCGTCGTATCCGTCGTCGACTGTGCTTCTTGTGCTGTCCGTAATGCCGACGCTTTCGGAGCAGACGGACCGCAGACTCTCGAATACCGCGCGCAAAAAGGCCATACGGCTTTTCGTCGTCCTCTTTTGCGCATTTATGGTGACGGGCAGGCTTATTTCGGGCGTCCATTGGTTTACAGATATAGCGGGCTCCGTGATTCTTAGCGCGGGCTTGTTCTTATTATACAAATCGTGCGTTCTGAGATTTTGCCAAGATGAAAAATGATGGGGTGGTGATGCCGTGGAATTTCATGAAAAGCTTCAAAAGCTGAGAAAAGACAGAGGACTTACGCAGGAGGAGCTTGCAGCGGCTCTCTTTGTATCAAGGACCGCCGTTTCAAAATGGGAGTCGGGACGCGGATATCCGGGCATAGACTCGTTAAAGGAGATATCGAAGTTCTTTTCGGTGTCGATAGACGAGCTTCTGTCCGGCGAAAAACTCATTTCCATTGCCGAGAACGAAAACAGAAAGAATATCCAAAGAACGTGCGGCCTTATGATAGGTACGGCCGATCTTTTATCGCTTTTAATGATTTTCCTGCCGCTTTATCCGATGGCTGTCGGCGGATACGTTTATTCGGTAAATCTGTTTGGGCATAGCGAAGCCGTTTTCGGCGGCACGGTGCATTGGGTGCTGTTTTTACTGCTTGCGGCGGCAGGCGCAGTTAAGATAATACTTACTTTGCTGAAGAGTGAAAAGGGGCAGAAGGCTGCGACGTACTGTTCGCTTACACTAAGTATCCTTGCCGTGCTGTTTTTGGCGATGACAAGGGAGGCTTACGCTGCAGCGCTTGTGTTTATTTTGCTTTTGGTAAAGGCTGTTTTGCTTTTTAAATACATAAAGGCGGAACGAAGATAGTATATGGGTCAAGGCGCGCGTTTATCATACGCGCTCTCTTTTTTTGCATACATCGGCTACATATAAGGCAAAATAGCCTTGAGGTGAGCGTATGGCAAAAAATCCGGCGGACCGCGTTTTCTCGGGCGATTTTGAGGCGAATGCGCGAATAATGGACGCAGAGCTCGGCGTTTTAAAAAGCTTTGACATGACGACGCGCACGCTTGATGCGGGCGGGATTAGGCTTCGGATATACTTCATAAACGGCTTTATAAAGGACGTCATCTGCGAACGGGTGCTGAGCGCTCTCATGACTGCGGACGGGGAGAAGATAAAGGCCTGCGAAAGCCTTGAAAAGTTCATCGACCGCTTTATCCCGTACGACGACGTGAGGGCGACGAAAAACATAGCAGAGGCCGTGGAGGGAGTGCTCTCGGGGCGGCTTTTACTCCTTATAGAGGGCTTCGACGGCGCGGCGGTGCTCGACGCGCGCGAATATCCGGCGCGGGAGGTGGCCGAGCCCGACAACGACAGGGTGCTTCGCGGCTCGCGCGACGGCTTCGTTGAGACGCTCGTATACAACGCCGCGCTCATACGGCGGCGCATACGAAGCGGCAGGCTCGTCATGGAAAAGCTGCAGATAGGAAACGACTCAAAGACCGACGTCGCCGTATGCTACATGGACGGCGAGGCGGACGGCGAGCTTTTGTACGAGATAAAAGCGAAGCTCCGCTCGATAAAGCGCGACGCGCTCACGTTCGGGCAGGAGAGTCTTACGGAAAGCCTTGTGAAGCGGCAGTGGTTCAATCCGTTCCCGCGTGTGCGCTATACGGAGCGTCCCGACGTGGCCGTGTCGGGTATTTTGGAGGGGAAGATAATCGTTCTCGTCGACAACTCGCCCGCGGCGATGATTCTGCCCACGTTCTTTCTCGACTTCTTGCAGGAGACGAACGACTATTATTTTCCGCCGCTCGTAGGGACGTATCTTCGGTGTGTGCGCATTATCGTATACTTCGTTACGCTCTTTATGACGCCCGTGTGGTACTGCCTCGTTAAGAACGACTGGCAGGTGCCCGAATATCTCGTTTTTATAAAAATCGAGCATGAAATTCATCTGCCGATTATCGTGCAGCTTCTAATAATCGAGCTGCTCGTCGAGTGCATGAGAATAGCCTCGCTCAATACGCCGAACGCGCTGAGCAATTCGTTTTCCGTGATAGGCACGCTCATACTCGGCGAGTTCGGCGTCGAATCGGGCTGGTTCGTGCCCGAGGTGATATTCTTTATGGCGTTCGTCGCCATAGCTAATTTCACGCAGCCGAGCTTCGAGCTCGGATACGCGTTCAAGCTTTTTCGCATTTTTATGATAATACTCATAGCCGCGTTCGACTACTTTGGGTTACTTGCGGGCATTGTGATAATGGCGGCCGCGGCGCTTAATACGAGGACGGTGACGGGACACCCGTATATGTATCCGATCATACCGTTCGACGGCAGGGCGCTTAAGGATTTGTTTGTGCGCGAAAGCATAAAGCGGGGGAACAATTAAAAAAGAGCGGCAGAACCGCTCTTTTTTAATTGTAAAAATTTACTTAGATTTCAAGCGCGCACTTCGTTGCGGCTGCAACGGCGTTCAATATCTTTGCGGGCTTTTCCGCGTCGCCGATAACGTGAACATTCGTGCTGTCCTTAAGCTCCTCATAGAGCTTGTTTTCGCTCCTGTAGCCTACGCTTACGATAACGGTGTCGGCGGGTATCTTCGTCTCCTTGCCCTCCTCGTCGGCCACGATAACGGCGCCGTCGGAGATTTCCTTTACCTTCGTGAGCGTATAGCTCTTAACGCCGAGGCGCGCGAGCTGCTTCAAAACCGGCCAGCCGGTGCCGAGATCGAAGCCCGCGCCTATCTTCTTTTGCATCTCGACTATCGAGATCTTACGGTTAGGCGTATTGAGAAGCGACGATATCTTTTCGGGAGTCTCCGCCTGATGTATCGAGAGGAAGTATAAAAGCTCGGGGCTTATCGTGCTCTCCTCCGCGAGAAGCTGCGCTACCTCGCAGCCTACGGAGCCGCCGCCGATGATAACGGTGTTCGCGCCGGGGAACGCCTTATTCGTAAGCACGTCAACGGCGGAAACAATCTCAACGTCCTTCTTGTTGCCGGGGAAGTCGATCATAACGGGATTCGAGCCGGTCGCGATAACTACGTCGTCCGCGCCGAACGCGAGAACCGACGCCTTGTCGGCCTCCTTGCAGTATACTATCTCAACGCCCTTTTCGGCGCACATGTTCTTTAAGTACTTTGCGAACAGGTTAAAGTCGCTCTTTCCGGGAGGAGTTGCCGCGAGCGCTATCTGACCGCCGGCCTTGTCTGATTTTTCCCAAACGGTCACGCTGTGGCCGCGGTCGGCAAGCTCGATGGCCGCGGTGAGACCTGCGGGGCCCGCGCCGATTACGAGCACCTTCTTCTTTTTGTCCGCGGGCTTCTTTATAAGCTGCGTTTCATATCCCGCGTACGCGTTTACAGTGCACTCGATGGGGCGGCGGAAGAACGTTCTCGCAAGGCAGCCCTGGTTGCAGCCGATGCAGTTTCTAACGATGTCCTCGCGTCCCGCCTGTACCTTATTCGGAAGCTCGGGATCTGCGATGAGCGGACGGCCGAAGCCGATAAGGTCAGCCATGCCAAGCGCGAGCACCTTCTTTGCGGAGGTGATGTCGTTGAAGCGGTTCGACGCCATAACGGGGATGGTCACGGCCTTCTTTATAGCGCCGGCAAGATACGCAAATCCGCCGTGCGGCAGGTCGCCGGGGAGCTGCGGAACGACGGTCTCATGCCAGCCGCCCGTAACGTCGATAAGGTCTACGCCTGCGTCCTGTGCGATCTTCGCGAATTTAACGGCGTCCTCGTTCGTGTTGCTGCCGGGGATGAAGTCGTTGCCGGCAACGCGTATCATAACGGGGTAGTCGGGGCCTACGGCCTCGCGAACGGCCTTTATAACGAGCACGGGGAAGCGTGTGCGGTTCTCCCAGCTGCCGCCGAATTCGTCGGTGCGCTTATTCGTAACGGGCGAGAGGAACTGCGAGATGAGATATCCCGCCGAGCCGATGATCTCAACTACGTCGAAGCCCGCCGCCTTTACCTTTGCTGCGGCCTCGGCAAAGCGCTTTATTACGATGTCTATTTCTTCCTTCGTTATTTCGTTCGGGGTCTCCCTTGTAAATTTCGAGAATACGGCGGAAGGAGCTATCGTTTTTTCGTTGTCCTTCGTGCTTGCGTAGCGGCCTGCTTCGTACATCTGAAGGCCGACCTTCGCGCCGCGCTTGTGCATGCCGTCGGTGAATACCTTGCAGTCCTCAACGAACGAGGGCTTCGTTACGTCGAGCATCATTGCCGCACCGCCGAACTCGTCGATGCGGCAGCCGCCGATGATGATAAGGCCCGCGCCGCCCTCTGCGCGCTTGTAGTAATACTGTGCGAAACGCTCCGTCATAACGCCGTCGGGCGTATAGAGATGATGAAGCGGAGGCATAACGATGCGGTTCTTCAAGGTCATGCCGTTGATGGTGATAGGTGTAAATAATTTATCCATAGTATACTCCCTTATATTATAATTTTTATATATTTTATCATAAAGCGAAACGACTTTCAACGTTCAATACATAAAATATGACCGAAATATTGTTAAAAGTTAGAATTTTCGCGCGAAAAAATCGAAAATAATGCCGAGCAGGGAAGCCTCGGGCAAGATTTTTTACGTTTTTCGCTCGGAATTATATACATATTCCAAAACATATGGTAAAATTTTAAAAGAATATTTCGTATGAGGTGATATAAGTGACGCATTACGAACTTATGTTTAAAAGACGCTCCGTAAGACATTTCAGGCCCGAGCCGCTTGACGAGGCGACTCTTGCGGAGGTGAGAAAGGCGATAAAGCGCCTTCGGCCGCTTTTTCGCAACGTCCGCACGAGGATAACGCTCGTTGACGATATCGGCATAGAGCCGATGTTCGACGTTATGCCGCCGCATTTTATAATTTTTACGTCGACGAAGAAGGAGACGCACAACATGAACGCGGGCTATATGCTCGAACAGCTCTCGCTGGAGCTTGCCGGTATGGGCATAGGAAGCTGCTTTGTGGAGGCGCAGCGCCCGACGAAGGAGATAATCGACGGCGTATGCGTGCCGAACGGCGAATATATCATAATGCTTGCCATCGGCCGCCCGAATATGACGCTGCTTCGCGACTCGACTGTAAAGTTCGACCGTATGCCGAAGGAGCAGTTCTTAAGAAAGGGCGAGTATACCGAGGCGATAGAAGCGTGCCGCCTTGCGCCGTCGGGACATAACAGCCAGCCCTGGTGCATGATAAACGAGGGCGAAAAGCTTCATATTTACAGCAAAAAGTTAGCGGATAAGTCTCATCCTATTCATCAGACGCTTGACAGCATCGACATCGGTATATTATTATATCATGTGGTGGTTTCCGCGCGCGAGGCCGGACTTGACGGCATTCAGGAGTTTACCCTTGAAGGCTCGAAGCAGGCCCCCGAGGGATTTTACTATATCACCTCTATTATTTGATGAAATTTATAAGACAAGGATGAGTGAACAAATGAGGACTGTTGGTGTTACTTCGAGAGGAATAAGAGCCCCGATAATCAAAAGAGGAGACGACCTTTGCGAGATCGTTGTAAATTCGGTGCTTAACGCTTCAAAGCATGAGGGATTTGAGCTTAAAGACCGCGACGTTATCGGCATAACGGAATCTATCGTTGCGCGTTCGCAGGGCAATTACGCAACGCTTGACGATATCGCAAGCGACATTAAGGCGAAGTTCGGCGAGGACGCCGTTGTCGGCCTTATACTTCCGATACTCAGCCGCAACCGCTTCTCGATGATATTAAAGGGCATTTCGATGGGCGTAAAGAAGCTTTACATTCAGCTTTCCTATCCGTCTGACGAGGTGGGCAATCCGCTCGTATCGTGGGATATCATCGACGACCACGGCATAAATCCGTATACCGACGTATTTACGGCGGAGGAGTTCAAAAAGAAGCTGGGCGACGTTAAGCATCCCTTCACCGGCGTTGACTATATAGCGTTTTATGAGGAGATCTGCGGCGGCAAGGCCGAGATAATTCTTGCGAACGACGCGGTTGAGATACTCAAGTACACGAAGAACGTTATAAATGCGGATATACATACGCGCTTCCGCACGCAGAGACGTTTAATAAAGGCGGGCGCCGAGAAGGTGCTGGGCCTTCACGAGCTTATGAACGCTCCCGTGAACGGCAGCGGCTATCATCCCGATTACGGACTTTTAGGCTCCAATCTCGCGACCGACACCTCGATAAAGCTCTTCCCGCGCGACTGCCAGGAGCTTGTAACGAAGATCGCGGCCGTTATGAAGGAAAAGACGGGCAAGAACATCGAAGTCATGGTATACGGCGACGGCGCGTTCAAGGACCCCGTAGGCGGCATCTGGGAGCTTGCCGACCCGGTTGTTTCTCCCGGCTGCACTCCCGGCCTTATCGGTACGCCCAACGAGATAAAGATGAAGTATATCGCCGATAACGAGCTTCATCACCTCTCCGGCGAGGACGCGGCTCACGCTATGCGCGAGGTGATCCGCAAGAAGAGCGACAACCTTATCAACAACATGGCGTCTCAGGGCACGACCCCGCGCCAGCTTACCGACCTGCTCGGCAGCCTCTGCGACCTTACGAGCGGCAGCGGCGACAAGGGCACGCCGATAATTCTCGTTCAGGGATACTTCGACAATTACGCCGACTAAAATAATAATTTTAAGACTAAAAAGAGAGCCTTTCGCGGGCTCTCTTTTTTACGTTCACGCAGATTTCCCGCAATGCATATACTGTACTACCGATATGAGCGATGGGACTGATGTATGTGGGCGGCTTTGAAAGAAAAAAGCGGCCGGGAAGGCCGAACAGGGGCTTTTTATGGAGCCTTCTTCTTATTGCGCTCGGCGCGGGCGTCGTGCTGTCGCTCATTTTCCCCGTGTGGCTGCTTTCGGCCATCGGCGGGATACTGCTTTTTCTTATCGGCGTTCTGCTCTTGTTGTGCTGACATAATTTTCGGAGGTATACGTATATGAAGATAGTCGTATTTAAAGTGCCGAAGCTTCTCGGGAGCATACTTCGCTCCGTTTTCGGGATGAGAGGAGAATAAGAAAAACGCGGACGCGGGAAAATTCCGCGTCCGCGCCGTTTGTCAGGACAAAAATATTGTTGTTCGCGCGGCTTCACTCAAGCGCACCGATGATCTGCGCGCTTCTTGTATAATCGTTGAGCGTCCGTCTGTATTCCTTATTTTTAAGCGCGTAGGCGTAAAGCGCTGTCGCGCGGCACTCAAGCTCGAACTGGGCTGCAGCCGCGCCGCCGTAACGCGATATGTGCGCCGTTTTCGTGATTATCGGAAGCGACGCCGTCTGCTTCATCTCGCGAAGGACGCGGCTTCCCGTTTTATTCTGCGCAAGCACGCGGATGTAGGCAGGCGGCGCCTCAAGGTCGCTCTTTTGTATGCCGAGATAGGCGCACATCACAATGCGCCTCAGGCGCGAATGCGTGAACCGCTTCGATTTTACGGCGTCGTAAAGCTCCGAAAGCGACTGCGAACGGCGCACCGCGTCGTATATCTTGTTTTCAAGCCCCTCGCTTACGTCGGGGACGCGCGCGAGCTCCTCGCGCGACATGCGGATAAGGTGCGAGAGTACCAGCTCGTCGAAGTCCGACGTATTTACGTAGAATATGCCCTGATCTATGGCCTCGCGGTAGAGCTCGCAGCACCTTTTCGGCACGAAGCGCGAAAGCCCGAGCGTTCTTTCCTCGCGAAGCACCGAGGCGGAGGCAAATTCGCCATACGTCTCCGACGCGTCGTGCGCCGCGCCCATGCGCGGCACGGTAACAAGCGAAATAGCGGGGCAGAGGCGGCCCGCTTCGTTTATATATTCGAGCGCGAGTATATTATTAGGCTGCGAGAGCATATCGGCAAGCTCGGCGCTCAGCATCTCGCGCGCAGTAAGCGCGCGCGCCGCGGGGTATGACACGCCGCCGTCGGCTATCTCTTTTTGACGCGCCGAGAATTCCTCGCTTCTCATCGCGCCGTTGAGCTCGTTAAGTTTACCTAAATCGCCGCATTCGCTTCCGAAGCTCAGCGCCGAAACGCAGCCCATATCGCGCACAAGGCTTACCGCGCCGAACGCGAAGCGCTGCGCGCTGCCAAGCGAGAAGGCGGCAGGAAGCTCTATTACAAGGTCACAGCCGCCCAAAACGGCTGCACGGGCGCGTAGGAACTTGTCCGCCGCGGCGGGCTCGCCGCGCTGAACGAAGCTGCCGCTCATCACCGCGACGACGGCGTCGGCGCCCGTTTGCGCCTTTGTTTTCTCAATATGATAGGCATGACCGTTATGAAAGGGGTTGTATTCGGCAATGATTGCGGCAATTTTCATAAAAACTCACCTTTTTTGCGTTGAAACGGCAAATATTCTTTCGTATATGATTCTTTCGGTAAATACAAGGCTTTTTGGGGCTTCATTTCTGTGTAAAACGCATTTACAACAAATTTGCAATACAGCAATATTTCAAACAAATTCTATAAAAGAAATCGAACTATGTCAAGCGTTTGCCGTGCTGCGATGTAACCGAAAGGCTTATCGGTAAATACAAAACTATTTCAATCATAGTTTATAAGGGCTTGACCGCTCACCGATAATCATATATGCTCAAAGTATCAAATAATAGTGAAGATAACAGAAAAATCAGACTGTACAAAGAAGGAAAAATTATGAGTAACCGTAAATGGCATAGGCGCCTTTTGACCGGTAGTTTATTATTGAGCTGTTTTGTAATATCCATATTTGCGTGCGCTTATCATACATCGGGCTTTGCCGCAGCGGGGAGCGCCGGTGAAGGAACAAAAAAGGCATATATTGACTCCATTCACAGAGAAGAACACGGATGGTCTGCCTCGTTTTATCTCTCCGATACCGAAAAGAGCGCAGATGCATGGTGCGTTCGTTTCGATGGCGACGGACGCTTTCTCGGGGCGGAGAAAAAACACCTTTCGCCGGGCACGCAGACCCTGCGTTTTGATGTGTCAAATGCGTCGACCCTGCTTATGGTGCTCGATGATTCGATGATACCTTTATGCGGCGCGAAACGGCTGGGGTACATAGGCGAAGCGTTTCCGATTTCATATGAGATTCATTTAATGCTGGATTCCGATAGGGTTCTTGACGAAAATCACTTTTTGAAGAAGGAAGTGCGCGATGAGTTCGACACGGGGAAAAAGTATAAATTATACGGCATAGCATATCTCGACACGGCCGACGAGCAATTTGGACGGGAGCGCTGGATTAACCGCATAAGAATCAGGGAGGACAAGCCGGAAAACGGCTTCAGGCTGACGTATAAGAAACGCTGTCCCATAGCGGACGGCGACGTTGCCGCCGAATTGCGCAGGGCTGAAACGGGGGGATTTATCCTGTCCGATGATGTGTGGTCCCCGGAGGTTGAGTGGGGATATTCAAGCATGACGCTGAGTCTTTCGGCAGAAATCACAGAAGACGCGGGCGCGTATACGGGTATAGCAGAGCTGCCCATTGCCGAGGCCGTTTCAATGATTAAGAAAAACATGCCGCCCGAGGAAAGGGACTGGAAATCCGAAGGCTGGGGAACCGATGCGATTGAAGCGGCTCAGATGGCGGGGCCTGTCTCGTTCAAGCGCTACACGGGAGAATACAAGGGGACGGAAGTCCGTATTGAGGTCTGGGAGATTAAAGATAAGTATATTACGGAGCTATCGGTCAAGGCGGACGACTATGAGGAGGCGGCAGCCATCCGTGAGGAGCTTATTTCTTACCTCGATGACCTGGAAATCCTGTTAAAAGAAGACTCCCTGAAAACGCAGCGGATCATGGACGCTTTTTTCAGCGCGCATGATTGAGCGGGCGGACTTACGCAGCTATACGAACAGAGACGGTAGAATTGAGCTGTCAAATTAAAACTTCACGCAAATAATTTTTTAGCGTAAAAGCCGTTGAATTTTTAAAGATTTTGTACTATAATAATCTTTGATTGCATTATGGCTTTTTTCGGGCCGGAATGCAGGATTACGCACAGGTAATATTTTTTATGATAAATCGAAAGGTGGAACTCATATGGATTTTTTAGGTAACATGAAAAAGCTTGCCGCAAGCGATGTTAAGACCATCGTACTGCCCGAGGGCGTTGAGCCCAGAGTAATAAACGCGGCTGCACAGGTTGCAAAAGAGGGCTTCTCAAAGGTAGTGCTCCTCGGCAACGAAAAAGAGATAGCAGACAAGGCAAAAGAGATAGGCGCCGATATCACGGGCATTCCGGTTATCGACCCCGAAAAGAGCCCCAAGTTTAACGATTACGTTGACACCTTCTATGAGATGAGAAAGAAGAAGGGCCTTACCCGTGAGGAAGCCGCAGGCTTAATGAAGGACGTTCTTTACTACGGCGTTATGATGGTTGAAAAGGGCGACGCTGACGGCATGGTTGCAGGCTCCATCAACTCCACCGGCAACACGCTCAGACCGGCTCTTCAGATACTTAAGACGGCGCCCGGCGTTAAGTACGTATCCTCGTTCATGGTGGTCGTAGTTCCCAACTGCACGCTGGGCGACAACGGCACGTTCGTATTCTCCGACTGCGGACTCACGATAGACCCCGACGCCGACAATCTGGCCGAGATCGCCATCGCTTCCGCAAAGTCTTATAAGGCCGTTTTAAAGAGCGAGCCGAGAGTTGCCATGATGTCGTACTCGACCTACGGCTCCGGCAAGGGCGACTCCGCAGATAAGGTGCGCGAGGCCGTTAAGCTTGCAAAGGAGCGCGCTCCCGAGCTCATGCTCGACGGCGAGCTTCAGGCTGACGCTTCCCTTATCGAGTCGGTAGGCCAGTTAAAGGCTCCCGGCAGCAAGGTAGCAGGCTATGCTAACTGCCTCATCTTCCCGGACCTTCAGTCCGCGAATATCGGTTATAAGCTCGTTCAGCGTCTTGCAAAGGCCGAGGCGTACGGCCCGATACTCCAGGGCATAAAGAAGCCCGTAAACGACCTGTCGAGAGGCTGCAGCGCCGAGGATATCGTAGGCGTTGTCGCTATCACCAGCGTACAGGCTCAGATGATGTAAAGCATTTTTGTAAATAATATAAAAGGAGAAATGTAAGTGAAAGTATTAGTTATCAACGCCGGCAGCTCCTCGCTCAAGTATCAGCTTATCGATATGGATACCGAGAAGCTCATGGCCAAGGGCCTTTGCGAGAGAATAGGCATCGACGGCAAGCTCACTCACGAGGTCATCGGCATGGAGAAGATGAAGAAGGACGTGCCGATGAAGGACCATAAGGACGCTATAAACGTTGTTCTTGACTCGCTCACTCACGAGGGATACGCAGTTATCTCCAGCATGAGCGATATCGACGCGGTAGGTCACCGCTTCGTTCACGGCGCGGAGTTCTTCAAGGATTCCTGCCTTATCGACGACGAAATGATGAAGGTCGGCGAAGCTTGCTGCGAGATCGCGCCGCTTCACAACCCGCCGAACATCATCGGCATCAACGCCTGCAAGGAGGTTTTAGGCTCCATCCCGCAGGTAGCGGTATTCGACACTGCGTTCCATTCGACGCTTCCGGCATACGCATATCTCTATGCGCTGCCCTATGAGTACTTTGAGAAGTACAAGATAAGAAAGTACGGCTTCCACGGCACGTCCCACAAGTACGTAACGCAGCGCGCGGGCGCTATGCTCGGTAAGCCCCTGTCGGAGCTTAAGATAATCACCTGCCACCTCGGCAACGGCTCCTCCATCACGGCCGTAAACGGCGGCAAGTCCGTTGACACGACGATGGGCTTCACTCCGCTCGAGGGCCTTATCATGGGCACGAGAAGCGGCTCGCTCGATCCGGCAATTCTGCCGTACCTCATGGAGAAGGAAAACCTCGACACGAAGGAGATTAGCAATATCCTCAATAAGAAGTCGGGCGTTTTGGGTCTCTCCGGCGTAAGCGCCGACTTCAGAGACGTTGAGGCTGCCGCAAACGACGGCAACGAGCGTGCACAGGTAACGATAGACCAGTTCTGCTATCAGGTAAAGAAGTACATCGGTTCGTTCGCGGCTGCTATGGGCGGCGTTGACGCCGTTGTATTCACCGCTGGCATAGGCGAGAACTCCGCAGGCTTCAGAGAGCAGATCGTTTCCGGCCTTGACTTCTTAGGCATCAAGATCGACGCCGAGAAGAACAAGATCCGCGGCAAGGAGATAGACATAAGCGCCGCTGACGCTACCGTTAAGACGCTTGTAATCCCCACCAACGAGGAGCTCATGATAGCCCTCGACACCAAGGCTATCGTTGAGAAGTTAAAGTAAGAATATAGGGCATAAGAAAAGAGAGCCGTAAGGCTCTCTTTTCTTATACAACAAACCGGCGCGCCCCAGAACGGGGCGCGCCGCAGGTTTATTTCTGCTTCGTATTCTTTATAACTTTCAGTCTGGAAAATTCTTCGCGTTCCTTTTCCTCGAGCGCGTTCGAGATATCGTATATCACCTGCGTATAGCGGGGGATGATGATATTCGAGAGCGCGTTCGTGCGCTTCTGGACCTTCTTTACGTTGGTCGCAAGGCGGTATATGCTGTTTTCTATCTCGGCAAGCTTGAGCGTAAGCTCCTTGACCTTTCGGAACTTCATATACGCCTCGTCGAGAAGCGAGTTGCTCGACGAAAGGCCGTAGTAGATCGCGGGCGCGGGCTCGGTACTGCGAAGCGTGGGTATCTCTATGCCCATAACGCTTCTGTATTTGAGCTCCAGCGAATCATCCACCGGAACGGAAAGCGCTATCTCGTGCGACACGCCGAGCGATATGAACGCTATCTGAAGCGCGCGGTACGCCTCGGCAAAGGTGTCGTCGATCTCGGACTGTATGGCCTTTGCGTCATCGAAAAGCGACATCATTTCCTTGACGAGCACGACGCGCTTCTTGTCCATAAGCTCGTAGCCTAACTGGGCAAGCTCGAGCGAGTGCTTTGCCTTCATGAGATTGCTTTTCGTTGGGAACAGGGACATATCCATTACGCATCACTCCTGGGCTGTGTGGTGTTTTGCTTCTTGTAGTACTTTGCAAGCAGCTCCTTGTCGATACGGTCAAGCTCGCTCTCCGGAAGCAGGGTAAGAAGCTCCCAGCCCAAATCGAGCGAGTATTCCGTAGTGCGGTTCTCGTTTATGCCCTGCGTTACGAAGCGCTCCTCAAACTGACGGCCGAATTCGAGATACTTCTTATCGTTCTCGGAAAGCTCGTCGGCGCCGATAACCGACGCGAGCGAACGCGCATCCATAACCTTTGCGTATGCCGAGAAGAGCTGGTTCGAGAGGGGAGGATGGTCCTCGCGCGTATAGCCCTTACCGATACCGTCCTTCATCAGTCGCGAAAGCGACGGGAGCACGGAGATCGGCGGATATATGCCCGACTGGTCGAGCGTTCTGTCAAGAACTATCTGACCCTCGGTGATGTATCCCGTAAGGTCGGGAACGGGGTGCGTTATATCGTCGTTGGGCATCGTAAGTATCGGTATCTGCGTGATCGAGCCCTTCGAGCCCTGGATTATGCCGGCTCTCTCATAGAGCGTTGCAAGGTTCGAGTAAAGGTAGCCGGGATAACCCTTACGGCCGGGGATCTCGCCCTTTGACGAGGAGAACTCACGAAGAGCCTCGGCGTAGGAGGTCATGTCGGTCATGATAACGAGTATCTGCATACCGAGGTCGAACGCGAGGTACTCGGCTGCGGTAAGCGCGCAGAGCGGAGTAAGTATACGCTCGACTATGGGGTCGTTCGAGAGGTTTAAGAACATGGAAACGCGCTCCAAAACGCCGCTTTCCTCAAAGCTTCTCCTGAAGTAGTCGGCAACGTCGTTCTTAACGCCCATCGCGGCGAACACTATTGCGAAGTCTTCGCTCGATTCCTCGCCCGTGCCCATGATCTGAGCCTGCTTAACTATCTGAACGGCCAGCTGGTCGTGGGGCATACCTGCGCCGGAGAATATCGGCAGCTTCTGTCCGCGAATGATCGTGGACAGCGCGTCAATCGTCGATATGCCGCTTCTTATATAGTTACGGGGATACGTGCGGGCAGCCGGGTTTATCGGCTTGCCGTTTACGTCGACGCGCTTTTCTGCGAAAATCTCGCCCAAGCCGTCTATCGGGCGTCCCGCGCCGTCGAATACGCGGCCGAGAAGCTCACGCGATACGGGCATTTCCATAGGCTTTCCCGTAAATCTTGCGCGCGTGTTCTTTCTCGAAAGGCCGCTCGTGCCCTCGAAGACCTGAACGATAGCCTTGTCGCCGTACATCTGAACGATACGTCCCATGCGGTTCTCGCTGCCCTCAACGGCAATTTCGACCATTTCCTCGAAGGATGCGCCCTTTACGTTGTCAATGGCGATAAGCGGGCCGTTTATCTCACTGAGTCCTAAATATTCTATGTTCATATGTTCGCATACTCCTTTTTCGTCTTGTCCACGAACTCGTCGATCTGAGTCTTATATCCGTCGATAAGCTCGATCTGGTCGTTCGGTACATCGTATTTGATTTTAATAAGACTTTCAAAGAGTCCTGAACCGAGGATGACGGACATCGGAACGCTCATGCCTACGAGCTCGAGCGCCGCGTTGTAAAGGTAAACGATTACCTCCATCATCTTAAACTGCTTTTCAAGCGGAACGTAGGTGTCGCTTGCGTGGAACGCGTTCTGCTGAAGGAATCCGACTCTTATGACTCTGGCGATCTCGATGATAAGCTTCTGATCGTCAGGCAAGAAGTCGCCGCCGATGAGCTTAACTATCTCCATAAGTCTGCTCTCTTCCTGAAGCAGCGCCATGAGCCTCGTGCGGTAAGGCTGGAACTTCGGGTCAACGCGCTCGGAGAACCACGGAGCGAGGTCCGTGAAGTATTCGCTGTAGCTTTGCAGCCAGTTTATGGACGGATAGTGACGCGCATATGCAAGCTGCTTGTCAAGCGCCCAGAAGCAGCGGGTAAATCTCTGCGTGTTCTGGGTTACAGGCTCCGAGAAGTCGCCGCCCTGCGGGGATACGGCGCCGATAATGGATACCGAGCCGTCCTTTCCCGAAAGCGCGTGAACGAAGCCCGCACGCTCGTAGAAGGCCGCCAGACGCGACGGGAGGTATGCGGGGTAGCCTTCCTCGGCGGGCATTTCCTCGAGTCGTCCGGATATCTCACGAAGGGCCTCGGCCCAGCGGGAGGTGGAGTCGGCCATGATTGCTACGTGGTAGCCCATGTCGCGGTAGAACTCGCCCAGCGTTATGCCCGTGTATATCGAAGCCTCACGCGCCGCAACAGGCATGTTCGACGTGTTGGCTATGAGCACGGTACGGTTGGTGAGCTTTTCGTTTGACTTCGGGTCGATGAGCTCTGCGAACTCGTCGAGAACCTGCGTCATCTCGTTTCCGCGCTCGCCGCAGCCTACGTATACTATGATGTCTGCGTCGCACCACTTCGCGAGCTGGTGCTGGGTCATCGTTTTGCCCGTACCGAAGCCGCCGGGGATTGCGGCGCAGCCGCCCTTGGCGATGGGGAAGAGGGTATCGATAACTCGCTGGCCCGTGATAAGCGGCGTATCTATCGGTATGCGCTTTTCAAACGGACGCGGGATTCTTATCGGCCACTCCTGCCACATGGGAATGCCCACTACTTCTCCCGAGGGAGTCTTTAATTTGATTATTTCCGTATCAACGTTGTACTGACCGTTGGGGACGACCTCCACAACTTCGCCCTCGATACCGTTCGGCACCATGCAGCGGTGCTCGATAAGCGGGGTCTCGGGGCAAGAGCAGAATATGTCGCCGCTTTTTAATACCTGGCCCTTTTCGACCTTGACGGTAACGTCGAAGAGACGTTCGTGGTCAAGCGCGTCGATGTTGATACCGCGGTCAATGAAAGCGCCCGACTCCTCCTTGATACGAAGGAGGGGACGAAGGATGCCGTCAAAAATGTTTGATACTATGCCGGGGCCGAGCTTTAATGACATCGAGCGGCCCGTGGTGGTAACTGGCTCGCCGGGGCGTATTCCGGTCGTAGACTCGTATACCTGGATTATCGAGTAATCGTCGCCGATACCGATAACCTCGCCGATGAGATTTTCGTTTCCGACATAGACCATTTCGGACATTTTAAGGACATCGTTGCTTTCAACGGTAACGACAGGGCCGTTTATACCGTATATCTTTACTGATGTTTCATTAGACATAATTTTACACCTGCTTTATCTTATTGGCCTTATATCAGCCGAAATACAAGCCGCTCGTCTTAACGAAATCGCTTTGAGCTTCGAGGAGCTTTTTGTCAAAGGTCTCGTCAACGACTATCTGCTTTTCGTGGGAGGCGATCATCGCGCCTCCGTTTTCAACGGCGCCGGAGAATACTACCTCTGCGCCGCCGCCCCACGCGGCCTTTACGTCGTCCGCCAGAGCTTTATCGTCGGGACGCAGGGTTATCACTACGTTTCCGCCGCCCATGCCGTCCTTCGCCGCACGAACGCGCTCAATGATATAGGCTTTATACTCGTCGGTCTTCGTATATTCCCGAAGCTTTGCTTTTACCTCGTCGAAAACTGAGTTTATGACGTTTTCGCGCTTCGTAAGGAGCATACGTCTGCCGTCGAAATTGACTTTCGAGAGCGTTTGCTTATATTTTGCGTCGAGTTTTTCCTGTTCTTCAAAAAGGTAATTGGAAATTTCGCGTTCTATTTTATCACGCTCAACAGCTATCTTTTCATCCGTGAGAGCCTTTGTTTGTGCTAAAATCTCGTCGCGGCGCTTTTCGGCCTCGGCGCGTACGGTTTCGATAAAACGCTCAAGCTTTGCATCGGCGCTGCCGGTGCGGGCAATGTTTTCTTCGCTCATTTATCTTCACCTCAAATCTTTAATCCGACCGCATCTTTAACGTAAGATGTTATGGAATCGCTTAAGCTTCCGTGACCGTGTCTGTCGGGTATAACAACAATCAAAGGCTGTTTGTAATTTAGCTTTATATTGATAAGCTTTTCCTTGCACATATTGTTTACGGTGTCGGTAAGAAGTATCACGGCGATGTCGGGATCGCGCGTGAGTGCGTCGAGCCGCTTCGACAGCGTCGCGGCGTCGTTTATTATTTCGCCCTCTATGCCGACGAGACGCATACCCGTAAGGGTATCGATATTATCGCTTAGAAGATAATAACGCATAACAGCCTCCTTGGGGGTAAAATCAAAGCGGAATCTTGTTGATTATCTGGATTGCGATAAGAAGACCGTAGATTGCAATACCTTCGCCAAGAGCAACGAATATAAGCGCGCGGCCCATGATGCTGGAGTTTTCGGTCATTGCGCTGATCGCGGTGGAAGCGGAGCTTGCAACTGCGATACCTGCGCCCACGCAGGCAAGACCAACTGCGAGGCCTGCGCCGATGAATGCGTTGCCGGATGCTGCGAGGAGAGCCGCTATTTCAGCGGTGCCTGCTGCGCCGCCCGCTGCTAAAACGATGCCGCCAAGCGGGCCTGCGATCGTAAGGCCGCAAATCGCAAGTATTGCAGCCACGTTGAATATCATTGCGTATTTAGCTTTTTTGCCGGTTAAGATGCGCTTGCCGATGAGTACGGCGGGCAGAACGATTATTGCCGCTACTACTAATAAAAGAATGTACTCCATGATAAAATTCCTCCTAAATATTGTTTTTATTATACTTTATACTAACAGGTTCGAACGCTCGGCCGTTTCCTTCATAGAAACGTGAGAAGAACTCATAATAATTGAGCCTCAGTACCTGTATTCCTACTAAGAGACCTTCCAGCGCCATTACGAAGATGTTGCCGATTACGACAACGACCATGTTCTGACCGCCGTTGGCCTGCTGCGCCAGTATGAAGACAACCATCATCATACCGACGTGGTTCAAGGCGAACGCCCCGACTCTTATGAATGACAGCGTATTCGTAAGTGCCGAAAGGAGCACGTCTATGAGCTCAAAGAAGTTTTCAACGAAATACATCGCCTTATCCTCGGGCTTCCACTTCCGTCTGAGACATAAGTGCGAGAGGGGCTCTCTGAACCATATGAGGATGAGCGGTATAACGATGAATACCACGATGAACCACGGCGAGAGGAGATTTGCGCCCAGGTTGAACAGAAGCAGTATGACCGCTATTATTCCGACGTAGAGCACAAGCCCCGCAAAGCCGTTCGATGAGAACACTACTTTTTCAAAGTTCTTCTGACGGAAGCCGTTTATGATATTTAAGATTATCATAAACACTACCATGACCATACCGAGTATTACCGAGCCCGTAAGCGTGAAGCTTATATGCTCCATTGCGTGGAACGGGCCGTGTATTATATCCTCGTATCCGAAGAAGCTGCCGTAGACGAATCCGAATATTATCGAGAAGACGCCTACGCAGGCAATTATCTTGCCGAGCGTGCGCTTCTTTACGAAGCCGAAGAAAAGACCGGCTATAAAGAGCACCGCGCCCTGTCCCACGTCTCCGAACATGACTCCGAAGAGTACGGAGTACGCTATCGCCAAAAGGGGAGTGGGGTCCATCTCGTTGTAGGAAGGCAGAGCGTACATCTTAAGGAACGCCTCGAACGGTCTGAAAAGCGCGAAGTTGCGAAGCTTCGTCGGAGGCGGAACGTCGGGACACTCGATCTCCTCGTCCTTGTCACTTACGAAGCTGCAAAGAAGCGCTTCCTCGCTGTCGAACGACGACTTTAAAGCGTCGGCGTTTCTCTTGGGCACCCAGCCCACGAGGTAGAACGTGCTTTCGGAATGCGCCGCGTGGCACATGAGCTTGTATACCTCGAAATCGTGGCGCGTCTTCGCGTAGAGCGTAAGCATCGTTTCGCCGTTCTTTTCGGAGTATTCCCGGGCCTCGGCATCAAGCGCCTCGATTTCGCCGCGCATCTTTTCAATGTCGCGGTTTAACATCTCTATCGTGGCCTTCGGCGTATCCGTGTACTCCTCTCCCGAGGGCAGACGCTCGAACGCGAGCGAATCGAATACGGCGTCGGCCTTCTCGATTGAGGCCGTGGGCGCTATGTACATGCCGTACACGTTTTCCTTGTCCTCCCTGAAGGGGAAGAAGAAAACGTCTTCGTTTTCAAGGATGAACAGCTTGTATTTTTCACTGCTCGTCACGGGCATCTTTCCGAACCTTACGGCGATGAATTCAAAGCTTATGAGCTTTGAAACGGGCACGTCGAGCGAGCCTAACGGCTCTAAAAAGCTTATCGCGTATTCGCTTTTTGATATTCCCGAGGCGTATTCGTCCTTTTTCTTCTGAAGGCCGAGGAAATAGTCGCGCGCGTCCTCAAAGTAAAGCTCGATATCCTTATCCGAAAGGGTAACTTCGGAGAAATCGCGCTTCTGGGCTTTAAGGCCCGCAAGAGAGAGCGTTTCAAGCGAAAGCGAAAGCGTATGGTCGTACGGGTTTCTCGACTCGAACGGGACTATGTTTTCAAACTTGCCCAAAAACTCCTTCGTGTTTTCGGGATGAAAGACTCGCGTGTCGCATAAAATGTCGGCCGCCCGCGAAAACCTGTCCATGCTTCCCAGAACGTGTACAAGCTGCATTTTTTCAACAGACATAAATAATCACCCCGCTTTCCTGCCGCCGATGAAGAAACGCTCCGTTTCTTCATTCGTCAGATCATAGCTCTTAGCCTCGATGAGGTGGATTATATTCTTTACCTCAAGGTCCTTGTATACGAGGTACGCAACTACCAAAGACACGTTGGGCGCAAGGCCCGCAATGGTCTTTTTGGCGAATTTGTACTCATATTCAAGGTAATAGCTTTCGATGAATTTGTCGCCCTCGTCCGCGCCCGTATCGAAATACTTCTTATAGCGCGAGTCCATGAGCATCGCAAGGCCCTCTTCGTAGGAATGCGCGTTTATCATGGAATTGACGAGCTGCTTTGCCGAGGCGTCGGATGAGAACGGCAGAAGGTATCCGTATATGGACTGCCTGTCCTGACCGACGTACAAACAGCGAAGCACGTTTGTGAAGTTTTTCATGTCGAGAAGAGTCTTTACGAATTTTGAAAGCTCTTTTCTCACGCCGCTGTCCTTATGGTCCTCAATAAGCTTTAAAAACTTCTTATACAAATAGGTCATAAGCGCGCCTTCGAGATGCGTATAGTCGAAGGCCTCCTTTGCCTTGTACGGGAGCATTATATTATAGTAGGGAGAGCGCGACAGCGACTCTATGAACTCATCGAGCGTCTGGCATGTTTTGAACTTGGAAAACTCGAGACGCGATAAATGGGTTATAAAGGTCGTCGGCTCGTATGAATACGTGTCCGTCTTTTTCGCCTGAATGAGACGCACGTATTTCAAAATCTGCTCAACGTCGTTCTGTATAACGAAGTATTTGAGAAGGTCAGCGTCGCTTTGCGTGGTATAGCGGTACAGCATACCGAAGTCCTGTTCGATCGTCATGGAAAGCTTGCGTTCAAGCGCCTCGCGGTCGAAGTCGCGCTCGGAAAATTCGGCCAGCACGTCGCTGTACCCCTTGTGGGCCTTGAGCATCGCGACAATTTCTTCGGCTGTGGTCTTCTGCTTCATCTCGGCAAACTGCTCCGCAGTTATGCGCTTTGCATAAACTCCGGCAGCTTTGCCCAAGAGTCCGCCGTACTTTACAATTTCAAACATTGATTTTTGTCACCTGCCATAAATTTTACTTGCCGATCACTTTTTTAAATGCAAGGTCTATCCAAGAGTCTTTGTTCTTGTTGTACGCGGCGTCTATCTCGGAAGCTTTTTTCTCGTATTCGCTTTCCGCCGCTTTAACTTTTTCGTTAAGCTCGGCGGTCTGCGCGGAAAGCTTTTCTTCTATCTGACGCCTGGCCTCGGCCATGCGCTGCTCGCGCAGGACGGTGACCTGAGCCTTAACGTCTTCGTTTATGCTTTCGCGCTTTTTTACGGCGTCGCCCGTAATTTTGCGGGCTTCGGCTTCGGCTCCGATGATTTCGCCTATGATGTTCTGCATTATTCGTCCTCCTTTCGCATTTTGCATAAAAATGAACGAACCGGAATCGTTATATATAAATAATATACACTACCACTATATAATAAAACTTCGTTAAAATCAAGTCAGATTTAACGAAAATTTAATATATTTTGATACAGATTTGAAATTTTCGGGGATTATGATAAAAACATAGCTTTTTATGATAAAATCATAGCGAGGTGATTGTATTGGCAAAGCTTATTTTAGGCCCGCTCGGCAGCGGGAAGACCGTATATATACTCAACGAAATAAGACAGCGCATACGGCGCGGGCAGAAGGATATCATAATCATTGTGCCCGAGCAGTCCACGATGATGTATGAGCGGACGGTGCTTCGCGCGCTCGGAAACCGGGCGGGGGCGCACGTCGAGGTCTTAAGCTTTCTTCGCTTTGCGCGCCTCATGTTCTCAAAATATGCGGCGTCGGGCGGAGTTTATGCAAGCGGCTCCGCAAAACAGCTCGTTATGAGCCTGGCGATCTCGGCGACCGCCGAAAATCTCACGGTATTTCGTCCCGCCGCGCATAAGAGCGAGTTCGCCGCCGCCATGATATCGGCGGTAAACGATTTAAAGACGTACAACATTACGCCCGAAAGACTCCTTCACACAAGGGAAATATGTGAAAACGAGCGCATAAGGGAAAAGCTTTCAGACACGGCGCTCATTTACTCCGCCTACGATGCCATCCTGGGCAGGGCATACGCCGATCCGGCGGACGACCTTACGCGCCTTGCGCGCCTTTTGTCATCGCTCGAAACGCTTGACGAGGTGTTCTATATAGATGCCTTCTTCGGCTTCACTCCGCAGGAGTATCTCGTTTTGGAGGAGATATTCCGCCTTTGCGAAGACGTGAGCGTAGCCCTTTCATACGACGAAAGGCATAAAAATAACGAGCTTTTATCAATGACGCGCCATACTAAGGAAAAGCTCTGCGCTCTTTTCGAGCGATACGACAGGACGCCCGGGATCGTTTCTGTCGCGAAGGTGAAAAACAGGGCGCCTTCGCTTGAATTTTTGTCGGATGCCTTTCTTACGGGCCAAAAGAGCGCATACGAGGGCGACGCAGGCGAAATTTTCGTCGCCGCGGCCGACGACGTACAAAGCGAGGCCGAGTACGTCTGCGACAGGATATCGGCGCTCGTGCAGAGCGGCGCGCGGTATTCCGACTTTCTTATACTTGCCGCCGATATAAGCGATTACGAGCTTGCGGTAAGCTCGGCGTTCTTAAAGCATTCGATACCGCTTTACGCCGACAAAAAAGAGAGTGTTGCCGAAATGGCTCCGGCGCGCGCGCTTCTTTCGGCGCTTTCGGCGGCGTCGCATAAGCTTTCATACGGCGAGCTTTTCTCGTGCTTAAAGCTCGGCATGGGCGACTATACTCACGAGGAGATATGCTGCCTTGAAAATTACGTCCTCATGTGGGGCGTCTCGGGGCAGAATCTTTTAAAGCCGTTTACGAAAAATCCGCTCTCAAGGCGCGGATATAAAAACGACGGGGAGGCCGAACGCGGAAAGGCCGAGACTGCGCGCCTGGAGGAGATAAGACGCCGTGTTATGGAGCCCTTTTCAAAGCTTCAAAAGGCAGTGTCGGGCAGCGTAACGTATGAAAAGACCGCGGAGGCCGTATTTGAGTTCATGACGGAGTCGGGCTTTTCGGGCGCGATTGAGAATACGGCGCGCGCCTATGCCGACGCGGGGGACTTACGGCGCTCCGACGAATACATGAGGATATACAACACGATTATAGATACGCTCGACGAAATGGCGGCGCTGCTTTCGGACGCGCCGTGCACGGCGGGAGAGTTCGCGAAGCTATTCAAAGCCGCGCTCTCCGAGCATAAGTTAGGCTCCCTGCCGCCGACGGCCGACTGCGTGACGTTCTCGTCGTTCGAGCGCATTATCTCGCCGTCCGCGCCCTACGTTGCGATAATCGGCGCGTCCGACGGGAAGATACCGAGATCCGGACAGAGCGGCGGAGGCCTTTTCGACGAGGCCGAGCGCGAGGAGCTTAAAAGTCTCGGCATGGAGATATCGAAAAGCGCGTACGAAAACGCGAATTACGAGCTGTTTTTGGTCTACTGCGCGCTTTGCGCGCCTACGCGCGCCCTGCTTATAACGTATCCGACGTCGGGCAATGAGAACGCGCCCTCGCGCGTGCTTTCGGGGGCGTATGAGCGCATATCGCAGCTTAAGACAGTAAAAATAAGAAACGTCCCGATAAAGGACAGGCTTTATTCGCCCGAGCGGGCGAAGGAGCTCATCATAGGCGGCATATCCGATAATTCAAGCCTCGGCGCTTACGACCGTGCGCTGCTTTCGGAGGCGTCACGGGTGCTTTCAAAGGACGAGCGTTACCGCGAATGGGAGGCGGGCGCGCTTAAATTTGCCTCCGGGACAAATGAGGCGCGGATACGGCGCGGCGAGAACCGCGAAAGGATGATAAAGAAGGACGAATATCTTACGGCCAGCCGCATTGAAAAATTCTCCTCATGCCGTTTTTCGTATTTTATGAACTACGTCCTGAACATAAAAAAGCCCGAACGCTCGGACTTTACGCCCGCCGATACGGGCACGTTCATCCATTATATATTGGAAGCCTTTTTCTATAAAATCATGAGGAGCAAAAGAAGCCTCGGCGAGTTTACGCACGAGGAGACGGAGGCGCTCATCGGCGAATGCGTAAAGGAGTATATAAACTCCGAGATATATTATATAGACGAGCGCTCCGCCCGCTTTGAATATCTCTTCTCGCGCCTCACGCGAAGCCTTCGCCCGATCATCGCAAACCTTCTTGAAGAGCTTCGTGTGTCGAGCTTCGTGCCCGAAAAATTCGAATTCAAGGTGACGGACGACTCGCTCGCCGCGTATGCTGCGGACGGCGAAACACGAAGCGTGCGCCTTTTCGGCGTCGTGGACAGGATAGACATATTCAGGGAGAACGGCGTGACGTATCTTCGCGTCATCGACTATAAGACGGGCAATAAGAAGTTCGACTTAAACGACGTGGCCTACGGCTTAAATCTTCAGATGCTTCTGTATCTTTTCGCCGTGACTGAATATTATAAAAAGCAGACGGGCGGCGCGCAGGCCGCGGGTGTGCTCTATTTTCACGCCTTCGAGCCCATTGTGCCGGCCTCGAAAAATGATTCCGACGAGGCCGTAAAAGCCAAGCGCGACGACGCGTTCAGACGAAACGGCCTCGTGCGAAGCGAATACGGCCTTATAGCGGCGATGGACAGCACGCTCGACCCGCAGAAGGGCTCCGCCTCGAAATATATACCCGTGGCGTACAAAAAAGGCGGCGGCTTTAAGTATGGTTCGTCAACGGCGACGCGTGAGCAGTTCGCCCTGATAGAAAAGGGCGTGAAAAAAATCGTGTCGGAGATGGCGGGCGCGCTAAAAGAGGGCAGCATAGAGATATACCCCTACGAGAACGCGAGCGGCTTCGTATACTGCAAATACTGCGAATACAGAAGCGTCTGCCGCTTCGATAAGAACAGGGGGAACAAAACGAGAAAGCTGCGCAAACGAAGGAAGGAAGAGATTTTCGAAATGTTCGGAGGTGACGAGTTTCAAAATGGAGTGGACTAAAGAACAACGGCGCGCGATAACCGCCCGCGCGGAAGGCATACTCGTATCGGCGGCGGCGGGCAGCGGCAAGACTGCCGTACTCGTCGAGCGCATCATTAGCATGATAAAGGGCGGCGCCGACGTAAGCGAAATACTCGTCTCGACGTTCACTAACGCGGCGGCGGCAAGTATGCGCGACAAAATATACAGGGCGCTCTATGATGAGCATTTAAATCGCCCCGAAGACAGCCACATCCGCCGTCAGCTCACGATGGTGTACTCGGCCGACATAGGCACGATACACAGCTTCTGCAAGCGCCTTATCCGCTCGTGCTTCTTCGAAGCGGGCGTATCGCCCGATTTCAGAATAGCGTCCGACGACGAGGCGCGCATAATGAAGGCGCGCGTAATGTCACGCACCCTCGACGAGCTGTTTGAACAGGGCGACGCGGATTTTCTTTGCGCGGGTGAGATGTTCGTAAGAAAAAGCAGCGACAAGCGTTTTTCTCGGCTTCTTTTATCGCTTTACGAAAAGCTCGTCGCGCTGCCGTTTTATGAAGACGCGCTCGACAGAGCCGTGGATGCCTGCGACATAGGCGAAGACGCGGACCTTTCGGACAGTGTTTTCGGGCGGGAGCTTCTTATAAAGCTTCGCGTTATGGCGGAGGCGTATCTCTCTGTTTACGAAAATCTTGAGCCCGACTATTCGGCCGACGAAAAATACGCGCAGACGTTCGGGCGGGAGATAGGTCTTCTTCGTTCTCTTGCGAAAAGCTGTCTTACCTGGGACGAGGCGTATGAGCTGCTTTGCGGCGCCGAGTTCCCGAAGTTCCCTGCTATCGACAGAAAAAAAGACGACGAGGCAAAGCATTACAGGTATAAAGACGTGCGCGACGTGCTGAAAGATGACTTAAAGCCGTTTTGCGATAAGATATTCACGGACAGGAGCGCTTCGCTTGCGGAGGACATAAGAGGAATGCTGCCCGCGGTAAGGGGCCTTAGGCTTGCCATCCTTGCGTTTGCGAAGAATTACGGCGAGGAGAAAACGGCGGCGGGCATACTCGATTTCAACGATCTCGAGCATACGGCCGTGGCGCTTCTCTGCAAGCGCGACGAAGACGGAGCCATAAAAAAGACGGAGCTTTCAAAAACGCTCTCAAAACGCTACCGCCAGATATTCATAGACGAATATCAGGACTTAAACACCATACAGGAGCTGATTTTTCAGGCGCTTTCGCGCGATGAGGGCAAAAACCTCTTCATGGTGGGCGACGTAAAGCAGAGCATTTACGGCTTCAGGCAGGCAAATCCGAGGATTTTCCTTGAAAAGTACGCCAAATTTTCAAAGGAGCAGGACGCAAAGGAAAACGCGCTCATACTGCTTTCGACGAACTTCAGAAGCCGCGCACAGGTCATAGACGCCGTAAACGCCGTATTCTCAGAGATAATGTCCGTTTACGCGGGCGAGCTTTCATATACGCGCGCCGAGTTTCTATACCACAACGACCTCTATAACGCGCCCGAGGCCGACAATACGACGGAATTTTACCTGATACAGCCCGAAAAAAAGGACGCGGACGGGGGAAAAGACGGCGGCGACGGCGACGGGGCCGACGAGGAGGAGTTAAGCTCGACCGAACGCGAGGCGAGACTCGCGGCGAAGCTCATACTTTCCAAAATCAATGAGGGATTTCCCGTATTCGACACGAAATCAAAGACCTCGCGTCCGGCATCCTTCGGCGATTTCGCCGTGCTGCTTCGCTCCGTAAATCCGTACGCGGCGGTCTACGAGAAAACGTTTGCCGAGCTTCAAATCCCCGTAAGCTCACAAAGCAAGGACGACTTCTTTACGGACCCCGATGTGCTTCTCATACTGTCGATCCTTCGGGTAATAGACAATCCGATGCTCGACATACCGCTCGCGGCGGTAATGCGTTCGCCTATATTCAACTTCTCGGACGACGAGATAATGACGATACGTCTCGGCGGCGCGGATATGTCGCTTTATGACGCCGTCGGGGCAAACGCGCGGGCGGGTTGCAAAAAGTGCGCGCATATGTTAAGATATATCGAAAAAGCAAGGCTTTTGTCGAAGGACATGACCGCGCCCGAGCTTCTTGACCATATTTACGAAAGCACGTCCGTAAAGGCGCTGCTTTTGGGTCTTCGCGGCGGCGCGTCGAGGGTAAAAAAGCTTCAGACGCTTTTTAAGATAGCCTGCGACTACGAGCAGTCGCATTACAGCGGCCTTTTCGGATTTATTCTGTATATTGATTATCTCATCGAGAACAATATTGAAATAGAGTCGTCCGGGAGCGTCGACGAGGGCGCCGACGCCGTAAAGATAATGAGCATACATAAGTCGAAGGGCCTTGAATTTCCCGTATGCATCGTCGCGGGTCTCGGCAAAAAGTTCAATACAACGGATCTGTCGGAGCCCGTTCTGTTTGAAGAAAAGCTCGGCCTCGGCTGCGACTTTTTCGATGCCCAAAGGCTTATTTACTACCCCACGGCGGCGAAGCTTGCGCTTAAGGAGCGGCTTGAACGGCGCGCCTTTTCGGAGGAAATGCGAACGCTCTACGTCGCCATGACGCGGGCTATGGAAAAGCTCATCCTTATCGGCACGGGCAAATATACGGCGAAAAGCGCCGGACTTTTGGGGACGCTTTCGGCCGCGGACAACGGATACTTTACGACGAAGGCGAAAAGCTTTCTCGACCTTCTTTTGCGCGGCTTTAAAGTATACGAGGCGGGCGAGATCACAGAGGGCAGCCGTGTAGCTTTGCCGCTCTCGTGCGGCGGGGAGCTTTCGTTTGTGCTTCTGTCGGACGCGGGCGAGGTAAGCCCTGCCTTCGCATCGTCGGGCGAGGAGGCGGCGGACGGCGAAGTCCCCGATACGTCGTTCATACGCGAAAGGCTCTGTTTTGAGTATCCCTTCGCGCAGTACGCCGCGGTGCCCCAGAAGCTGTCCGCGACGGAGATAAAGGGACGCCTTATGGAGGTCGAAAAGCCGTACGAGCAGCCCATGTACATAAAGCACGCGGGCGAGCTTAAAACGCCGGAATTCTATAAAAGGAAGCACGGCGAGGCGGACGGCTCCGCCGAACGCGGCACGGCCATGCATCTTTTCATGGAGCTTGTCGATTTTTCAAAGACGAATTGCGAAAAAGAGCTTAAAGCCCAGGCTGAAGCCTTTGCCGCGGCGGGCAGGATGACGCCGCGTCAGGCAGAAATGCTCGACTACGGCGCGCTCATGCGCTTTTTCGGCACGGAGATTTTCGCCCGCATGAAACGCGCGCGCGCCCTCTATCGGGAGAAGCGGTTTTTCATGGCGTCGGACGCAAGCCTTTTTTACGATGTGGAGCCCGGCGGCGCCGATATAATGGTGCAGGGCGTTATCGACTGCTTTTTCGAGGATGAAAACGGCGCGGCGGTGCTTATAGACTTCAAAACGGACAAAACGAGCGACGAGGACGTTCTGCGGCGCCGCTACAAGGGACAGCTTGACGTATACAAGAGAGCCGTATCCGAGGTGTTCGGCCTTGAATGCGCCGAGGTATACGTTTACGGATTTTACGCGGGCAGGCTTGTAAGCTTCGGCGCGTAAGGGCAAAAAAGGAGGAGAAATCAAAATGAAAAAGGGCGTGGCCCGCTTCATCATGTGGGTCATAATAGTAGTTGCGGTATTTTTCGCGGCGTTCTTTCTGTCGGTGAAGCTCTACATTGAGCCGTCGTATACGTATATATCGCGAAACAGCATCGACAGACAGATAGAGAAGCTCGAGGACCAAATCAAAGAGGACGAGCAGAGGATAGCCGAGCTTGAGGACGAGCTTGACAGATACGTAAACAAGTACGGCGAGCTTAAAGACACCGGCTGAGGCGGCTTTTATGAAAAAAGTATAATACAAAGCCGCATTTATTTTAAAAAATGTAGGTTTTGGTATTGCAATTCGCAAAATGTTGTGGTATTATATCAGACAGCGATTTAATATTCGAAATGGGGTGAACTGAAAATGAAAGCAGATATCCATCCGAAATACGGGAAGGCAGTTATCAAATGCGCATGCGGTGAAGTTATTGAGACTATGTCCACTAAGCCCGAGATAAAAGTGGAAGTATGTTCAAAGTGCCATCCTTACTATACAGGTAAGCAGAAGCTTGTTGACAGCGGCGGCCGCGTAGACAGGTTCAATAAGAGATTTAATCTTGCAGGCAAATAATAATATAACCGTAAGACGGCGAGGGAAAAATCCCCCGCCGTTTTTTGCGCGTCAAATCGGGTTGGAATAACGGTTGTACGTCATTTTGAGGGCATATTCGCAGGAATCGAATGTCTCTTTTTCGCATTCGCAACAGATTTCGTCGCAGAACAGCCAAGGGTCACGCGCACGCTCCTCAGCTTCGAGAAGCGCCTTCTTCTCTTCGCAGTCTCTTTCCGGCTCTTCTTCGTACTCTACCGTCAGCAAATAGAGAAGTATCGACATTGCAAGCCCTCCTTTCAGAAAAGTGAAACGGTTTATCGTCTTTTATTTTGATACAGCATTGTCAAACAAATGTCAATATATGAGAGAAAGCGCACGATACCGCGTGTAAGGCATATCAACCGTTATTTCAGTTAAGCGCACAGCTCATCCGCGAATTTTTTCCGCCCGTCTTGTCACGGCCGCGATTAAATGGTAAAATATTATGATAGTAATTTAGTGGGATGTGGTTGCTTGTGAAGATAGTAGTTGTCGGCGGCGGGAAAATAGGCTCCGCGCTTTTGGAACAGCTTGCAAAGGAAAATCATAGGGTCACCCTCGTCGATAAGTCGCGGCGCGTCGTAACGGACATTACGAACAGCTTCGACGTATTGGGCGTATGCGGCAACGGCGCGACCGTTGCGACGCAGAACGAAGCCGGCGTGCCCTCGGCCGATCTTCTCATAGCCTGCACCAATTCCGACGAGATGAATCTCTTGTGCTGCCTCGTCGCAAAGAAGCTCGGCGCGAAGTATACGATAGCGCGCGTGAGAAATCCCGAGTACAACTCCCAGGTGCAGCTCATTCGCGAGGAGCTGGGCCTTTCCATGGTCATAAACCCCGACCTCGTTACCGCGCGGGAGCTCTTTCGCATGCTTCGCTTTCCCTCGGCGATAGACATTGACACGTTCTCGGGCGGACGCGCGGAGCTTGTGGGACTTCGGGTGCGCGAAAACTCGGTACTGAGCGGCCTGCAGCTTCGCGATCTTCCGAAAAAAGTCGGCGCAAGGGTGCTCATATGCATAGTGCAGCGCGGCGAGGACGTATTCATCCCCTCGGGCGACTTTATACTGCGAAGCGGCGATATAATACGCATCGCGGCGTCGAGAAAGAATCTCGAGGCGTTCTTCGGCGTGCTCGGCGCGCTCAAGCGCGAGGTGGGCAGCGTTATGATGATCGGCGGCAGCCGCATATCGTTCTACCTTTCTCAGATGCTTCTTGCCATCGGCGTCGACGTAAAGATAATCGAGCAGAATGAGGCGCGCGCGGTGGAGCTTTGTGAGCTTCTGCCGAAGGCGATGATAATAAACGGCGACGCGACGGACCAGTCGGTGCTTCTCGAGGAGGGCATTGACAACACCGACGCCGTTGTGACGCTCACGGGCTCCGACGAGGAGAACATAATAATTGCGATGTACGCGACGGGCCGAAACGTGCCCAAGGTAATAGCGAAGGTGTCGCGCCCCTCTCTTTCGGGGCTCGTTGCGGCGGCGGGGCTTGAAAGCGCCGTGTCCCCGCGCGACATCACGGCAAATCAGATGGCGCAGTACGTGCGCGCGGTGCAAAATTCGATAGGCTCGAACGTAGAAACGCTCTACTCCATTGCGGGCGGCAGGGTAGAGGCGCTTGAATTTGCCGTGCGCTCTCAGTCGCCCGACATCGTGGGCGTGCCGCTTTCAAAGCTTTCGCTTAAAGAGAACATACTCATAGCGTGCATAACGCGCGGCAGCGAGATAATAATACCCGGCGGCGACACCGTCATAATGAAGGGCGACAACGTCGTCGTGGTAACGACGAATCCGGGACTTAACGACCTTCTTGACATTTTGAAGTAAAAGCGTTTGAGGTAACGTGAAATGAACCGACGCATGGTTTTTTACACAATAGGACAAATACTGCTGGCCGAGGCCGCGATGCTCATAATTCCGGCGCTTTCCGCCCTGTATTTCGGCGAGAGCGGCTGGCGCGAGTTCTTCATCACCGCGGCGGTAGCGGCGGGCATCGGCTTCGTTCTGACCTTTACGAAGCCCGAGAACCGCGTGATATACGCGCGCGAGGGCTTTGCCATCGTCGCGCTCGCGTGGGTGGTGCTCTCCGTTATCGGCTGCCTGCCGTTTTATATAAGCGGAGAGATACCGCGCTTTGAGAATGCACTTTTCGAGACGGTCAGCGGCTTTACCACGACGGGCGCAAGCATCCTTGAAAACATCGAGGGACTGTCGCGCTGCATGCTTCTGTGGCGCAGCTTTACGCACTGGATAGGCGGCATAGGTGTGCTCTTCTTCGTCATGGCCGTAATACCGCTCGCGGGCAACCGCTCGATATACCTTATGCGCGCGGAGCTTACGGGCCCCGTAGTCGATAAGATAGTGCCAAAAATGAGGGACGCGGCGAAGATAATCTACGCCATATACATCGCGCTGACGGTAATCGAGATCGTACTTCTCTTAATCGGCGGAATGCCGCTTTTCGACAGCGTGACGCACGCCTTTTCAACGGCGGGCACCGGCGGCTTTTCCGTAAAGAACGCAAGCATTGCCGCGTACGGCAATCCGTATTTTGAAACGGTGATAACCGTATTCATGATACTTTTCGGCATAAACTTAAATCTCTTTTATTTCCTGCTTATCGGCAATGTTCGCTCGGTTTTCAAAAACGAGGAGCTTCGCGCCTATGTCGGCATAATAATCGCGGCGATAGCCGTTGTTGCGATAAACCTCATGTCCGTATACGAAAGCGCGGGCGAGGCGCTAAGGTACGCGTCGTTTCAGGTGGCGGCGATACTCACGACGACGGGCTTTGCCACGGCGGATTATACGACGTGGCCCGAGTTTTCAAAGGTGATACTTCTTATACTCATGTTCTGCGGCGCGTGCGCGGGCTCCACGACGTGCAGCTTTAAGATAGCGCGCGTGATACTGCTTTTCAGGATTTTAAAGCGCGAGATACGCCGCCTCGTCCATCCGCGCGCAGTAAGCACTGTAAAGCTCGGCGGAAAGGTGATAGAGGACAACGTAATCATCGGCACGTGCGCGTTCCTTGCGGTATATATCGTTATCGCGCTTGCCTCGCTGCTTCTTCTGTCCGTCGAGAGCTTCGATTTCGAAACGCGCATGACGGCCGTCGTCGCGTGCTTAAATAACATCGGCCCCGGCTTCGGCAAGGTGGGACCGTCGGGCAATTACGCGCTGCTTTCGGGCTTTTCCAAGGCGGTCCTCATGATAGACATGCTCTTCGGCCGACTTGAGATATTCCCCGTGCTCTTAACGCTCGCACCCGCAACGTGGCGAAAGCGCGCGTAGGTGTACGCGGAGAAAAAAACAAACGAAAAAGGCGCTGTCTCATCTAAAAACGAGACAGCGCCATACTTTTATTCTTCGATGCTTTTTACAGAAGCTCGGCTATCGCGAGCACCTTTTTTGCAACGGTAACGGCGTCGGGGCCGGAAACGATAACGGCGCCCTCTCTTGCCCAGTCGCCCTTCGAGTGGAATATCGGAAGGTCGGCATGGCCCGCCGTAAGGCCCTTCTTCATCGTGCTCTCCCACGAATTTGAGTCGGGTATCTCATAGAGCGTATAGCCGTTCTTTGAGAGAGCCTCGATAAGCTTCGGCGAATATCTTATCTCCATAACGGCGCGCACGTTACTGTCGAACGAGTGCATCATTATGAGCACGTAGGCCGTATTTACGGACGCGGCCCAGTCGGGATACGCGTATACGGCGGGACGGCCGTTTATAACGGTGATCCTTCCGGGAATGCCCGCAACGTCCTGCGGCGTCTTCGGGTCGCTCGTGCACATCGTGATGTTGCTTCTTACCTCGGGAATGAGCGGCGTCACCTTTTCGGACGCGCAGACCATCTTTGCCGCCTCCACGATCTGACCTAATATTTCGTATCTTTCGCTGTTCATATTTGTTCCCCTCCCTGATTGTGGTTTTGTTCTGACTGTAATTTTACAATAAGCCGCTTGAAGTGTCAATAAATTCTTGCAATTCACGCGCTTTAGCGCTGCCTCCCGTCAGGGCGCTCTTTCGTTTGATTTTATCTGAAAAGTAACTTTAATACGCCCCGCCGCGCGAATGAGGCAAAAGAAGCCCGTCCTTTTTCTACGGGCTTCCTTTTTGCCTAATTTATGCTCAGGCGCTCTTTTAAGGCCTCCTGCAGGACCTGAGAGAAGTTCAGACCCTCCCGCTGCGCGGCTTCGTTGAGCCACACGGGAATCGTAAGCGTTTTTTTGACCGATCGTTCAAAATGCTTTTTTGCGTACTCTTTTACGTCTACCGTGACCACGTTCACGAAGGACGAAGGCGGAGCCGGAACGCCGAGCTCGGACGCGACCGCTTTAAGATCGACCGCCGACGGATCGGAGGGCGGTAAAATGACTTCTCCGTCTTTTTCTGAAACGTATAGATACCCGGCCAGACAGTCGATGGCGGCGGACAGCGCTTCGTCGAGAGAATCGCCGCAGGTGGAAAGATAATTAAGGTCGGGAAAGACCACGCTGTAACCCGACTCCTCTTTAAAGAAGCACGCAGGGTATGCGGATAACATATAATCACACTCCAATAGATTGTAAAGCGTCGGGGGGCTATAAAAGCCCGGCCTGCTTCATTATGGACTTTTCAACGAAGATACCTAATTCCTTCTTGTGGAACGGGATAGTTACCTTGCCCTTCTTTGTGGGATGCACGTAATGCCTATGAGACCCCTCCTGGGATTTGAAGACCCAGCCGTCGGCAAGTATTATCTTTTCCATAGCCTTGGGAGTTTTCGGCATTCTTATGCCTCCCTTCGTTATTATAAGGGCTCCTTGCAGTTAATATACTACCATATTATACGTATTAAGTCAATACGTATAATTTTAATACGCCCCCGTCGCGCAAAACTTCGCATAAAGCCGCATAAAGCCCAAATAAATCCCCGCGATTCACATACCGCGGCCCGACGGAGTAATATATACCACGGGCGGCGGAGGCACACGCCTCCGTTTTGCCCTTTATATAGATTTAAAAGGGAGCAAAACGATGCAGAAGACTAATGTGAACCGGACAGACTGCTGCCCGGGCGGCGGCTCGGCGGATACGGCGGTATTTCCCTATACGTCGTGCTCGCCGCTGCCGCTTGCAATGGCATACGCGCCCATGCAGGAATGGGAGGGGCTTTACGACGCGGAAGCTGCGCTCATGCGCGGCACGCTTTTTACGGCGCTCGACAAGCCCTTCATAGGAGAGGAGGCGGTGCCCCGGTGAACGGCGAAAAAGATAAGCTTATGCGAACGCTTCAGATCCTGGGCTTCGCCATAGTCGAAACGAATCTCTTTCTCGACACGCACCCCGACTGCAAAAAGGCTCTGGCCTTCTTAAACGAGCTCATAAAAAAGCGGGACGAAGCGACGGCCGAATACGCGGCGAAATACGGCCCCGTCACGGCGGCGGGGAGCGCGTACGGCGGCGCATTTACGTGGGCCGAGGCGCCGTGGCCGTGGGAATACGGCTTTGAATCCGGGGAAACGGGGGTGAACGCCTGATGTGGATATATGAAAAGAAGCTTCAATACCCCGTGAAAATAAAGACCCCGAATCCGACGGCGGCAAAGGTCATTATGGCGCAGCTCGGCGGGCCGCACGGGGAGCTGGGCGCGGCAACGCGATATCTTTCGCAGCGAATAAGCGCGCCCGACAGCCGCATAAAGGCGACTTTGAACGACGTGGGCACGGAGGAGCTTGCGCATCTTGAGATGGTGAGTGCGATAATCCATCAGCTTACGCGGAAAATGACGCCGGAAGAGATTAAGGCAAGCGGACTCGACGCGTATTTCGTAAATCACACGGCGGGCATATATCCCGCGGACGCGAACGGCACGCCGTTCTCGGCGAAGACGATAGCCTCAACGGGCGACGTGCTCGCCGACCTTTTCGAGGACCTTGCGGCGGAGCAGAAGGCGCGCATAAGCTACGACAACATCCTGCGCCTTATAGACGATCCCGACGTGCGCGACCCGATAAAGTTTCTTAGAGAGCGCGAGATCGTGCACTTCCAGCGCTTCGGCGAGGCGCTTGAGATCGCGAAATCGAAGCTCGACTGCAAAAACTACTACGCATACAACCCCTCGTATGATAAGTGACGAAAAAGCGGGCAAAAGCCCGCTTTTCGTTTATAGCGCGAAATGCGCAAATTTCGCGCTTTCGGCGCGGTTTATCCGCGTTTTTTAACGGAAAGTGCCGAAAATGCGTCCAACGCGCTTATGTCATGGACTTGCGCTGCGGCTGCGGACATAATCAAAGTAAAGCGAAGGGGCGGCGCGTGCAAAACGCGCCGCGAACAGCCGCTTATAAAAGAGGAGCAAAATTTGCGACAGGGGGAATTGTATGGTATTAAAAGTAAGGGGACAGGAGATAACGGTCTTACAGGCGGACAGGCTTGTGAGCGGCAGCGAAAATCTTTACCGCTGTCTTTTTGAGTTCTCGCCAGAATGGGACGGATTTGAGAAAACGGCCGTTTTTTCATCGCAGAGCGATGAACGCGAGGCGCCCGTCGTAGACGGCGAGTGCATTATCCCGTGGGAGACGCTTGAAAGGAGCCCGATGGGCAAGGCGCAGCTTAAAATAGGCGTGTACGGCGTGCGCGAGGGCGTAAGAATGCCTACGGTGTATACGCCGCCGCTGCCTGTTGAGGCGGGCGCGAAAGGCGCGCCCGAGGGACGCGAGCCCTCACCCACGATGTGGGAAGAGATGCTTTCGCTTATCGGCGCGGGCAGGGTTAAGGGCGACAAGGGCGACAAGGGCGACGCCGCCACCGTTGAAGTAGGCATGGTGACGACGGGCGAGGCCGGAAGCGAGGCGTCCGTCGTAAACGCCGGCACCGCAAACGACGCCGTTTTAAGCTTCACGATACCGAAGGGCGATAAAGGCGACAAGGGCGACAAGGGTGATAAGGGCGACAACGGCGAGATACTGAACATCGACGCGGAACTGTCCCTTGCGGGTCATGCGGCGGACGCGGCGGCCGTGGGCGGCGCGATTGCGGCTCTTTCGGAGCGAAAGCTTGATGTACCCGAAACGCTTTTGCGCCGTTTGCCCGAGGAACGCCGCAGCGGTACGCTGTACAGCGTAAGCCGCGCCGAGTTCGTTAGCGAGGGGATTTCGGCGCAGAACCGCTGCTACACGTTTGAAGCGGCGGCGGGGGAAAAGCTGCGTATCATCGGCGCGCAGCCAAACTACTCATATCCGCTTTACAGCGTTTTCAACGAAAACGACGAGATGATAGCGTCGTCTCCCGCAAGTCTCACGGGAAACGGAGAAAAGACGCTATATGCCGATATGCCCGAGGGCGCAAGCTATATTCACGTAAACGGAACAGCCACGTTTGAGCCGGACGTATATGAAGTTACGCTCATACGCGACATTGCGCCGTGGTACGACGAAATACGCGGCAAGCTTGACAAGCCGTACGAGCTTTTCGAGCAGACGCCGACCGCGACGTATGAAAACCGCATATTCCGTCCCTCAGGCGGGTTTGTGGAATACTCCGGATATTACGTGAACAAATTCGAGGTAGAGCCGGGGCAGAAGCTGAGTCTTTGGGGCGTTATGCCGTCGCAGAGCAACGTGCTCTACGCGTTCTTCGACGGGAACGACGACTGCATCGAATACGCGCCGCCGGGCCTTTCGGCGGCCGGCAGCGTTACGGCGGACGTTTACGCGCCCGCGGGCGCGGAGTATATTTACGTGCTCGGATACACCGGCCGTCCCGCGCGCATGATCATCTACGATTTTTTCGACGATATATCGGGCTGGCATGAAATTATAGAAGAAAACACGCGCGATATCGCCGCGCTTGAGAGCGCAAAGCTTGACAGGCCGTACATCGACGGCGATACTGCGGCGCCGTCGCAGACGTATACGAACAGGCTTTACAGTGCGCTCCACACAAGTCTTATTGATACGTCGGCGCTTGCGGGGTCGCATCATTGTCTCGAATACGAAGTGCGTCCGGGCGGCCGTTACCGCGTCGCGGGCTATCAGGCGGCGTCAGTAAGCTACGCACTTTGTACGATGCTCGACGGCGACGGAAACATTGTCGCAAGCGAAAGCTTTTATCCCGACAGCGGCGGAATGGAGACGCTCATTACGGCGCCGGAAGGCGCGGCCGTCATGTACGTAAACGGGAACGACGCAAATCCGGCGGGCGTTACCGTGCTCACGCAGGTAAGCGACGTGCGCGATATTATACCCGGCTCGGCGCTGAACGCAAGAAGGACTGACGACGGCATAATCGTGCACGACGGAGATTTTACGTTCTCATGGCGCAAGTGGGGAAACAACAGGCTTATGAATCTGGCCGGCGCGTCTTATAAGGGAACTCCGCTCTTTTCAACCTCTACGGACTGGATAGGCCCGTATGATTTCGCCGCCGCGGACGACGCCGACGGCGACAGGCTCGACCCCTCAAAGGGCATTATTTCGTCGAACACGACGGGCGGCAACCATAACATATACACGGACAGCGCCGCAAACGGCACGCCTACGGCGCGTACCGTCACGTGGAAGGTCTATGCGGACGGAAAAGAGACCGACGCGCCGAATATCGCGGGAAAGAATGTCGAAATACGCTGGGTCAACCGCGTTCAGGCGGGCAATACGGCAAAGCTTGAGCGCGACGCAAACGGATACGGCACGGGCCGCGAATGCCTCGAGGAGCACGGCTTCGCAAGATTTCTGGGCGGCGGCCTGATAGAGGTGGGCGTCGATTTCACGCCGCTTGAGGATATACTCATGAGATGGTATTCGGGGCTTCAGTTCGCGGGCAGCGCGTTCGCGCCGAACCTTCATATTCCGGAGTACACAAGCTCGCTTATTACGGCGGCGACGGTCGACGACTACAAGAACGCATCCGAGGTGGAGTGCGTCACGGCGAAGGGCGGCACGGTAAGCCTTGAGATGTATCTCGACAGAGGCTTCGGCTGCGGCAAAAACGCCGTCGATTATTATTACGACGGCGCGGGCAGCAAGGGATATTTTATTCTGTTCAGCCGGGGCAGTCAGCCCGCGGCCATGAGCGCGGGCGAATGGTACGCCTGGCGCGGACATTACAGGTTTTATCCGACGGTATAAAAAAACGGGCGGAGCCTTTTGGCTCCGCCCGTTTGCGCTTTATTCGTTTTCGCCTTCGCTTTCGATCGGCGTCTCGGGCGCCGGAAGCTTATTCTTTTCGTCCTTTTTCTTTCCCCGAATGAAGACAATTACGATAATCACCGTAATCGCGGTGCAAACGGTCATGCCTATATAGCTGTGGTGCACGTTCTCAACAGTATACTGTCCTGCGGTCGTGCCGACGGACATGAGCGCCACGAAGCCTGCCGTCCCGAGCGCGCTGCCCATTGTGCGAAGGCAGGTGATGAGCGCGGTGCCGTCCGTTTTCTTTGCGCCCTCAAGCTTTTCCATGCCGAAGGTGACGAGATTCATAACGACGAAGGCCATGCCGATGCCGAATACGATAAGTATCGCGATGAGAAGTATAACGGGGCTGTCCCGGCGCACAAACAGTATGCACGCATTGCTTATCGTCGCAAGCACGCAGCCGATGAGCGCGAGCGGACGCATGCCAATCTTATCGAAGAGCTTGCCCGTAAAGGGGCTTAAGACTGCCATGAGCACGGAGCAGGGTGCGATTATTATGCCGAACATCGTCGCGCTGTGTCCCATTATCGTCTGAACGAGTATGGGCATAATCGTGGGCATGGCGTTCATCGTGCCGTAGAGGATGACGCTCATTATGACGGCCACGGTGAAGTCGCGCTCCGTAAAGACGCGAAGATTAAGAAGCGGGTTTTCAAGCTTCATCTGACGAAGCGCGAATACGACGAGGGCCGCGACGCCGACTAAGAGAAGAAGTCCCGTCTGAACGCTTAAGAACGGATAAGTGCCGATATTGCCCGTGCCGAGCACTACGCCCGTAAAGCCCACTGCCGCAAGTATCATGGAGGGCACGTCGAAGCGCTGAGGCGTGTTCTCAAGCACGTTGCGCATGAATATGAGACCCAGGATGATATCGACCGCGCAGATGAGCAGTATTATCCAGAATATGAGCCGCCACGAATAATGGTCGATGACGAGGCCGCCTAAAATGGGGCCCAGGATTGGCGCAAGCACTACGGCGAAGCCGTATATGCCCATTGCAAATCCCCGCCGTCCCTCGGGCACTATCGTAAGTATAACAACCTGTGTAAGCGAGATAATTATGCCGTAGCCCACGCCCTGAACGACGCGCCCCGCGAGCATTACGCCGTAGGTGGGGCATATCGCGCACAGGAGCACGCCTATTGAGAAAAGGAACATTCCCGTAAGAAAGAGGCGTCTTGTCTTGAACTTTTTGATTATAACGGCGGTCGCGAGTATCATAACGCCGCTTACTAGCGAATATATGCTCGTGACGAGCTGTGCCTGCGAAGCGGGGATGACGAATTCCGCCATGATTGCGGGCAGCGCGGTGCTCATCACCGTAGATACGAGAGCGGTTATTATCGCGCCCAGCACAAGCACGACGAAAACGCCCTTTGAGTTGACTTTTGTATTCATGCGGGGATCCTTTCAATTAAGTAAATATAAATTGACTATATTATAATAAGTAATTCAAACGAAAAAAGCAAATATAATAAAAAACATTTATGGAAATAAATATGGCTTTTTGGCGGCGTTTTTTTAGAAACGCAGAAAAAAGTTTGTGTGTATGGATTTGCGCATCCACACGGCCGCGGTTTTAGCCTTCCCCCGCGGGGTGGAACGCTTTACGTGAGCCAAAGCATCCCCATCGGTCAAGCCGTGTCGGGCGCATCGTGCGCCCGTATTGCCTTCCCCTCGGGTTGGGAGGCGGCGAAAAAATAAACGCTTCCTTGCGCTTACGCGTTAAGAAGCGTTCTTCTTTTCTTCCAGTCGGGCATATAACGCGCCACGAGCGCGTGAAACGCCGCCGAATGGTTCGGGTGAACGAAGTGGCAGTATTCGTGAAGCACGACGTAATCTATAAGCTCGGGCGATTTTTCGATGAGGCGCGAATTGAGCGTTATCACGTTCTTCGCGGGGATGCACGAGCCCCAGCGTGACTTCATATCGCGTATGCGAAGCGCGGGCAGGCCGCGCGTGTACGCCTGAAAATCGGGATAGCGTGCCTTATGAAGCTTCGTAAACACGCTTTTGCAAAGCTCGAGCTTAAAGCTTTTTACGAGCCGTTCGGTGCGCTTTTTGTCAGACACGTTTTTCTGAATGACAACAAGGCGGTCATCCTCGGCGTAAACGCCTTCCTTCGCGCCCTCGGTTATTTTTAGATAAAACGTCCGTCCCAGAAGGCGAAAGGCCTCGCCGTTCTCATATTTTTTTGGTGCGGCGGCGCTTTTCGGCGCTGCCGCCGTCTTCTTTTGCGCGTTTATTATGAACGCGCCCTTCGAGCGGACGAAATCGTCAATATATCGCACGGGAACACGCGCGTTCGCGGAGACGTATACGCTTTTATCGGACCTCACGCGCAGATTTATGTTCTTTACGGGCTTCCGTTCGAGTGTATATTCTATGGGAATACCGCCGAATGAGACCGTGCGTATCGTCTTAATACCCATTTTCGTCCGTTCCTTCAAAAATCTCAAGGCTTCGTTTTAAAATGCCCTTCATTTCGGCTATCGCGGTGCCGTAATTCGTTATCGGCACGCCGTCAAGCTTCGCCTTTGCTATGCGGTGCTTCATTTCACGTTCATTGAGCATACATCCGCCGCAGTGAACGACGAGCGAGAAGCGCGACAGGTCGTCGGGGAACTCGCCGCCCGAGGTAAACTCGAACCCGATATCGCGCCCCGTGTATTCGCGTATCCATTTCGGCAGCTTTACCGTGCCGATGTCCTCGCACTGGCGGTGATGGGTGCAGCCCTCGCTTATGAGAACGCGCGCGCCGTCGGGGAGGTCTTTGAGTGTGCGCGCGCCGTCCGTCAGTGTTTTAAGGTCGCCCTTCAGCCGCGCGAAAAGTATCGAAAACGAGCAAAGCGGCACGTCGGGCGGCACTATGCGCGAGACCTCGGAGAAGACCTGGCTGTCGGTTATCACCATGCGCACGCCGCCGCGAAGACGCGCGAGCGCGTCGGAAAGCTCACCGACACCCGTTACGAGCGAGAGCGCGCCGACGCTGAGAACGTCGCGTATCGTCTGCTGCTGGGGCAGTATGAGTCTTCCCTTGGGCGCTGATTTGTCGATAGGCACGACGAGTATCACGATATCGCCGCGCGAGAGCTTATCGGAGATAAGCGGCTTTTCGCGGCCCTCGGGCTTTAACGCGGCAATGCGCTCCTTTAACTCGCTTATGTTTTCGCCGCTTTTCGCGCTTACGTATATTTCGCGCTTTGCGGGCGCGGGAATGCTTTTAAGAAGATCGCACTTGTTGTAGGCGATGATATACGGCACGCCGAGCCGCCCGAAATCCCCGATGAGCGAAACATCGGCGGGGGAAAGGCCCGCCGCAGCGTCGACCACTAATACGGCGATGTCGGTCTTTCTTAAAATATCGCGGCTTTTCTTCATGCGAAGCTGCCCAAGCTCGCCCGTGTCGTCGATGCCCGCCGTATCGATTATCACGACGGGGCCCAGGGGCAAAAGCTCCATAGTCTTTAACACAGGGTCGGTCGTCGTGCCCGAAACGTCGGAGACGATGGCGAGATTCTGCCCCGTCACGGCGTTTACGACGCTCGATTTGCCCGCGTTCGTGCAGCCGAAAAAGCCTATATGGACGCGCTCCGAGGCGGGGGTATCGTTAAGTCCCACTTAAGGCACCTCCTAAAATCTGAAATCGCGCGCGCCCGATTCAATTTTTTTAAGATTATCTAAAACTATGCGGCGCACGTTCTCGTTCGGTACGTTCTTCGTTTCGTCGAGGATGAGCTTGTCGGCAATCGCCTTCGTTTCGGGCGAGGCGTAATCCTCGGTATATTCCTTTAAGGTCATGAGCGCGTTCGGATGGCAGCAGTTCTGTATCTGATTGCTCTTTAAAAGCTTCATGAATCTGTCGCCCGTGCGCCCTTCGCGGTAGCAGGCGGTGCAGAACGAGGGAATATAGCCCAGCTTTACGAGCCAGCCCACGACCTCGTCGAGCGTGCGCGTGTCGGACACGTCGAACTGCTCCGTATCGTGCGGGCGCTCCTCTTCGGAGTAGCCGCCCACGGATGTGCGCGACGCGCCGCTTATCTGCGATACGCCGAGCGCGAGCAGCCGTTCGCGCACGGCCTGACTTTCGCGCGTCGAGATTATCATGCCGGTGTAGGGCACGCTTATGCGTATGAGCGCGCAGATCTTTGCGAAAAGCTCGTCGCTTATGCCGTTGTCGAAGACGTCGGGGTCGATATCGTCGGCGCGCTTTACTCTGGGCATGCTTATCGTATGCGGCCCCACGCCGAAGGCGGCCTCAAGATGCTCCGCGTGCATTAAAAGCGCCGCGAACTCGTAGCGGTAAAGCTCGAGCCCGAAGAGCACACCGAGTCCCACGTCGTCTATGCCGCCCTCCATGGCTCTGTCCATCGCCTCGGTGTGGTAGGCGTAGTTGTGCTTGGGGCCGGTGGGATGAAGGCGCTCGTAGCTCTCCTTGTGATACGTCTCCTGAAAGAGGATATACGTGCCGATGCCCGCTTCTTTGAGCTTTTTGTAATTCTCCACGGTCGTGGCGGCAATGTTCACGTTGACGCGGCGTATCTCGCCGTTTTTATGCTTAACGCTGTATATCGTCTTTATGCTCTCGAGGATATATTCGATGGGATTGTTTACGGGGTCCTCTCCGGCCTCTATCGCAAGGCGCTTGTGGCCCATGTCCATAAGGGCGATGACCTCGTTTTTTATTTCCTCCTGGCTAAGCTTCTTTCGCTTTATGTGCTTGTTCTTCAGATGATACGGGCAGTAAAGGCAGCCGTTCACGCAGTAGTTTGAAAGATACAGAGGCGCGAACATTACGATGCGGTTGCCGTAAAAGTCGCGCTTTATCTGACCGGCAAGCTTTAATATCTCTTCGTTTATCTCGTCGATCTCGCACTCCAAAAGGGCCGTGGCCTCGCGGTGGGGAAGACCCTTGCGAAGCTTTGCGCGTTCGAGGATCTCCCGAAGCAGCTTTTCGTTATGCTTGTTTTCCTCGGCAAATTTAAGGCTTGCCATGACCTCATCGTGGTCGATGAACTCCTCGGCCTTTTTCGATTTGGGATCGTACACAAAAATCAGCCCCTTTACGGTAAGTATGTGAAATTCTGTTTAGAATTATCTCGAAGCGGCGTCCTCAGACGGAAGGCTTTTTAAGTCCAGAACCATGAAAACGTCCGTGTATTCGTTCGTGTTGTATTTTTGGGTATCGGTAAAACCGGCCTTTTTGTAAAGGTTCAGCGCGCGCGTGCTTGAGGAGAGGGACTCAAGATACATCCGCTCGTATCCGCTCTCTGCGGCGAAGGCGATCGCCTGCCAAAGAAGGAGCCTTCCGTATCCGAGGCCGTGATACCGCTCTAAGAGAAAAAGCGATTTTAGCTCGCAGCTTTTTTCGTCAAGCTCCGACACCGCGGAAGTGCCGATGACGCCTTCGTCGTCGAACATGCACCAAAAGCCTTTGAAGTTCTTTTCGATATCCGAGTAATACTTATGCCTTCCCGCAAGATCGAGGGTCCTGCCGGATTCGGGCAGGCATTTTATAAGAAATGACATAAGAAGCGGCTTGAAGCTTTCCCGATACTCTATCGGCACGAATGTTTTTTCCATAGTACTCGTTCACCTTTATACATGAGTTTGGCGCGTTTTATGGGGGGCGCAAAATCAAAAAAGCGCCCGGGGCGCTTTTTAAGTATGCTTAAATCACGCCTTTCGCCTCAGAAAAAGCTTCGGCGGCAGTCGGTATATACGTCGCTTCGGCGTCGGACCCCCTCCGCCTCAGCAAATATAAGGATAACACGCCGTTATAAATAAATCAATACGGTTTTATGTAAAAAGTTCGATTTTTGGGTAGAGGAAGGCCGCCCTTTCATCCGTGGTGCCGGACAACGACGGTGCCGGCATTTGACGACGACTTTGACGATCCGGGCGAACGCGCCGCAAGGGACGCGGACGGAAAGACGTATTATGTGCCGGACGATATGAAATATCCGGAGTGGAAGAAGAAACAGGACGAAAAATACGGAGAGAGCTTTATTGACAGGGAAAGGAAAAAGGCGTATTATTTAAACAGTAAGATTTCAGATATCTCTAAAGCTACTAAGTACAGAGGATCTTCGGAATTAGTATTGTTGAAAGAAGCCCCAAGGTTTATTTATAAAGACGTGCCATGTAAAGACGGTGGGGTGCGGACCAACACAGATCAAGACACAGAGGCAAAGTTGTTTGAATTTTTTGCAGATTTATACGAAAGAAAACCATTTAAATCCATAACAATGCTTTCCGAACGTGGAATGTGTGAGAGCTGCCAGGGTGTTATGGAGCAGTTCAAAAAAGCTTTTCCAGAGGTGGAGATTAACGTTGTTTCAAATAAAATAATTGAAGGCGATGTTTGGAAGCACAGGAGGAAAAAGAAATGAAGTATGACATTACTTATGAATGTAGTAAAGATATGATGCTTGGACGTATTCAAGCCATAAAGAGGCGCCCTATTACAGGAGCGTATCTTGAAAGTTCTTGGCTTTATGAGTTTAACGAAAACAAAATTGCGGAAGCGGAAAGACTTAACGTGCTGCTCCCAATGTTCGAATGGGAAATTGACAACAACACACTGACGCCCGAGATGAAAGATGAGCTGTACCTCTATTATGAGGATCTGATGGAGGGACGGCTTGACGGAATACTGGGGGAGGACGAAGAGGACGTTGTTATAGATGTTCTCACCAAGTGTTACTTCCGCGTATTCGACAAGTACCCGGACGAAGACTGATATGATATATCTGCGAACCGCCGAAAAGGCGGTTTTTTCATGCCCGAAGGGAGGAATAAACATGGACGATGTATACGTCATCATGTATATAGACAACGAGGCGAGGCTGCTTGTTTTCGGAGGCGTGCGCGATGAGCGAACGCGAGGTGGGCGTTACGGCGCCGCCGTTCCATCCATGGTGCAGGACGACGACGGCGCCGTATTTTGAGGACGATTTTGACGTCCCGGGCGAACGTGCGGCGAGAGATGCGGAAGGCGGGACGTACTACGTGCCCGCCGATATGACGTATGAGCAGTGGAAGAAGAAACAGGACGAAAAATACGGAGAGAGCTTTATTGACAGGGAAAGGAAAAAGGCGTATAAATTAAACAGTAAGATTTCAGATTCCGCTAAAGCGAGAAAGTACAGAGGATCTTCGGAATTAGTATTATTGAGAGACAAGCGACGCTTTTCTTGTAAAGATGTGTTGCTAAAAAGCAGAAAACCAAGAACAGAAACAGAGCATGATACAGAGGCAAAATTGTTTGAATATTTCGCCGACCTATATGAAAAGGCACCTTTCAAATCAATAACGATGCTTTCCGAACGCGGAATGTGTGAAAGCTGTCAAGGAGTTATGGAGCAGTTCAAAAAGGCTTTTCCTGAGGTAGAGATTAACGTTGTTTCAAACAAAGCCGCCGAAGGCGACGTTTGGAAGCACAGATGGAGGAAAAAGAAATGAAGTACGACATTACTTACGAAGAGTGTAAGGATTTGTTGCTTGAGCGCATTCGCTCTAATCAGAGCGATAGACCCGGCAAACCTTTTACCGGTAAAGACGTTCAAAATTTTTGGCTTTACGAATTTAACGAGAACAAACTCGCAGAAGCCGAGCGGTTAAACGTACTGCTCCCGATGATTGAGTGGGAAATCGACAACAACACACTGACGCCAGAGCTTACGGATGAGTTGTACCTCTACTATGAAGACCTGATGGAGGGAAGGCTCGACGGAATACTCGGGGAAGACGAAGCGGATGTGGTAATCGACGTCCTCACAAAGTGCTACTTCCGCGTATTTGATAAGTACCCCGATGATGACTGATATGATGTGCCTGCAAACCGCCGATAAGGCGGTTTTTTCATGCCCGAAGGAAGGAACAAACATGGACGAAATATACGTCATCATGTACATAGACAACGAGGCGAGGACGCTTGTTTTCGGAGGCGTGCGCGATGTAGTGAGGGAAGAGGACTGCGTTGCGATAAAATTTGACGAGGGCCCCGACATACTCTTAAACTGGGGCAGCGTTATTGCCATAGGCGGCGAGGAAATAAAGGGAATGCTGTAGGGGGAAAGAATTGAGACACCTCATCCGACGGCTTCGCCGCCACCTTCCCTTGAACCACCTCAAAAAATCCGCAGGACGTATTTTTCGGGGACCCGGATTTTGGTTCTTTTGTTTCCAAAAGAACCCCCGCGGGAGGCGACAAAATTCTTTAGAACGAAGTTCTGAAAAAGAAAGATGTATAAGCAGGAAGCAGGGGCATAAATAAGGCAGCACATGATAACGAAATAATCATCCTTCGTTATATCTAAGCCGCTTTTCGGGCAGAATACACATTTAGTATACATGCAGTGTTTTTTTACTTGACTTTTTACTATGCTTTGCTTTTAATAAATATAGGATTTAATCCTATTATGGAAGGTGCTCGTTGGCCGCTTTAGGCTGGCGATCACCTTCCTTCATTTGGCGTGTAAGCACCATTACTATATGGAAGATTGGTTAAAAACTTAGAAAAAAGCTTCTTAAAATATTTCAAGCAAATAATTGGGCAATTGTGCATCAACTCCCTCAGTCAGCGCCGATGGCGCCGACAGCTCCCTCGGGGAGGGAGCCTTTGGGGACGAACGCGCCGTGGCGGCGCTGCACCTCATCCGTCACGGCCCGCCGCCACCTTCCCCTCGGAGGGGAAGGCTTTGGACGGAGGAAAATAACCCCTCCTCATATCCCGAAAATACGTATATTTTCGCAAAAAAACAAACGGAAGGCTTGCTTCCGTTTGCTTTTTTCAGGCTTTATGCTTCCTTTTCGCCTTCCGCTACGAGCTGGTCGTAAAAATGCTTGTAGGGCGGGATTATCTCGTAATCCTTAAGCTCCTTTCGCGTCACCCACGCATAGTCGTTGTGCTCGTTTAGCTTAAGCTCGCCGCCGACTATCTTCGCGCGGTACATCATGACCTCAACCTCCCACTTCATGAAAGCGTAAACGCCCTTGGAGTAAAGCTCCGTCACCTCGATATCGAGGTTCAGCTCCTCCTTGTATTCGCGCTGTATCGCTTCGTCGCTGGGCTCGCCGGGGCGCACCTTTCCGCCGGGGAACTCCCACATGAGCGGAAGCTCGTCATCCTTGCTGCGCTGTGCGATAAAGATCTTGTCGCCGTCTTCCACGAGTGCCGTAACAACCTGAGGCATATAAATACAACTCCTTTTTTGAAAATCCGATGTTATTTTCTGTTATATGACTTTATTATAACTCATAATTTCGCGTTTGGCAATTTTAAACGGTAATTTTTTTGGCAAAATATAAAAATGTGGTCAATACTTTTATTGTATTGCGCCGATTTGTGTGGTAACATATAGAGTGTTTTGTTTTGAAGCAATTTTAATTGAAGGTGAGATTTATGGTTAAACAGGAAAACATCCGCAATATCGCTATAATTGCCCACGTCGATCACGGCAAGACGACGCTCGTCGACGCGATGCTCCGCCAGAGCGGCATATTCCGCGAAAATCAGCAGGTGGTCGAGCGCGTCATGGACTCTAACGACCTCGAACGCGAGCGCGGCATAACGATACTTGCAAAAAATACGGCAATATATTATCAGGATATAAAAATAAACATAGTTGACACCCCCGGACACGCCGATTTCGGCGGCGAGGTGGAAAGAAGCCTCGGGCTCGTAGACGGCGTTCTCCTTCTCGTGGACGCCTTCGAGGGCTGTATGCCGCAGACGCGCTTCGTACTTAAAAAGGCGCTCGCGCTCGGGCTCAAGGTGATAATCGTAATAAACAAGGCCGACAGACCGAACGCGCGCCCGCACGAGGTGGTAGACGAGGTGCTTGAGCTTCTTTTGGACCTTGAGGCCGACGAGTCGTATCTCGATTCGCCCGTCGTGTTCGCCTCCGGCCGCGACGGCTGGGCTTCGCTGAGCCCCGACCGCCACGACGGTACGTTAAAGCCGCTTTTCGATATAATAAAGGATAAAATAGACCCGCCGTGCGGCGTCGAGGACGGCCCGTTTCAGATGCTCGTGTCGAATATTGACTACGACAATTATACGGGACGCATTGCCGTGGGCAAAATTAACCGCGGCCGCGTGGCGTTAAACGATCAGGTAGCGGTCTGCCGCCAGAACGGCGAAGTGGTAAAGGCCAAGGTCTCGGGCCTTTATACGTTCGAGAGCTTAAAGCGCGAAGCCGTCTCAGAGGCGTCTACGGGCGAGATCGTCGCCGTATCGGCGCTTTCCGATATAAATATAGGCGACTCCATCTGTTCGCCCGACGCGCCGGAGCCGCTGCCCGCGATAAAGGTAGACCAGCCCGTCCTTACGATGAACTTCTCCGTAAACGACGGCCCGTTCGCAGGTCAGGACGGCTCATACGTCACCTCGCGCCATCTGCGCGACAGGCTCTATAAGGAGCTTGAATCGAATATAAGTCTAAAGGTCGAGGATACCGACTCCGCCGACACGTTCAAGATTTCGGGACGCGGCGAGCTTCACATCGCGGTGCTCATCGAGAATATGCGCCGTCAGGGGTATGAATTTCTCGTATCGAAGCCGAAGATAATAACAAAGACGGTCGACGGACAGCTCTGCGAGCCTATGGAGCGTCTCGTAGTCGACGCGCCCGAGGAATACGTCGGCACCGTTATCGAGAGCACGAACCTCCGCAAGGGCGAGCTTCTTTCGATCACGCCCACTCAGAGCTACTCGCGCGTTGAATTTTTAGTGCCCTCGCGCGGCCTTATCGGCTACAGAAGCGAAATGATGACGAAAACGAAGGGCACGGCCGTTATAAACTCGATATTCGAGGGCTACGAGCCCATGCGCGGCGAAATTCAGGAGCGCACGCGCGGCTCTCTCGTGGCGTTTGAAACGGGCAAGTCCGTAACGTACGGCCTTTACAACGCGCAGGACCGCGGCACGCTCTTTATCGGCCCCAACACTAATGTGTACGAGGGCATGATAGTGGGCGAGAACAGCCGCGACGGCGACATGGCCGTGAACGTCTGCAAAAAGAAGCACGTTACGAATATGCGCGCCTCCGGCTCCGACGAGGCGTTAAGGCTCACGCCCCACAAGGTACTGAGCCTCGAACAGTGCCTTGAATTTATCGCCGAGGACGAGCTTTTGGAGGTAACGCCCAACTTCCTTCGTTTAAGAAAGAAGTATCTTTCGAAGGAGGAGCGCATGAAGCAGGAGGCGCGCCTTAAGGCCGACGCGAAGAAGTAAGACCGAATTTACGGCCTATTGATTTATTTTTTACAAATTATACATAAATATATTGTATTATTTTATCGTAAGCTACCTTAGACGAATGCGGAACATTTGCGTCGCATGATGCGTCTTTATGAAAAGAAAGGGGGCTGTTTCGATGAACTGGATATGGATTTGGCTGGCGGTTATAATTGTCGCGGCGCTTTGTGAGGTCTTTTCCGTGCAGCTCGTGGCGATATGGTTCTGCCTCGGCGCGATAGTATCCATGATAGCCGCCCATCTCGGGCTTGAGCCCGTGTGGCAGATAGTGCTGTTTTTAGCGGTGTCCATCGTGCTCATACTTTCAACGCGCCGCGTGGTGAAAAAGATACTCACGCCCAAGCTCAAAAGGACAAACGCAGACCGCCTTATCGGCATGGAATGCGTTATAACTGAGGATATCGACAACGTTCTCGGAAAGGGCGCGGCAAAGGTGATGGGCCAGGACTGGACCGCCAGAGCCGTGTCGGACGAAATAAGGCTTTCGTCGGGCGACAAGGCCGTGATCCGCGAGATATCCGGCGTCAAGCTCATAGTGGAGCCCGTGCCGGGAACCTTATAAAAGAAGTATGAAAAGGAGGTAATTATAATGCTGGTACCTATTATTATTTTAGCTCTTGTGGTGATTTTCCTTATAAGCCGCATAAAGATCGTGCCGCAGGCTTCGGCCTACGTTATCGAACGATTCGGCGCGTATATAAACACGTGGGGCGTGGGACTTCACTTCCTTATTCCTTTTGTTGACAGAATAGCGAGAAAGGTGAGCATTAAGGAGCAGGTGGCCGACTTTAAGCCCCAGCCCGTTATCACGAAGGATAACGTAACGATACAGATAGATACGGTCGTTTTCTTCCAGATAACCGACCCCAAGCTCTACGCTTACGGCGTTGAAAGCCCGATGCGCGCCATCGAGAATCTTACCGCGACGACGCTTCGAAACATCATAGGCGACATGGAGCTTGACCAGACGCTTACCTCGAGAGATACGATAAACTCGAAGATGCGCGAGATACTCGACGTTGCGACCGACGCGTGGGGCATAAAGATAAACCGCGTCGAGCTTAAGAACATCATCCCGCCGCGTGAGATTCAGGTTGCCATGGAAAAGCAGATGAAGGCGGAGCGCGAGCGCCGCGAGGCAATCCTTCGCGCGGAAGGCGAAAAGAGAGCGGCTATACTCGTGGCCGAGGGCCAGAAGGAGTCGGTGATCCTTCAGGCGGAGGCCGACAAGCAGTCCGCAATCCTTGCGGCTGAGGCTCAGAAGGAGTCGCAGATAAGAAGGGCCGAGGGCGAGGCAGAGGCAATTCTGAAGGTTCAGGAGGCTACCGCCGAGGGTCTTCGCAAGATAAAGGCTGCAGAGCCCGACCGCGCAGTGCTTATGTTAAAGAGCTTTGAGGCGCTCGAGCACGTAAGCGAGGGCAATGCGACGAAGATAATCATCCCGTCGGAGATACAGGCTCTGGGCGGCCTTGCGGCGTCGCTTAAAGAGCTTATAAAGGAAGATTAAGAGGCCCCTTTACCCGCCGCAGATTTTGCGGCGGGTAATTTGCATTGCGAAAGATTTTGTAGTATAATATAGTGTATGTAACAAACCGGGCACGAAAAAAGCCCCGGGAAAAATAAAAAAATAAAAAAGGAGTTATGAAAATGAAGATCACGAAAAAATCGCTTCTCTGCATCGCGCTGGCGGCGGTCATGGCACTTTCGCTCGCTGCCTGCCAGAGCAACCAGAAAAAGCCCGACGTAACGTACACGAACAACGGCATAATATTGACCGTGCCGGGCGATTACGACGAGCTTGTGACGGTAGATATGCCCGAGGCAAGCGAGGACGGCATACTCTTTAGTGTATCCGAGAACGCTTCCGTTGAAGCTGCGGCAGCTTCCGAGTACGACACCGAAGGCGCGGGCTGGCTCTTCGCCATCGGCACGGTGAGCGAGGATAAGCTCCACGAGATGCTCTGCTACGATATGTCCGGTGCGGAAGTATTCGCAAAGGACGCAGAGGGCAACTGCTACATCTACTATCATCCCACCGACGTGCGCATCATGCGCGAAGGCGACATCACTGACGAAGACATGGCTCAGTGGAGCGCGCTGTGCGAGTGGGCTGCAGGCGTTCCCGCATCTATCACCACGGAAGAGGACATCGGCCTTACCGAGGAGAAGCGCGGCAATACCGACCTTGATATCTACTTAAACCGCTCGGCTTACATGGACGGCACGATCTACACCGTAAGCACCACCGAATTCGGTCCCAAGACGGGTGACGGCGCCATAGCACAGCCCTACGTTGACCGCCTCACGAAGGGCATGACGCTTGAAATGCTCGACATATCCGAGACTCCCGACGGCGAGTACGCAGTGCTTTACTTCCCGGTAGACGATATGCGCTTTGACTTCTTCTTTGCCGAGGATAAGGTAAATTACATCCGCCAGATATGGAGCGGAAACGAAGCGCTTTATAAGGCTGCCTTCGCGGACGGCGAAACTAACGCTGCCGAGGTTATGAACGAGTGGTATCACGCGCTCATCGAAGCAGGCGCACAGGGCACCGAGAACGTGCCCGCTGACGAAGCGGCAGACGGCGCGGCAGGCGCAGTTGACGCCGCATCGGACGCTGTTGAAGCAGCTGCTGAATAATACGCGAATAATCAAAAAGGTAAAAAGGGCGGATGGATACACCGCCCTTTTAGCTTAAAAACTGCGCCCGCGCTCATTTTGCACGGGCAAAACATATCAAAAACCGTACGGGGGGTTGATAAACATGAAAATAAAGCTTACTTCGGTTATATGCATCGTGCTGGCGCTTGCGCTTGTCTTTTCGCTTGCGGCCTGCACAAATACGAAAAAGCCGTCGGACGCGGCTTATGAAAACGGCGGGGTCACGCTTTTCGTGCCCCTGGAGTATGACAAGCTTGTAACTGTCGATACGCCCGCCGACGACGGCTCTGGCAGACTCTTCTCCGTTTCGGAGATCGCCTCAAAAGAGGCGGCACAGAAGCTTGGCGAGCCGACTGAGGGCGCGGGCTGGCTGTTTACGATTGTCCGCGTAAGCGAGGCCGAAATGCACGAGATGCTCTGCGGCAATCTAAACAACGACAATTTCTTTGCAAAGGACTCTGAGGGCAATTATTACCTTATCGCACTTCCTTCGGACGTGCGCGTTGTGCGCGAGGAGTATAACGAGGAGACTTTAGCCGACTGGAGCAGCCTCTGCGAATGGGCGGACACGGTACCGAAGACCTTCATTGAAAGGAACGAGGGCTTTACCGCGGAGAGCTACGGCAGCACCGAGCTTGAGGTATGCCTTAACCGCGCGGCATATATGGACGGCGTAAACTACACGATAAGCACGACCGGATACGGCCCGATACCCGCGGGCGGCATCGACGCGGCGCCATACGTTTCGCGTCTTACGAAGAACGCGGTATATGAGTACATCGACCGCGACGAAGCGCCCGACGGCGAATACACGGTGCTTGACTTTCCCGATATGAATACCCGCTTTGATTTCTTCCATAATGACACCGAGGGCAATATCGTGCGCGAGGTCTATGGCGACGGCGAATACGAGGCGTATTACGAGGTGACGCTCGCCGAGGGCGAAACCGCGAAGCCGTGGGAGATAATGAACGAATGGTATGACGAGCTTAAAGCCGCGTCGGATATGTCGGCGCTCGGCTATACGCCCGACAGCCTTATAGGCACGTGGGCCGAGAAAATCGCGGGACGCGGCATGATCAACGTTGAAAAGAGCGCCGAGGCAGGTATGTACGACGTACATATCGAATGGAGCGACAGCGCGGCCGTGCTCTACGTCTGGGATATGAAGGCAAAAGCCGGCGACGGCGGCGTTTTATCCTACGAAAACGGCAGATGCGTCGTTCGGACGTATAACGAGGACGGCGACTTCACCGAGGCCGTTCAGTACGAAAACGGCGTGGGCAGATTCGTTCTCAACAGCGCAAACGAGATAATGTGGGAGGACGAAACGGGCCACGCGGGCGACGACACCGTATTTATCAGCGTAAAGTAAAGTAAAACATAAAATAATGCAAAGGACAGGCATTTCGCCTGTCTTTTGCATTACGTTGCAAATCGCGCGCAAAACGCCGCGATTTTTTATATTTCAGATAAAAATAATAAGGTGCGCTGTTTTGCTTGAAAATATCGCCGCAATGGTATAATATAAAAGTGTATGGAAAGTTTAAAGGATATGACTCGAAGAAGGAGGTCATAACATGAGAAAAACAAAGATAGTGGCGACCTTAGGCCCCGCGACCGACAACGAGGGCGTCCTTCGCGAAATGATACTCGCAGGGGTCAACGTTGTGCGCCTCAATTTCTCGCACGGCTCGCACGAGGAGCATAAAAGGCGCATAGACATGGCGAAAAGCCTAAGGCGCGAGCTTGACGTGCCGCTTGCGATACTTCTTGACACGAAGGGCCCCGAGATACGCATAGGCACGTTTCGGGACGGGCGCATCGAGCTTTCCGCCGGAGATATGTTCACGCTTACGACAGCGGAGTGCGAGGGCGACGCCTCGCGCGTTTCGGTATCGTTTGCGGGACTTCCCGCGGCGGTGTCGGCGGGCAGCAGGATACTCATAGACGACGGACTTATCGAGCTTTCGGTAAGAGCGGTCGAAGGACAGGACATTAAGTGCGAGGTATTAAACGGCGGTGCGCTTTCGGGAAGAAAGAGCGTAAACCTGCCGGGCGTAAAGCTCGATATGCCGTATATAAGCGAAAAGGACAGAAGCGACATTCTTTTCGCGATAAAGGAGGACGTCGACTTTATCGCCGCGTCGTTCGTGCGCACGGCGCTCGACGTTTTAGAGGTGCGAAACATACTCGACTCGAACGGCGGCAAGGCGATAAAGATAATCTCTAAGATCGAAAGCAGCGAGGGCGTTGACAACGCGGACGCCATATTAAAGGTCTCCGACGGCATAATGGTCGCTCGCGGCGACCTCGGAGTCGAGCTTTCGTTCGAGAAGATACCGCCGCTTCAGAAGGCGATAATAAAAAAGTGCCTCTCGCAGGGCAAATTTGCGATAACCGCGACTCAGATGCTCGAGTCGATGACGAAAAACCCGCGCCCGACGCGCGCCGAAGCGACGGACGTCGCGAACGCCGTATACGACGGCACGAGCGCCGTAATGCTTTCGGGCGAGTCTGCCGTGGGCAAGTACCCCGTTGAATCGGTGCGCACGCTCGTAAAAATTGCCGAGACGACGGAAAACGACATAAATTATCAGAACCGCTTCCGCGCGCAGGACAACAACATGATAAAGAGCATAACGAACGCCATAAGCCACGCGACGTGCCAGACGGCTTACGACGTCGGCGCGAAGGCGATAATAACGCATACGAAGTCGGGCTTTACGGCCACGGCCATCTCGAAATACCGCCCGACGTGCCCCATAATAGCCACGACCGTGTCGGAAAAGGTGAAAAATCAGCTTGCGCTGGCGTGGGGCGTTTACGCCGTCAGGATCTCCGAAAAGCATACGACCGACGAGCTTTTCGACGAGTCCGTGCGCTGCGTAAAAAAAGAGGGCATAATTTCCGACGGCGACATCGTCGTGATCACTGCCGGCGTGCCGCTTAATATTTCCGGCACGACGAATATTTTAAAGGTTCAGACAGTGGGCGACGTGCTCATACAGGGCAGGGGCATATCAAACGTCAACGCCTGCGGCGAGGTGCGCGTCTGCACGAGCTTTGAGGACGCGGAAAAGAATTTCAGGGACGGCGAGATACTCGTCGTATCCACCACCTCAAACGAATACTTGAAGCTGTTTAAGCGCGCCCGCGCGATAATAACCGAGGAGGAGGGCATGTCGTCCCACGCGGCCATCGCGGGGCTTATGCTCGACATTCCCGTTGTTACGGGCGCAAAGGGCGCTTGCGATATATTAAAGGACGGCATGACCGTGACCATAGACGGCGACAAGGGCCTTGTTTATCAGGGCGTTGCGACCGTATTGTAGGAGAGACGAAAGATTTTGTGCTTTGGGGGGATATGAATGAAGACCGTGACGATAGTTATGGGCAGCGACAGCGACCTGCCCGTTGTAAAAAAGTCGGTAAATATCTTAAAAAGGTTTGAAGTGCCCTATGTTGTGCGCGTAATCTCGGCGCACAGAACGCCCGAGGAGGCAAAGGAGCTTGCCGTTTCCGCGAAGGACGACGGCGTAGGCGTAATAATCGCGGCGGCGGGCAAGGCGGCGCATCTCGGAGGCGTTATTGCGGCGTATACGCCGCTTCCCGTTATCGGGCTTCCGATAAAGTCGTCGACTTTGGACGGGCTCGACTCGCTTCTTTCGATAGTGCAGATGCCAAAGGGCGTGCCTGTCGCGACCGTTGCCATCGACGGCGCGGAGAATGCGGCGCTTCTCGCGGTGCAGATGCTTGCGCTTTCGGACGAGGCGCTTATGGCAAAGCTTGAGGCGTACAAAGAGGAAATGAAACAAGAAGTGATAAATAAAGATAAAACAATTATGAAAAGGGTGGTTGAAGAGCTATGACAAAGGGCAAGATGTTATACGAAGGCAAGGCAAAGTGCGTTTACGACTGCGCGGAAAATCCCGATTACGCTATTGTATCCTATAAGGACGACGCGACCGCGTTCAACGGACTTAAAAAGGGCACGATCCAGGACAAGGGCATCGTAAACAACCGCGTAACAAATCATCTGATGAAGATGCTTGAGGAAAACGGCATACCGACGCATTTCGTTGAGGAAATAAACGACCGCGAGACGGTGGTAAAAAAGGTGTCGATAGTGCCGCTTGAGGTAATAGTAAGAAATATAGCTTCGGGCAGTCTTTCAAAGAGGCTCGGCCTTCCCGAGGGCACGAAGCTTTCCTCCACCGTTTTGGAATACTGCTATAAGGACGACGCGCTCGGAGACCCCATGGTAAACGAGTATCACATCGCGGCGATAAACGCGGCGTCGAAGGACGAGCTTCACTGCATATCCGTTTACGCGTTTCGCATAAACGACATACTTTCCGCGTACTTAAAGAAGTCAAATATCGAGCTTATCGACTTCAAGCTCGAGTTCGGAAAGCTGCCCGACGGCAAAATAGTGCTTGCGGACGAGATATCGCCCGACACGTGCCGCTTCTGGGACAGCGTAACGCACGAAAAGCTCGACAAGGACAGATTCAGACAGGACTTAGGCAACGTAGAGGGCGCATATCAGGAGATATTAAAGCGCCTTATGGGAGATAAATAACGAAAGAGATTAAGGGACGGCACGCGCCGCCCCTTGGTTTGCTTTTATAATTGATTTTAAAATACCGTAAAAGTTGGGAGGCGCTTCTATTGAGTAAAAGTTTTTCCGAAAGCTACAAGGCTGCGGGCGTTGACGTCGTAGCCGGATATAAATCCGTCGAGCTTATAAAAAAGCACGTCGCAAAGACGCATATAAACGGCGTACTGTCCGCGATAGGCGGATTCGGCGGCCTTTTTGAGATCGACACTAATGAATTTAAGCATCCCGTGCTCGTATCGGGCACCGACGGCGTCGGCACGAAGTTAAAGCTTGCCTTTATAATGGACAAGCACGACACCATAGGCATAGACTGCGTGGCAATGTGCGTAAACGACATAGTTTGCTCGGGCGCAAAGCCGCTTATATTCCTCGATTACATAGCGGTGGGCAAGAACGTGCCCGAAAAGATTGAAAAGATTGTTTCCGGCGTGGCCGACGGCTGCGTTATGGCAGGATGCGCGCTCATCGGCGGCGAAACGGCCGAGATGCCGGGCTTTTACAGCGAGGACGAATACGATATCGCGGGCTTCTCCGTGGGCGCGGTAGAAAAGGAGCGCATTATCGACAGCTCGTCTCAGGAGGCGGGCGACGTGCTCATCGGCCTTGCGTCGTCGGGCGTTCACTCAAACGGATACTCGCTCGTAAGAAAGGTGTTCGACATGACCGAGGCGGGCTTAAAGAGGCCCCTTCCCGAGTATGAGGGAAAGACCCTGGGCGAGGTGCTTCTCGCTCCCACAAGGATATACGTAAAGCCCATACTCGCGCTTATGAACGAGGTAAAGGTAAAATCCGTATGCCACGTTACGGGCGGCGGCTTTTACGAGAACATCCCGCGAATGATCAAGGACGGCCTCTGTGCGCGCATCGAAAAGGCGAAGGTGCCCGTGCTTCCGATATTCGATATTATTAAGCGCGAGGGCAACATCCCCGAGCGCGATATGTTCAATACCTTCAACATGGGCATAGGCATGGTGGCAGCCGTTGCCGCGGACGAATGCGAAAAGGCCGTAAAAACGCTTGAAGCGGCGGGCGAGACGCCTTATATTATCGGCAGTATCGTATCGGGCGAGGATAAGATAGAGATCATCTGAAAGAGGAACGTATGAGAAAAAAGAAAATTGCCGTGCTCGTATCGGGCGGCGGCACCAATCTTCAGAAGATAATAGACGCCGCCGAGAGCGGCGCCATAAAAAACGGCGAGATAGCCGTTGTCGTGTCCACGTCGAAGAAGGCGTACGCGCTTGAGCGCGCGAAAAAACACGGCATTCCCGCCGAGGTCATAGCGCGTTCGGAGTATAAGACGGACGAGGAATGTGACGAAAGGCTGCTTTCGATACTTAAAGAACATAATATCGACCTTGTGGTCCTCGCGGGGTATCTTAGGATAATCACGCCGCGCGTCATTGGGCTTTACGAAAACAGGATGATAAACGTCCATCCGTCGCTCATACCCTCGTTCTGCGGCGACGGCTTCTACGGACTTAAAGTCCACGAGGCGGCGCTCGCGTACGGCGTTAAGGTGACGGGCGCGACGGTGCATTTCGTAAACGAGGTGACCGACGGCGGCGCCGTGATACTCCAGAAGGCCGTCGAGGTAAAGGAGGGCGACACGCCCGAAACGCTCCAGCGGCGAGTGATGGAAGAGGCCGAATGGATACTGCTTCCCCGCGCCGTGGATCTCTTTTGCAGCGGCAGGATCAAGACAGAGGGCAGACGTATAACGATAACAGAGGAGGAAGGATAGATGAAAAAGCGTGCGATAATCAGCGTATCGGACAAAACAGGCGTGGCGGACTTCGCGAAGGGGCTTTATGAGCTCGGCTATGAGATAGTTTCCACGGGCGGCACCCATAAGGTCATCGAAGCGGCGGGCGTGCCCGTTGTGGGCATAAGCGACGTTACGGGCTTCCCCGAATGCCTCGACGGACGCGTAAAGACGATGCACCCCAACATAAGCGCGGGCATTTTGGCAATGAGAAAGAATCCCGAGCATATGCGTCAAATAGAAGAGCTCGGCATAAATACGATAGATATAGTCGTTATAAATCTTTATCCGTTCAAGGCCACGATATTGAAGGAGGGCACGACATTTGAGGAGGCCATTGAGAATATCGACATAGGCGGCCCCACGATGATAAGAGCGGCCGCGAAGAACTGGCAGGACGTTGCCGTGCTGGTAGACGCGCGCGACTATGATACGGTGCTTTCGCAGCTTCGCGAAAACGGTGAAGTCTCGCTTGAAACGAAGCGGTATCTCGCGGCGAAGGTGTTCGAGCATACGAGCCATTACGACACGCTTATTTCGAATTACTTAAAGAAGCAGCTCGGCGACGAAAGCTTCCCCGAGCTTCTGACGCTTACTTACGAAAAGGCGCAAGAGATGCGCTACGGCGAGAATCCGCATCAGAAGGCGGCCTTCTATAAGGAAGTGGGCTTCCCGAAAAATTCCATCGCGGCGGCAGTGCAGCATCACGGCAAGGAGCTTTCGTACAACAACATAAGCGACGCTTCCGCGGCGGTCGAGCTCGTGAAGGAATTTTCAGAGCCGTGCGCCGTTGCCGTAAAGCACGCAAATCCCTGCGGCGTGGGACTCGGAGATACCATAGCCGAGGCGTATAAGAACGCATACGAGGCCGACCCCGTTTCGATTTTCGGCGGCATACTTGCCCTAAACCGTGAGGTGGACGCCGAAACGGCGGCCGAGGCGGCAAAGATATTCCTTGAAATAATCATAGCCCCGTCGTATACGAAAGAGGCAATGGACATACTCACTGCGAAGAAGAACCTTCGCATTATGTCGCTTCCCGCTATTACTGATAAGACGGCTCCCGGCACGCTTGAAACGAAGAAGGTAAGCGGCGGCTTACTCATTCAGAGCGCCGACACCGAAATCTACAACGACGATGACCTTAAAGTCGTAACTAAGGCGCAGCCCACGGCGGAGCAGCTTTCGCAGATGAAGTTCGCAATGAAGATAGTAAAGCACACGAAGTCGAACGCCATTGTGCTCGTAAAGGGCAAAAGAAGCGCGGGCGTGGGCCCGGGTCAGACGAACCGCATAACGTCTTTGGGCATAGCCATCGACTACGCGGGCGAGAACGCAAAGGGCTCCGTTATGGCGTCCGACGCCTTCTTCCCGTTCGACGACTGCGTGGAAGCGGCTCACAAGGCGGGCGTTGCGGCGATAATCCAGCCCGGCGGCTCGATACGCGACAACGATTCGATAAAGAAGTGCGACGAATACGGCATCCCGATGGTATTCACGGGAATGCGCCATTTCAAGCATTAAAAGCGGAGGAAAGAACATGAAGATACTCGTTATCGGCGGCGGCGGCAGAGAGCACGCCGTTATCGCGAAGCTTTCACAGTCGCCGAAGGCCGAAAAGATATACTGCGCGCCGGGAAACGGCGGCATATCGAAGCTTGCCGAATGCGCGGACTTTAAGGCCACGGACATAAAGTCGGCAGTCGCCTTCGCGAAGGAGAAGAATATTGACCTGGTCGTTGTAACTCCCGACGATCCGCTCGTTTTGGGCATGGTTGACGCCATGGAAAAGGAGGGGATAAGGGCGTTCGGCCCGCGCGCGAACGCGGCGATAATAGAGGGCTCGAAGGTCTTTTCAAAGGAGCTTATGAAGAAGTATGGTATCCCCACGGCGGGATATGAAGTATTTACGGACCCCGCGGGTGCGCTTTCGTACATAAAGACGCAGAACAAATTCCCCGCCGTCATAAAGGCGGACGGCCTCGCTTTAGGCAAGGGCGTAATTATCGCCAAGGACTTAAAGGAGGCCGAGGCGGCCGTTCATACGATAATGGAGGACAAGATTTTCGGCGAGTCGGGCGCGAGAGTCGTTATAGAGGAGTTCATGACCGGCCCCGAGGTTTCGGTGCTCTCGTTCTGCGACGGAAAGACCGTCGTGCCGATGGTATCGGCGCAGGACCACAAGCGCGCCTTCGACCACGACGAGGGCCCCAATACGGGCGGCATGGGCACGTTCTCGCCGAGCCGCATATATACGCCCGAGATCGCCGATTACTGCATGGAGCATATCTTTAAGCCCACCGTTGCGGCAATGGCGAGTGAGGGCAGGGAATTTCGCGGCGTGCTCTACTTCGGGCTTATGATAACGCCCGACGGCCCGAAGGTCGTAGAGTACAACGCGCGCTTCGGAGACCCCGAAACGCAGGTGGTGCTGCCGAGGCTTAAGACCGACCTTCTCGATATAATGAACGCCTGCATCGACGGCACGCTCGACCGGCAGAAAATCGAGTGGGACGACGGCGCGTGCGTATGCATAGTCATGGCGTCGGGCGGATACCCCGGAAAATACGAGACGGGCTTTGAGATAAGCGGCATAGAGGACGCCGAGTCCCGCGGCATCGTGGTATACCACGCCGGAACGCGTGCCGAGGGCGGCAGATTCTATACGAAGGGCGGCCGCGTGCTGGGCGTGACAGCCAAGGGCAGTGACCTTGACGACGCGATAAAGCGCGCGTACGACGGAGTTAAGCTTATCGACTTTAAAAACAAGCATTTCAGACACGATATAGGCGTTAAGTAAATATTTTTACTAAGATTTTATAAAAAAGCCTCCGAAACGACGTTTTCGGAGGCTTTTTTGTGATTTTTGCGGCTGACTTTTTACGAAAAAAATCTTGCAAAGAGTCATTTGCGGGAGTACAATATAAAATTGTGCCGAAAGGTCATATTCAAAGAACGCATAGGGGAAGCTTTTTTGATGTACGGTGAAATAATCGCAGCGCATACCCGGGGCAGGGGCCTCGCCTTTATAAAAAAGAACGCCGTAATGTTTATCGCGCTTGCGGCGGCTGTTATAACGAGCGTTATCGTGCCGCCCGACGCGGCTTACGCGGGCTACTTCGATTATAAGACGCTTACGTGCCTTTTCTGCGTCCTTGCGGTGGTCTGCGCGCTTCGCAATATAAACTTCTTTTATATACTCGCGCTGAGACTCGTGCGCCGCTTCAAGAACGCGCGCCTGTGCATACTTGCGCTCGTATATATAACACTTATTGGCTCAATGCTCATCGCGAACGACATGGCGCTTATCACGTTTCTGCCGCTCGGCTACTTCGTGCTTGAGGCGACGGGCGGGAATAAGTATATGGCGTTTACGTTCATCATGCAGAACATTGCCGCCAACTTGGGCGGAATGCTTACGCCGTTCGGCAATCCGCAGAACCTCTACATATACACAAAGTATAATATAGACAGCCTCGAATTCATGCGCATCATGGCGCCGCCGTTTTTGGCCTCGATAATACTTATTACGCTCTGCTGCGTTATATTCATAAAGCCCGAGAAGTTTACGATAAAGAGCGGGGACATGAAATTCGACCGCCGCCGCGCGGCCGCGTATCTTGCGCTGTTCGCGCTTGCCATTCTCATCGTATTTCGCGGCATACCATATCTTTTGGGGCTTATAATCATCGTTGCGGCGCTGATGTTTCTTGACAGAAAGGCGCTCTCGGACGTTGATTACGGGCTGCTGTTCACGTTCGTTTTCTTCTTTATCTTCGCGGGAAACATGGCGAGAATAGACGCGGTGAGGGAGTTTTTCTCGTTCATGCTCGAAAAGAACGCCATGATTTTTTCCGCGCTCTCCTGTCAGGTGATCAGCAACGTTCCGACGGCCATACTGCTCTCGCAGTTTACGAATGATTACGCCGAGCTTTTGTGGGGCGTGAACATCGGCGGCGCGGGAACGCTCATCGCGTCGCTTGCAAGCCTTATCACGTTTCGCGAATATGTAAGCCGCAACAGGGGAAAGACGGCCGCGTACATAGGCCTTTTCTCGGCGCTCAACTTCGGATTTCTCATAGTGCTTCTGTTGTTTATGACGTTTATTAAGACTCTTATATAAAAAAAGCGTAAGAAACTCTTACGCTTTTTTTATATTTCAAATCAATTAAAGCTTTGCCATAAGCTCGTCAAGATCGCATACGTCTGCGCCGTAGATAGTCTTTAGATACTCAAGACCGGCGATGTATGCCTCGTAGGTGGTGGTGTCGGTCGTTTCCTTCGGCACTACGATATCGTAGCCTCTGAAAAAGGCGTCCGCTGAGGTGTGTCTGCAGCAGCAGTCGGCCTGCCAGCCCGTGATTATAAGGGTATCGACGCCCAATTCTTTGAGCAGAAGCTCAAGATTTGTGCCGTAGAACGCGCTGTAACGCTTCTTCGGAACGATAAAGTCACCCTTCTGCGGCGTAAGCTCCGGTACGACCTCGGCGCCCTTCGTGCCCTCTACCGCATGCGGGCCCCAGACCTTGAATTCGTGGTCAATTTCGGGAGTGTGGCAGTCGTTCGCGTAGATTACGGGGATGCCCTTTTCGCGCGCCTTTGCCGCGAGGCGGACGTTGGGCTCAACGATGCCCGGAGCGCGCTCTGTCGATATGGGGCCAGTGATGAAATCATTTAACATGTCAACGAGGATAACTGCGTATTTAGCCATTTTTAAGCCTCCTGAAAATCAAATTTGATATTTAATTTAAGTACTAATAAAAAGTTAAGTACATTTTATCATCGCACCAAAATGCTGTCAATACTATTATTTTCCACAGCGCAAATGGCAGAATATGGGTCAAACAGCCAGCGTAAATATGAAAAAATGGGACTTGACAAATCGTTTGGGCAGCATATACTAACAATTATAATGGGAATTTATACGCAGACGCGTTATATTAAAGCAAAACGCGCGGCGAAAGGGATCGCGAAATGACGTTAAATGAGTTAAAGGCCGGACAATCGGCATATATAGATGAGGTGGGCGGCGAGGGGTCGCTAAGGCAGCACCTTCTTGACATGGGAGTTATCCCCGGCGTCAGGGTGAGCGTCGTGCGCTTTGCGCCGATGAAGGACCCGATGGAGATTAGAATTCACGGATATCAGCTTACGCTGAGGCTTGCCGACGCGCAGAAGATAAGCGTGCTGCCGGTCGACGGGGAGGACGCGTCGGAGGAGCGCTCAGAGGAAAAGCAAAGGACCTCAAGCCACCCCGGCTTCGGTGAGATAAACAAGACGCACTATAAGGAGCACGGTTCGCCGCTTCCCGCGGGTACGCTTCTTACATATGCCCTCGTGGGCAATCAGAACAGCGGCAAAACGACGCTTTTCAATCAGCTTACGGGCTCAAACCAGCACGTGGGCAACTTCCCCGGAGTTACCGTCGACCGTAAGGACGGCGTCATCCGCGGATACCCCGATACGCTTATTACCGACCTTCCCGGCATATATTCCATGTCGCCGTACAGCAGCGAGGAGATAATCTCGCGCGAGTTCGTGCTTTATGAGAAGCCGAAGGCCATTATAAACATAGTTGACGCGACGAATATTGAAAGAAACCTCTATCTTACGATGCAGCTTCTTCAGATGGACACTCCTATCGTCGTTGCGCTCAATATGATGGACGAGGTATACGGAAACGGCGGAAGCGTTGATATAAACACAATGGAGGCCATGCTGGGCGTGCCCGTCGTGCCCATTTCGGCCGCGAAGAATCAGGGTGTGTCGGAGCTTGTGCGTCACGCCGTTCACGTGGCGCGATTTGAGGAGCTGCCCTTAAGGCAGGATTTCTGCGACAGAGACGCGCACGGAGGCGCGGTGCACCGCTGCCTTCACGCGGTCATCCATCTTATCGAGGATCACGCGAATACCTCGGGACTGCCCGTGCGCTTCGCCGCCGAAAAGATAATCGAGGGCGACGAAATGATCCTCGAACGGCTGAAACTCGACCCGAACGAGAAGGAGCTTTTGGAGCATATCGTAGTGCAGATGGAGCACGAACGCGGCCTCGACAGAAAGGCGGCCATAGCCGAGATGCGCTTTCAGTTCATAGAGAACGTCTGCGCGGCGGCTGTCGTAAAGCCGAAAAAGAGCCGCGAATATTTAAGAAGCCAGAAAATAGACAGGATACTTACCGGTAAATATTCGGCCATCCCGCTTTTTATCGCGATCATGGGCGTTGTGTTCTTCCTTACGTTCAACGTAATAGGAAAGGTGCTTCAGGACCTTCTTTCCGCAGGCATCGACGCGCTTACCGCGGCTGCGGACGCGGCGCTCACGGCGGGCGGCGTGAGCCGCGTACTTCACGGGCTTATAATTGACGGTATTTTCTCGGGCGTCGGAAGCGTTTTATCCTTCCTTCCGATAATCGTTGTGCTGTTCTTCTTCTTATCAATACTCGAGGACAGCGGATATATCGCGCGCGTGGCGTTCGTTATGGATAAGATTTTCCGTAAAATGGGACTTTCGGGGCGCAGCATAGTGCCTATGCTTATAGGCTTCGGCTGTACAGTGCCCGCCGTAATGTCGAGCCGCACGCTTCCGAGCGAGCGCGACAGAAAGATGACAGTGCTACTCACGCCGTTTATGAGCTGTTCTGCGAAGCTTCCGATATACGCTTTCTTTTCGGCGGCGTTCTTCCCCGAAAAGGCCGCGCTCGTAATGATAGGTCTTTACGTCATCGGCATGGCGATAGGCGTTATTATGGCGTTCGCCTTAAAGAATACCGTCTTTAAGGGCGAGCCCGTGCCGTTCGTAATGGAGCTGCCGAATTACAGACTGCCGGGCGCAAAGAACGTGGTGCAGCTTTTATGGGAAAAGGCGAAGGATTTTCTTCAGCGCGCCTTTTCGGTTATACTTATCGCAACGATAGTGATATGGTTCCTTCAGAGCTTCAATCTGCAGTTCCATCTTACCGACAATTCGCAACAGAGTATACTCGCAGTCATATCAAGCGTGCTCGTGCCCGTTTTCGCTCCGCTGGGGCTCGGCGACTGGCGCATATGCACCGCGCTCATATCGGGCTTTATCGCAAAGGAAAGTGTCGTATCGTCGCTTGAGGTAATGTTCGGCGCCGGCGGCGTCGGCGCCGCAATGACCGCCGTAGGGGCCATGTGTATGCTCGTATTCTGCCTTTTGTATACGCCGTGCGTTGCGGCCATCGCCTCCGTAAAGCGCGAAATGGGCGGAAAATGGTCGCTGTTCGTCGTCGTGATGCAGTGCCTTATCGCGTGGGCGGCGGCGTTTGTCGTGCGTCTTATTAGCCTTGCAATGGGCTTTATGTAAGGGGGAGAGAATATGCCTAACGTATGGGATATAATAATCATCGCGGCACTCGCTTTAGCGTTGTTTTTCGCCGTGCGCGCGATATTGCGAAAAAAGGGCGGCACGTGCACGGGAGGCTGCGCGTGCTGCGCGAAAAGATGCCAAAAAGACAAGGACGGGCGCGGTTGACAAAACCGCGCCCATAGCTTATTATTGACTTAAATGAATACCTTCGTTTAAGTGCCGCCCATCCCGCCCTCAGGGACGGCGGAGAATAGACAATTCGGTCAGAATCCGAAACGGTACCGCCACTGTAAGCGCGAAGGCCCCGCACGCGGCGAAAGCCGGTCATTGGGGAGCGTTCCCCGAGAAGGCCGTGCGAAAGGCTTACGATGCGCAAGTCAGGAGACCTGCTTAAACGGTGTTCGCCTGCATGCCCTCGATATTGGGGCGGGTGGGTTTGTTTGTCATGCAGAAAAACGGCTGCGGCAGCATATACGCTGCCGCGTTTTATTTTATCTAAAAGGGGTTTTGCCCCAAAAATAAACCTATGGAGGAATGAAAAAATGAAGATGACAAAGAGAATAATACCAATCGTTCTCGCGTTCTGCCTTATTTTAATGGCGGCGGGATGCTCGTCACAGAAGACAGAACAGAACACGGACGCGGACGCGCAGTCCGAGGAGACAGGCGTCAACATGGAGGCCGTAGAGAACGCTGCGGCGCTTATAGACGCCATCTACGTTCAGACGTACAGCGAGGACACCTACGCGCAGTGCGAGGCCGCAAAGGCCGCGTGGGACGCGCTCACCGACGAAGAAAAGGCCCTCGTTTCGGGCGAGGACGCGGACCCCGATTACTTCGGACGCGACACGGGCGACGCATCGCTTGACGATCCGGGAAACGATGACGGCATCGGCGCAAACGAGCTTCTCGTCGTAAGCTTCGGCACGTCGTTTAACGACAGCCGTGTCGCCGACATAAAGGGCATCGAGGACGCTCTTGCGGCAGCATATCCCGACTGGTCGGTACGCCGCGCGTTCACGTCGCAGATAATTATTAACCACATTTACGCGCGCGACGGTGAAAAGATAGACAACGTGCCTCAGGCGCTCGAACGCGCCGTTTCGAACGGAGTCGAAAACCTCGTTCTGCAGCCGACGCACCTTATGCACGGCGCCGAATACGACGAGCTTGCGGAGGCTGTGAAGGAATATGAGGGCAAGTTTAAGAATATCGTCATTGCCGAGCCGCTTCTTGGCGAGGTGGGCAGTGACGCGACCGTTATAAACGCCGACAAGGAAGCGGTAGCCGTTGCCGTGACCGCCGCTGCGGTTTCCGAGGGCGGCTTTGAAAGCCCGGGCGCAGCAGCCGAGTCCGGCACGGCATTCGTATTCATGGGACACGGCACGTCGCATACGGCGAAGGTGTCGTATTCGCAGATGCAGACGCAGATGGACGAGCTCGGATACGTCAATGTATTCATCGGCACCGTTGAGGGCGAGCCCGAGGATACTGCCTGCGAAGCCGTTATCGAGAAGGTGAAGGAAGCAGGATTTTCCTCCGTTGTGCTTCGTCCGTTCATGGTAGTTGCGGGCGACCACGCGAACAACGATATGGCAGGCGAGGACGAGGATTCGTGGCTTAGTATGTTCACGGCGTCGGGATATTTTGAAAACATCGGCGTTCAGATATCGGGACTCGGCCGCATAGCCGATATCCAGAGCATCTATATCGACCACACGAAGGCGGCAATGGACGCGATACAGTAAGTTCGGGAGAGACCTACAATGAAAAGTAAAATTGCGGCCGCACTGTGCGCGATCCTTATCATTGCGGCACTGTTTGCGGGCTGTGCCTCGAAGGATGCGGCGCAGACAGATGAAGCGGCACTTGCGGACGGCGTATATTCGGCCGATTTTGAGACCGACAGCGGCATGTTCCATGTAAACGAAGCATGCGGCGGCAAAGGTACGCTGACCGTTTCCGGCGGCGAAATGACGATACACATCTCGCTCGTATCGAAGCGCATAATAAACATTTACGCCGGCACCGCCGAGGAGGCAAAGGCCGACGAGGCGAATATTATAAGCCCCACGACGGACGAGATAACATACTCCGACGGCATGACGGAGGAGGTTTTCGGCTTCGATCTGCCCGTGCCGGTGCTGGGTGAGGAGTTCGACTGCGCCATTTTGGGCGAGAGCGGCAAATGGTACGACCATAAGGTGAAGGTCGCAAACCCCTGTGCCCTGCCCGAAGCGGCCAAAAGCGCAGCGCTGTCCGACGGCGCATATACGATAGAGGTCGTTTTGGACGGCGGCTCGGGACGCGCAAGCGTCGAGTCGCCCGCGCGCGTTACCGTTTCGGACGGGAAGGCAAGCGTAAATCTCGTGTGGAGCAGCACGCATTACGAGTATATGCTCGTAGGAGAGACGGAGTACGACCGCGTAAATACCGAGGGCAATTCCGAGTTTTCAATCCCGTTTGAGCCCGACGCGGACGGCAATATGGCCGTAAGCGCGCTTACGACGGCAATGAGCGAGCCGCGTCTTATAGATTATACCCTGAGGTTTGATATGAGCACTTTAAAGGGAGAGGCAGCATGAAGCGCATAACGGCGGTCATTCTTATAATCGCGGCGTTCGCGGCCCTTCTTTCGGGCTGCGCCGCGGAGAGCGAAAAGACGGAAGCGTTCGACTCCTTAAAGCTTACGGGAAGTATGGAGACGGACTACGCGAGACAGTTCTCTATTGATTATTACGAGGGCGGCTATAAGCTTATAACGCTCGGCGACGGCAGCCGTTATCTAATCGTACCCGAGGGCAGAGAACTGCCCTCGGGCCTGCCTGAGGATATATCGCCGCTTTATCAGCCGATAAATAGGATATACCTTGCGGCGACGGCGGCGATGTGTCTTTTCGACGCGCTCGACAGCCTCGACGCAATACGTCTTTCGGGCACGAAGGAGGACGGCTGGTATATAAAGAATGCGCGCGAGGCAATGGCTGACGGGCGCATAATATACGCGGGAAAATACAGCGAGCCCGATTACGAGCTTCTTTTGTCCGAGGGCTGCCCGCTTGCCGTGGAGTCTCTTATGATAGACCACGCCGCGGACGTAAAGGACAAGCTTTCGGAGCTTGGCATAACCGTGTTTACAGACCAATCGAGCCTCGAGGAGCATCCGCTGGGGCGCACCGAATGGATAAAGGTATACGCCGCGATGCTTGACCGCGAGGAGCGCGCCTTCGAGGTGTTCGACGCGCAGAAGGAGTACTTCAAAAAGGCCGAAAGCGGCGAAAAAACGGGGGAGACCGTCGCGTTCTTCTATATAAGCTCGTCGGGCAGCGCCGTAGTGCGAAAAAGCGGCGACTATATAAGCAAAATGATAGAGCTTGCCGGAGGGGAATACGTTTTTCGCGATATGGGCGACCCCGATACGAAGACCTCGACGCTCACCGTCGAGATGGAGACCTTCTTCGCCGCGGCGAAGGACGCGGATTATATTATCTACAACAGCGCGATAGACGGCGAAATGAGCAGTATGGCCGAGCTTATCGACAAGAGCGCGCTTTTGGGCGAATTTAAGGCCGTAAAGGACGGAAACGTCTGGTGCACGAATAAAAACATGTATCAGGAGACGACGAGGCTCGGCGAGATGACGGAGAGCTTTCGCATGATTTTTTCGGGCGAGGCGGACTCCCTTGACCGGGTACCGTTTCTATATCGTCTGAAATAGGCGGCGGATTTTAACGCCGCACGGCGTCGCGGGATGGGGAGCAAAAATGAAACAAAAACAGAATAATACGCCCTCGCCCGTACAAGGCGCAAAAAATACGGGCGGCGCAGGGCGCTTTGTCACCGTCGTTATTATACTTTTATGCCTTTTGGCGCTCGGCACGGCATTAAACGTAAACATAGGCTCCGTTTCGATTAAGGCGGACGCGATACTTAAAATGCTCTGGGACGCGCTTCGCTTCTCTTTGGCAAATCTCTTTACGGGCGGCGGCTTCGATGACGAGCTCGGCGCCGTCACAGGCGCTTCTACGGAGAGCCGCATCATATTTTCGATACGTCTTCCGCGCATGATGCTTGCGGCCGTTTTGGGCGGCGCGCTTTCCGTATCGGGCTATCTTCTTCAGGTATTTTTCAGAAACCCGATTGCGGGCCCGTTCGTTCTCGGCATATCGTCGGGCGCGAAGATGGTAGTCGGCATTACGCTCATATTTTTAAGCGGATTTATGGGACATATCGGCTCGGGTACGCTCATCATCGCGGCGTTTATAGGCTCTATTCTCGTCACGCTTTTGGTGCTCCTTTTTTCGGGGAAGGTAAAAAATATGTCCATGCTTCTCGTTGTGGGCATAATGGTAGGCTACATTTGCAGCGCGGCGACGGATTTTTGCATCACGTTCGCAAGTGAGCACGACGTTGTGAATCTTACGAGCTGGTCTATGGGCAGCTTTTCGGGCGCGGACTGGGGTGAAGTGCGCCTTGCCGCGATAATCTGTGTCGCGGGAGTTTTAGCATCGCTTCTTATCTCGAAGCCGATAGCGGCGTACGCTCTGGGCGAGGGGTACGCGCTCAGCATGGGCGTAAGGATAAAGGCGGTGCGCGTGACGCTCATACTCTTTTCAAGTTTGCTTTCCGCGTGCGTTACGGCGCTTGCGGGCCCGATTTCCTTCGTAGGCGTGGCCGTGCCGCACATAACGCGCACGCTTTTAAAATCGTCAAAGCCCGTCTTCGTCATCCCCGCAAGCTTTCTCTGCGGCGCCGTTTTCTGCGTGCTGTGCGACCTTCTGGCGCGCACTCTCTTTGCGCCGACCGAGCTTATGATAAGCACCGTTACGGCCGTTTTCGGCGCGCCCATAGTTATATACATGATGATAAAGAGCAAAAGGAAGCGGGAGGATTGACATGTCCCGATTTGAAACAAAAGATTTGGCTGTCGGTTACGGCGGCAGTATACTTATACACGATATAAACGTAAAGCTCGAACGCGGGCAGATTCTTACGCTGATAGGCCCTAACGGGGCAGGCAAATCTACTGTTTTAAAATCAGTCGCGCGCCAGCTTGCGCCGATCGGCGGCGCCGTATACATAGACGGGCGAAAGCTTTCGGGGATGACGCAAAAGGAGCTCTCGAAACAGATGTCGGTCGTGCTCACCGACCGCATACGTCCCGAGCTTATGACGTGCGCCGAGGTCGTGGCGATGGGAAGATACCCCTATACCGATATGTTCGGCCGCCTGACAGAAGAGGACCGCGACGCCGTTCGCGGCGCGCTCTCGCTCGTTCGCGCGCTTGAGCTTTCCGAGCGCGACTTTTCCACGCTCTCCGACGGCCAGCGCCAGCGCATAATGCTTGCGCGCGCCATATGTCAGGAGCCAAGCGTCATGGTTTTAGATGAGCCCACGGCTTATCTTGACATTCGCCATAAAATCGAGCTTTTGGCCGTATTAAGAGACATGGCAAAGCGCGGCGTGACCGTTATAATGTCGCTTCACGAGATAGACCTTGCCGTAAAGATATCGGACCTTCTTCTCTGTTTAAAGGGCGATACTGTCGCGGCCTTCGGCACGCCGGAGGAGATTTTGGGGGACGATACGATAGAACGGCTCTACGATTTAATGCCGGGCTCTTACGACCTTACGTTCGGAAGCGTGGAGCTTTTAAAGCCGGAAGGCTTGCCGCGCGTTTTCGTCGTTTCGGGCGCGGGAAGCGGCGTACCTGTATTTCGCGGGCTTCAGAAGACGGACGTACCGTTCGCAGCGGGCATACTCTTTGAAAACGACGTTGATTTTCACGTGGCACAGCGGCTTTCCGACTTCGTTGTATCGGCGCCGCCGTTCGAGCCCATGACAGACGCGCATTTCAACGCGGCGTCAAGGCTTCTTTCGTCGTGCGGGGCAGTAATCGACGCGGGCGCGCCTATGGGTACGCTCAACGCACAGAACGCGCGCCTTATTTCCTTTGCGAAAAGCCGCGACATCCCCGTATACGAAAGCCTTGAGGCGATGCAGAAAAGAGAAAAGGTGACTATATGAAAAGCGTTGTACCGCGAATACTTATATCGGGCACGTCGAGCGGCTGCGGAAAGACGACCGTCTGCTGCGCCGTTATGAAGGCGCTCGCCGACCGCGGCCTTCGTGTCGGCGCGCAGAAGTGCGGCCCCGACTATATCGACCCGATGTTTCACGCGGCGATAACGGGCGAAAAGGGCGCGAACTTAGACGGATATTTTTTCGACGACGATACGCTTGCCTTTCTTTTTCAAAAGAACGCCCGCGGGAAGGATATAAGCATAATTGAGGGCGTTATGGGCTGCTACGACGGCATAGGCATGACCGACGCGGCCTCGGCACACGATATATCGGTGCGAACGCGGACGCCCGTGGTGCTCGTCGTGCCCGCGAAGGGCTCGGCGCTCTCGGCGATCGCGCTTTTGGAGGGCTTTGTAACGTTTTCCGCGGATAATCTCATACGCGGCGTCATATTCAACCGCTGCACACCGTCAACATACGCCGCGCTCGCGCGCGAGACCGAAAAGCGCTTCGCGGGGCGCGTGCGCCCGCTCGGATTTATGCCGGATATGCCCGAATGCGCGCTTGAAAGCCGCCGTCTCGGGCTTGTCACGGCGCGTGAGGTCGGGGACCTTCATGAAAAGCTTGGCGCGCTCTCGCGTCAGGCCGAAAAAAGCATAGACATAGACGCGCTTTTGAGCCTTGCGGTCGAAGCCGCGCCGATTGAGTATAAAAATTTAGACCTGCCGCGCTTTGAAGGCGTGCGCATCGCCGTTGCGCGCGACGAGGCCTTCTTATTCTATTACGAGGACAGCCTCTCGGCGCTTGAAAGCATGGGCGCAGAGCTTGTCGACTTCAGCCCTCTCTATGACGGCGCGCTCCCCGAAAATATACACGGCCTATATATCGGCGGCGGCTATCCCGAGCTTTACGCCGAAAAGCTAAGTAAAAACGCGCCGATGCGAGAGGCGGTAAAGGCGGCGCTTACGCGCGGCCTTCCGTGCATAGCCGAATGCGGCGGATTTATGTATCTTACGGAGTATATAGGAAAGCATCCCATGGTAGGCTTTATTTCGGGCAAAAGCTCCGACGCGGGCGCGCTTCCGCGCTTCGGATACGTTGAGCTTACGGCGAAGCGGGACTGTATGCTCTGCCGCGCGGGAGAAAAGATACGTGCGCACGAGTTTCATTATTGGGACAGCGACTTTGCGGGCGGCGCGTTCGAGGCGAAAAAGCCCACGGGCAGATCGTGGGACTGCGTTTTCGCGGGCGAGCGGCTTTACGCGGGATATCCGCACTTTCACTTTTACGCGAACACCCGCTTTGCGGTGAACTTTTATAAAACGTGCCTGGAGGAAAAGCATAAAAATGATTGAAAACATAAGCCCTTCGGACATTGAAAAACGAAGCATGGAGATAATCTCGGGGCTTCTTTCGGGGAGGGACTTTCCGCCCGAGAACAAGCCCGTTATTTGGCGCGCCATCCACGCGACCGCAGACCTCGAATACGCCGACAACCTCGTCTTTTCGGAGAATGCTGTAAGACTCGGCATAGCGGCGCTTTCGGGCGGCTGCGACATTGTGACCGATACGAATATGGCGATGGCGGGGATAAACAAGACGGCCCTTTCCCGCCTCGGCGGGCGCGTCCGGTGCTTTATGGCAGACGAGGATGTCTTAAGCGAGGCGAAGGCTCGCGGCATAACGCGGGCGGCCGTTTCGATGGAGCGGGCAGCGCGCATCGATAAGCCCTGCATTTTCGCGATAGGCAACGCGCCGACGGCGCTTATAAAAATCTGCGAGCTTTGCGGCGAGGGCAGGCTTTCGCCCGCGCTCGTCATAGGCGTGCCTGTGGGATTTGTAAACGTCGTCGAGAGCAAGGAGCTTTTGATCGCGTCGGATATCCCGCACATCGCCGCACGCGGACGAAAGGGCGGAAGCGGCGTTGCCGCGGCCGTCGTAAACGCGCTGATTTATGAAATAATGCGGTGAAGCCATGGAAGAATACATAAACAAAGACGGAAAGCGCTTAAGGCTCGGTTATACAACGGGCACCTGTGCCGCGGCCGCGTCAAGAGCGGCGGCGCGGGCGCTTCTTACGGGCGTGTGCCCCGAAAAGATAACGATAAAGACGCCGAAGGGGATTTCGGTCGAGCTTCGGATTATAGAGATACGGCGGGACGAAAATTCGGTCACCTGCGCCGTTAAAAAGGACAGCGGCGACGACCCCGATATAACAAACGGCATATATATCCACGCAAAGGTTATGTATAGAGACGCGCCGGGCATTGAAATAGACGGCGGCGAGGGTATCGGGCGGGTGACGAAGCGGGGCCTTGACAGGCCCGTGGGCGACGCGGCGATAAATACGGCGCCGCGCCGTCAGATTACCGACAATCTTACCGAAGCATGCCGCGCGCTCGACTACGGCGGCGGCCTTTCGGTCGTTATAACGGCGCCGGAAGGCGGCAGGATTGCGAAAAAGACGTTCAATCCGCGCCTCGGCATAGAGGGCGGCATATCAATACTCGGAACGTCCGGTATAGTCGAGCCGATGAGCGAAGCGGCGCTTATAGAAACGATACGCCTTGAGCTTTCGCAGCGGCGCGGGAACGGCAGAAAATATATACTTTTCATCCCCGGAAACTACGGCCTCGAATATATAAAGGGGATGGGCTTTGACGCGAACGACGCAGTTGTGACCTCAAACTTTATAGGCGCGTCCGTCGATATGGCCTCGGACGCCGGATTTTCGGGCGTTCTCATCGTCGGACACATCGGAAAGCTTGTAAAGCTTGCGGGCGGGATGTTCGACACGCATTCGAAATACGGCGACTGCCGCATGGAGATAATCGCCGCGCACGCCGCTGCTGCGGGCCTTTCGAGGACGGGAATATCAAAAATCCTCAACTCCGCGACGTGCGACGCGGCGCTTGACATATTAAAAGAGAACGAAATCTGCGAAGAGACGCTTTCGCGCATAATTTCACGCATAGAGTTTCATTTAAACGCGCGCGCGGCGGGAAGAATTGAGGCGGGAGCCCTGCTTTTTTCAAGGCGGCACGGCTTTCTTTCCGAAACGAGGAACGCGCGCGCCCTGTTGGAGAAGATAACAAAGGAGTAGATCATGGTGCATTTCGTAGGCGCGGGAAGCGGCGCGCCCGACCTTATAACGGTACGCGGCGCGCGCCTTCTCAGAGAGGCGGACGTGATAATTTACGCGGGCTCGCTCGTAAATCCCGAGCTTCTTTCGTACGCAAAGAAGAACTGCGAGATTTTCGACAGCTCGAAAATGACGCTTGAGGACGTCGTCTCGGTGATAAAACGGGCCGAGAGCGCGGGTAAGACGACCGTGCGCCTTCACACGGGCGATCCGAGTCTATTCGGAGCGGTGAGGGAGCAGTACGACGCGCTGTCCCGGCTCGGCATTGAGTTTTCGGTCTGCCCCGGCGTCAGCTCCTTTTCGGCGGCGGCCGCGGCGCTGAAAGCCGAATATACGCTGCCCGGCGTAAGCCAGAGCGTTATAATTTCGCGTGCCGCGGGGCGAACGGACGTGCCCGGCGCGCAGTCGGTGCACGCAATGTCGGCTCATAAGTCGACGATGATATTCTTTCTTAGCGCGGCGCTCGCAGAAAAGCTTCAAAGTGAGCTTATCGCGGGCGGCTGGGCCCACGACACGCCCGCGGCGGTCGCTTTCAGGGTGTCGTGGCCCGATGAAAAGATAATTCACTGCACCGTCGGCACACTTTTTGAGACTTTGACAAAGAACGATATAAGAAAAACGGCGCTTATTATCGTGGGGGACGTGCTTGGCGGCGATTACCATCGTTCGCGCCTTTACGATCCCGGGTTTTCCACGGAATACAGAGAGGCTTCGAAATGAAAATTTCAATGTTTGCATACACGAATTCGGGGCGCGGCCTTATAGAGAGAATGAAAGCCTTTTTTGAAGGCGACGAGGTAAAAATGTACGTCCCGAAGCGGCTTTCGGCCGACGGGTTTTTCGTAATACCAGACGCGTCCGCGCCGCTGTATGAGGCGCTTTTTAATCAGTCGGACGCGCTCATATTCGCGGGCTCCTGCGGCATTGCGATACGCTGCATAGCACCGTATATAAGGGACAAGCGCACGGACCCCGCTGTTCTTGCGATAGACGAGGCGGGACGCTTTGTGATACCGCTTCTGTCGGGCCATATAGGCGGCGCGAACGCTCTCGCGGAAAGAATAGCCGCCCGATCGGGGGCAGCCGCGGTAATAACGACGGCCACGGACGTGCGCGGCCGATTTTCGCCCGACGCGTGGGCCGCGAAGAACGGTCTTATAATAGACGATACGGACGCGGCGAAGGCCGTTTCTGCGGCGATTTTGGAGCGTGACGTTCCGCTTTTATGTGAGCTTCCCGTAACCGGCGGCCTGCCCGCCGGCGTATACGAGGGCGAAAGCGGCGACGTTGGGATACTTATAGGCTTTACGACGCACGGCGCACCGTTTGAAAAGACGCTTCGCCTTATTCCTAAAATCCTCCGTGTCGGCATAGGCTGCAAAAGGGGCACGGGCGCCGAGCGCATAAGAGCGGCCGTGTCGGACGTATTCACCCGCGAGGGGCTTGATTTGCGCGCCGTGAAATGCTTTGCGACAATAGACATGAAGGCAGACGAGCCGGGACTTAAAGACTACTGCTGCGCGGAGAAAAAGCCGCTCGAGGTTTACAGCGCGGAGGAGCTTCGCGCCGTTTCGGGCGAGTTTGAGCCGTCCGATTTCGTAAAGAGCATAACGGGCGTCGATAACGTGTGCGAACGCGCGGCAATGGCGGGCGCGCACAGGCTCATAGTGAAAAAAACGGCGCGCGACGGCGTTACGGTCGCGGTCGCGGCACAATATACGGAGGTGCGCTTTGAGTAAGCTTTACGTTGTAGGCATAGGCCCGGGAAGCCGGGAAGATATGACGCTGCGCGCCGACCGCGCTCTCGGAGCCGCCGAAGTGATAATAGGCTACGGCGTATACGTCGAGCTTATACGCGGCTTTTATCCCGGCAAGGAGTATATCACAACACCCATGACCGAGGAGACAAAACGCTGCCGCATCGCGCTTGATACGGCGGCATCGGGAAAGGCCGCGGCGCTCGTCTGCTCGGGCGACAGCGCCGTATACGGCATGGCGGCACTCGTGCTTTCGCTTCGCGGCGAGTGCGACTCGCCCGAGGTAGAGGTAATACCGGGCGTTACGGCCGCGCTCGGCGGCGGCGCGCTTTTGGGCGCTCCGCTTACGCACGACTTTGCCGTGATAAGCCTTTCCGACCGCCTGACCGCGTGGGACAAAATAGAGAGGCGCATCGAAGCGGCGGCGCGGGCCGATTTTACGATAGTGTTATACAATCCGCAGAGCCGCACGCGCCCCGATACGCTTAAAAAGGCGTGCCGGACGCTTCTTTCGCTGCTTCCCGCAGATCGCGTATGCGGCATAGCCCGAAACGTGGGGCGCGCCGATGAAAGCGCGCGCATACTCACGCTTTCAGAGCTTGAGACCGCCGAGACCGATATGTTCTGCACGGTTTTCATAGGCAATTCGGAAACGAAGATTATAAACGAACGAATGATAACGCCGAGAGGGTATAAAGATGTATAATATATGCATATTTGCCGGCACGACCGAGGGAAGAAGGCTTGCCGAGGCGCTGTGCACGCATCCCGTGCGCGTCACGGTCTCTGTGGCCACGGATTACGCGGGAACGCTCATCGCGCCGCATAAAAACCTTAACGTACTTTCGGGACGGCTCGAGTGCGGCGAAATTGCGGAGCTTTTTCTTCGCTCACGCTTCGATCTCATAATCGACGCGACGCATCCGTACGCAAATATAGTTACGAAAAACGTAAAGCGCGCCGCAAAGGAGGCAAAGACGGAGTATATCCGTCTCGTGCGAGGCGAGTCGAAAGCCGCGGACGACGCTGTATTTGTAAAGGATACCGCACAGGCGGCAGAGTATTTGAACGAGACGAGCGGCAATATTCTCTTTACTACGGGCGCGAAGGAGCTTTGCGCCTTTTCGTGGATAAAGGACTTTAAAACGCGCGCCTATGCCCGCGTGATACCGCTTGCGGCCTCGCTTTCGTCGTGCGAGGCGGCGGGACTTGCGCCCTCGCATATCATTGCGATGCAGGGGCCTTTTTCCGAGGAGATGAACGCCGCGTTGATAAACACCGTGTCGGCCTCGTATGTCGTTACGAAGGACGGCGGAGACGCCGGCGGCTTTCCGGAAAAAGCGGCGGCGGCGAAGAGAACGGGCGCGCGCCTTATTGTGATAGGCCGACCCGCCGAGAGCGGTGGACTTACGTACGCAGAGACTCTCGCACTTTTGCGTGCGCGCTTTGCAATATCAATAAGACCGCGCGTCTATATCGTCGGCATGGGCATGGGAAACGAGGGCACGCTCACGGCGGACGCAAAGCGCGCCGTAGAGAGCGCCGACTGCATAATCGGCTCGGGGCGTATGCTTTCGGCCTTGCCTAAAAGCAACAAGCCTGCGTTCGAGGCCGTATCGGCGGACGAGATCGCCGCGTTCATCACGGCGCATGAGGAGTATGCGTCGTTTGCGGCGCTCATGTCGGGCGATACGGGCTTTTACAGCGGCGCGAAGCGGCTTTCGGCGGAGCTCTCCGACTGCGAGATGAAGCTGATCCCCGGGATAAGCACGCTTTCGTATCTTTGCGCCGCGCTTAAAATGCCGTATGACGACATTGAATGCTTAAGCCTTCACGGGCGCGATACGGGTATCGTTTCGAAAGTGAAAAAAACGCCGCGCCTGTTTGTGCTGTTGGGCGGCGAAAATACCATGGAGAAGCTATGCGCCGCGCTTTGCGCGGCGGGTCTCGGGGATGCCCGATTAAGTGTCGGCGAACGCCTCGGATACCCGGACGAAAAAATCACCCGCGGCACTGCCCGTGAGCTTTCGGGCGCGCACTTTGACGCGCTTTGCGCGGCGATAGTTGAAAACGAGCGGGCGGACGAGTGCGTATCGTACGGTCTTAATGACGAAGAATTTTTGCGAGGCGACCGAATCCCCATGACGAAAAGCGAGGTGCGTGCGCTGTGCCTGTCGAAGCTTCGCCTTACGAAAAGATCGGTTTTATGGGATATAGGCGCGGGCACGGGCTCTGTCTCGTTGGAGGCGGCGCGCCTTGTTTCGCTCGGTCACGTTTACGCCGTGGAGATAAAAGACGAGGCTGCAGAGCTTATAAAGAAAAATAAAGAACGCCATGCGGCGGGTAACCTCACCGTCGTTTCGGGCATGGCGCCCGAGGTCTGCGAAGGCCTTCCCGCGCCCACTCACGTTTTCATCGGAGGAAGCCTCGGGAGGATTCGAGATATAATCGAGCTGTCGCTTCGGAAAAATCCGGACGTTTCTATAACCGCGACGGCCGTTTCGCTTGAGACCGTGTCCGAGCTTTCAGCGATTATAAAGGAGTTCGGCTTTTCATACAGCGAGGCCGTATGCGTAAACGTCTCCCGCGCGAAAACGGCGGGCGCGCATACGCTTATGGCGGCGGAAAATCCCGTATATATTTTTACGATGAATAAAAAAGGAGAGCCGCAATGATATGGTCGCTTGCCGCTTTGGTCATCGGATTTATAATAGACCTCATCGTCGGAGACCCGCACACGATACCGCACCCCGTAATGCTCATCGGAAAGCTCGTATCGCTTCTTGAGACCGCGTTTCGCCGCATATTCCCGAAAAGCGAAGCGGGCGAGAGGGCGGCGGGCGTATGCCTTTGGTTCGTCGTTGCAATACTTTCCGCGGGCGTGCCTATTGTTATCCTTTCTCTTTGCATGGCGGTAAACCCGTGGCTGAGGCTCGCGGTCGAGAGCGTCATGTGCTGGCAGATAATTGCCGTAAAGTCGCTAAGGGTCGAGAGCATGAAGGTCTACCGCGCACTTTCGGACGGCGAAATATTTCGGGCGCGGCGCGCGCTTTCGATGATCGTAGGGCGCGACACGGAAAACCTTGACGAAAGCGGGATCGTGCGCGCGACGGTCGAAACGGTCGCGGAGAATACGTCGGACGGGGCTGTGGCGCCGATGCTCTTTTTAGCCGTAGGCGGCGCGCCGGCGGGCTTTTTATACAAGGCGATAAATACGATGGATTCGATGATAGGATACATAGACCCGCCGTATACGAACATAGGGATGTTTGCGGCGCGCGCAGACGACGCGGCAAATTTAATTCCTTCGCGCCTTTCTGCGCTCTTTATGCTTGCCGCGGGCGCAATTTTGCGTCTCGACGTTAAGAACGGAGTAAAAATCTTCAAACGCGACAGATACAACCATAAAAGCCCCAATTCCGCCCAGACGGAATCGGTCTGCGCGGGACTTTTGGGCGTAAGGCTTGCGGGCGACGCATATTACCGCGGCGTGCTCCACGAAAAGCCGTATATAGGCGACGAGCTTCGCGAGATACGCCGCACGGATATTGCGGCGGCCTGCCGCATTCTTTACGCCGCGTCGATAATCGCGCTTCTTGTCTTTTGCGCGGTAAAGCTTATATTTGTTTTGTAAGGGTGAGCTTATGCTTTATAAAACCGATAATACCCACGGCGGCGATATATACGGGGAGGATATCGAGCTCGATTTTTCCGCAAGCGTAAATCCGCTCGGCGCGCCCGAAAGCGTAAAGGCGGCCGTGCGCCGCTCGGCGGAGCGAATCTCGGATTATCCCGACCCGCGCTGCCGCGCGCTTACAGAGGCCGCGGCCGCATATGAGCATGTGAAATGCGAGCATCTTATCTTCGGGAACGGCGCGTCCGAGCTTATATACGCCTACTGCGCCGCGGCGGGGCCTTCGCGCGCCGTTTTAACGGCGCCGACCTTCTCGGAATACGAAAATGCGCTTTCGGCCGCGGGCTGCGAAGTCTTGCGGTACGCGCTTAAACGGGAGAACGGCTTCGCGCTCGACCGCGGCTTTCTTGATTATATCCTGAAAAACCGCCCCGACGCGGTGTTCCTCGCAAATCCCAACAATCCCACGGGAAGGCTTATTGACGCGGAGCTTCTCGGTGACATATTCGCGCTTTGCAAGGCGCAGAATGTGCGCCTGTTTTTAGACGAATGCTTTATAGAGCTCTCGCACGGCGGCATGAGCATGAGCGCACGAACGCGAGAATACGGCGGACTCTTTATCTTAAAGGCGTTTACGAAGAGCTTTGCCATGGCGGGGCTCAGACTCGGATACGCCATAACGTGCGACGAGGAGCTCCTTATGAAAATGTCCGCGCGCCTTCAGCCGTGGAACGTATCGCTCTGCGCGCAGGAGGCGGGCGCCGCCGCGCTCGGCGAACGCGAATTCTTGAAAAAATCGCGTGAATATATCGCCGCAGAGCGGCTCTGGATGGAAAAAAAGCTTGAAAGTCTCGGCTTTTGGGTGTGCCCCTCGGACGCGAATTTTCTTTTGTTTTACGGCAGGGAGGGGCTTTCAAAAGCTTTGAAGCCCCAAAGGATAGCCATACGCGGCTGCGAAAACTTTTCGGGGCTCGGCGCGGGCTGGTACCGCGTATCCGTAAGGCGCCGCGAGGACAACGAGAAGCTTATGCGCGCGCTATCTGTGGCGCTTGGGGGGATATGACGTGGCGAAAAACATAATGATACAGGGCACGATGTCAAACGCGGGCAAAAGCGTTATTGCCGCCGCGCTCTGCCGCATTTTCATGAAGGATGGGCTTCGCGCCGCGCCGTTTAAAAGCCAGAACATGTCTTTAAATTCGTTTGTCACCGCGGACGGCGGCGAGATGGGGCGCGCACAGGCCGTGCAGGCCGAGGCGGCGGGCATACTGCCCGACGTAAGGATGAACCCTATACTATTAAAGCCCACGACCGATATGGGAAGTCAGATAATCGTAGGCGGCCGCGTGCGCGGCAATATGCGCGCGGCGGATTATTATAAATATAAGAAGAGCCTTATCCCCGATATCATGGCGGCGTATGAGAGCCTTGCCTCGGAGTACGACGTTATCGTGATAGAGGGCGCGGGAAGCCCCGCCGAGATAAACTTAAATGCGGACGATATCGTCAATATGGGGCTTGCGCATATGGTGAACGCGCCCGTGCTGCTTACGGGCGATATCGACAGGGGCGGCGTTTTCGCCCAGCTTTACGGAACGGTCGAGCTTCTTTCAAGAGAGGACCGCGCCCGCGTAAAGGGGCTTATCGTCAATAAATTCAGAGGCGACCGCGCGATACTTGAGCCGGGGATTTCGATGCTCGAAAATTTGTGCCGCGTCCCCGTTGCGGGCGTGATACCGTATATGAACATAGACGTAGACGATGAGGACAGCCTTACGGAGCGCTTTTCAAAGAATACGGTGCGCAGGCTTATAGATATCGCCGTTGTAAGACTGCCGCGCATCTCGAATTTTACCGACTTTTCGCCGTTCGAGCGATTAAAGAACGTGTCGCTTCGGTACGTCGGCCGCGCGCGGGAGCTTGAGGGCGCGGACATGATAATAATTCCCGGCACGAAAAGCACGCTGTCCGACCTTAAATGGATGCGCGAACGCGGACTTTTCGACGCCGTGAAAACGGCGGCGGCCGCGGGCACGCCCGTTTTGGGCATATGCGGCGGCTATCAGATGCTCGGGCGAAGCATCACGGACCCGCAGGGCGCGGAAAGTAAGGCCGCATCGTCTGCACGCGGTATGGAGCTTCTTGATATCGACACGGTCTTTCACGACAAAAAAACGCAGACGCAGACGCGCGGCGTCTTTCACTCGGTTGAAGGTATATTTTCGCCGTTAAACGGCCTTTCGTACGAGGGTTACGAGATCCACATGGGAAGAAGCGAAAAGCCGCTCCCGCCGTTTTTCGGGAAGGGCAATGTTTACGGCACGTATATCCACGGCATATTCGACGCTGACGGCGTATGCGAATGCGTCCTTCGGGCACTGTGCGAAAAGAAGGGCGTGACGTTTGAGTCGGCGGCGCGATTTGACGCCGCGGAGTACAAAAACAGGCAATACGACCTGCTTTCTGATACGGTGAGAAAAAACCTTGATATGGGGCTTATTTACCGCATTTTAAACGGGGAGGCGTGAGCATGGCGGGTCTTTTTCATATTTACTGCGGCGACGGCAAGGGAAAAACGACGGCCGCAGCGGGCCTTGCCGTTCGCGCGGCGGGCGCGGGAATGCGCGTTGTGTTCGCGCAGTTCTTAAAGGACGGCACGTCCTCTGAGTTAAAAATACTGCGCGGCATTTCAAATATCGAGGTTTTAGTCTGTCCGAAGAATTACGGCTTTTTCAAAAACATGAGCGAAGACGTAATAAGAGAGGCCGCGCAGGCTTACGGCAAGCTTTTTTCGCTTGCGGTAAAGAAGGCCGACAGCGCCGACATGCTCATATTCGACGAGGCGGTATCGGCCGTAAATCACGGACTCATCCCGGAAGACGATGTGATAGAATATATTAAGTCAAGGCCTCCCGGGCTCGAGCTCGTTTTAACGGGGCGCAATCCCTCGGCGCGTCTTTTGGCGCTTTCTGATTACGCGACCGAGATGCGAAAAATAAAGCATCCATATGACAGCGGAGTCGCGGCAAGGCGCGGAGTGGAGTATTAAAGGAGCGGCATATGGAAAAACGGTTATACGATTTGGCGGCCTCGGTGCGCCCGCCCGATGAGGCGGCGAAAAACGAGGCGCGGCGCCTTCAGGCAAGGCTTGCAAAGCCGCCGGGAAGCCTGGGACGGCTTGAGGAGCTGTCCATAAGACTTGCGGGCATAACGGGGCGCGTTCATAACGAGATAAAAGCGCCGCATCTTCTTGTATTCGCCGCCGACAACGGAGTCGCCGTGCGCGGCGTTTCAAGCGCGCCGCAGAGCGTGACGCTAAAGCAGGCGGTAAACATCGCGCGCGGGAAAACGGGCGCGGCCGTTATGGCCGCGGCCTTCGGATGCGCCGTCACCGTATGCGACGTGGGCATTGCAGGCGACGTTTGCGACGCGGCGGTGATGAATAAAAAAATAGCGTACGGCACGCGCGATATTGTAAGCGGGCCCGCCATGACGAGAGAACAGGCTGTATGCGCCGTGCTTATCGGGGCCGAACTTGCGTCGGGCGCCCGGGCCGACGCCGTTGGTATCGGTGAAATGGGCATAGGGAACACGACGACCGCCTCTGCGGTGCTTTCGGTCATCCTCGGCGCTGACCCCGAATATACCGCGTCGCGCGGCGGCGGACTGACGCGCGAGGCCTTCGCGGTGAAAAAAGCAATGATACGCGCCGCGATAGATAAGAACCGGCCAAACAAAGACGACGTTCTCGACGTGCTTTCAAAGGTGGGCGGATTTGATATTGCCGCAATGTGCGGCGCGTTCATCGGCGCGGCTTACGCACACCGTCCCGCCGTCGTCGACGGCTTTATTAGCGCCGTCGCGGCGCTCTGCGCCGTAAGGCTTTGCCCTAACGTGTCGGGATACCTCATACCGAGCCACGCGTCTGCGGAAGCGGGTCATAAGCTTGCGATGGAGGCGCTCGGCTTAAAGACTGTATTCGATCTCAATATGCGCCTCGGCGAGGGAAGCGGCTGCCCGCTTATGTTCGAGACGCTTCGCGCCGCGTGCGCGGTCATAAATAATATGGCGACGTTCGAGGAGGCGGGCATAGACGACTCATATCTCGACGAGATAAGGCGCGAGGGCGGTTTTTAGAAGAATTTATCGGCGGAGGGTAACGATGGGCAGGCTTACGCTTATAATGGGTGAAAACGACAGCGGCAAAAGCGCGTTTGCCGAAGGGCTTTTTAAAAATACGAATAAAAAGCGGTATTACATAGCTACGATGATACCCGTGACCGACGAGAACCGCGCGCGCATAGAAAAGCACAGGGCGGCGCGCGAAGGGCTCAGGATAAATACGCTGGAGCTTTCGTTTTCGGTCGGAGGCGCGGACATCGCGCCCGACTCGGCCGTGCTTTTGGAGGACGTGTCAAATCTTTTGGCGAACGCCGTCTTTGAAAAGAAGAAAACGGGCGATGACGTATATCGCGACATATGCGCGCTCAAGACGCGATGTGCGCATCTTTGCGCCGTTACGATATCGGGGCTTGACGGCGGCGGATACGATTCTGAGACGGCGGATTATATAAACGCACTTCGTGCTCTCAATGCACGGCTTTATGACGACGCCGACACGGTCGTTTTAATGAAGGATAAAAAACCGATATATCTGAAGGGGTCTTACGATGATGTTATTTAAAGCGTTTCTTACGGCGCTGTCAACGTACAGCGTGATACCCGTGCCGCGCTCGGACTTCGAGGGGCGCGATATGAAATACGCGATCTGCTTCTTTCCCGCCGTGGGCGCGATAATCGCGATTATTCTTTTAGTGTGGTACCGGGTATCCCTCGCGGCAGGCGTCGGCGGCGTGATTTTTGCCGCCGTGAGCGCGGCCGTGCCCGTGATAATCACGGGCGGCATACACCTCGACGGCTATATGGACACGGCGGACGCACTCTCGTCGCGTGAGTTGCGCGAACGGATGCTCGAAATAATGAAAGACGCGCACACGGGCGCGTTCGCGGTTATATACCTTGTCGTATATTTCATCATAGACTTTGCGCTGTTTTATGAGCTCTATACGCTGAGAGCGTTGGGAGCGGCGCTCCCGCTCTTTATACTGTCGCGCGCGCTGTCGGCTTTTTTGGCGCTGAGACTGCCGAACGCGAGGGGTCAGGGGATGTTATATTATTATACGGAGGCTGCCGAAACAGGCAGGGCGGAGCTTATAGCGCTCATAACGGCGGCGGCCGCGTGCGCGCTTATGATAATAATTTCGCCGCCGTGCGGCATTTTCACGGCCGTGCTTTCCGTCGGATGGGTGCTTTTATATACGCATACGGCAATGAAGCGCTTCGGCGGCGTAACGGGCGACACGGCAGGGTTTTATCTTGTGATAAGTGAGCTTTTATGTCTTATAGGAGTATGGATAGGAGCGATGATAAAATGAAGGACGTAATATTCATCCGCCACGGCGCGACGGCGGGCAATCTCGAAATGCGCTACAACGGCCGCACCGACGAGCCTCTGTGCGAGGAGGGCATAAGGCAGGCGCAGGAATTAGGTAAAGCGGGCCTTCGCGCCGACGTCATATTCGTAAGCCCGATGAAGCGCACGATAGAGACGGCGAAAGCGGTATTTCCGAACGAGCAGTTCATCTTTACGGAAGGCCTTCGCGAGATGGATTTCGGCATATTCGAGGGAAAGACGGCAGAGGAGCTAAAGGACAGCACCGAATACCGCACGTGGGTCGACTCTGGCGGTAATGCCGAAATACCGAATGGGGAGAGCCGCGCGCGTTTCAGGGAAAGGTGCGTTAAAGCCTTCGACGAGGCGATGAAGAGTGTGCCCGACGGCGCGTGCGCCGCGTTCGTCATCCACGGCGGCGTTATAATGGCGGTTTTGGCGGCGCGCGCCGTACCGAAGCGCAATTTTTATGATTACTACTTAAAGAACTGCGGGACTCTGCGCGGCGTCTTCGAAGGCGGCGCGGTCTATCTTGAAACAAAAACGGCGGAATAATCCGCCGTTTTTCTATTATATATTGTCGTCAAGGCCCAATAGAATGTCGATGGCATGCTGCACCTTAGGGCTGCTGCGGTACGCGTAGATAATCTTTCGCTCCCGCTCGGTAAAGTCGTCTTCGGTGAGCCTGACGTCGAGCATGACGCTCGGGGAAACTTTAAGAGCCCTGCATAAATCGGACAGCATATCCGCGTCAGGTCGGTTCGTTCCCTGCTCCCAATTCGAGATTCTGCTGCCTGTCACACCCAGCATCTCGGCAAGCTGCCTTTGGGTCAAGCCGCGAGCCTCACGATATTTTCTTATCCTGTCGCCAATCTCATATTTTCGCAAGCCGAAATCACCTCTCTTTGTATATTATACCTTTAAAATCTGGAAAGTAAAGAAAAATACTTTTGAAATCGTGTAAAAAAGTCTTGATAATACAGAAAAACTGTGATACTATCTAATTAAATACAGCAATACTGTTATAACGGGTGATGAAATGAAAGTGTACGAGAGGGTAAGCACGTATATTGATGAAAACGGGTTAAAGCGTGTTGCCGTTGCCGAAAAGTCGGGGATATCGCAGACGGATCTGAATGCGATGCTAAGCGGCAGACGCACGCTTTATGCGGACGAATTAAGAGAAATATGTCTTGCCTTAAACGTAAGCCCCGAGCTTTTTATCGACGTTCGAGGCGAGAGACAAAGTCATGCGGCGGCGGGAGGTTGATATATTATGTCGGACTATAACAGAAGCTCGGGCTTTTTCGGCGATATTCTTCGCATCGCAGTAGGCGCCGCGATAGCAAACAGGATTACCGAGAAGATGGACAGACGCGACGAAAAAAAGGACCTTATGGGCAGCGCGGGCTGTCAGTATGGGAAAAAGGATGAAAACGGTTTTACGCTCGCATGCCCGGGGTGCGTACTTCGCCCGTTTTGCTCAAGATGAAACAAGAAAAAAGAGGCGGCATACGGCAAGGGGCCGCTTCGCCAAAGGAGGTGAAAGAATGTATACATTTAAGATTAAGTTCAGAGTGGACGGACGACAAACGGAGCAGATAGTGAGAGCTCAGTCAAAGTTTGACGCCGAGAAGCTGATTAAGGCGCAGTATCCGAATTCGAAAATCTCTTTTATAGCAACTGTGAAGATTTAAAAACTTTCACGCAAGCGGCACGAAACAAAGAATCACCTCCGGTTTATAATTGTTCTTTTATAAATCGGGGGCCTCATTTTCACGGAGGTGATAAAGTATGGGATTGTTTGGAAAATATATTGACGGCGCGAAGAAGGCCGGAAGCGAATACGTAAATAAAGCGGGAAAGGCGTCACGTCAGGACGCATCCGACGCAAACGGATACGTTTTAAAGCAGGAATTTGACCTTGGGACAAGCATACCGAAAGAAACGAAGGATAACGCCGCGCTTATAAAAAAGCCCGAAAGACCGACGGGAAAAGCGGTGACGCTCGAGCTGTTCGGAGAAAATATCGAGGTGCCCGCCGAAATGGACGTCTTTAACGCCTATCGAAAGCAGTTTTATCTGCTCGCCCGCGAGTGCACCCAAAAAGCGGCGGAAAAATACGGCGCGACGGTGCGCGACTACGTAAGCTTTATCGAAGGTTTCCCGGGTATTTACGACGAATACCTGTATCCGCTCATAAAATACGCGATGGATACGCTGTTTTCGGAAAACGTGTTTTCTGTTTCCGCGGAGACCTTAACTGCCAAGCATAAGGCGCGCTTCCGCAGCGCGATATCCGACTACGAGACGGTTGTTTCAGCGGGAAACAAAGCCGCGGAAGGCAACAAAAACAATTTGTCCACGGCAATTCTCACGATGGCCGCAGACCGATATAAAACGAGGAATGCAGGCGGCGCCTTCGGAAATCTCTACGGGCAGATAGCCGACGGCATGGTGAGCGGTCATAAGGAGAGGATAGGCGTCTCGAAGGAACAGAAAGAGGCGATGTTCGCAGCTGTCGACGCCGCCGAGCTTATGCTTCACGTATTTTCGGATTACTTTTTCGTTCACGGTACGCTTGTCGAGCTGCTTATAGAAAACGGCGTCGATATCGTTCTGCCCGGGGAGGCGGAGATAAAAAGCGCCGAAAACGTATTTAAAAATCTCACCTCGGCGGGATTCCCCGAGGATAAGATAAAAAGCGCTTTCGTAAACGTCATAAGGCTCAATCCGTATGATATGAAGTATTATAAGTACGCCGCAAAGAAATTCGGCAGGACGGACGAGATTATCGCGCTTGCTGATTATTTCGGCTTCGCTGACGAGATATAGTCTAAAAAAATTTTAACATATACGGCAATTTTGCTTAAAACGTGATATAATATAAGCGTAAGACACTACACGCAGATTTCGGCGCGAACGGTCCGGGGAGTACGGCGGGCCGTTCGGACGGTGTATAAAGCCGCGGGGAGGTGAAAACGTGCAGAGCTTCAGAATAAAATTCACGGTCAACGGCCGCGTTACGGAGCAGATCGTGAGCGCGAATTCGCAGTACGACGCGGAAAAGATACTTAAAGCGCAATACCCGCATTCGCAGATAATGATTATTACGGCTTCGCGGGCGTAAGCGGCTTAAAGTATAATCCGCCCCCGCAAGGATAAAGGCACGGCTCAAAAAAGGCGGCGCCGGGATTTCCCCGGACGCCGCCTCTTTTTTTCATATTTTACTCCACGTCCTGAAGCGCGTCGTAGCCTTCTTCGCCCGTGCGCACCTTTACGACGTTCTCAACGTCGTAGACGAATATCTTTCCGTCGCCGATGTGGCCCGTGTAAAGCACCTTCTTCGCAGTTTCGATGACGCTTCTTACAGGTACGCGGCTTACAACGATGTCTATCTGAATTTTAGGCAGCAGCGTCGCTTCTAACTGTACGCCGCGGTAGAACTCGGGCTTGCCCTTCTGAAGTCCGCAGCCCAAAACGTGCGACACGGTCATGCCCGTTATGCCTATGTCCATGAGCGCGTTCTTTAAAGTCTCGAAGCGCGACTCCTTGCAGATTATCTCGACCTTCGTGAACTTTGGCGAGCCGTCGTCGAATACGGGCATCTTTCTTACCGTAACGGCCTCGGCAACGGGAACGTCGCCCGAAACGATAACGGGAGCGGGCGCGCCTTCGTCAACGTAGTCGGGAAGCATCGCGAAGCCCGCGTAAGCCGAGGGAAGGCCGTGCTCCGCCGCGTCAAGTCCCGAAAGCTCCTCTTCCTTCGATGCGCGAAGGCCGAGCACGCTCTTTATAACGAGGAAAATCACGGTTATCGTGACGGCGGTCCATGCAGCCACGGCCAAAAAGCCCAAAGCCTGAAGCCCTAAAAGCTCAAAGCCGCCGCCGTAGAAGAGGCCTGTGAGCGTTTCGCCCGACGCGTTCGCGATCGAGTATCCGGGCGCGTCGCTCGTTGCGAAGAGTCCCACGGCGAGAGTGCCCCAAATACCGTTTAAACCGTGGACGGCCACGGCTCCGACGGGGTCGTCTATGCGCAGCTTATGGTCAAGAAGCCATACGCCGAACACGACGAGAAGGCCCGCGATACCGCCTATAACGGCCGCGCCGAGCGCGGATACGGCGTCGCATCCCGCGGTTATCGCAACGAGTCCCGCAAGCGAGGCGTTAAGGCACATCGAAACGTCGACCTTGCCGTACTTTATCCATGTAAATATCATGCATACAACGGTTGCGACGGCGGGTGCGACCGTCGTTGTTAAGAATATCGAGCCGAGTTGCTCCACGGTCGTCGCAGCGGCGCCGTTGAAGCCGTACCAGCCGAGCCAGAGTATGAAAACGCCGAGCGCGCCAAGCGCGATGTTGTGGCCGGGGAAGGCGTTTACCTTAGTGACGCGGCCTTTTTTGTCACGCGTGAACTTTCCTATGCGCGGGCCTAAAATCTTCGCGCCGATGAGCGCCGAAATGCCGCCGACCATATGTATTGCGCAGGAGCCCGCGAAATCGTGAAAGCCCGCCTGCATAAGCCAGCCGCCGCCCCATATCCAGTGCGCCTCGATGGGGTATATGAGCGCCGAGAGCACGGCCGAATAGATGCAGTAGGATAAGAACTTCGTGCGTTCGGCCATTGCGCCGGAAACTATCGTTGCGGTCGTTGCGCAGAATACGAGGTTGAATACGAAGCTTGAAAAATCAAAGTCCGCGTACGACGTGAACAGATCGAAGCCCGGCTTTCCGATAAAGCCCATGGCGTCCTCGCCCATGAGAAGGCCGAAGCCTATAAGTATAAATACCACGGTGCCGATACAGAAGTCCATAAGGTTCTTCATTATGATGTTGCCCGTGTTCTTCGCCCGCGTAAATCCGGCCTCTACCATTGCGAATCCGGCCTGCATCCAGAATACGAGCGCGGCTCCGATGAGGAACCACACGCCGAAAAGCTGTTCGGACGCGGTCGCCGAAATCAATTCTCTCATTACTTCATCCATTTTTATCATCTCCTCAGATTCTCTGCCGTAAAAGTACGGCGTTTTCAAAAAATATAGGCAAAGGCGCCTGATACGAAAAAACGGTATCACGGCGCCTTTGCCTTTTTAACGTAAGCCCTTTAAACTCAAAAACGGCGTCTTTGGGGGGTGGAATATCCCAAAGACGCCATTGTCTTGCCGCGCGCAGCTAATATGAGTTTAAAGCAAAAAAGCGTTTTCAAGCAGATTGCTTAAAAACGCCTTTGTCTTACAATTCGCATTATAGCGGCCGCAAATATCAATGTCAATACATTTTGCGCCGATTTTTTCTTTTCGGTGAAAACCGCACAAAACGCGCCGTTTTAAAGTAAAAATATGTGAATAATGCAAGAAGTTCGGCGCGGAAATTTGTCGGCCTTGCGGTATAAAATGGTCTCTAAATACTGCTTTATCAAAGGAGGATTTATTATGAAAAGGAAGACCTGCATTTACGGCTATATGCGCGTATCGTCGCGCGATCAGAACGAGGACAGGCAGCTTGCCGCGCTGCGCGAATACGGCGTAGAGGAGGGGAATATTTTTTCGGACAGGCAGTCGGGGAAGGATTTTGACAGAAAGGGCTATAAGCGCGTTATAAACAAGCTTCGCCCGAACGATACGCTTGTGATAAAAAGCATTGACCGTCTGGGGAGAAACTACCTTGAAATACTCGAACAATGGCGCATTATCACGAAGGAAAAAAGCGCGGCGATAGTCGTGCTCGATATGCCGCTTTTAGACACGCACAAGGACCGCGACCTTACGGGCACGCTCATCGCGGACATCGTGTTGGAGCTTCTAAGCTATGTTGCGCAGACGGAGCGCGAATTTATTCGTAAGCGGCAGAGGGAGGGGATTGCGGCGGCCCATGCGAACGGCGTAAAGTTCGGCAGAAGGCCGAAAAGGCGTCCGGCGCGCTACGACGATATGCTCATACTGTGGCAGAACGGGAAAATGTCGGCAAGAAAGGCGGCTGTCAAGCTCGGCGTGTCGCATAAGACGTTCCTTAAATGGACAAGAGACGACGCAATATAAAAAAATATCGGCAAAGCGTTTTCGCTTTGCCGATATATGCTAATCTCTTAAAAGCTTTTTAAGTCCGGCGATGAGCCCCTGCTGCGTTAAGGGGAACATCGTAATCTCGCTTTCTATAACGCGGCGTGATTCGCTCTTTCGATTTATAAGGCTGTGGAACGACGGATTGAGCCATACCGTATGCGGGTATCTTCGCTTTATGCGGCGTATCCACTCGATGCCGGGCGTGGGATCGGCGGACTGATAGCTGTAATAGCTTCGAAAATCGAGCTCGTCGAGCGCCATGAACGCGTCGCCGACAAGTATTACCTTATATTCGGGCGAAATGTTCTTTAACACGCGCTCGGTCTTTATGAACTTCTTCGGGTCGAGCGTCGGGTCGGTGTAAAGCTTCGAGTATACGCAGTTGTGGAAATAGTAAACCTTCAAATCCTTGAAGTGGTTGCTTTTCGTTGCAGCCTGGAAGAGCATACTGCAAAGACGGCTGTAATATTCCATCGAGCCGCCCGAGTCGATAAGCAGAAGAAGCTTTATCGTATTCTTTCGCGGCCTGCCGTATACTATCTTTAAATTGCCGGCGTTGTCGGACGTCTCGCGGACTGTCTGGTCTATATCAAGCTCCGTCTTGGGCGCGTCTATGCGCGACGAATACTGACGTAAAAGCCTGAATGCCATAACGAACTGGCGCGTGTCGAGCGTGTTGTCGTTGCTCCAGTCGCGGAAGCGGCGTTCTCCGGCTACGGCGAGCGCGCCGCCGTGACGCGCCTCTCCGCTTACGCGGATGCCCACGGGCGCGGCTCCGTTGTGGCCGAACGGGCTTACGCCGCGCGTGCCGACCCAGACCTTGCCCTTGTTGTGCTCGCGCTTCTGCTCCCTTAGGCGCTCCTCGAGCATCTTCTCCATTTGTTCGAGGTTTAAGTCGTTAAGCCACGCGGAACGCTTTTTGTCTATTTCCTTCGTATTGACCTGCGGGCGGCTGAGCCACTTTAAGAACTCGGGCGGTATCTCGCCGGGGAACGGCACGTCCTTGAAGTAGTCAACGAACGCCGCGTCGAACTTGTCGAAATTCGATTCGGTCTTAACGAGAATCGAGCGGCAGAGGTAATAAAACCCCGTAAAGCTCGAGCCGCCGAGTCCGCGGTCAAGCGCCTCGTTTAAGGTCATCCATTCGTTAAGTGAAACGGGGAGACCGCGCGCTTTGAGCATATAAAAGAAAGGTTCAAACACAAAAAAACCTCCAATACAAGCGCAAATTAGTTATTTTGCGAGCTTCGAACGCATAAGATCGATGTCCTCGTTCTTCTTTAACAGAACGCCCGCGAACGGTATCGTTTCGCGAATCTTGTCGTCGGATATGCCCGCCGCGCGGATCGCGGCTATCCAGTCTATGACCTCGGAGGTGCTGGGCTTCTTCTGTATATCGGGAAGAGAGCGTATCCAATAGAACGCCTCAAGCACATGGGCAAGTACGTTCTCCTCGATGTCGGGATAGTGAACGTGTACTATCTCGCGCATGAGCTCCTCGTTCGGAAATTCGATGTAATGGAAGATGCAGCGGCGTAAGAACGCACCGGGCAGCTCCTTTTCCGCGTTGGAGGTAATTATAACGACGGGGCGGTGCTTCGCCTTTATCGTTTTGCCCGTTTCGGGGATATAGAACTCCATCTTGTCAAGCTCCCAGAGAAGGTCGTTCGGGAATTCAAGGTCGGCCTTGTCTATCTCGTCGATAAGAAGCACCTTCTGATCCTCCGAGGCAAATGCTTCGCCGAGCTTGCCTAAAGAGATATACTTTTCTATGTCGTCTACGGTGTTGCCGCCGAACTGGCTGTCGTAGAGACGCTGTACGACGTCGTAAACGTAAAGGCCGTCCTGCGCCTTCGTCGTCGACTTTATGTTCCAGATTATAAGGTCCATTCCGAGTGCGTTCGATATGGCCTGCGCGAGCATCGTTTTGCCGGTGCCGGGCTCGCCCTTTATAAGAAGCGGCTTTTCTAAAGCCATGGCTATGTTGACAGCGTCCGTAAGTTCCTTGGACACTACGTAATCTTCACTGCCCTTAAACTGCGTAAATTCCATTTGCTTACCACCTTTATACATTTTTATTTAATTATAAAGTCTTGGGCACATAAAAGTCAACCGAAAAGGCGCAAAGATGAAAAAAACGGCCAAAACGCGGCGATAATGATAAAAAGTATATACGAATCGACCGTTTTGTGATAAAATAACATTTATAATACGTCTGATTTTTGGGAGGATAGTTATGTTTTCCGGAAAAAACGTTGTAATAGGGATAACCGGCGGCATTGCCGCGTATAAGATACCGAACCTTGTGAGTATGCTCGTAAAGCAGAATGCAAATGTGCGCGTGATACTCACCGACGCGGCCGAAAAGATCGTGTCGCCCATACCGATGGAGAGCCTGTCGAAGAACAAGTGCCTCACCGACACGTTCGACAGAAGCTTCACCATGGAGACGGAGCATATCGCCGTGGCCGACGCGGCCGACGTGTTCATAGTCGCGCCCGCGACCGCGAACACAATAGCGAAGCTTGCGCACGGCATAGCCGACAATATGCTTACGACAGTCGCGCTCGCGTGCAGATGCAAAAAGCTCATCGCGCCCGCGATGAATACCGCGATGTACGAAAACCCCGTGACCCGGGACAACATAGAGACGCTTAAAAAATACGGCTGGGAGGTAATAGATCCCGTGGGCGGAAGGCTTGCCTGCGGAGCCGTGGGACTCGGCAAAATGGTCGAGCCGTCCGTGCTTTTTGACTATATCGAACGCGCGCTTTCGGTAAAGCGCGACTTTTCGGGAAAAAGGATTATTGTGACCGCCGGCCCCACGCGCGAGGCCATAGACCCCGTAAGATACATCACCAATCATTCGAGCGGCAAGATGGGCTACGCAATCGCGAAGCGCGCCGCGCTGAGAGGCGCCGACGTAACGCTCGTAAGCGGCCCCGTATCCATTGAGCCGCCGCTCGGCGTCGAGGTCGTAAACATCGTTTCCGCAGAGGATATGTATAACGCCGTCGTGAGCCGCTTCGAGGGGGCCGACATCGTTATAAAGGCGGCGGCCGTGGCCGATTACAGGCCGGCGGTGACGGCAGAGGACAAGATAAAAAAGAGCGACGGCGACATGAAGATAGAGCTTGAGCGCACGAAGGATATTATAGCGGCGCTCGGCAGCATGAAGCGCGAGGGGCAGTTTTTGTGCGGCTTTTCGATGGAGACGCGCGACATGGTCGAGAACTCGAAGAAGAAGCTGCAGAAGAAGAACCTTGACATGATAGCCGCGAACAACGTAAAGGTAAAGGGCGCGGGCTTTGCGGGCGACACGAATATTCTCACCGTGATAACGGCCGACAGCATACGAGAGCTTCCGCTTCTTTCGAAGGAGGAGGCGGCGGACGCGCTGCTTTCAATGATCGCCGAAAAAATGGGGCTTTAAATGGACGAAAGATTCATATTCAGAGAGATAAAAAAAGAAGAGCTGCCGCTCATGTTTTCGCTCATTAAGGAGCGCATCGCGTGGATGGACGAGGTGGGCATAGAGCAGTGGAACAAGACGCATTATACCGACGTTTATCCGCTTTCGTATTATGAGGGGCACAGACGAAACGGCTGCGTCTTCGTGCTCATCGACACCTCGGACGGCGCGATAGCCGCGGCCGCCGTTATAAAGACCGAGGATGACAGATGGCCCGAAAACGACGTGCGCGCGCATTATCTTCACAATTTCGCCTCGGATATAAAGAAAAAGGGCGCGGGCTCCGTCTTTCTTTCACATATGGAGGCGTATTCGAAGTCGCGCGGCATGGATTATATGCGGCTTGACTCCGCCGTGGGCAACGTTCCGCTTGAGGATTACTATACGAAAAGGGGATATGAGCCGTGCGGAACGTGCGTCGACGGACTTTATGAGGGAATTCTCCGGCAGAAGGCGCTGTAAGCTGCGGCTTTGTGAAATTTTTATTAAAAGGGCTTGAAAAACCTACGCTGATTATGTATAATATGCTCGTGAAATGCTTTGAGATAATTAAGATAATTGCGTAGTTTAAATGATTCGGAGTATTGACATGAACAGGCTTGCGGGTAAAATTACGACAGACAGAGAGACAGACAGACAGAGTAATACTGTCTTATTTGACCGCACGGAAAATTTATGTGAAAAAAGAATACGGTGAAATTTTAAGCATAGTATCAAAGGCATGAATGGCCTTTCGGTATTATGCTTTTTTCATTGCGGCACAGCGGCGCGCCCGGGGCGCATTTTAAACGGTAAGGGATAAACTTTATATAAAATTCCCGAAATTAAATCACCAAGGAGGAAGGAAAAATGAAAAAAAGTTTAAAGATCATAGCTCTTTTGCTCGTGATCACGATGTGCGTATTCGCTTTCACTGCATGCAGCAGCCAGAAGAAGGCTGAAGAAGCGGCAGAGCAGGCGGAAGAACAGATCGACGAGGCTATCGATGAGCTCGATGCGGCTCTCGACGAGGCTGAAGCGGCCATCGGCGGCGAGGTTTACGACACCGGCGCATTTTCCGTAATGGTTCCCGACGGCTGGAAGGCATTCGCACAGTCCGACCCCGGCAGCCTTAAGATCTACAAGGGCGCAACGAGCGAGGACGATATGTACGGCAAGCCCGGCATTGACATTACGTACAAGGCAAGCGGCTCGTATTATCTCGTAACGGGCGTATTCGATTCCTATGAGGATATCGCTTCCGTAGCGATAGGCGATCGCGAGTGGAGCGGTGCAGAGGGCAAATACAGCTCGAGCATGAATTTAACGTCGCTTAGCGCCGTTGACGGCGAAGGCTATTTCGCAGTTGACATCTGGCAGCCCGCAGACGGCGATACCATTTCGCCTGACGACGCTGACGTAGTGGCAATTATTTCGAGCCTTGCCGCAGACGCTGCGGAGTAAACCGAAAGTTACCGAAATTCAAAACTTTCTTTCAAAATGCGAAAAGGCGTGCGCCTCGGGCGTGCGCTTTTTCGATATATTTAAGACGCAAAAAACCCGCCGAAAGCTTTTTCGGCGGGTTTTGGCTTTGTATTCTTTGTATTCGGTAAAACGTATGGTTTTCTTTATTTGTTCATGCGGTATAACTTATTGAGGCCGCGAAGCAAAAGGTTGTCGTCGCAGATTACGTTTCTTCTGCATTCGGCAACTACGTACTGCGCGAGGCCGCCCGTTGCAATGACCGTGGCCTTTTCGCCCAATTCGTCCTCGATTCTTTCTATCATGCCGTCCATCATCGACGCCGCGCCGAAGATGCTGCCGCTCTTCATGCAGTCAACGGTATTCCGCCCGATGCAGCTTTCGGGTGCTTCTATGGACACCTTGGGAAGCTGGGACGTGTTGGAGCTTAACGCGTTTAAGGAAAGCCTCAGTCCCGGCATGATAACTCCGCCGAGATAGCGTGAGTTTCTGTCTATGACCGATATCGTCGTCGCGGTGCCCATGTCAAAGACAATGGCGGGCAGCGGATAGTCGTTTACCGCGGCTACCGCGTCGGCAATGAGGTCGCTTCCGAGCTGCGCGGGATTGTCTATGTCTATGTTGAGTCCCGTGTTGAGCTGCGCGCTTACGATGAGCGGATCGACGCCGGTCATCATTTTCACGGCTCCCGTGAGCGCCGATTTTATGGGCGGCACTACGGAGCAGATTATGGCGCCGTCAATCTTTTTATAATCGACGCCGCCCACGTCCATAAGCTGGCGGAACGATATGAGATATTCGTCCTCCGTCTTGCTCGTATCAGTGGAGACCCGAAAGACCTTGATTATTTCGTCGTTTTCAATGAGACCGACAACGATATTGGAGTTGCCGGCGTCGATAGCGAGGAGCATTGTCCTTACCTCCGTGTCGTGTTATTCTGAAAGCTGCCGCCGAACGCCTTTAAAAGCGCCTTGCCTATTACCGTTACAAGGATTGCGGCGGCGATAGCCTCGGGTATGCCGGACGCCGTTACGGTCGCCATAACGAGGGAGAATACGGCCGTGAGAGCTACGTTTCTCGCTTCGGCATACTGCTGTGCGAAAAGCACGTAGATGCTGCCCATAACGAGAATCGTATTCGTCATCGAGCCTATAAATCCCACTATCGGAAGCGCAACGAAATCGTTCACCTTGGAGCGTGAAAACGCCCTCCACACCCAGCCGGCCACAACGCCTATAAGTATGCGGCAGCCTACGGCTACCCAAACGGCCTTAAGCGCACCGGGAACGCCCGTGGTGCTTAAAAAAGGCGAGAAGGCGAAGGAGAGCAGGGTGGGAGCAACGGTGTTGCTTACGAGCGAGCAGATTCCGAACACGCCGCCTAAGATTCCGCCTGCCAGCGGACCCAGCAGTATTGCGCCTATGATTACGGGGATGTGTACGGTCGTCGCCTTGATAATGGGAAGCTGAATAAGCCCGAGGGGCGTATTCGCCAGGATAATGATGATGGCGGCCATCAGTGCGACGCCTACCATCCAGCGGATTTTAGACCTTCCTACAGTATTGTTCATAATAATTCGTCCTCCTTGCTGCTGCCCCGAGCGCGGGTGCAGCGCAAATATTTTGGAAATACCGAATACGCTTGTATTTTACAATGTAATATTAAAATATTCAAGTGATTTGTGAAAAAAATAATTAACAGAATGTAAACAAAAAAGCCGCGAATAAACGCGGCAAAAATCATATTCTGATAATTATCGGCTCGTGTCCCACGGCGGGGAGGAAGCGATTTAGAATATCCTCGGTCTTGATTTTTAAGCTCGTCGTGTTCTCGCACGGGTGGCAGCCGATATATTCCTCCTTTACGACGTCCTCGTCGATTATGAGCGAAACGCGCCCCTCACGGTCGTTCATAAGCCCCATAATGCTTACGCTGCCGGGATGGAGGTCCAAAAAGCGCTCCATGTATTCCTCGGGCGCGAAGCTCAGGCGCGATATGCCGAGCTGCGGCGAGACCATGCAAGTTTTGAACGGCTTGCCCGCGGGCATCATAAGAAGATAGAATCTTGTGCGCTGCCTGTTTGATAAAAAGAGATTTTTGCATATCATTATGCCGAGCGTAAGGTCGACCGTGTGAAGCTCGTTCATCGAGCGCGCGCGGTTGTGGTCGGTGCGCTCGTATTCTATCCCCAGCGAATCGAGCATGTCGTAAGTTCTTATCTCACGTTCGCTTCGTCCCGTCGTATCGGCGGGACGTCCTTTAAAAATTTCCATGTAACGCCTCCGAAATGGTTTTATGCTATGCGCCGTGTTCTTTTTTCCACTGCTTTATCTTTAAAAGCCGCTCCTTGAATCTGCCCTCCAGGCCCTCCTCGGTGGGACGGTAATATTCGCGCCCAAGTAAGGAATCGGGGAGACACTGCATATCTGAGAGCTTGTCCTTCGTGTTGTGTGCGTAGATGTAGCCCTTGCCGTAGCCCTCGTCGCGCATGAGCTTCGTCACGCCGTTTCGTATGACGAGCGGCACGGGATCGCTTATCGTTTCAAGCGCGTCCGTCTTCGCAAGATGGTACGCGACGTCCATAGCGTTCGATTTCGGCGCGAGCGACATATAAATAACGGCCTCGGTAAGGTGGACGCTGCATTCGGGCATGCCTATAAAGTGGCACGCCTGATAGGCGGCGACGGCAATTTCGAGCGCGCGCGGGTCTGAAAGCCCCACGTCCTCGCTTGCGAAACGCACGACGCGCCGCGCGACGTACAGCGGGTCCTCGCCGGCCTCAAGCATACGCGCAAGCCAATATACGGCCGCGTCGGGGTCGGAGTTTCGCATAGACTTGTGAAGCGCGGAGATGATGTTGTAATGCTCCTCGCCGTCCTTGTCGTATAAAAGCGCCTTGCGCGAGGTGCATTCCTCGACCGTTTCAATGCTCACCGTGACGGTGTCGCCGTGCAGGTCGCCGTTTAAAACGGCCATCTCGAACGTTGAAAGCGCCGTGCGCGCGTCACCGTTCGCAAAGCGGGCAATCATGCGAAGCGCGCGCTCTTCAATGTCTACGGTCTGCTTTTCAAGCTCGTGCCACTTTTTCGCGGCGCGCGTAAGAAGCTCGTATATATCGTCGGCCGACAGCGGCTTTAAAACGAACACCTTGCAGCGCGACAAAAGAGCGCCGTTTACCTCGAACGACGGGTTTTCGGTGGTAGCGCCTATCAAAATTATGCTGCCACGCTCCACGAAGGGCAGAAAAGCGTCCTGCTGAGCCTTGTTGAAGCGGTGTATCTCATCTACGAAGACTATCGTCTTTTCGCCGAAGGAGCGGTTCGTTTCCGCCTCGTTCATAACGGCGCGTATCTCCTTTATGCCGCTCGTCACGGCGGAGAAGTTTATAAAGCGCGCCTTCGTCTGCGCGGCGATGACGTTGGCTATCGTCGTTTTTCCAGTGCCGGGCGGCCCCCAGAATATCATCGAGGACACCTTGTCCTGCTCTATTATGCGCCTTAGTACCTTGCCCTCGCCCAAAAGATGCTTTTGCCCGACTATCTCATTAAGCGTACGCGGACGCATACGCGCCGCAAGCGGGCGCGGCACGCTGTTTTCAAACATTGACATCTGCACGTCTGCTGCGGCCTCCTTTTTTTATATACATATTTTATTATACCAACGGGCGCGCGCGTTTGCAAGGGGAGAGGGTAATGCAAAAAGCCCCGAAAAGCCGTAAATGCCTTTCGGGGCTTTTTCGTATTCTTAAATCTTAGAAGCCTGCCTTGAATTCAGCGGCTATTTCCTGTGCCGCGATTATTGCGTCGTAAACTGCCTGATAGGAGGTGTCGCCCTTCGTGTGCTTAACGGAGCTGTTCGGATTCATGTCAACGAGCTTGGCCATCTTAGCCGCGCCTGCCTCAAGATCGGTGATGCCGATGTCGGAGAGCATCGTGGGGAGGCCGACCATGTTGAGGAATTCGAGCACTTCTTCAAGCTCGGGAGCGTTCTCCATAACGAGCTGGATAACGAGACCTACGGCAACCTTTTCACCGTGCCAGTAGTCATGTGCCTCGGGGAATGCAGCGAACCAGTTGCCGAAGCCGTGTGCGCCCGCAACGCCCGTCTGCTCGCCGCCTACGCCGCTAAGATATACGGTCGACTCGAGGCAGTCCTCGAACGTGGAGGTAACAACGCCCTTCTTTGCAGCCTGAAGCGCGAGATAACCCGTTTCCATCAGGTTGTCGTAGCACATGCGCGCAAGTGCCAGGCCCGTCTTTGAGATCGTGCCCTTTGAGAAGGTCGGAACGCCGCGCTCGTAGCAGGTGCGTCCCTCAAAGTACGTAGCTATTGCGTCACCCATACCGGAGATGAAGTAGCGCACGGGAGCCTTAGCCATGATCTCGGAATCAACGATGACCATGTCGGGGTTCTTGTGGAAATAGCTGTAGCCTGCGATACCGGTGCCGTCTTCCTTATAATACATGGATATGGACGTGCAGGGAGCGTCGGTAGCGGCTACGGTGGGAGCCATTATAACGTAGATGCCCTTGTTGGTGCCGGCTGCTCTCGCGGTGTCGAGCGCATTGCCGCCGCCCACGCCGACTATAACGTCGATGTTGTTCTCTTCGATCATTTTCTCGGTCCTTGCTACCTCTTCATAGCTGCAAAGTCCGGAGAACTGATGGAACATAACGGTCTCATCAGCACCCTCAAAGCTCTTTTCGATCTTCGGCTTCGTCTGCTCAAGCGCTCTCTTGCCGCCGATAACGAGATAATGCTTGCCTACGCCGCAGCGCTCTCTCAGTTCGCAAAGCGCGTTTCTGCCCAAAATGAACTTGGGGGGTACTCTTAATACTCTAAGCATGATAAATGAACCTCCGTATAATAAAATTTTTAATAGTCCGAATGCTTACTTTAATTTATTATACACGGTCTTTTCGATAATTTAAAGCTTTTTCACTAAAAAAAGAAGCAAAAAGAGGCGAAAACTGTCCGCAACGCCGAAAAGCCGCTCAAAAAGCCCGCCCCGAATGTAAACGAATTGTTAATTTAATATTATATAAGAAAAATTCACAAAAAAAATAGCTGAAAACGCAAAAAATGCATTGACAACTTAAAAAATAGATGATAAACTATTTAACTGCATATGCGGAAAATATGATGAGAGGTGCATATTTGCCCTTACCCGTATTATAACGGACGGTTTTATATTTTGCAACAGTTTTTTTCAAAAAATTGTTGAAAATATATAGTCAGAATTGCTTTCCTGTCGAAAGCCGGTTTTGCGGCCGGATATTTTATGCATATCAGACGGACATCAACTAATTAACCGGGAATGGAGTGATGCGATCGTGGTTAAACCTGTGCAGTACGGAAATAACACGAGAATGAGCTTTTCTAAGATCTCCGAGGTATTAAAAATGCCTAATCTTATTGAGATTCAGAGAAACTCGTATGAATGGTTTTTGGAGGAGGGGCTTCGTGAAGTATTTCGCGATGTATCTCCGGTTGTGGACTATTCCGGTAACCTTGTTTTGGATTTTGTGGACTATTCTCTCGACGATACGCCAAAGTACAACGTCGAAGAGTGCAAGGAGCGCGATACTACGTATTGCGTGCCCTTAAAGGTAAAGTTAAGACTTGCCAACAAAGAAACGGGTGAGATAAAAGAGCAGGAAATATTCATGGGCGACTTTCCGAAGATGACGCCCTCCGGCACGTTCATTTACAATGGCGCGGAGCGTGTAGTCGTTTCTCAGCTCGTGCGTTCGCCCGGCATATATTATACGAAGGAACAGGATAAGACGGGCAAGTATCTCTACGCGTCCACCGTTATCCCGAACCGCGGCGCATGGCTCGAATACGAGACGGATTCGAACGATCTGTTCTTCGTGCGCATAGACAAAAACAGAAAGCTCCCCATCACCGTGCTCATACGCGCGTTCGGCTTCGGAACGAATAAAGAGATACTCGATATATTCGGAAACGACGCGCGCATACTCGCTACGCTTGAAAAGGACACCGCTGCAAACGAGGACGAGGGCCTTCTGGAAGTTTATAAGAAGCTTCGTCCCGGCGAGCCGCCCACGACCGACGGCGCGCGTTCGCTCGTCAACAGCCTCTTCTTCGACGCAAGAAGATATGACCTTTCCAAGGTCGGCCGCTATAAGTACAACAAAAAGCTCGCGCTCGGCAGAAGACTTGCGGGCAAGGTCGTAAAAGAGCCCGTAGTTGATCCCTTAAGCGGCGAGATAATCGCCGAGGCGGGCGAAAAGCTTTCGGCGGACAAGGCAATGCTCATCGAGCGCGTAGGCGTATCGGGCGTCCTTTTGGACGTTGAGGGCGAGGACGTAAAGGTGTTCTCGAACGGCATGGTAACGCTTTCCGATTTCGTTTCTCCCAAAATCGCAGAAGATCTTGAGATAACCGAGAAGGTGCGCTTCAGTGTTTTAAGAGAAATAATCGAAAAATACGAGACCGACGAAGAGATAGAAGAAGCGATAAAGGAAAAAATCGACGAGCTTATCCCGAAGCATATAATCATAGATGACATCATGTCGTCGATAAACTATTTGAACGCGCTTGCACACGGCGTGGGCAGCGACGACGACATCGACCATCTCGGCAACCGCCGCCTTCGTTCGGTAGGCGAGCTTCTGCAGAACCAGTTCCGCATCGGCTTTGCGCGCATGGAGCGCACGATACGCGACCGTATGCAGACTCAGGAGATAGACACCATAATGCCGCAGGCGCTTGTGAACATCCGTCCCGTGGTCGCTGCGATAAAGGAATTTTTCGGCTCCTCGCCGCTGTCGCAGTTCATGGACCAGACGAATCCGCTTGCAGAGCTTACGCATAAGAGAAGACTTTCGGCACTCGGCCCCGGCGGCCTTTCGCGTGAGCGCGCAAGCTTTGAGGTGCGCGACGTTCACCACTCGCATTACGGCAGAATGTGCCCCATAGAGACTCCCGAAGGCCCGAACATCGGCCTTATCTCGTACCTTGCGTCCTACGCACGCGTAAACGAGTTCGGCTTTATAGAGGCGCCCTACCGCAAGGTTGACAAGGAGACGGGCATAGTTACCGACGAAATAGAATACATGACGGCCGACGTTGAGGACAACTACGTCGTGGCTCAGGGCAACGAGCCGCTCGACGAGCAGGGACGCTTCAAGCGCCAGATGGTAAACGCGCGCTACCGCGACGAGATACTTCTTATAAACCGCGCTCAGGTCGATTACATGGACGTATCGCCCCAGATGCTCGTATCCATCGCAACGGCTATGATTCCCTTCCTTGAGAACGACGACGCGAACCGCGCGCTCATGGGCTCCAACATGCAGCGTCAGGCGGTACCGCTTTTAAAGACCCAGGCTCCCATTGTGGGCACCGGCATGGAATACAAGGTGGCCGTTGACTCGTGCGTTACGCGCCTTGCGGGCGACGACGGCGTAATCGAGAAGGTAAGCGGCGACGAGATAGTCGTTCGCTTCGATTCCGGCGAGCGCGAGGTGCACAAGCTCCTCAAGTTCAAGCGCTCGAACCAGGGCACCTGCATAAATCAGCGCCCCATCGTAAACCGCGGCCAGCGCGTTAAGAAGGGCGAGGTAATAGCCGACGGCCCCTCCACCGCAAACGGCGAGATGGCACTTGGCAAAAACGTGCTCATCGGCTTTATGACGTGGGAAGGCTACAACTACGAGGACGCCGTTTTAATCAACGAAAAGCTTGTGCGCGACGACGTATATACTTCTATACACATTGAGGAATACGAAATTGAAGCAAGAGATACGAAGCTCGGCCCCGAGGAGATAACGAGAGATATCCCGAATGTGGGCGAGGACGCTCTTAAGGACCTCGACGAGAACGGCATCATAAGAGTCGGCGCGACCGTTCGCGCGGGCGACATACTCGTCGTTAAGGTAACGCCCAAGGGCGAAACGGAGCTTACGGCCGAGGAACGCCTGCTTCGCGCGATATTCGGCGAGAAGGCAAGAGAAGTGCGAGACACTTCACTTCGCGTGCCTCACGGAGAGTCGGGCATTGTCGTGGACGTAAAGGTCTTCACCCGCGAAAACGGCGACGAGCTTACGCCCGGCGTAAACAAAGTAGTCCGCGTATATATCGCGCAGAAGAGAAAGATATCCGTAGGCGACAAGATGGCAGGACGCCACGGCAACAAGGGCGTTATCTCGCGCATTCTTCCGCAGGAGGATATGCCGTTTCTGCCCGACGGTACGCCGCTTGACATAGTACTGAATCCGCTCGGCGTGCCTTCGCGTATGAATATAGGACAGGTGCTCGAGGTCCACTTGGGCTACGCGGCCAATAAGCTTGGCTATAAGGTCGCAACGCCCGTATTCGACGGCGCGAACGAGAAGGACATAGAGCAGCTTCTTCGCGAATCGGGACTTTCTCCCGACGGCAAGAGCATACTTTACGACGGACGCACGGGCGAGCCGTTCGACAACCCCGTAACGGTAGGCTATATGTACTTCTTAAAGCTTGCCCACCTTGTTGACGACAAGATTCACGCGCGCTCCACGGGCCCGTATTCGCTCGTAACCCAGCAGCCGCTCGGCGGCAAGGCGCAGTTCGGCGGACAGCGCTTCGGCGAGATGGAGGTTTGGGCGCTCGAGGCATACGGCGCGGCTTACACGCTTCAGGAGATACTTACCGTAAAATCCGACGACGTCGTGGGACGCGTAAAGACCTACGAGTCCATCGTAAAGGGTCAAAACGTGCCCAAGCCGGGCGTTCCCGAATCGTTCAAGGTGCTTATAAAGGAAATGCAGTCTTTGGGACTCGACGTAAGAGTGCTTGCAAAGGATATGCAGGAGATAGAGCTTAAGGAATCGCTTGACGACGATGACGACGCCGACGTATCGGTAGCTGAGCTCGGAGATATGAGAGACGTGGGCGACGATCTGTTCCCGTCCGACGAGTACACCTCCGACAGCGGCTACGACGACGAGGGCGACGACGTGCAGGAGCTCGACTTTGACTCGATAGGCTTTATTTCCGAGGAAGCCGGCGATAAAGAGTCCTCGCGGCAAAGTGAGCTCAATTTCGACGATTGACAGACGGCCACACATGAGTGAGTTTAAATCAAATGACTTAAAAAGGAGCGGTTCATTTGGATCACAATGTATTTGAAGCAATAAAAATCGGTCTTGCATCTCCCGAAATGATCAGAGAATGGTCAAGAGGCGAGGTAAAGAAGCCGGAAACCATAAATTACAGGTCATTAAAGCCCGAACGCGACGGCCTCTTCTGCGAAAGGATATTCGGCCCCACCAAGGACTGGGAATGCCACTGCGGAAAGTATAAGCGCATACGCTACAAGGGCAAGGTCTGCGACCGCTGCGGCGTTGAGGTAACGAAGTCGAAGGTGCGCCGCGAGAGAATGGGTCATATCGACCTTGCGGCACCCGTATCGCACATCTGGTACTTTAAGGGCATTCCATCGCGTATGGGCCTCATACTCGACATGTCGCCGAGGATTCTCGAGCGCATACTCTACTTCGCGCTTTATGTCGTAACCGACCCGGGCGACACGAGACTTGTAAAAAAGCAGGTGCTCACCGAGGCCGAATACCGCGATATGCGCGAAAAGTACGAGGACAGCTTTGAGGCCGGCATGGGCGCGGAGACGATAAAGAAGCTGCTTCAGGAGATAGACCTCGAGCAGCTCTCCGAGGAGCTCAAGGAGGAATTAAAGACCGCCACCGGCCAGAAGAAAATGCGCATCGTAAAGCGGCTTGAGGTAGTAGAGGCATTCCGCATCTCCAACAACAAGCCCGAGTGGATGATTCTCGACTGCATCCCCGTAATTCCGCCCGAGATACGCCCCATGGTGCAGCTTGACGGCGGCAGATTCGCAACGAGCGACTTAAACGATTTATACAGAAGACTTATAAACAGAAACAACAGACTTAAAAAGCTCCTTGAGCTCGGCGCGCCCGACATCATCGTAAGAAACGAGAAGCGCATGCTCCAGGAGGCCGTTGACGCGCTTATTGACAACGGCAGACGCGGCCGCCCCGTAACGGGTCCGAACAACCGCCCCTTAAAGTCGCTTTCCGATATGTTAAAGGGCAAGCAGGGACGCTTCAGACAGAACCTTCTCGGCAAGCGCGTTGACTACTCCGGCCGAAGCGTTATCGTCGTAGGCCCCGAACTCAAGATTTATCAGTGCGGCCTTCCCAAGGAGATGGCTCTCGAGCTGTTCAAGCCCTTCGTTATGAAGCGCCTTGAGGACAAAAATCTTGCGACGAACGTAAAGAGCGCAAAGAAGATGGTCGAAAAGGCAGACCCGAAGGTATGGGACGCGCTCGAGGACGTTATAAAGGACCATCCCGTGCTTTTAAACCGTGCGCCCACGCTCCACAGACTCGGCATTCAGGCGTTTGAGCCCATCCTTATAGAGGGCAGGGCGTTAAAGCTCCATCCGCTCGTATGTACGGCGTACAACGCCGACTTCGACGGCGACCAGATGGCCGTTCACGTTCCGCTTTCGGCGGAGGCTCAGAGCGAGGCGAGATTCCTCATGCTCTCGGCGAACAACCTGTTAAAGCCGCAGGACGGCAAGCCCGTTACCGTTCCCACGCAGGACATGGTTTTGGGTTCGTATTACCTTACCGGCGTGCGCGACGGCGAAAAGGGCGAGGGCAAGGTGTTCTCCAGTGTGAACGAGGCCATGATGGCCTACAACGAGGGCCTTATATCGCTTCATGCGAAGATCAAGGTAAGAATGTTCAAGGAAATCGACGGCGTTATGCAGTCGAAGATAATTGACGCCACGATGGGACGCCTTATATTCAACGAATTCATCCCGCAGGATTTGGGCTTCGTTGACAGAAGCGACCCCGAAAAGCGCTTTGACCTTGAAATAGCCTTCCTGACGAGCAAAAAGAAGCTCGGCGAGATAATCGACAGATGCATAAGAACGCACGGTCCCACCGAGACGGCCGAGGTGCTCGACAAGATAAAGTCGACCGGCTTTAAATACTCCACGCGCGGCGCAATAACGATATCCGTATCCGACATGGTCGTTCCGGACGAAAAGCCCGTTTTAATTCACGAGGCGGAAGAGCACGTAGAGCGCATCCAGCGTCAGTACGACCGCGGCCTTATCACGAACGAGGAGAGATATCAGCTCGTTATAAAGGAATGGGATAAGACCACGAAGAAGGTTACTAAGGCGCTCGAGGACAACCTTGACGACTTAAACCCCATCAACATGATGGCAAACTCCGGCGCCCGCGGCTCCATAAACCAGATACGTCAGCTCGCAGGAATGCGCGGACTTATGGCGAACACCGCCGGACGCACGATAGAGATACCGATTAAGGCAAACTTCCGCGAGGGTCTTAATATACTCGAATACTTCATATCCTCAAGAGGCGCAAGAAAGGGCCTTGCCGACACGGCACTGAGAACTGCCGAATCGGGCTACCTTACGAGACGTCTCGTCGACGTATCGCAGGAGGTCATAATAAGAGAGAACGACTGCGGCACGACAAGAGGCATAACCGTATCCGAGATACGCGACGGCAACGAGGTAATAGAGAAATTAAAGGACCGTCTCCCCGGCAGATTTACCTGCCACGACGTCGTTCATCCCGAAACGGGCGAGCTTCTTATCGCCGAGGGCGAGATGATAGACTACGCAATGGCCGAAAAGATAGCCAATGCGGGCGTTAAGAGCCTTGAGATACGCTCCGTGCTCGGCTGCAAGGCAAAGCACGGCGTATGCGCGAAGTGCTACGGCTCCAACCTTGCAACGGGCGGCCTTGTAAACATAGGCGAGGCTGTGGGCATAATCGCGGCGCAGTCGATAGGCGAGCCCGGTACGCAGCTTACGATGCGTACGTTCCATACGGGCGGCGTTGCCGGAAACGACATCACGCAGGGTCTTCCGAAGGTCGAGGAGCTTTTCGAGGCAAGAAAGCCCAAGAACCTTGCAATTCTTGCCGAGATATCCGGCGAGGTGCGCATCGAGGAGATAAAGAAGACGCGTCACGTCATCATCTTCAACAAGGAAACGGGCGAGGAGCGCGATTATCCCATCGCTTACGGCTCGCGACTCAGAGTCGTTGAGGGTCAGCGGGTCGAGATAGGCGACGAGATTACCGAGGGCTCCGTAAATCCGCACGATATCTTAAAGGTAAAGAGCGCGGTGGACGTGCAGACGTATCTTATCCAGGAGGTTCAGCGCGTTTACAAGATGCAGGGCGTTGATATAAACGATAAGCATATCGAGATAGTTGTACGCCAGATGATGAAGAAGGTAAAAGTCGAGGATAACGGCGACACCGACCTGCTTTTGGGCTCGCTCGTCGATATAAGCGACTTTGAAACGGCTAATGAGGAAATCAGGGCGCGCATCGAGGCGGGCGAGATTGACCTGCGCGAAGCAGTATGCTCGCCGGTGCTCCTTGGCATCACGAAGGCGTCGCTCGCGACGGATTCGTTCCTTTCGGCGGCTTCCTTCCAGGAGACGACGCGCGTACTTACCGACGCGGCGATAAAGGGCAAGATAGACCCGCTTATCGGCCTTAAGGAGAACGTAATCATCGGTAAGCTCATCCCCGCAGGCACGGGTATGCCGATGTACAACGCCGGCATAGAAGTTGACGAAGCGTAAGTAATATTTCATAAAAAACGCGGCGAAGATCGGTGCGAAACCCCAGAGGTGACGTCTTTCTTCGCCGCTTTTTGAAATTATGGCGCCGTGTTTGTGTTTTTTTACAAATAATACGGCTAAAATCAGGCATATTCGTTAGAATAGATATTGACTTTCTTAAATACTAAATGGTATCATAAATTACTGTGGGCGCTTTCTGTATACCACCTCTGCGCCCGCAAAGGAGATAATAAAATGCATAATTTTATTAAGGACGTATTTAAGATCGACAACGCAATTTGCGGCATTAAGCAGGTAAGAAAGGCCTTAAAGGGCGGCGCCGTTAAAACGCTGTATCTCGCGTCGGACGCGGAAAAAAGACTGATCGCTCCGATAGTGGCGCTTTCCGAGAGCTTATATATCCCCGTAGTATGGGTTTCGTCCATGCGCACGCTCGGCAAAATGTGCGGCATAGACGTGGGCTGCGCCGCGGCGGCTGTCAGAAACGCTTAAATCGGTCAGACCGGGAGAAATCCCGTTTTGATAAATATTCTTTAAGAAAGGAGGAAAAAAATGCCTACCTTTAACCAGTTAGTAAGAAAGGGCAGAGAGACTCAGATGAAGAAGTCTACGGCTCCGGCTCTTCAGAAGGGTATGAACACCTTAAAGAAGCGTCCGATAGACCAGAGCTCTCCGCAGAAGAGAGGCGTTTGCACTACGGTCAAGACCATGACCCCGAAGAAGCCTAACTCGGCTCTCCGCAAGGTTGCCAGAGTAAGACTCACGAACGGCATCGAGGTTTCCTCGTACATCCCGGGCGTGGGACACAACCTTCAGGAACACAGCGTTGTTCTTATCCGCGGCGGCAGAGTTAAGGACCTCCCCGGCGTGCGTTACCACATCATCCGCGGTACGCTCGATACTCAGGGCGTGAACGGAAGAATGCAGGCGCGTTCAAAGTACGGCGTTAAGAAGCCGAAGTCAAGCGGAAGCAAATAGGATAAGCAAAACGACTCATACGCAAAGTGCAGGGTGTGCGTGATTGTCGATCCACCGCCCGGGCGGTACGGCGTCGTACCGTCGGGGCGGCGGATGGGCATTTGCCTCACGAGCGCTTGCGGAAGCCAGGCTTTCGAGTACCTATGATAGCTTATTATTTTTAGAAGGAGGGAAGAATAGTGCCTAGAAGAGGTAATGTTCCGAAGAGAGATGTTTTGCCCGATCCTATGTATAACTCGAAGATGGTTACACGCCTTATCAACAACATCATGTATGACGGCAAGAAGGGTGTAGCTCAGCGTATCGTTTACGATGCATTCGATATCATCAGAGAAAAGACAAGCAGAGAACCTTTGGAAGTATTTGAAGAGGGCTTAAACAACATCATGCCCGTGACCGAGGTTAAGGCTCGCCGTGTCGGCGGTGCCACCTATCAGGTCCCGATGGAAGTACGTCCCGAAAGACGCCAGACTCTCGGTCTTCGCTGGCTCAGAGTTTACTCAAGAGCAAGAAACGAAAGAACGATGGCAGAGCGCCTTGCGAACGAGATACTTGACGCAGTGAACAACACCGGTGCTGCCGTTAAGAAGAAGGACGATACCCACAGAATGGCAGAGGCCAACAAGGCGTTTGCACATTACAGATGGTAATCACGATTAAGCGGATCTGTTTGACCGCAGTATTGAAAGGAGAGGACATATGCCAAGACAGTTTTCACTTGAGATGACTCGAAACATTGGCATCATGGCCCATATAGACGCAGGAAAAACTACGACCACGGAGCGCATCCTGTATTACACGGGAAGAACGCATAAGATAGGCGAAACACACGAAGGCTCAGCAACTATGGACTGGATGCAGCAGGAGCAGGAGCGCGGTATCACGATAACCTCCGCGGCTACCACCTGCAGATGGCTTGACCACCGCATCAATATAATTGATACCCCGGGACATGTTGACTTTACGGTTGAAGTTGAGCGTTCACTCAGAGTGCTCGACGGTTCGGTTACTGTTTTCTGTGCAAAGGGCGGAGTTGAGCCCCAGTCAGAGACTGTATGGCGCCAGGCTGACAAATACGGCGTACCCAGAATGGCGTACATCAATAAGATGGACATCATGGGCGCCGACTTTTACAGAGTTGTAAAGATGATGCACGACAGACTGCACTGCAACGCAGTGCCGCTGCAGCTGCCGATAGGTGTTGAGGCGGATTTCAAGGGTATTATAGACCTTCTTGAAATGAAGTCGTACATCTATTATGATGACGAAGGCAAGGACATGCGCCTTGAGGATATCCCCGCCGACATGGTTGAAACGTCGGAGGAGTACCGCTCGGCCATGATAGAAGCCATTGCCGACGTTGACGATGATTTCGCCGAAATGTATCTCGAGGGACATGAGTTTACCATACCCGAGATAAAGACCGCAATCCGCAAGGCTACCATAGCGAACAAGCTCGTTCCGGTAGTATGCGGCACGTCTTATAAGAACAAGGGCGTTCAGAAGCTTCTTGACGCGATAGTCGACTATATGCCGTCCCCGCTCGATATCCCGCCGATAAAGGGCATAGTGCCCCGCACGGAGGAGGAGCAGGCTCGTCATGCCGACGACAAGGAGCCGTTCTCGGCGCTTGCGTTCAAGATAGCTACCGACCCGTATGTAGGCAAGCTCTGCTTCTTCAGAGTATATTCCGGCACGATTAACGCCGGAAGCGGCGTTTTGAACGCTACGAAGGGCAACAAGGAGCGCATGGGACGCCTTTTACAGATGCACGCGAACGACCGCGAGGATATCCCCACGGTTTATTCGGGCGACATCGCGGCGGCCGTAGGCCTTAAGAACACCACGACGGGCGACACGCTCTGCGCTGAAAATGCGCCTATAATCCTTGAATCGATGGAATTCCCCGAGCCCGTTATAAGAGTTGCCATTGAGCCCAAGACCAAGGCCGGTCAGGAAAAGATGGGCATAGCTCTTTCCAAGCTCGCAGAGGAGGACCCGACGTTCAGAACTTATACCGATGAGGATACGGGTCAAACCATAATCGCCGGTATGGGCGAGCTTCATCTTGAGATTATCGTTGACAGACTGCTTCGTGAGTTCAAGGTCGAGGCAAACGTAGGCCGTCCGCAGGTATCCTACAAGGAGACCATCCGCAAGAAGGTCGACGTCGACCACAAATACGCGCGTCAGTCCGGCGGTAAGGGCCAGTACGGTCACGTTAAGATCACCGTTGAGCCCAACGAGTCCGGCAAGGGCTACGAGTTCATCAACAAGATCGTCGGCGGCGCTATTCCGAAGGAATACATCCCCGCAGTCGACGCAGGTATACAGGGCGCTATGGAGTCCGGCGTGCTTGCGGGCTACAACGTAGTGGACGTTATCGTAACGCTCTACGACGGCTCGTATCACGAGGTCGACTCTTCGGAAATGGCGTTCAAGATCGCAGGCTCCATGGCCTTCAAGGAAGCAATGAAGAAGGCCGATCCCACGATACTTGAGCCTATAATGAAGGTCGTATGCATCGTTCCCGAGGATTACATCGGCGACGTTATCGGCGACTTAAACTCCAGACGCGGCCAGATACTCGGCTTCTCGGCGCTCCCCGGCGCACAGCAGATCGAGGCGAACGTTCCGCTTTCCGAAATGTTCGGATACGCGACCGACCTTCGTTCGCGCACTCAGGGACGCGGCCAGTACACCATGGAGCCCAGTCACTTCATTGAAGTACCGAAGAGCATCCAGGAGAAGATAATCTCCGGCAAGGCGTGATTTTCATACTTTAATGAAAATTAAAAAAATATCATTGATTTTTCCGCAAAATAAATATAAAATAACCTATAGGGTATTAAAGAGAAAAAATTATTATTCATAAAGGATTTAAGGAGGATTAAACATGGCAAAGGAGAAATTTAACAGAAGTAAACCTCATGTAAACATCGGTACTATCGGTCACGTTGACCATGGTAAGACTACTCTTACCGCTGCCATCACGAAGGTTCTTGCGTTCAAGGGTCAGGCTCAGTTCGAGGCATATGACATGATCGACAAGGCTCCCGAGGAGAGAGCAAGAGGTATCACAATAAACACCGCTCACGTTGAGTATGAGACCGACAACCGTCACTACGCTCACGTTGACTGCCCCGGACATGCCGACTATGTTAAGAACAAGATCACCGGCGCAGCTCAGATGGACGGCGCTATCCTCGTTGTTTCCGCTGCTGACGGCCCGATGCCGCAGACCAGAGAGCACATCCTTCTTTCCCGTCAGGTTGGCGTTCCCTACATCATCGTATACATGAACAAGTGCGACCAGGTTGACGACCCCGAGCTGTTAGAGCTTGTTGAAATGGAAATCAGAGAGCTTCTCTCCGAGTACGGCTTCCCGGGCGACGACACCCCGATCATAAAGGGTTCCGCACTTGAGGCACTTGAGAGCGAGTCCACCGACCCGAACGCTCCGGAATACAAGTCCATCATAGAGCTTATGGATGCTGTTGACTCCTACATCCCGACTCCCGACAGAAAGAGCGACCTTCCGTTCCTTATGCCTGTCGAGGACGTATTCACCATCACCGGCCGCGGCACCGTTGCTACGGGCAGAGTTGAGAGAGGTATGCTTAAGCTTTCCGAGGAAGTTGAGCTCGTTGGTCTTAAGGAAGAGAAGAGAAAGATCGTCGTTACCGGTATCGAGATGTTCAGAAAGCTTCTCGACTTCTGTGAGGCAGGCGACAACGTAGGCTGCCTGCTCCGCGGCGTTCAGAGAAACGAGATCGAAAGAGGTCAGGTTCTTGCAAAGCCCGGCACCATCAACCCGCACAAGAAGTTCAAGGGCGAGGTTTACGTTCTTACCACCGCTGAGGGCGGCCGTCACACCCCGTTCTTCAACAACTATCGTCCGCAGTTCTACTTCAGAACGACCGACGTTACCGGCGTAATCGCGCTTGAGGAAGGCGTTGAGATGTGCATGCCCGGCGATAACGCTACCATTAACGTAGAGCTTATCAGCCCCATCGCAATCGAGCAGGGCTTACGTTTCGCTATCCGTGAGGGCGGCAGAACGGTTGGCTCCGGCGTCGTTGCAGCTATCAACGAATAATTATATACGCAACCGATAAGAGGACTGCCCTCGGCAGTCCTCTTGTTGACAATAAAGGATTATTCAAAAAATTCAAAAAATAGGAGGAGATATCCAATGATCAGAAGATACACCGACAATCCGTTCAAGCAGGTTGTTTTCCCGTTCCCGTCGGAAGACAAGGCAGGCATTCAGAACGTAATCGCTACGAAGGCTGATACCGACGGCGCGCTCAACCAGTGGGCTCGTTCCGTACTTTTACCGGGCTGCTCCGTACCGCTGCATCCGCATGAGAACACTCAGGAAGTATTCGTTATGGTATCCGGTTACGCTTCCTATAACGACAACGGCGAAGAGACCGTAGTAGGCCCCGGCGACGTTATGTACGTTCGCGCAGGTCAGAGCCACGCTATCGGCAATCCCTTCAAGGAGCCCGCAGTCGTTTTCGAGCTTAACCTTCCCGACAAGCCGATCGGCACCGACAGCGGCAAGGCTTCCAAGATGGGCTTCAACATCTAAGTGTTTTGAATAACAAAATATAATCATACAGGAGGCACGTACAATGATCAGAAGATACACCGACAATCTGTTCAAGCAGGTCGTTTATCCGTATCCGTCGGAGAGAGAAGCAGGTATCCAGAACGTAATCGCTACGAAGGCTGATACCGACGGCGCTCTCAATCAGCTGGCTCGTTCCGTACTGATGCCGGGCTGCAAGATCCCGCTGCATCCGCACGACAACACCCAGGAAGTATTCGTAATGGTATCCGGTTTCGCTTCCTACAACGACAACGGCGAAGAGACCGTAGTAGGCCCCGGCGACGTTATGTACGTTCGTGCAGGTCAGGCTCACGGCATAGGCAACCCGTTCAAGGAGCCCGCAGTCGTTTTCGAGCTTAACCTTCCCGATACTCCCACCGGCGAGGACAGAAACACCACCGGCATGGGTAAGGGCTTCAAAATCTAAGTATAGATTCTCCGAAAGCTATAAAAACGGTTCCCGAAAGGGAACCGTTTTTTGTGTTCTTATAAATGCTGCCGGAAGAATTCGGGCTTATACGCTTCGCTTTCCATCACCTGCTTGACTTCGGCGATAAGGCGGGGGACATCGCGGTTGAAGGTGCCGCGAAGGTTAATGTAGTTCGAGATGTGATTTGAGCGGAATACGGTGCCCTCGCTGTCCACGTTCTCAAGGAAGAGTATCATCTCCTCGGCCACCTCGGGCGCGGTGAGAAGCTCGAATCTGCCGCTTTCGACGTCGTCGTAAAGGGGAGTGCCGGGGATGACCATAAGCGTTAAAAAGCCCAGGTATTCCGGTTTAATCTCACTTACGCACTTAGCGGAGAGCACGGCGTGCTCCTTAAGCCTCGCCCTGCCGCCGAGCCCCGAAATTACGGTGAGCGAAAGCTTCATGCCGCTTGCGCGCAGCTTTTTTCCCGCCTCGACCGCTTGCGCGGCCGTAACGCCTTTTTTAACCGCCGATAATACCTCGTCGTCGCCCGATTCAAGCCCGACGTAGACCATTTTAAGCCCCGCCTCGTAAAGCGCACGAAGCTCCTCGGGCGATTTTGCGAGGATATCCGCGGGCGCGCCGTACGACGTTACGCGCTCGCACTCGGGGTATATCTGCCTTATCGCGCCGAGTACGGTAAGAAGGTCGTCGGTCTTCGCAATCAGCGCGTCTCCGTCGGCCAAGAATATTTTATCGACGGGCCCGCGGCAGCGGCGCCGCACGTCCACAAGGTCCGCGATGACCTCCGCGGGCTTTCTAATCCTGAAGCTCTTGTCCTTATACATCGAACAGAAGGTGCAGTCGTTTCGCGCACAGCCTATCGTGTGCTGTATTATAAGGCTGTACGCCTCGCTCGGCGGACGGTATATCGTGCCTTCGTATCTCATTATAAAAACCCCCTTCTCGGTGTTTGTTTAAATATATCATTTTTAGCGTTTCGGGTCAATAAAACGCAAAAAAATATTGACAAGCATTAAAACTCTGTGATATACTTTCATAGTCATATAAAGGGGTATAGCTCAGCAGGTAGAGCAGCGGTCTCCAAAACCGCGTGTCGTGAGTTCGATCCTTACTGCCCCTGCCAGAAAAAAGCACGCTTCGGCGTGCTTTTTTCAGTGATATAAATCCACTGTGTGGATTTGCGATATGCGCTTCGCGCGCGATATTCGCCTGCGGCGAGCGATATGCCTGCGGGCGTTGAGCGGATTTATATCATTTCGCATTCGGCGGCAGCCGAATATATCGCAATTTGTTTTGGCAAATTATATCACATCGAGCGAACGCGAGATATCTCGCCAAAGAATTCGAGGGGACGAATCCTTCTTTTTCAACGATATAAATCCACTGCGTGGATTTGCGATATGCGCTTCGCGCGCGATATTCGCCTGCGGCGAGCGATATGCCTGCGGGCGTGAGTGGATTTATATTATATCACATTCGGCGGCAGCCGAATATATCGCAATTTGCCTTGGCAAATTATATCGCATCGAGCGAACGCGAGATATTTCACTAAAGATATTAGCCCAACACCAACAGCACGCTTCGGCGTGCTTTTTTTACGCACCGACTCATCTCTTCTTACCCATCCTTCTTTTATCACACTTGAATATGCGCGTTAACTTTGATATAATAAATAAATAAAGCATTCTCGCTATGGAAGTTATGGTCATCCTGCATGTTTTTTCGAGGTTTTGTTCACTGTAAGTAATTTTTTTGAGTATAAAAATCAATAGAAGGAGTGGCGGAAATGAAAAGATCGTTCAAAAAGGCGCTGGGGCTTCTGCTTGCGCTCGCCATGATTGCGACCATGCTTCCGATGGGCGTAATGGCGGCGTCTGCCGATGACCGCGGCGCGTCAGGCGAATGGATTGTCACGTTTACCGATTCGGCGGCCGCGCAGGCGTTCGCAGACGTAAACGGCGGCAGACTGCTGTGGGAGGGGACAGTTCTCGTTTCAGGCGGGGACGCGTCCGATTATGCGGGCCGTCCCGATGTAATATCCGTTACGGAGAATGCCGTAATGGAAGCCTGCGGCTACTATAACGACGAGAGGTACTCCGATCAGCAGTACATCCCGATTATAAATGCCGAGAGCGCATGGCAGCTTCTTGACGAGAATTATCTCGCAAGCGCCGTGCCCGTTACAGTTGCTGTCGTTGACAGCGGCATAAACGGCGCGCATCCCGACCTTTCGGGACGCGTTATTGACGGCTGGGATATAGTTTCGGATAAGGCGATAGCGGCCGACGAAAACAGCGACGTATCGTTGGAGTCGCACGGCACCAAGGTTGCGGGACTTATCGCCGCCAACGCCGACAACAATATCGGTATTGCGGGAATTGCGGGCAAAATGCCCGTATCTGTGATGCCCGTAAGAGTTCTTTCCGAGAATGACAAGGGTACCGTGGCCAATATCGCCGCGGGTATCCGCTATGCTGCCGATAACGGCGCGGATATAATAAACCTCTCGCTCGGTCAGAGCATGAAATCGGCTCCCGCGGCGATGCAGGAGTCGGTCGACTACGCGATTTCGAAGGGCTGCACCGTTATAGCTGCCGCCGGAAACGACGGAAATTCGATCTCCACGGCAGGCTACAATTATTACCCCGCGGCGCTTCGCGGCGTTATTTGCGCGGGCTCGCATAAGAACGCGAAAAAGAACTCGACCTATTATTCGTACGAGTCGTGGTCGAATAAGCCTGTACGCTCCTCGGACCTGGGCGTAAGCTTCTTCTGGCTTCCCGGCACCGATCTTTTGACCACGGGCGCGGGCAGCTCGTATGAGACGTTTACGGGTACGTCGGCCTCCGCCGCGCTGCTTTCGGGCATGACGGCGGCGCTGAAGAGCTCAGCTGCGGCGAACTCGTCCGACATGGCGCCCGTTATGACCGCGTTCGACCGTTCGCAGAATGCGTCCAATCTCCTCACGGACTACGCGAACGGCATTTCGCTCATGGGAAGCGGCGGCGTACTCTTTACGACCGATCCGGGCGTAAGCACGGAGGCTTTTAAGGATGAAATAACGCTTGGCGGCTTACTATACAACCCGGGAGCGAAAGCCGCGACGATGAGCGTATACGCAAGCGACGTATACAGCTCGTCAGGCGACATTCTTTTGGGCGAGGTCACGCTTAACGGGACCGAGCGCGAATATATAGAGGCGTCCTTCGATACGAGCGCGCTTGACGAGTCGTTCTATTCATGGAAATGCCGATTTACCGACGCGATGGGTCAATCTGTGGAGCAGCCCGCGTCCAATTCTGAGGAATGCGGAAGGTTTTACGTGATACGCTCCGAAAATACCGTGACCGTTACGGTATTCGGCCCCGACAATAAGCCCGCGACGGGCGCAACGGCTCTTATCGTCGACGAATACGGCGTGGAAACGGGTGCCCGTGCCGATTCAAAGGGCAGATGCATCCTCGATTTAAGCAATCCCGAAGCAGCGGCCACGCTCTTCGTATCCGGCGAGGGCTTTTACGCGATAAAGAGCATCACGCTGCAGAGCTTCGGCATATCAAAGAATCTTAACGTAAATTTAAGCGACAGCATAAACGTGACCGTAACGGGCAGCGACGCGTTCGAAGGCGCGAATATAACCGCCATGACCGCGGGGGGCAGCTTTGAGCTCGTTACGCTCGACGAGAGCGCAAGCGCTTCGTTCTCGCTTTCGTGCGACTCCGAGATTTCGCTTTGCGCGAGCGGCGAAGACTATATTTTGAAGAAAACGGTCGACGACGATATCGTATGGAATCTTGACGCAGATCTCGCGTCCGCGAATACGGTAACGCTTATGCCTTCGGGCACGTATCAGCCGAGCCGGCTTTTACTCTCGCTCGACGGCGCCGTATTTGAGCTTCCCGCAGCGGGCGGAAGCGTGAGCGTCGCGCCGGGTGAATACGAGATAACGGGATACCTCGTGAATCCGCGAGACAGATATATCGGCGTGTCTTTGGGAAAGCAGACGATTACGGGCGCAAAGTCGCTCTCAATCGGCGCGGGCCCGCTTAAGGCCGAAAATCTTACTCTTACGCCCGCGTCCCCGAAAATCGGACAGAGCGACCTTACGCTCTCCTTAAAGCTCACCGACAGCATAGGAAACCCGGTGACCGATTACGGATACTATTACAGCGGCACGAAGGACTTTAACAGCACCGCGTCCGAGACGTACGGCGGCTTCAGTATCTATAACGAGGATTACGACTCCGCAAGCGGTACTTGGAATATGCGCGGCTACAGCAGGGGCGGCGCGTACGAGCCCGACGGGGAGGGCGTTGCCGAGTTCGTTCTCACGCAAAACCATGCGAGCGCGCCCGTGGGCCCAAACCGCATCGTTTTAGAGCTTAACCAGTCCGCGCTCGGATGGCTCGGAAATGACAGCTTCACGCTTGAATATACGATGAATCCGCAGGAAAGCCGTCCTTCCGCACGCGTTAAGGTCGTTTTAATCACCGAAAACGATAAGGGCAGCTACGACATGGGCGAGCTGTACGGAGGCGGCGTGTACGCTTACCTTGAGGATGAGAACGGCGACCCCGAAATACGCAATTTCGTGTATGAATATGCGAATTCGGATGAGTATTTTATCCCGAGCAGCGCCTCCGACGCGGCGGACGAATCCGCGGACGCAAATACCAGCTCGTATTATGCCGATCTCCCCGTAGGCGGCAAATACGACGTCGCGGTATTCGGCGTTGACAACGGCGCACTCCTTATGGGACGCGCGACGGCCGACCTTACGAATACGCCCGAGGGCGCGACGGTCACGATTGAGATCGCGTTTAACGAACAGAACCCGGGACTCACGCTTTCGACTCCGGAGGAGGATTCTCTGTACGCCGACGCCGCGTACTGGTTCGCGTTTGACGAGACGCCCGACGAACCGCTTGAATACACACTCGGCTGGTCGGGGTTTGACCGCGTGATATATCAGAACTGCCGCGAAAAGGAAGAGCTTTATATAGGATTCCGCGATTACGAGGCATACGGCGAGTATGCGGAATACTACTTCTTTGCAGCTCCCGAATCGACCGTCGGCACAAGCAAATACGTTGGAACCACGGAGCTTTCGGCGGGCATATACGTAGAAAAAAGTCAGTATGCGGTCGGCGATACCGTAAGGATCGCCGCGGGAATAAAGGACTCTGCCGAAAACGTGGCCGTGTACTTTGCATACTTGAACGATCCGGACGGCGAGCTTGAAGAGGCAGAGGCGTCGCTTGAGTCGGCCGATGACGCAGAGACGCCCACAGTGAAGATAACCGTTTATGACTCCACGAACACGCCCGTGGCCTCGAGCGAGAAATATATAACGGAAGAAGTGGCCGAGTTTACCGGCCTTGCGGCGGGAACGTATACCGCAAAGGCCGAGATAAAGACGCTTGGCCGACAAACGAATCCGTTTAAGAGTGAAAGCGTATTCTTTACCGTAACGGGCGAATCGACGGCGTCGCCGATCCTTCTGCCGCCGACCGATTTTAAGGCGGTGCCCGCCTCGGGCAAGGCGGTTCTTACGTGGACGGCGTCCGCGTCTGAGGACTGCGACCACTACCGCCTCGCGCGCGACGGCGAGATAATTGCCGACAACATAAAGGGCACGACGTATACCGATGCGCAGCTAAGCGGAGGACGCTTCTATAATTATTCGATATACTCCGTCGACGCCGACGGCGCCGTAAGCGCCGCAGCGACCGCGGGCACGAATATCGACGCCGCGTCCGACACGACGCCTCCCACCGTACCCGGAGGACTTACCGCAGAGCTTCAAACGAACGGCAGCGTTTCCTTAAGGTGGGGCAGAAGCACGGATGACACGGCCGTAAGCGCATATATTCTTACGTGCAACGGTACGGAGCTTGCCCGCATCTGCACGCGCATGTATACGCACCTGGGCATAGAGCCCGGCACGACGTGCACGTATACGGTGAGCGCTATTGACGCGGCGGGCAACCGCTCGCAGGAGAGCGAAGCCGTATCGGTCACGCTTACGAACGAACCGAGCGTCAACCGCCTTGCCGCCGCATACGATAAGAACAGGCTCGGCAGTATGAAAGGCGCCGATATAAGCGTGAACGCGCACGTATCGGGAAGCATACAGAGCGCGGCGGCGAAGCTTACGCTTGAATTAAACGACGGCAGTACGACCGAGCTTACGTGCGATGCGCAGGGAAGCGGCGTATTGTGGACGGCGGCCTTTACGCTCCCCGACGAGGCCGCGGCCGTAACGAAGATATACTTCGAGGCCGACGCTTCGGGCGAGAAGCTTTCCGCAGAGTTAAACGACCGCATCGACCGCGCCGTCGACTTTAGTGTAAATTACGACTTCGCAGAGCTTACAAACGTTTCCGGTATGAGTCTTACCTTGACGGGGAACGGATTCAGCGCTCAAAGCGAAATTTCCGCCAAAACGGGAACGTGTACGTTCACGGCGCCCGCGGGCGATGATTACGCCCTCGTTCTGACAGACGGAAACGGACTGAGGCTTTACAGATGGACGGACATAACGGTATCGTACTCGAACGCGTCCGTTAACGTCTCCGCCGAAAAGTATCTGTTCGCCTTAAGGATTGTCGATAAGCAGGGAACCCCGATTGAGGGGGTAAGGGTTTCGACCGACTCAAGACACGGCGGCGTTACGAATGAAAGCGGACAGGTCATCTGGTATGAAACGGATACCGAAATAATTCCCCTGCGCACGGACGGAGACGTCAAAGTAACTACGGAAGCGTTCTACGCCAAGACCGAGTACGGCACACTTCGCGCGGAGCCGCGCACTTTAAGCTTTGGCGCAACCGGTAAAGCTCTGCGTCTTGAAACGGCGGTACTTGACACAGTGAGTCAGGAGACGCGCACCATTTTGGTAAATATCGAAAACGAGTTGGGAGAGCCTGCGCCTAACGCCCGCTTTGTCTATTTGAAGTCGTCCCATACCATGGCAGAGGCAACGACCGACGAAAACGGCAAAGCTGCCGTATCGTGGACGAGCGTGAATCATTCGCCGTTCTACGCAAGTATTGACTACGACGCGTCTACGGGCGTTGACGGCGAGTATTATGTAAACGCGAATACAAGTGCAGCATTCGACGCGCAGAGCGTTACGATACAGGCTGACCGCACGTTCAGGGGTTCGCTTGAGCTTAAAGTTAACGTGCTTATAGAGGAAGACGGGAACCTTATTCCCATCGGGCAGAGCAGCGCGGACGCCTCATCGCTTTGTTACCGAATAGGCAACAGCACGGCCTCCCTGAATACACCGACGGGGAAGGGAAGCGTATTATTCAACGCGCTTCAGCTTCCGAAGGGCACTCCCGTTACGCTGAGCGTATCCGGCATAGGCGAAGATTACAGTCTTTCGGGAACGGGCACGTTTACGCTTGCAAAGGGTTCCGCGGGCGTACCCGATGAAATTAACGTAACGGTCGATAAAATGACGGCCGCGGAGTATACGGTAAAGATAAACACCTTGACGGACGATTATTATCTTACGCCGCGAAGAATTATCGTATATGCGCTGTCGACCGGCGAAAAAGTATTCGACGAGGTGACTACGCTGTCCGAGACAAAGGTATATCTTATACCCGGAGTGTCTTACCTCGTGGTCGGTACATGGAACACAGACGCCGGAGAAGATCCCCGGTACTGGTTGTTTAGTTCGCGCGAATACGTAAAAGTTACGCCCCAAAGCAGCGATCCGGGTACACTGTTGATAGAAAACGATCCCGTTATGAACCGCATAAATAAATCGGAGAACGGATTCTCCTCAGGCCCGGAGGTATCGTATTTGACCGCGGATACCTTCCGCGTTAAAACGCGAGTCACCATACAATATTCGCGAAGCAGTGAGGTTTCAGACCAGTCGGCTATGGTAATACTGCCGGACGGAGCAAAGAACGTTTCGCTTGCAAGAGTGCCCGGATGGGGAAATGCGCCTGTATCCTATGAGGTAAAGGATAATACCGTTTATATAAATGACAACGGCGTTGACCTTAACGTACTGCATCTGAGCTATGATATCTCCGCCGACGCGCTTGAAAACGGCGCCGTATCGCAGTTTTTCCGAAAGCTTACTTTTGACGGCCGCGAATTTACCGTTCCGTTAGCTTCTTCGGCTGCATATCACAGCGTGCTTTCAGCCGATATATATAATCCAAAGGTAAGAAAGACGGATGCGGCAAGCCAAGGCATTTCTGTATTTACCGAGTTTGACCTTTCAAAGTACGGCGGCTCCGGCGATGATTATATACTTACCGTCGAGGAGATAAGACCCGACGGAAGCGTTGTTGACGGAACGCAGAAAACAATAGCGCTTTACGGCCCTGTGGGAAAGTATACCGTAACTTTATTCCCCGAAAATAAGATACACGAAGGAAAAGCAAGGGTAAGCGTTTCAAGAGAGGGTGAAAGCGAGCCGCTTGAAACGGCAGAGGCGTATTTTTCCGTAGTATATGACGGCTCGCCCACGCTTAAATCGGCAAATGTATGCGGATATTCGCTTTTCGATCATTCCTATTTAACGATATCACCGTTTCAAAACTTATGGGCATCAGTGTCATTCAATAATCCCGATAGAGTTAAAGCGGTATATTTAAAGGCCGATACGGAAAGCGAGCTTGATACGTTAAAGCTTGTTCGTTACGGGGATACTTTTAAAGGAGAAGGAAAGCTGGGAGACGCGATACATCCCGTAAGCGCCTTCTGGATAGAATGGGAGGAAGAGACCGATCTTTCGGCCCCCGTGGCGGAAATAGATTTGGACGAAGACCCCTCACCCTACGCACATACGTACAGCGCGGACAGGGGAGTTGTGCTTAAGCCCTTCGAATCGCAGGAGATTCAGGATCAGGCGATAGCCGACTGGGATAAGTACGTATCGCTTGTTGCAAACGGGCTTTACGATTACGGCGAAGCAGAGTTCGAGGCCGCAATGAAAGACCTTTTCGGCCCCGACAACCGCTGGTATCTGCCTGCCGTTGAAACGGCCGACGGCGCGCAGTATCAGATATACTACGAGTGGAAGGACCAAAACCCTGCACTTAACACAGATGAAGCTGCGACCGTACTTTTGTCCGGGACGCCCGCTAAAATAAGAGTTGACGTCGATATCAACGCGGATGAGTTGACGTATACGTCCAGAATAAGCGGCCTCGGCGTAATGTCTCTGCCCCTTATAGACGCAGGGGAAGAGGCGCAGACGATGTCCGCGGACGGGCTTGGTTCTTTGTTCGGTCCGATAATTAACTGGGGCAAGGAACATATCGACGAATTACAGGCAGCCAAAAAGGTAGCGGAAGCCGGGGAGCTTCTTACCCATGATTACGACGATCTCCCGACTCCGTCCGCGCCCCCGATGCCGACGCCCGCTCCTCCCGGAGGCAGCGGAGGTCCGTGCGACAACGGCGGCGATGGCGGCGATGGCGGCGGCGATCCGCAGAATAAATATGATGAATACAATAAGGAGCTTGACGAGGACTTCGACAAGGCTAAGCAGATAGCAAAGGACATGACCGACGATATAGGTACCGGACTCGGTCTTTTGGGATTTGGCGGAAGCCTTTTGGGAGACGCAACGTTAAGCCAGAAGGACAATGTTATAGATTCGCTGTATGACGCCCAGAAGAAGCATCTTCAGGATATAAACAACGCTCTGAAGGACCTTGATCCTGACGGAGGCGGAGGAGGAGGCGGCGGAAGCAATCCCGACTGCGATCCTCCGAACGGCAAGCAGCCGCCCGCAGGCGGAGCCAACAGCACCGCGCCCAGATCCAACAATTCGCTTATCGACCCCTCGGGCACGGTCTACGAGGTAAATACTGCGAACACGCTTTCGGGCGTTAAGGCTTCGCTGTACTATTACAACGGCAGCGTTCCCGCGGGATTTGACGAAAGCAACGCCGAGTGGCAGAGCGAATACTGGCAGACGCTGCCCGCGTGGAGCGAGGAAGGCGCATGGACGCTTTGGAACTCGACGGATTACGGCCAGCCTGAGAACCCGCTGTCTACGGACGCGGACGGTCACTACGGATGGGACGTTCTTGCGGGCGCATGGAAGGTCGTATTTGAAAAGGCGGGATATCTGCCCGCGGAAAGCATGGTACTTCCCGTACCGCCTCCGCATCTCGACGTCGATATCAACATGACGTCCACGGGCACGCCCGCGGTGACAGAGGTCCGCGCCGATAAGAACGGCGAGGTAATCTATATCACGTTCGATAAGTATATGACGCTCGACTCCCTGAAGGGCGACGGAAGCGTTCGCATATTCTTCGGCGATACCGAGCTTTCCGGCGAGATTACGGCCGCCGACGCGACCGTGACCGCCGAGGGAGCAAAGCAGACGCCCACGGAGGGCGGCGCACAGAGCGGTGTTACGGTAGGCCGTGAGTTTATCTATGCGATAGACCAGACCGCCTTCGATCCGCTGCCCGTAGGCGCGTCGTTCAGAGTGACGATTGACGGCGAGGTGTCGTGCTACAACGGCATGGCACTCGGCGCGAAGTACGATTCGGGCCTTCTTACGGTACCCGAAAAGAACCCGACGCCTCCCGTTACGGCGATCGCGTTCGCGGATTATGAAAACGAGAATATGACCGTAGGCGACAGCGCCGATTTAAGCGCGAAAATCGTTCTGACCGGCGGCGACGGAAGCGAAGCCATCACGTGGAGCACAAATGACGCCGAGGTCGCATCGGTAGACGCAAACGGCAAGGTAACGGCGGTGTCCGAGGGCACGGCGACGATATTCGCGGAGTGCGGCGGACTTTCGGCGGCGCGCGGCGTTGTGGTCGTTCGCGGCCCCGTTACGGCGGATCCCGCGAACAATAAGGTCGAGTTCTGCCGCAGCGACAACATCGTAGTCGATAAGCGCTGCTGGATGTGGAGCGTTGCCGATAATTACGACCTTGAGGGCAAGGTCGAGGGAGATACGAAGTTCATCCCCGTAAGCTGGCAGATAACCGAGGACGGCGTAGTTATGGCCGGTGCCGAGCTTGCCGAGAGCGAGACGACGGTCGTAACGCCCTACTATCCCAAGACCGACGGCGCGACCGCGGTAGGCAGCATAACTTATCAGGAATACCGCTACAACGGCGTATCGTGGAAGCCCGTGGGAAGCCCCGTGACGGTAACGAACACGCGCGTTGTCGCACAGGTGACGGGTCTTGCGCTTAAGACTCCGCCCGCGAAGCAGACAGTGGGCGAGCCGCTCAAATTAAGCGACATGGTACTTAACATAAGCCTCTCCGACGGCACCGTAAGCGAGGCTCCGTATGAAAAGATTGAAAAATACGGCATAACGTACTCGATTGAGCCCGGCACGGTGCTCACGGAGAATGATACGACGCTCACGCTCACGCATACAACGACGGGCATAACGCTTGACGTAAGCCTTATGGAAGAGCCCGCATCCGCGGCGGCCCCCGTTATATCGCCCGCGGGCGGCACGTTCCAAAACAGCACGACGGTTACGATTGCGAGCGCGACCGAGGGCGCAAAGATTTACTACACAGTTGACGGAAGCGCTCCCGACGAGAATTCGACGCCCTACGCCGCACCGTTCGCGATAAGCGACACCACGACCGTAAAGGCAGTTGCCTTCGCTGACGGACTTAAGCCGAGTACCGTGACCACGGCTGTATTTACGAAGCAGTCAGGCTCCGGCGGAGGCGGGGGCGGCAGCTCCGGCAAATCGAGCTTCCGCATAACGTTCGACACGGACGGCGGCATCGCGATGGACAGCGTTGTCGTAAGCGGCGGCAAGGTAGACCTTTCGAAGTACGTGCCCGTAAGGGACGGATACGAGTTCGACGGCTGGTACAGCGATAAGGAGCTTACGAAGCCGATAACCGCGCCTATTACGATAAGCTCGAACACGACCGTTTACGCGAAGTGGACAGAAAAGACGGAGCCCTCCGGCGGACTGCCCTTCGTTGACGTATCCGAGGGACAGTGGTTCTACGGCGACGTAAAGTACGTATACGAGAACGGTCTCATGGTCGGCACTGACGAGACTCACTTCTCGCCCGACCTAAAGACTACGCGCGGCATGATAGTCACCGTGCTTTATCGCCTCGCGGGCTCTCCCGAGGTTACGGGCGAATGTCCGTTCGATGACGTGGGAAGCCTCTCGTACTGCCGTGACGCGGTAACGTGGGCGGCCGAAAACGGCGTTGTGACGGGCTATAACGAAAAGACGTTCGGCCCCGACGATACGATTACGCGCGAGCAGATGGCGACAATAATCTACCGTTACGTAAAGCTTTCGGGCGGCGGCTTCGAGGGCGCATGGAGCATGAGACTTGACTTCGACGACGCAGGCGACATCTCCGATTGGGCGTTCGAGGCTGTATCCTGGTGCTGCATGAACGGCATAATAACCGGCATGGACGAGAACACCTTAAATCCGCAGGGCAGCGCAACGCGCGCCCAGACGGCGGCGATACTCCATCGCTTTATTGAGCTTATGAACGAAGCTTAAAGCATAGAATAAGCCAAAAGAGGCGGCCTTTGGGCCGCCTCTTTCGTATTTCGATAATAAAAAAATCCCGCCTTTCGCAATGAAAGGCGGGATTTTGTGCGTATATTCTTAATTAGCTTTTGCAGCTGTCGCAGCTGCCGCAGTTCTCACAGTCGGGGAAGAGAGTGTGGTCGTATTCTATGCCGTTCTTGTCGTAATAATCCTTTACGGCTGCCTTTACGGCCTCCTCGGCAAGCACGGAGCAGTGAAGTTTGTGTGCCGGAAGTCCGTCGAGCGCCTCAACAACGGCCTTATTAGTAAGCTCAAGCGCCTCGGAGACGGGCTTGCCCTTTATAAGCTCGGTCGCCATGGAGCTCGTAGCGATTGCGGAGCCGCAGCCGAACGTATTGAACTTTACGTCGGTTATAACGTCGTTATCTATCTTTAAGTATATCTTCATGATGTCGCCGCACTTTGCGTTGCCGACCTCGCCTACGCCGCTTGCGTCTTCGATTATGCCCACGTTTCTCGGATGCTGAAAATGATCCATTACCTTCTTACTGTATAACATACTTCTTTTTACCCTCCTTCAAATCATGCCAAACGGGTGACATTTCCCTTAAATAAGCAACAACTTCCTTGACTGCCTTGATAATATATTCAACTTCCTCCATCGTGTTGTCCTCGCAGAGCGTGAGGCGAAGCGACCCGTGAGCGACCTCGTGGGGGCGGCCTATCGCCAGAAGAACATGGCTCGGGTCGAGAGAGCCGGAGGTACATGCGGAGCCCGACGACGCGCATACGCCCTTCGCGTCAAGAAGAAGCAGAAGTGATTCGCCCTCGATGCCCTCGAAGCACATATTCACGCTGCCGGGGAGGCGCGGATTCTGCGCGCCGTTCAATATGGAGTGCGGTATCTCGGACAAGCCCTCGATGAGCCTGTCGCGCATTTTCGTGAGCTTCTCGCGGTTTTCGTCTATTTTTGCCGAGGCTTCCTCAATAGCCGCGGCCATACCCATGATGGCGGGTATATTCTCGGTGCCCGCGCGCTTTCCGCGCTCCTGTGCGCCGCCCTCGATGATATTCGTAAGCGGTATGCCGAGGCGGCAGTAGAGCGCGCCCACGCCCTTGGGGCCGTGGAATTTATGCGCCGAAAGCGAGAGCATATCGATATTCTGCTCTTTTACGTTGATTTTAATGTGTCCGACGGCCTGTACCGCGTCGGTGTGGAATATAACGCCGCGCTCCTTGCATACGGCGCCGATTTCAGCGATAGGCTGTATGGTGCCTATCTCGTTGTTCGCGTACATAACGGTAACGAGCGCCGTATCGTCGCGTATAGCGGCCGCCACTTCCTCGGCCGTTATTATGCCGCACTCGTGCGGATCGAGAAGCGTTATTTCAAAGCCCTGCTTTCTCAATTTGTCGAGCGTGTGAAGTACGGCGTGATGCTCGAATGCGGTGGAAACGATGTGCTTTTTGCCCTTTTTCGCGCCGAACGTCGCCGCCGAAATTATCGCCTGATTGTCGGCCTCGCTGCCGCCCGAGGTAAAGTATATCTCGCGGGGCTTCGCGCCTAAAACGGCCGCGACTCTCTCGCGCGCGTCCATAAGCGCCTCGGCCGCCGTCTGTCCGATGGAATGGAGACTTGACGGATTGCCGTAGACTTCGTTCATATAAGAAGTCATCGCATCTATTGCCGCGCGGCTCATCTTCGTAGTTGCGGCGTTATCTGCGTAGATCTGCATAAAATCACCTTCTGAAAGTGCCGCGATGTTTCACGGCGTATTTACTGCGCGAAGGGCCGTCCATTACGCATAGGGCAAACTCAGACGCTCGAACGCATATAATACGGCCTTCCCGTTAGCTAAAGGGATTATAACGCAATAAACCTATTGAGTCAATAGGAAAATGCTTTTTTGTAGACTTGAACACAAGGCATTGTATTATATATTGACCGATTAGTATATATTTGCTATCATTTTATCTGATATATAATAATTTTAGCACAGGAAATGATTTTATGCCCGACAGATTTTCAAGAACGAAGATAATTTTCGGCCCATCGGCCATGGAGGCGCTTGCGCGCTCACGCGTCGCGGTGTTCGGCATCGGCGGCGTCGGCGGCGCGGCCGCGGAGGCGCTCGCGCGCGGAGGGTTAGGCGCGATTGACCTAATCGACAGCGACAGGGTGAGCATTACGAATATTAACCGCCAGATTTACGCGCTTTCCGGCACCGTGGGACGGTATAAAACGGACGTCGCGCGGGAGCGCTGCCTTGATATAAACCCGAATCTTATCGTTACGACGTACAATACGTTCTACACGCCCGAAACTGCGGGGGAGTTCGACTTTTCGAAATACGACTATATTGTCGACGCGATAGATACAATAAAGGGCAAGCTCTGCCTTATAGAGAACGCGCGCGCGGCCGGAGTGCCCGTGATAAGCTCGATGGGCGCGGGCAATAAGCTCGACCCCACGGCGTTCGAGGTCGCCGATATATACGACACGTCCGTCTGTCCGCTTGCGCGTGTAATGCGCCGCGAGCTTAAACGGCGCGGCATTGACAGCCTGAAGACCGTCTATTCAAAGGAGCCGCCGCTGTCGTTTGCCGATGGGCAGACGCCCGACGACGAAATGCTCAGCCACTCGCGCCACGCGCCCGGCAGCGTGTCGTTCGTGCCGCCCGTAGTCGGATTTATCATGGCGGGCGAGGTAATAAAGGATATTATAAACAAAAATAAAAAAGAGGGTGAAGTAAGTGAAAACGATACAGACGAATAACGCGCCGAAGGCGATAGGCCCGTATTCGCAGGCCATAGAAGCGGGAGGCTTTATATTTACTTCGGGGCAGATACCGCTCGATCCCGAAACGGGTGCGATGACGGGCAGCGACATAGTAACTCAGACCGAGCAGGCGATAAAAAACCTCGGCGCAGTATTGGAAGCGGCGGGCGTGGGACTTAGAGACGGTCGTTAAGACCGTTTGCTTCTTACAGAGCATGAACGATTTCGCCGCGTTCAACGAGGTCTACGCAAAGCATTTCACGGGAAAGCCCGCGCGAAGCTGTGTGGAGGCCGCAAAGCTGCCAAAAGGCGCGCTCGTGGAAATCGAGGCCGTTGCCGTAAAACGATGAATCAGACGAAAGGGAAGCCCCGAATGCGGGCTTCCCTTTAAATTTATTGCTATACTATCGTGCCGCCGCCGAACACGGCGTCTCCGTCGTACAGTACGACGGCCTGACCGCGCGTGACCGCGCGCTGCGGCGTGTCAAATTCAACCTTTATCGTGTCCGCGTCGAGCTGCGTGACCGTGGCGGCCGCCTCGGGATGGCGGTAGCGCACCTTTGCGCTGAGGCGCACGGGCGACGCGATCTTTTCTACGGGGATGAGGTTTATATTCTTCGCGATGAGCACGCTTGAAAAAAGCTCGCTGTTCTTCGCAAGCGTTACTGTGTTCTTCGCGGGGTCGACGTCTGATACGTATAGCGGCTCGGGAAGCGCAAGGCCGAGTCCCTTCCTTTGTCCCACCGTGTAACGGATTATGCCGCGGTGTCGGCCGAGTACGTTTCCGTTTTTATCGACAAAGTCGCCCTCGGGGTACGTTCTTCCCGTGTAACGCTCGATAAAATCGGCGTATTTTCCGTCGGGCACGAAGCAGATGTCCTGACTGTCGCGCTTTTTTGCGTTTATAAAGCCGTTTTTTTCGGCTATGGCGCGTATTTCGTCCTTCGTCATGCCGCCGAGCGGGAATATCGTGTGCATAAGCTGCTCCTGCGTCATGGAATAGAGGACGTAGCTTTGGTCCTTATTCGCGTCGGCGCCCTTTTTTAAGATATAGCGCCCTGTTTTTTCGTTATACTCTATCCGCGCGTAATGGCCCGTGACGACATAGCTGCACCCGAGCTCGCGCGCGCGAAGGAACATCTTGTCGAACTTAAGATACTTATTGCAGTCGATGCAGGGATTGGGCGTCATGCCGTTCTCGTACGAATATACGAAGCGGTCGATAACGCACTCGCGGAACTTATCCGAGAAGTTGAAAACATAGTGCGGCATACCCAAAGAGCGCGCGACGCTTCGCGCGTCCTCGGTGTCCTCGAGGGAGCAGCAGCTCTGCTCGCGCGGGACGCCCGCGTCCTCATTATAAAAAAGCTTCATCGTGACTCCGATGCAGTCGTATCCGCGCTCCTTCATAAGATACGCCGCTACGCTCGAGTCCACGCCGCCGCTCATGGCGATTATGGCCTTGTTGTTCATATGGCAAAATTCCTTTAAATATTATCTTTTCGTCTCGCGCTTTGCGCTGCCTATGTCGGTGACAATGCGGTAACCCGCGGACTCTACGCGCCGCTCAAGACAGCCGCGGCACTGCGCCGATTCCTCTCCCGTGCATATCTTGTTTTCGTAAAGCTCATAGAGCTTTCGCGTGCGAACGGGGGAGAGATTGGGCATTACTACGTTCGCGCCCGCGCGAAGCCCCATTTCGCGCCCGTCGGGACGAATCGTACCGAGCGCCGTAGTCGCGGGAATGAGCGCGTACGGGAACATAAGGCGCAGTATGGATATAAGCCGAAGCGTAAGCTCAAAGCTTCCGTTCTCAAAGCCCGCAAAGGGCGTTTCGGGGTGCGTAAGAAACGGCCCTATGCCTATCATGTCGGGCCGAAGCTCACCTAAAAAGCGAAGGTCGCGTAACAGATCGTCCGGCGTCTGATACGGCGAGCCCACCATAAAGCCGGAGCCTACCTCGAAACCGATCTCCTTTAGCCAATAAAGGCAGCGCTTTCTGTTTTCAAGGCTCATGCTTTCGGGATGAAGCCGCCTGTAATGCGCGTCCGTGGCCGTCTCGTGCCGCAAAAGATAGCGGTTTGCGCCCGCGTCGAAATACGCCTGATAGCTTTCCTTCGGCTTTTCCCCGACGGAGAGCGTTATCGCGCAGTCGGGGAACGCGGCGCGAATCCTTTCGATTATGCCGCAGAACACCTTGTCCGTATAATACGGGTCCTCGCCGCCCTGAAGCACGAAGGTGCGAAAGCCGAGAGAGTACCCCTCGGCGCAGCACTCAAGTATCTCGTCCGCAGAAAGGCGGTAGCGCTGAAGGCTTTGGTTTGCGCGCCGTATGCCGCAGTAATAGCAGTTGTTCTTACAGTAATTCGTAAATTCGATAAGCCCGCGAATATATACCTTGTCGCCGTATATCGCGCGGCGCACGGTGTCGGCGGCCGAAAAGAGAGCAGCGTCGCACTCCCCGCCGCCGCGCATAAGCGCCTTTAATCCCTCGTCCGAAAGGCTGCGCGTTTCTTTTAGCGTATTTATAAGCTCAATATGATCCGTCATAAAAATAACTCCGTAAAATCTTATAGATTTATTGTACCATAACGTGCGCGGAAAATATATATCTGCGCTGAAAAGCATAATTATAATTAAACCTATATGATTGATATGCTTAAATTCTATTGCCGCGCGCTTCGTTTGTCAAGAATAAAGAAAAATATAAATTTCGCTATTGACAAAGCAAAAATCGGGTGCTATAATTAAGCCTATAAAAACACTATGTTTTATAGGAATTGACGAGAAGGAGGCCTTCGCATGAAGCGGACGACATATTCAAAGCGATGTTGAAGCGGCACTGTACCCGATATTTTATCTATATAAAACAAATTATCAAAAGGAGATACAACAATGAAAGTTTACAATAAAATCACCGATCTTATAGGCAACACTCCGCTCTTAAAGCTTTCGGGCTACTCCGAAAGACTCGGCCTCGGCGCCGATATTTTCGCAAAGCTTGAATACTTCAATCCGGCCGGCAGCGTTAAGGACAGAATCGCAAAGGCCATGATAGACGAGGCCGAAAAGTCGGGCGCGTTAAAGCCCGGCGCGGTGATAATCGAGCCCACGAGCGGCAATACGGGCATCGGCCTTGCGTCCGTGGCGGCGTCGAGAGGCTACCGAATAATTCTTACGATGCCCGAAACGATGAGCATCGAAAGACGCAATCTTTTAAAGGCTTACGGCGCCGAGATAGTTCTCACCGAAGGCGCAAAGGGCATGAAGGGCGCCATAGAAAAGGCAAACGAGCTTGCGGCGGCCAACGAAAACAGCTTCATCCCCGGTCAGTTCACTAATCCCGCAAATCCGGCGATACACAGAGCCACCACCGGCCCCGAGATCTGGAACGACACCGACGGCAAGGTCGATATATTCGTAGCCGGCGTAGGCACGGGCGGCACTCTAACGGGCGTGGGCGAGTATTTAAAGAGCAAAAATCCGAATGTAAAGGTAGTCGCGGTCGAACCGAAAACGTCGCCCGTGCTTTCGAAGGGCACGGCGGGCCCGCATAAGATACAGGGCATAGGCGCGGGCTTCGTTCCCGATACGTTAAACACAGGCATATACGACGAGATAATCCCCGTCGATCACGAGGACGCGTTCGAGGTGGGACGCACGCTTGCGAAGAAGGAAGGCCTGCTCGTAGGCATTTCCTCCGGCGCCGCCGTATGGGCTGCGACCGAGCTTGCGAAGCGCCCCGAAAACAAGGGAAAGATAATAGTTGCACTCCTTCCCGACACGGGCGAACGCTATCTTTCCACCGCAATGTTCACCGAATAAAGAAAAGAAAAAATAATCCCGGCCGCTTACGCGGTCGGGATTATTTAATTTTCACAGCAGTCGTATTCGCGGTTTAAAAGGTCGCATATCGTTATGCTTTCAAGATAATTGTCTATCATCTGGTCGAGGCGTTCCCACATGGGGAGCGTGATGCACTTTGCGGCGTGGTCGCACACGTTCGCCTTGTCCCCGACGCACGACACGGGGGAGAGACTGAGCTCCGTCAGCTTTAATATGCTGCCCACGGTATACATCTTCGGGTCCTTCGTGAGCGTATATCCGCCGCCCTTGCCGCGCACGCCCGAAACGAAGCCCGCCTTGCTTAAAATGGCCACGATGCTTTCAAGATACTTTTCGGATATTCCATGACGGGCCGCTATATCCTTGAGCGGAATCGAGCCCTCGCCGCTGTGTTCGGCAAGGTCGAGCATCACGCTCAAAGCATGGCGTCCCCGGCTTGATATCATCATTTTTCACACCTCCGAGGTAAACCCAGTATACCACAGGGGTTTTGATAATTCAATAAATATTTTTTTCAAAAAGCGCGTGTCAACGCGCCCCGCCTTTGGTATAATAGCTGAGGATGTTAAAGCTTTACCCCTAAAGGAGAAATTTCGATGTTCACGCGGGAACGCGATATAGAAGTAACATATTTTGATATACCTACGCCCAAAATCCCTGTGGGACGCGCGCTTAAATTCGCGCTTATAAGCGACCTTCACAGCTTTATGTATAAAAACGGACACGAGGACTTAATCTCGCTCATACTCTCGCATTCGCCCGATATCGCGCTGCTTGCGGGCGATATCGTGGACGAAAAGGTGTCAACGCGCGGCGCGTACGTTTTCGCGGAGAAGATTGCAAAGCGCCTTAAGTCGTTCTACGTCACGGGCAATCACGAATACCGGCGAAACGACGTGCCGAAGATAAAAGAAGACTTTGCGCGCTTCGGCATAAGGGTGCTTACGAACGAGTGCGTGCGTCTCAGCGCCGGCGGGTGTGATTTCATCCTCGCGGGGCTTGACGACGAGCGGGGCTTTGATACGACCGAGGCGTGGCTTTCGGACGCGAAGGCGGCGCTTGAGCCGCTGAAAAGCGAGAGCGTACCGAAAATACTGCTCATTCACAAGCCGCACCTTGTAAAACACTTTACCGATTACGGCTTTGACGCCGCATTAAGCGGCCACACGCACGGCGGCCAGATTCGCACGCCGTTTAAAAAGCGCGGCGTATATTCGTCGGGGCAGGGGCTTTTCCCCGAGCTTGCCGAGGGCGAATACGACATAGACGGACTTAAGCTCATAATAAGCCGCGGCCTTGCGATAGAGCCGCACCTTCCGCGCTTTTTTAATCCGCCGCAGCTCGTATTCGTAACGCTCACGGGCGCGCGGGGCTAACGCTTACCCGCGCCGACGTTTTCGGCGGCGTTTAGGGGCAGCATGAAGCCGTCAAGGTCGCGCACGCAGATGTCGCCGCCTATGACGCGGCCCTCGAAAACAAGAAGATTTGCGTATACTTCGGAGTCGGCCTCGTCGAAATTATGGACGTGATACGTATAGCGCATACAGCTCTCGCCGCGGTATTGCTCCAAATCGAAGCCCGCGGTCTTCTGTATCTCGTTATACCGCGCGTATACGTCGCCGAACTCATCGGGTATCTCGACCTCCGACGTTTCAACGGGGTCGGGGGTCACGGTAAGCCCGAGGCTTTCAAGATAGAATACGCGCCCGTCGTTGTTTGACGCGCCGTCAAATTCCGCGCGCGCGTCCGCGGCGGGCGCGCTCTCGCAGCCCTGATGCGAAAGTATAAGCATAAAAACGGCGGCTATGGCGCACGCCGCGGCGAAAAACAGCACGGCGCGCTTTTTTGTGGCCTTAAACGAGAGGATGAACATACGCCCACTTCCTTTCCGTTAAGAATAATACTCACGCGGCGTAAAATTTATGACAAGGCGGGACGAAACATGAGGCTTGACAAAATGCTTTCCGAATGCACGAGCGAGAGCCGAAGCGCGATTAAAAAGCTTATCCGTCAGGGCAGAGTCACCGTAAACGGCGTTCGCGCCGCGTCGCCCGAGCAGAAAATAGACGAGACGCGCGACGAGGTAGCCGTCGACGGCGGGATCGTGCCGTATAAGCCGTTTATATATCTCATCTTGAACAAGCCCGAGGGGTACGTAAGCGCGACTGAGGACAAAAGCGAGCGCACCGTTTTGGAGCTTGTGCCCGACGAATATAAGGGAAGACAGCTTTTCCCGGCGGGGCGGCTCGACAAATACACGACGGGCCTTATGATAATCACGAACGACGGCCGGTTCGCGCACGAGGCGCTGTCGCCGAAGTCGCACGTTAAAAAGACGTATATCGTCGGGCTTTCAGAACCGCCGACCGAGGACGATGTGCGCGCGTTCAGAGAGGGCGTGTACATAGAGGGCGGCTACCTTACGAAGAGCGCGGAGCTTGAGATTACGGGCGATTATGAAGCGCGCGTTACGATAAGCGAGGGGCGCTATCATCAGATAAAAAAGATGTTCGGCGCGCGCGGCAACCGCGTGGTGAAGCTGAAGCGAATTTCTTTCGGGGGACTTAAACTCCCCGACGATCTTTCGGAGGGCGAGGTACGGGAGCTTACGGCGGAGGAAAAAGAGCGCATTTTTTGTTAAAAACGTTTGTTTTTAAAATTGTTTTTTGTGCAATGAGCAGAAATTTCACAACGGCGTTTTTTGGGCTTTTCAGATTTCATTTTTGTGGTAATATATATCTATATATATTTTTGCAATCAAATAAGTACGGGGGTGATTATTATGTCCGGTTTATTGCTTAAGGGCGTGTCGAAACGCTACGGTAACGGCATAAACGCCGTTTCGAATTTCAATCTTGATCTTTCCACGGGAGAGCTTGTAGTGCTTGCAGGTCCGAAGGGGTCGGGCAAAAGCACTATCTTAAATATAATCTGCGGCCTTGAAGCGGCCGACGAGGGCGAAATATTCATAGAGCAGCAGAGCTGCGCGGGCGTAACACCTAAGGACAGAGACGTCTCTGTGATATTTCCGAGCCACACGTTCTATCCGGGCCATACGGTATACGAGAATCTTGAATTCAGCCTTCGCCTCGTGAAGCTGCCCGCAGCGAAGAGGCGCGAAAGAATAATGAAGGCGGCCGAGGACATGGGCATTACGGGCATCCTTGAGAGCCTCCCCGAGGAGCTTGCTCCGGCGGAGAGCTTCGCGGCGATACTTGCCCGCGCCGTCATCCGTGAGCCGAAGATAATACTCATAGACGAGCCGTTCCCCGATATCCCGCCGTCGGAGCAGGAGCTCTTCTGGCAGGCTATAATAAATCTTAATAAGAAGTTCAAGCTTACGATGCTCGTTGCAACTAACAATCCCGAGCAGGCGCTCGCGCTGAAGGCGCGCACCGTCGTATTAAAGAACGGCTACATACAGCAGGTGGACGGCGTGAGAAAGATATACGAAACGCCCGCGAACGTCTACGTTGCGCAGTTCATAAACCACTTCCACATGACGACCGTCGAGGGCGTGCTCTCCGAGGGGGAGAGCGGATACGTGCTCTCGATCGATAAGGCGTCGTCCGTTATACCCGTTTTCGCGCCCGAAAACAAGAAGCTCTCGAATTACGTCGGCCGCGAGGTCACCGTGGGCATACGCCATAACGGTCTGAAGCCGAGCAGGCACGCCGAAAGCGGCATAAAGGGCAGATTCGAGGAAGTCCGCGACGAGAACGGAGTGCGCACGGGCTTTTTCAAGAGCAAGCTTTTCGATACGCTCGTTGACGTTGACGCCTCCGTAAAGGCGGGCGACAAGGTCACGCTCGAAATCAGCGAAGGCTCGTTCTTCATCTTCGACCGCGACACCGGCAAGACGATACTTTGATGAGGAGGAGTTCCGGGAAATTGGGGCCAAGGGGAAACAGGACGGTACCCTGCGAACAGACCTCTCTCCGGAGGAGATGTTCTCCGCCACCCTCCACCTGATGCTGGCGGCGGTGACCCGGTATGCCGTAGGGCTGGTTTATCTCAGAGGACCAGACCCGGAACAGGAGCTGCTGCTTAGGGACCTGCTGGTGGAAAGGTTCACAATTCAGAATGATCCATAAAAGAACACTTTAAAGCATACAAACATAATCAAGGAGGATACCAAAATGAAGAAAAGAAGCATTTCGATCCTGTTGGCCCTGATCCTGGCCCTAGGCCTGTTGGGGGGCTGCGGGACCAGTCAGCCTGCGGAGCCCGAACCGGCGGCGAAGACGACCGAAGCCGTCGAGCCCGGCACGCCCACCCCCGCCACGGAAGCCACCGCCCAGGCCAACGCCGCCTGGTATGACGCCCTGGATTTTGACGACGAAAGCGAGAAAGAAAACGCCCTACGGGGCCTCATCGAGGCGCCGGAGAGCCTGGTCATCTATGACGAGAACGGTAAAGAGGTCTGGAACGTAGACGCCTACTCCTTCATGGATGAGCTCGAAACCATCCCGGACTCCATCAACCCCAGCCTCTGGCGAAACACCCTGTACAACTCCTATGCCGGCCTCTTTGAGGTCTGCAACGGAATCTACCAGGTCCGGGGCTATGACATGGCCAACGCCACCTTCATCCGCACGGATAATGGCTGGATCGTCTTCGATGTGCTCATGTGCAGTGAGGACATGGAGCAGGCAAAGGCTCTCATGGAGAAGCACTTTGGGGAGTTGGACATAAAGGCTGTGCTGTACAGCCACTCCCATGTGGACCATTACGGCGGCATCCTGGGCCTCATTGACAAAGAGGACGCGGCGGATCCCAGCCTGTCCCTGGCGGAGCAGCTTGCCTCCGGGAAGGTTGTGATCCTGGCTCCCGAGGGATTCCTGGAGCACGCCGTCAGCGAGAATGTCTACGCCGGCGTCGCCATGGCCCGCCGGGCTATGTACCAGTACGGCACCATGCTGACCCCCGGCGAGACCGGGAAACTGGCCATGGGCATCGGCTTGGGCCAGTCTGTGGGCCACACCGGCCTTGTTGCCCCGACCTATGATGTAACCGAAAACGAGACCATCACTATCGACGGTCTGGAAATCCAGTTCCAGCTGACCCCCGGCACCGAGGCTCCGGCGGAGATGAACGCCTATTTCCCTCAGTACCGCGCCCTGTGGCTGGCGGAGAACTGCACCGGCACCATGCACAACCTCTACACCCTCCGGGGCGCGGAGGTCCGGGACGCCTCCGCCTGGGCATCCTACATTTTGGAGGCGGAGATGCTGTTCGGCGATGAGACCGATGTGGTCTTCCAGTCTCACAACTGGCCTCACTGGGATACAGAGAACATCAAGACCTATATGGAGAACACAGCTGCAGCCTATCAGTTTATCCACGACCAGACCCTGCATTATGCCAACATGGGCTACACCTCCAATGAGATCGCGAACATGATCAAGCTGCCTGACGCTCTGAACAAGGTCTGGTACACCAGGCAGTATTACGGCACCCTGTCCCACAACGCCAAGGCGGTCTATCAGAAGTACCTGGGCTGGTATGACGCCAACCCGGTGAACCTAAACCCCCTGTCCCCGGAGGACACCGCCAAGAAGTGGGTGGAGTACCTGGGGGACACCGACGCGGTGCTGGAGAAGGCCCGGCAGGACTATGACAAGGGCGAGTACCAGTGGGTGGCCCAGGTGACCAAGGAGCTGGTCTTCGCCGATCCCTCCAACCAGGATGCCCGGAATCTGTGCGCCGACGCCCTGGAGCAGCTGGGCTATCAGGCCGAGAGCGGCACCTGGCGAAACGCCTACCTCTCCGGCGCTCTGGAGCTCCGGGAAGGCAACCTGGCCGAGACCGGCAGAGCCGCCGCCGCCAGCGAGGACAACCGCCTGTCCATGACAGCGGAGATGATGCTGGACTACATCCGCATCTGCACCGACAGTGAGGCGGCCCAGAACTCCCCTCTGTCCCTCAACCTCATCCTGACGGATACCGGGGAGAGCTTCTTCATCAAGCGGGTCAGCGGCGTGTTGCTGTACTGCAAGGGCGTCACCGACGAGAGCGCCGACGCAACCGTCACCTGCACGAAGCTCCAGCTTCTGAACATTATGCTGGGCAATCACGATCTGCTGGAGGGCACGACTGTGGAGGGCGATGCCTCTGTCGTGGAGGGCCTGCCCAAGTTTATGACACCTATGGTACCGACCTTCAACATTATTGAGCCTTGACCCTTGGTTCATTTCCGCAACGCAAATGAGGATAGAAACAGGAGCAGCGATATTAATTAAACTAATTTAGTTAATATGTGTCGAGTGGGGATATGAGATAACAGCATCTGTTGCGGTCTCAATTATATCCTGCGTTATTCGTTATGCGGTTACGGTATTTGCGGTACTCGTTTTTTGTCTTATTTGTAACTCTTATAACGACAAGCGCAGCAACAATACTGTTTTTAATTGTTAGAGGTATTATTTGTAGAATTAGAATCAGAAAAAGCCAGAATTAGATTGTATATACGATTATAATATACAAATTGTGTTAAGCACCATTCTGTATGCAGAACGCTAATTCACAATAAAAACCCAAAGGTCTTTTTGTGAGGGCGGATTTTCCGCCCTCTCTTTATAATCTCATACTTGCGAAACGAAACGTCTGCGCGGGCGGCGGCGCCGCCGCGGGAAATCCGACCCTCGCGGCGAATTTTTTTGAAAAAAATTTCACAATAGTATTGTATTTATGTTTATTTTGATGTAAAATATTTTGTGGAATTATGCAAGTTTTTTGTGCATAATCACATCAAGCCTTGTTTAGAGTAAGTTTTTTTTAAAATCATATATTTGCGCCGTCAAAATTTCCGCAGACGGCGGCAATCTGAGATCCGATGCGGCGGTTGGGAGGTAAAAATGTCGGGAAGATTGTTTCAGGGTGTTATACATGAGATGAAGGACGCGGTTGACCGCACTATCGGCGTGCTTGATGAGGCAGGCACCGTTATCGCCTGCACTAATCTCGCAATGATGGGCACCTCGCGGGACGAGGTGGCCGTAAATATCACTTCGGGCTTCGATACGCTCGTTCAGAGCGGATATACGTACAGGCCCTTCGGTACGAAAACGCATCTTGACTTTATCGTCTTCGTTGAAGGCGAGGACGATCTCGCGCTCACTTTTGCCAACATGATAGGCGTTTCCCTAAACAGCGTAAAGCAGTATTATGACGAAAAGTATGAAAAGAGCACCTTTGTAAAGAATATTATCCTCGACAATATCCTCTTCGACGATATATACGTTAAAAGCAAGGAGCTTCATTTTCAGAATGACACCAGCCGCGTGGTATTCCTCATTCGCACCGTGGATTCGACCGACTTTTCGGTCTTCGATATCATATCGAATCTGTTCCCCAACAGGAACCGCGATTTCGTCGTTAATATAAACGAGAACGACATCGTGCTCGTAAACGAGGTAAAGAATACGGCGACGCTCAAGGATTTCGAAAAGACGGCGCGCACCATCGTAAATACGCTGCACGGCGAGCTTTTCGTTAAGTCCATCGTCGGCATCGGCACCATGGTCACTGACTTAAAAGACCTCGCGCGCTCCTTCAAGGAGGCTGAGATCGCACTCGAGGTGGGCAAGATATTCGACGAGGAGAAGCTTATAATAAGCTACGAAAATCTCGGCATCGGCCGCCTTATATACCAGCTTCCCACCACGCTCTGCGAAATGTTCCTTCAGGAGGTATTAAAGAAGGGGTCGCTTGAGTCGCTCGACAACGAGACGCTGTTTACGATACAGAAATTCTTTGAGAATAACCTAAACGTATCGGAGACGTCAAGAAAGCTCTTCGTCCACCGCAACACGCTCGTTTACAGAATAGAGAAGATAAGAAAGATCACCGGCCTCGACCTTCGCGAATTCGACCACGCGATAATCTTCAAGGTCGCGCTCATGGTCAAGAAGTACCTTACGTCAAATCCGACGAGATTCTAAAAAAATACGGCTTTTTTGCCGGGTCAAAAATAACGCGGGACGCCTCCCGCGTTATTTTTTTAGGAACAACGCCGGAAGGACAGATTACGTCATGCGCGGCGGCGGATTTTCTTAAAAAAACGGCATGATTTTCAATAATATTTATAAAAAATATGCTCTTTTTTTCAACATAGACAGATTGTGTCTCTGTAAAAATGGTACAATAGAAAAAAGTGAAAAAATAAATAAATCTTTGTAAAAACGAATAAAGGCGACAGCCTGTAAAAACGCGCCCGCACCGGGTGAGAATGAAACATAATAATAAAACAGGAGGAATAATCATGAGCGATTTTGTTATTGAAAACGGCGTATTAAAGAAATACACCGGTCCCGGCGGCGACGTTGTCGTGCCGGACGGCGTGACGAGCATCGGCGACTGGGCGTTCCGGAACTGCACAAGCCTAAAAAGCATCATCCTGCCGGACGGTGTGACGAGCATCGGCGGCTCTGCGTTCGCATGGTGCGAAAGCCTTACGAGCATAACCCTGCCGGACGGGCTTACGAGCATCGGTGTGGGGGCGTTCGAGGACTGCACAAGCCTAAAAAGCATCACACTGCCGGAGGGCGTGACGAGCATCGGCGCATGTGCGTTCTTGGGCTGCACAAGCCTTACGAGCATCATCCTGCCGGACGGCGTGACGAGCATCGGTGTGGGGGCGTTCGCGGACTGCCTGTGTCTTACGAGCATCACTCTGCCTGAAGGCGTGACGACCATCGGCGACGATGCGTTTAACGGCTGCAAAAACCTTACGAGCATCACAATACCCGACAGCTTGACGAGCATCGGCAGATGGGCGTTCGCGTGGTGCGAAAGCCTTAAGAACATAACCCTGCCGGAGGGTGTGACGAGCATCGGTTTGGGGGCGTTCGAGGGCTGCACAAGCCTTACGAGCATCACTCTGCCTGAAGGCG
>JAFWDJ010000041.1 GCA_017513095.1 Clostridia bacterium | reverse complement strand
TCGCGTGGTGCGAAAGCCTTAAGAACATAACCCTGCCGGAGGGTGTGACGAGCATCGGTTTGGGGGCGTTCGAGGGCTGCACAAGCCTTACGAGCATCACTCTGCCTGAAGGCGTGACGACCATCGGCGACGATGCGTTTAACGGCTGCAAAAACCTTACGAGCATCACAATACCCGACAGCTTGACGAGCATCGGCAGCGGTGCGTTCTTCGGCTGCAAAAGCCTAAAAAGCATCATCCTGCCGGATAAATATGACTCCGGACTGCTTACGCTGATAGGGCAAAGCAAAGAACTGTCCACGGGTTTCAAAAATATGGGTGAATATATAAAGCAGGCGGACGAAGACCAAATGGCCGATTTGATAAAAGCTTCAAAACACTTCGTCAAAGCATGGAATGAAAAATTCCAAGCGGCGTATCTATACAGCGACACGAGGGCGGCGATGCTTCTTTCCGATAAGCGAAAAGAGCTTGACAAATACGCAAGAATTCGCGGTCTTGATGAGGACGAGCTAAGAGACAACATGCTTTCGGACCTTGGTCTTGACAAAGACCGATGCAGACATCTTGACCTCGGAAACCAAACCGTCACGGTGAGGATGCTTTCCGATTTTACGTTTTCAATAGAGCTGCCAGACGGGAAGACCGCAAAATCTCTGCCTAAAAAGGGCGCCGATTCAGAAAAGTACGATAAAGCCAAAAGCGAGCTTGCCAAAATGAAAAAGGACGTAAAAAGCATCTGGAAGAACCGCGCCGATCTGATACTCGGAGATTTCATAAGCGGGAAAGGGCGAGCCGCCGATAAATGGGAGCGCGCATATTCAGGGAATCCCGTGCTTCACGGAGTGGCGTGCCTTATCGTATGGGAGCAGGACAAAAATTACTTTACCCGCACCGACGGAGGCCTTGTACGAAGCGACGGCACGCCGTACGTATTGAGCGATAAGCCGATACGCGCGGCGCATCCGATGGAAATGGAAACAAGCGAGACAGAGGCATGGCAGGCGTATTTTACGGCGCGAGGACTAAAGCAGCCCTTTGCGCAGATATGGGAGCCCGTACATACTAAGGATGATATCGCACCCGACCGATACGCGGGCTGCCCGATAAACTTCTTTCAGCTTCAGGGCGCGGTCAAACACGGCCTGAGCGAGAAGCTTGTTATTCCCGGATGCACGGTTGACGCAAAATGGACGTCTGAGCAGGCTGCGAGCGGAAAAACGGTGACGTTCTGTGATATTAAAAGCTTTAAAATATATTCATACAGCAGGGCGGTAAACCATGCCGTCGCCTACCTCGACCGCGTGACGGTCCTCGGCCGCATAGAAAAGGACGATATAAGCGCGATGGACTTTGTGCGCGGCTGCAATATCGCGCAGATCACCGATTTTATCGCCGCCGCGCAGGAGGCGAACGCCGTAAACGTATTGGCCGCGCTTTTGGAATACAAAAACGCCCACTTCGCCGACTTTGACCCGATGGACGAATTTACGCTGGAGTGGTAGGCGCGCCGTTGGATAAATCAAGGAATATGCGCTCGGGGAAATACAGCGCTTCTGATAAATTATTAAAGGAGGAAACGACATGAAAAACAACGAGCTTATAACAATCGACAATACCGATGTAACGATGTGGGATTTTCCCGCGCTTCGTGAAAGACTTGAAGAAAGGCTTGCACGCTACGAAAAGACCGTATACACGGACGAGAATATAAAGGCGGCAAAGGACGACCGCAAACTGCTCAAGGATGTAAAATCGTCCATCGAGACCGAGCGAAAGAAATACAAGGAAAAGTGCCTTGCGCCTTACAACGCGATAGAGCCCGAGATAAAGTCGCTTGTCGCCGTTGTGGACAGGCATATAAACGCGATAGATTCAACTGTGAAGGATTTCGAAAAGCGTCAGAAAGAGATAAAAAGGCAGGAGATACGTGATTTTTACGACAGGAAGTCCGCCCATCTCGGCGCGCTGTCCGACGCGCTCTTTCCCGTTTTGCTTGACGAAAAGTGGCTCAACGCGTCGACGGCGCGAAACAAATACGAACAGGGCGTGCTCGAGGCGATAAACCTCGCGGCCGGCGATATCGAGGAGATAAAAAAGACAAAATCGCCCTTCGAGGAGGCGCTGCTTCGCGTGTACTCTCAGACTATGTCGATGGACGCCGTAAAATCAAAGGCCGCGGAGCTTGCGGAGTCGCTTAAAAGCATCGCTCCTCAGGTGAGCGTGCCCGCACAGGCCGCCGAAGCGCCCAAAGCCGCAGAAAGCGCGCCCGCACAGCCGGACGGCGCGGTAACGCTTAAAATTTACGCCGACGAAATCAGCCTTAACCGAATCTGTGACTTTATGAAAGCGATAGGTGTGCGCTATGAAAGAGTATGATTTCGCTTCGCTCAACGACGCGCAGCGAGAAGCCGTAACGACGACCGAGGGACCCGTGCTTATAATCGCGGGGCCCGGTACGGGCAAGACGTTCACTCTGGTGAAGCGCATATCGTATCTAGTAACGCAGCTGGGCGTCGCGCCGGGCGAGATAATGTGCGTCACGTTCACGCAGAAGGCCGCGAAGGAGCTTCTTACAAGGATATCGAACGAGCTTATAAAGTACGACGAAAGCATAAACGTGAACGATATGTATCTCGGCACGTTCCATTCGGTATGCCTGAGGATTATGAAGGAGAACTCCGAATACATCGAAAACGGCGGCGGCAGGCGCATGCTTGACGCCTTCGAGCAGACGTATCTCGTCTGCCGCAGCATTGAAAGCTTCAGGAGCATAAGCGGCTTCGCTGACCATATAAGGGCGAAGAGCGTGTGGCGTCAGTCGCTTGAAATATGCCGGTATGTAAATCTGCTGACTGAGGAGCTTGCGGACGTCGACGCGATGGAGTGCGACGCCGACCCCGATATGCGCTTTCTTGCGAAGCTCGTAAAGCGCTACCGTGAGCTTTTGCGCCGCCGCGGGGCTCTTGATTTTTCCACGGTGCAGACCGCAGCCTACGATATGCTTCGTATGAATCCCGCGCTTCTTTCAAAGGTCAGGGAAGGCATAAAGTATATTATGGTGGACGAATATCAGGATACGAATTACATACAGGAACAGCTTCTTATGCTTATCGCGGGCGACAGGCATAACATTTGCGCCGTGGGCGACGACGATCAGGGCATGTACCGCTTCCGCGGCGCGACGATAAGAAATATTCTCGAATTTCCCGATAAATTCGCCGCAGGCGAGTGCAAAAAGATTCATCTTGACGTAAATTACCGCTCCGAGCCTCAGATCATCGGCTTTTACAGCCGATGGATGGAAAACGCGGACGGTGTGAACGTGTTCAACTGGAACAACTTCCGTTACGAAAAGCATATCCGCGCTGCGAAGGAGCCGCGCCATGCGTGCGGCTCGGTCTATTCCTGCACGGCGGATTCCGTAGAAGAGCAGGGCGTTCGGCTGCTTTCAACGATACAAAGGCTTATAAAAAGCGGGAATATCGGCAATCTCAATCAGATCGCGTTTTTGTTCAGGTCGGTAAAGAGCAATGAGGCCGTGGAAATCGGCCGATTTCTTGAGAAGAACGGCATTCCCGTATATTCGCCGCGATCGGATATGTTTTTCGAGCGAGACGAGGTCAAGCGGCTTCTCGGCTGCCTTATGATGTGCTTTCAAAGCTATACGGCGGATATTAAAAACGATAGATTCAGGTATACCATATCGGACGACCTCAAATCGTATTATAAATCATGCCTCAAGGCAGCGGTGCCCTTGATTAAGGCGGACCCCGCGCTTTACGATTACATAGGAAAAACGATTGCGTTTATAAGAAAGCCCGGTGAAACGTCCGAAATTGGCCTTTTGACCATGTTCTATCACATAATCGCGGCGCAGCCGTTCAAAGAATACCTTCAGGCGGACAGCGCCGACATCAGAAAAAGCCGCGCGGCGCGGAATCTGTCGGAGCTTTCACGGATGCTGTCGCGTTTTTCGCATCTTCACGATATGCACGCCGTCACAGAGCAGAACAAAACGGCCATGCCCGAGGAGCTGTTCAATATTTACCTCAGATTCATGATAGACGAGGGCATCGGCGAATACGAGGACGAATCGGAATATGCGCCGTCGGGCTGCGTTTCGTTTATGACGGTGCATCAGGCGAAGGGGCTTGAATTTCCCGCTGTCGTGGCGTGTTCGCTCTCGGGCAGGCCGCGGCAAAGCATCGACAATCTGCTTTATTCCGCGGAGAGCCGCTTTTTCCACAGAAGACCGTTCGAGCCGCTGAGCGATATACGATTCTTTGATTTCTACAGGCTGTATTATACGGCCTTTTCAAGGGCGCAGGATCTTTTGATTCTTGCAGGGAAGACGCCCGTAGGAAAGCACTTCGCTCCATATGTGGATAAGCTGCCCGATATAGAAATGTTCGATTCCGCGGCCGCGTTTTCGGGCGTGAAGGCCGCAAAATACAAGCGAGTATATTCGTTTACGTCGCATATCTCGATATACGACGGCTGTCCGAAGCAGTACAAGTATTTCAAGGAATACGCCTTCGCGCGCAATAAAATGAAGCATACGGCGATAGGCACGCTAGTGCATGAGACGCTGGAGGATATAAACAGGCGCGCGATCGCGGGACGCGCACACGAGGTTACAGAGACGTCGATAAGCGAATGGCTCATGCTCAATTACTCCGCCCTGCAGGAGCACACGGGCTTTTATCTTACCGAGGAAGAGCGAGAAAACGCGCTTTCGCAGGTGCTTTCATATTACGATCTCAGGCGTGATCACATAAAGCGCGTATGGAAGGCCGAACAGGAGATCAATCTCGTGCTGCCCGACTTTATTCTTCAGGGCGTAATCGACCTTATCGAAAGCAACGGAGATACGGTCGAGATAGTCGACTATAAGACGGGGCCGAAGCCCGATATATCAAAGGAGCCTCAGCGCGTCGCGCATTACAGGCGGCAGCTTGAGATATACGCATATCTTACCGAGAAGCGATACGGCAGGAGAGTAAGCCGTATGCACCTTTACTATACGAGCCGGACGGACGGCGATCCGCTTATCACGTTCGAGCGGACGGACGAGGCCATAAAGACCGCCATATCGGAGGCCGCTCAAACTATTGCAAATATTGAGGGCAAACGCTTCGAGGAGGGCGCGAAGGACGGTTTAGCCTGCGCGTTCTGCGATATGCGCTGCGTTTGCGGCATGGAGCCTATGGGCAAGCAAGAAAAGGAGAATTTAAAATGACGGTATGTATCAAATGCGGAAAAGAAAGCGAAAGCATATTATGCGGCGCATGCCGCGAAACGACAGATATTGAAAGGCTTTGCGTGGAAATACTTGCGTACAGGCCGGGATGCGGCGAAAATCCCGTTTGGGACGCGGCCGCGGCGGGACTGTCTCATGCAGGTAATTTTAAAAGCGTCGTTTTTGCGCTGAGCGACCGGCTTTTGCCGCCGAAGCGGGAGTATATGAAAGTGCTTTCCATAATCGGGGACGGCGCGAACGTGCAAAAGAAAAGCAGACCGTGGTTTTACGAGATATACGATAAGAATAAGGATGCAGCGGGGCTTTCCTCGTTTGAGATAAACCGTCTGCGCGGAGTCGCGCTCGGCGCGTATTATATGGATTACGAATACGAAAAGGCCGAAGAGACGGCAAAGCTTCTTTGCGGCGCGGCCGACGTTCCGCCGCAGGCGTATTTAAACCTCGCGGAGTTTTATATGACCACGCGGAGATATGACGAGGCGGCGCGCATAATCGCCGAGGCCCGGGCGCGCTTTCGGGACGATTCCGAAAAAGCGGGCGCATTTAATTATCTTGAGAAAAAGAACCGCGACCGTATGGAAAAGGCCGCGACGGGAAAGGGCGAGTATATGCCGAATCCAAAGGAAAACGCAGCTAAGGTGCAGGCACGGTACATTGCCTTTATTTCGTCGCTCGGCATCGAGGCAAAACCTCCGGTACAAAAAAGCGCACGGCCGAAGCCGATACCGCGTGAAGATTATCCCGACCCGACAGAGACGCGCGACTGCGGATTTGACACGTTCGTGGCGTTCGACGTGGAGACAACGGGATTTGACCCGAAAAAAGACTCGATAATCGAGATAGGAGCGGTCAGGGTCATAAACGGAGTCGTGCCGGAAAGCGGAGAAAACGTTTTCCAAAGCTTCACAAAAACGATTGACAGGAAGAAGTTAAGCGAATACGTTCAGGAGCTTACAGGCATAACGCCCGACGACCTGAAGGACGCCCGCGAGGTGTGGGACGTATTTAAGGATTTCATGGATTTTGCCGACGGCTGCGTGCTTGTCGGCTTCAACTGCATAAGTTTTGACAGCCGCTTTCTTGTGAGAGCGGGAAGGTACGCGCACATCGAAATGAAGAACGCCTTTTTCGATGTTATGAGCTACGCTGAAAAGTTTAAGCGTGAGCTTGGGATAAAAACCCCGAAAGTATCGCTCGAGACTCTCGCAGACGCGCTTTCGGTTGAGAATCCGCAGGCGCACCGAGCTCTTTCGGACGCTGTAACGACGGCGAAGGCGTTTTTGAAGCTTAAAGAGATGGATAACCCCGACATGCCCGGCGGGCTTGACGATATGATTGCCGATATAGAGAGCTGGGACGATTAAAAAGGCGGATATATAAAAGAGAGGAGATGCGGCGATATGGATAAAAAGATAGAAAGAATTATCAATATGTATAACCGCGTCGTTGAGGGCGAGCTCATCGTAAAGGCAGACGAGGCAGCCCGATTCGGCGTGAACGAGCGTTCGATACAGCGGGATATAGAGGACATCCGCTCGTTTTTCGCAAACGATCCCGATTCCGACCGCGAGCTTATATACGACCGCGCGAAAAAGGGGTATATGCTCGTGCAGAATTCGAAAAAAACGCTTACGAACAGCGAAATACTCGCGGTATGCAAAATACTGCTTGAGAGCAGATCGCTTACAAAGGACGAGATGTATCCGATAATAGACAAGCTTATAATGCGCTGCGTGCCGTATGCGAATTATAAGAAGGTGGCAAAGCTCATTGCAAACGAAAAGCATCACTATCTTGAGCCGCACCATCAAAAGAGATTTGTCGAGGATATGTGGAACATAGCAAGCGCCGTATATGAGCGCAGGCTTATGCGGATGCGCTATCGTAAGCTAAAGGAGCCCGAGAAGGTGACAAGGCTCGTGCAGCCCGTGGGCATCATGTTTTCGGAGTATTACTTTTATCTGTGCGCCTATATCTGCGCAGGCGAGGATACGCCCGACGTGCCGAAGCATCCGTTCCCCACGATATACCGCATAGACAGAATAGCGGAATATGAGCTTACGGACATACATTTCAACGAACCGTACGCCGACCGCTTTCAGGAGGGCGAGTTCAGAAAGCGCATCCAGTTCATGTTCGGCGGCGAGCTTAGGACGATCTGCTTTAAATATAAGGGGATAAGCATAGAATCCGTGCTCGACCGCTTCCCGACGGCGGAGGTAGTATCGCATGATAAAAGCGGCTGGATTATAAAGGCCGAGGTATACGGCGACGGCGTGGACATCTGGCTCAGGGGCCAGGGCGACGTAATAGAGGTCATAGACGCAGGAAAGAGCGAAGAAAAAACGTCCCGGCAGGCAGACGCGCCCGCGCGCGTGAAGCAGGAGCGCGCGACGCCTTCATGCGCAGTAAAACGAAAAGTCCGTGCGGCAGAAAAAAGAAAGGATGATAAGGATGGCAAGCGCGCGAAATAACAAAAGCAGCGAGAGATTTGACAATCATCTTGAGTTTGAACTAAAAAGCGGATATACGGCAAAGCGCGAAACGGACGACGATGGCGATACGTTTTTTCAAATAGAATGCATTTCCGAAGGCCAAAGTGAAGCATTAAGAGACGATGTACCTTATGCCGTAAAGGTTGCAAACATGGACGCGGCCGCTTTTGACAGCTCGGAGGTCAATCTGAAAGGCAGTTTCGAGGCAGTTGTAAAGTGCATAATAAGGGAAGATAGAATGCTCATATTTGACGTGACGGCCGTTATCGCAGGCGTAAACGTCTTGCATAAGGGCGCGGCGTATTCCATGGCGATCGTCAGGGCGGGACGGCCCGAGGACAGGGAAATAACTATCGAAAGCGTCGCGCTTCATCTGAGCTCGGTACTTAACTGCATGGTGATAGACAACGACAAGGGCGTTTTTGAGCCGATCACCGCAGATATGCTCATAAAGCTGGCAAACGAGGCGGCAAGCGAAGCGGGCCCGTCCTACGACGGGGAGTTTCGCATCGGAAAACCGAAAGCGGGACAGCATACGCATCTTGATTTTCTTAACAAGTCAAAAAACGTTTTCGGGCTTTTGGGCGGCATCGCGCAGGTAAATCAAACGGGTACGGAATATGCGTTCGTGCCGCTTAAGAGAGAAGCCGAAATAACGGAGGATGCGAAGATAAAAGAAGTGCTTAAGCGCGCGTGCGCGAAGGACAAGGGAGGATTTTCGGCGGCCGACGAGGCGCTTAAGATGTCGGAGCTTTTCCGCGTGTCTATAGAGGCGTTCGACGCCGGCCACGACCGTGAGCAGGAGATAAAAAGCGGCTTTATACAGCGGGCTTTTAATTACAACGCGCTTCGCTCCTTCGCATGGACGCTCGGCGCGTACTGCCGCGACAATGAGACAGAACCGGCCGACGCGGCCATAGATACGCTCCTTGATATAGCTTACTTTGTATCGCATAACGGCTGCCTCAATTACACGGAGAACGAAATATGCCCCGTGCTCTGCTCGGGTGACGACATTCATGTATACTACCTTCCCGATGCGGTCACAAAGACGGACAGAACAGCCCTCTTAAAGGCTGTCAACGCAGGAGTTCCCGATGATGCGCCTAAATGCGCCGTATCATCGCTTGACGGATTGCGAAGCGAGCTTTCGTGGATGCTGCCCGCTGTGCGCACGCTGCATGCTGAGCTTGAAAGCATACGCGACAGAAACGAGCCGCTCGAAGGAGCCGCAGCGGATATACTGTACGCATGGTGTTCTATGGCTTATGCGGCGAGAGAGCCGATATTCAGTGAGGACGGTCCCGTGAACTGTTCGTTCTCTCATCCCGATGAGAAGCCGTATTGGGAGACTTATATGGAGGAAAGCGCACTCGAACACGAAAGGGAGTGGCTGAACAAGCACTCGTCGCTTCTTGACAAACGCTCGAAAGTTGTATTCGCGGGGAAAAAGTTCGTTTTCAGCGGCATGGAGGCCAGCAAGAACTGGGATGAGGCACTGAAAATGCTGCAGAAAAAAGGCGGCCTTTACCGCACGGCTGTATCGGGACAGACGGATTATCTTGTCTGCGAACCGAAATACGCGGGCGACTCGAAGATCCGTGATCTAAATCTTCAGCGACTTAAGGGACGCTGCGCATCGACTAAAGTAATAACAGCCGAGCGGTTTTATAAGGCGCTTGGATTTGAAACGGAGAAAAAAGAGAAAAAAAGCGCAAGTGCGGAAAAAAAGCCTGCACCGGCCGATAAAAAGCCCGCAACCGCCGACAAAAAGCCTGCACAGACCGAAAAGCCTGCGAAAACACCCGCGAAAAATGCGGCTGCCGCAGTGATCACGTATAACGACGGCAATAAGGCGTACGGCCCGAATTATGAAATGGACATCCCCGACGGATTTGTTATAGAAGTGGGCGCTGAGGGACGCGATTTTATTGCGTATCGCCCGTCAAAGGGGCAAAAGGGCATGTTCGGCTCCGATTTTGTTATTTTTGCGGGACAGCTTTTCGATAATGACAGTATAAAGAATTGCGCCACGCTTCCGGAATACATTGCGCTCAACAAATTGGGAGCCGAAGCCATAAAAAGAGGAAGCGGCGGACTCGGGGGAGCATTAAACAGCATGTTTGAATCGGTAAAAACGATTCCGTTTGAAGAAAAAGCGTTCCCGGGGGCTGTATCGATAGCATACGACGGCAGCGTTGTTCACGCCAACGTTTTCGCCTGCATGACGAACGGCCTGCGCTCAATGCGCATTCAGCTCGACGGAATCAAAAGAAAGGACCGCCCCGCATATGATGACGTGATTTTGGAAGTATTCCGACATATAAGACCGAAGAAAAGCCTAAATTATCTCGAATATCCCGACGACGACCGCTTTACGTCCTCTAAGCTGACCGCCGCTCTCGTGAAGGAGTGGAAGGCGCTTGTCGAAAGCTGGCAGGAGCATTTACTTAATGCAAGAACGATTGAAATAAATATTGAAGTGCAGTTCTTAAAGCTCGACTCCCAAAGCGGTAAAGCAAATATACCGGAGTTCAAAAGGAACATAAAAACGATACTTGAAACCACGGTCGGACATCTTGATGAACTGCTTAAACGATGCGAAAGCGTATATCTTGCGCTGTCGAAATCGAATCCCGACAGCAAATTGCTTGACAAGGTATACGACGTGCTGAAGATGGTAGCCGGGGAAACAACGCTTACGGTCACGATCGACAAGAGCAATAAGATCGAGGCTAGCTCGGCATACGCGAAAAAGCTTAAAAGCCGTGTAGGCCCGCCGCCCGCAGAAAAAAAGAAGGAGATGGAAAAGAAGCGGGCCGAAAAGGAGAGAAAAGAGCGCGAGGCCGAAAAAAAGCGTATCGCGGAGGAGAACAGACGTATAGAAGAGGCGCGACTTGCAGAAGCGAGGCCCGGGGCTTTGGCAATTCTTATATCATACTGCAATGCGCGCAAAGAGTTTCTTTTGGAGAAGCAGCGCCTTGAAGAGATAGAGAGAAAAGAAAGAGAAGCCCGTGAGGCCGAAAAAAAGCGCAGGCGGGAGGAAAGAGAAAAGAAGCAGAAGGCGGAATATGAGAAGGCGTATGCAAAATGGAGAGAAGAGTGCAGGGTTATAGAAGAAAGACGAAACGCGGCTTTAAAGGAGGCAACGGAGAAGCTGCGCGCCGAATTAGAGGCCGAAGCGGAGGAAAAAAGGGTGAATGCCCTTCGCGCTCTTGACGACGAGGAGACAAAAGCGAATGAGGAGCTTGCACGGTCGGAGTCACAGCTTTCGCAGCTCGGATTCTTCAGCTTCTCGAAAAAACGCGCGCTCAGAAGTATAATCGAGCAGTTAAACGGCGTTACGCTTCCGGAAATCAGAAAGAAAAGAGACGAAGCGAAGGAAGAGTACACACGGGATATTGCGGCGATACCGACAAAAGTATCACGGCAGACGCTTTCGCTGAATGCGAAAATATCAAAGGCGCATCCGTTGCCCGAAGAGCCGAAAAAGCCGGCTTTCATGTTGTGCAGTCAGAAAAATAATCCGGACGCACCGGAGTTGTATAATTTACTCGACTTCATCCTCTGACCCGCCGAAGCGGCGTGCATGAGCGCCTAATGTATGATATAGTAAAATTCAGGCAGGTGAATCATATGAACGAAGAAAAAAGCATAAGACGGTCGCAGCTTGCAAGAGACGTGCTTAGTCTGTCGCGAAATCAGCTGCTTGTGAATCTGCGTTTTCTCGACGCGGCGCTGAGCCGTCTTGAGCCGGTGGAGATACAAGAGCTTACGTACGCTACGGACGGAAGATTTATCGCCTACGATCCGGGGCATATCTTAAAATGCTATAAAACGGAGCGCACGGTGCCGGTGCGCGATTATCTTCACATTGTGCTCCACTGCATATACCGGCATATGTTCGTACATACGCTCGTCGATCACACCGCGTGGGATTTGGCTTGCGACATAGCGGCGGAGTATTCCATCGCGGGGCTGGGGCTTTCATGTACCGCGGCGGCACGCGAGGCGCGGCAGACGGCCGTTTACAATGAGCTTTCGGGCAAGGTGGGACAGCTTACGGCGGAGAAGATATACCGCTATTACCTTGATAAGAAGCTGCCGCCCGCGAAAATGGCGGAGCTTCGCGGCATTTTCTACGCCGACGACCACCGCGTGTGGTATATGAGCGACGAAGAAAAATCCGCCCTCGGCCTCGGAAAGGGCGGCGGCCGGGGAGAGAGCGACGGTGAAGGCGACGGCGACGCGGAGGGCGAAGGCGAAGCGGCTGCCGCGGGCGGCGCCGCCACGGATGCGCCGCTTGGCTCCGAGAAGGACTGGCGGGACGTTTCCGAACGCATAGAGATGGACATGGAGACCTTCTCAAAGCAGCAGGGCGACCGCGCCGGAGGCCTTATGCAGAATTTAAAGGAAGTGAACCGCGAACGGTACGATTATACGGAATTTCTGCGGCGATTCGCCGTTTTGGGCGAGGTCATGAAGATAAACGACGACGAGTTCGACTATATTTTTTATACGTACGGGCTTTCGCTATATAAGAATATGCCGCTCATAGAGCCGCTCGAATACAAGGACGTAAAGCGCATACGCGAATTTGTTATCGCTATAGACACCTCGGGTTCCGTTGCGGGCGATATTGTGCAGAGGTTCGTGCAGAAGACGTACAACATCTTAAAAAGCACGGAAAGCTTCTTTTCAAAGATAAATCTACACATCATCCAGTGCGACGCCGAGATTCAGGAGGACGTAAAGATTACAACACAGGAGGAGTTTGACCGCTATCTTAAGAATATGACGATAAAGGGACTCGGAGGCACCGATTTTCGCCCCGTGTTCTCATACGTCGACGAGCTTATAGAGAAAAAAGAGTTCCAGAATCTCAAGGGACTTATATATTTCACAGACGGATACGGCACGTTCCCCGAGAAAATGCCAAAATACAGTACGGCGTTTCTCTTCCTCGACGAGGAATACAACAACTACGACGTGCCCCCGTGGGCGATAAAGCTGATACTTAGAAAAGACGAGATATAGGGGAAGCGTGCCCCGCAGGGAGGCATGCCCTCATGCCTCCGGGATAATATGACCGAGGGCGCACATTAATCTAACGAAAATAAGAATAGGGAGGAATAATCATGAGAGCTTTTGTGATAGAAAACGGCGTTTTGAAGAAATACTGCGGCCCCGACGGGGACGTTGTCGTGCCGGAAGGCGTGACGAGCATCGGCAAAGAAGCGTTCTGGCGCTGCGAAAGCCTAAAAAGCATAACCCTGCCGAACAGTCTTACGAGCATCGGCGACTTTGCGTTCTATCGTTGCAATAGCATTACGAGCATCACCTTGCCGGAGGGCGTGACGAGCATCGGTAACTATGCGTTCTACGGATGCGAAAGCCTTACGGACATCACCCTGCCGGAGGGCGTGACGAGCATCGGCGACCGGGCGTTCGCATGGTGCGAAAGCCTTACGAGCATCACCCTGCCGGATAGCGTGACGAGAATCGGCGAAGAGGCGTTCTGGCGTTGCGAAAGCCTTACGAGCATCACCCTGCCGGATAGCGTGACGAGAATCGGCAACCGGGCTTTCGACGGCTGCAAAAGCCTTACGGTAAAATGTGTGCGCTGGCAGCCGTATTATACGGAGACGTTCAAAGGCCGCACCGCCGTTATTATATCGAAGGAAGACCTTATAACGGATATCCCCGTAAATCTCCGCCGACGTGCGCTGCTCGGATTTATATCGGAAGAAATCGGCGACCCCGAATCGGAGCGGTCAAAGTCATACTTAAACTATGCGAAGAAGAACGCTGGCAAGCTTTGTTCGTTCGCGTTTGATAATCCGAAGCTTCTTTATTATCTCTGCGAAAACAAGCTTATAAAGTCGGGCGACGTGGACGCATATATTGAGGAAGCAGAAAAGCGCGGCAACGTCGAAGAGAAGGCCATGATCCTCAATTATCAGAACAGCCTCGGCATGGAGAACGTTTTTAAGGCACGTGATAAGAAGGAAAAGAAAAAAGAAGAATATGAGGACGCGTTCATTGAAAGAATGATGAAGCGTGATCCGTCGCAGGGCATCGCGGGCATGACGTTCGTTGTTTCGGGAGCGCTTAAACACTGGGAATCACGAAAGGATATAAAGGAACACCTTGAAAAACACGGCGCAAAGCTCGGTCCGTCCGTAACGAAGAAAACGGACTATCTCGTGACGAACGACACGAACAGCGGCTCGGAGAAGAACAGAAAGGCAGCCGACCTCGGCGTGGAAATAATCACGGAAGATAAGTTCAACAATATGGTCGGAAAATGGCATAAAGACGCAGAGAATGTCGAGATACCCGGATGGTTCAATGAGATACCGGCGGAAGCTTTCGAAGGCTGCGAAAAGCTTAAAGAGGTCATTATTCCGGACGGCGTTACAAGCATCGGCAACGGTGCATTCCAAGGCTGCACAAGCCTTACGAGCATCACCATACCGGAGGGTGTGACGAGCATCGGCAACGGTGCATTCCAAGGCTGCACAAGCCTTACGAGCATCACCATACCGGAGGGTATTTCGAGCATCGGCGACCGTGCGTTCAACTGCTGCACAAGTCTTACGAGCATTACTATACCGAAGGGTATTTCGAGCATCAGCGACCGTGCGTTCGAGGACTGCAAAAGCCTTACAAACATTACTATACCGGACGGTGTGACGAGCATCGGCAATTATGCGTTCAAAGGATGCAAAAATCTTGCGAACATCAATCTGCCGGACGGCGTGACGACAATCGGCTGGCAGGCATTCTACGGCTGCGAAAGCCTTACGAATATTACTATACCGGACAGCGTGACGAGCATCGGCGCATACGCGTTCTGGGGCTGCAAAAGCCTTACGAGCATCACCTTGCCGGAGGGAGTGACGAGCATTGGTTGGGGGGCGTTCGAGGACTGCAAAAGCCTTACGAGCATCACCCTGCCGGACGGCGTGACGAGCATCGGCGACCGTGCGTTCAACGGCTGCGAAAGCCTCACGAACATTACTATACCGGACGGTGTGACGAGCATTGGCCATTATGCGTTCAAAGAATGCAAAAACCTTACTAGTATCACCCTGCCGGACAGCGTAATGAGCATCGGCGACGTTGCGTTCTGGGGCTGCGAAAGCCTCACGAGCATTACCCTGCCGGAGGGCGTGACGAGCATCGGCGGCTTTGCGTTCTACGGCTGCGAAAGCCTCACCATCCACGCCCCCGCGGGTTCGTATGCGGAAGAATACGCTCAGGAAAACAACATCCCGTTTGCGGCAGAGTAACAATAGCGTATCATATAATTCTAGAGAAAACGAGGTGTTCTCATGAACATAAAACAAGCGAAGGAACAGATCGAAAGCGCGATGCGCGCGTATTTTACGAAGGACAGATTCGGCAACTACGTTATCCCGATAGAAAAACAGAGGCCCGTATTCCTCATGGGCCCTCCCGGAATAGGCAAGACGGCGATAATGGAGCAGATCGCGCAGGAGCTCGGCGTCGGGCTCGTCAGCTACTCCATGACGCACCACACGCGCCAGAGCGCACTCGGTCTGCCGTTCATCGAGCATAAAACGTACGGCGGGCGCGAATTTGCCGTATCGGAGTATACGATGAGCGAGATAATCGCGAGCGTCTACGACATGATGGAGCAGACGGGCCTAAAAGAGGGCATACTCTTTCTCGACGAGATAAACTGCGTTTCGGAGACGCTGGCCCCCGCGATGCTGCAGTTTCTGCAGTATAAAATATTCGGACGCCACCGCGTGCCCGAGGGCTGGATCGTCGTCACCGCTGGAAATCCGCCGGAATACAACAACTCCGTGCGCGAGTTCGACATAGTAACGTGGGACAGGCTCAAGCGCGTCGACGTCGAGCCGGACTATGAGGTCTGGAAGGAATACGCGTGGAAAAAGTCGGTGCATCCCGCGATCCTTACGTATCTGGACATAAAAAAGGGCGATTTTTACAAGATCGAGAGCACCGTTGACGGAAAAAGCTTCGTAACGGCGCGCGGCTGGAGCGACCTTTCCGATATGATGCGCCTTTACGAGCAGAACAAGGACACGGTGAACGAAAAGCTCGTCGTGCAGTATCTTCAGAACAGAAGGATCGCGAAGGATTTCGCCGTATATTACGACCTGTGGACGAAGTACCGCTCCGATTATCAGGTCGATACCATCCTTGACGGCAAGGCGGACGACAGCATAAAGGAAAGGGCGAAGCAGGCGCGCTTCGACGAGCGGCTTTCGCTGCTCGGCCTTATGCTCGACGCGGCGACGGGTCATCTAAAGGGCGTCTGCAGGGAAGAGGAGGCGCTGAAGACAACGCTCGAGGCTTTAAAGAACGTAAGAGGCGCGCTCGCGTCGCCGTCGGCGGACGCCGAATACGCCGTTTCAAGGCAGATCACGCGCCTTCAGGGGGAGCTTTCCGCCGGCAAGCGTTCGGGAACGCTCTCCGACGACAGGCAGTTCGCGCTTCAGTCCGCGATCGAGACGCTTGATGAAGAGAAGGCCATGCTTATGAAAAACACGCCGAACGACGCGAAGGAGGCGTTCGCACTTCTCAAGAAGGATTTCGACGCGCGCACGAAGGCGCTTAAAAAGAGCGCCGACAGCGCGGGAAAGAAGCTTTCAAATATGTTCAAATTCTCCGAGGAGGTATTCCCGGGCGGACAGGAGGTTTTGGTGCTCGTGACGGAGCTTACGATAAGCTATTACAGCTCGCGTTTTATAAGCCGCTACGGCTCCCCGGAATATTTCGCCCACAACAGGGAGCTTTTGTTCTATGAGCGCCAGAAGGATATCATTCGCGAGCTTGAGGAGCTCGAAGCGCTTTAGGATAAAAGGGGGCACGCTCGCGTGCTTCCGGGAAAACGCGGACGCACCGGCCGCGAATGAAACGCAACATCCCATTTGCGGCGGTGTGAGGCAACGTGTCGGGGCAGCATCGTAAAAATCGACAGCAGCTCTTCTGCGCCGTTATCCACCGACATAGAATAGCGGACGCTGCGGAAGGAGCCCCGGCACAATCTGTACGCAGGCCTCACTGAGGAGCTGTGGATGAACAGACAGCGGGAAAACATCCGGCGACCGCCGGATGTAAAGAAATACAATAAAAAATACGGAGGCGAGACTCTATGAAAGAAAACTATGAATCTGTACAAAATGGGTTTAATATCATGCTTACTCCGCTGGCGGAGTACATAGGCTATAAGCTGAGTGCGGAGTATAAGGATAAGTGGTGGGACGTTGTCCTCGATACGCTTTCGGATCAGAGAGATCTGCCTTATGACGGCGAATACTCTGAATTGATCGACTCGCTCGATATAGCGAACTGCATACGTCTTATCGACCGCCTGTGGGGCAGCCTTTTTCGCGATCTTCTGTCGCAGAACTGCCGCGGATGGGCCAAGGAGCTTATGGGCGTACGCAATATCGTTTCGCACATAGGCTCACAGGACATGGAACAGCATACGGCGGAGCGCGCGCTTGACAATATGCGCCTTATTATGCATGAGATAGACAAAGAAGCCGAAAGAGACATAAAAAAACTGTATAAAGAGGTGCGCACAAGAGCTGACGGTCAGCAGAAGATGTCGACTGCCGATTTCAGCGAGGTTGCACAGCCTGCGCCCGAATCAAAGCGCGGCGAGCTTGCGGAGGGGAGCCTGCTTCGCAAGGTGGGAACGGCCGTTATAAAGAAGACGAAGCAGACGCGAAAGGTAAGTTACGGCGGAAAAACGGTCGTATATCCCGTTTACCGCATAAGACTTGACGCCTTGTATTACAACGACCAGAACGACCGTATCGCAACGTGGATCACGCGCTACGAGACGGAGAACGGAGAGGGCTCCCTTGAAGGTATAGACCGGGACATATACAATATGGTCATAGAGAATTTTATCGTTGACAGCAACCCGGAGGCCATTAAAAAAACGCAGAAAAATATCGCGCTGGTAGGTCAGCAGGTGCCGGGAGTCGCGCTCGCGGACGGACGTATCGTTGACGGCAACCGGAGATTCACATGTCTGCGGCGGCTGCAGCGCATGACGACGGAGCCGCTGTATTTCGAGACCGTCATCATGGACATGGACATAGAAGCCGACAAAAAGCAGATAAAGCTGCTTGAGCTTGCAATCCAGCACGGCGAAGAAAAAAAGGTCGATTACGATCTTATAGATTACGCAATAGGCACATATCGCGACGTCGTGGTGACCAAACTTCTCACCGTGGCGGAATATGCACAGGGCACGAACGAGCCTCCCGCCGAAGTAAGAAAGAGGATAGAGATAGCCGGGTTAATAAGTGAATTTCTTGATTATCTGAAGATGCCCGAGCAGTATCATATAGCACGCGAGTATCAGGTGTACAGCCTTTTCCAGGAGCTTATCGCACCTTTAAAGCAGCTTTCGGACGAGGATAAAAAGCGGCTCAAGCTGATAGCGTTCAACAACGTCTTAATGCGCTCAACGGCAGACCAGAGAAAGCTTGTACGAGATATAAAAAAGCTGATACAGTCAGACGGATACAACGCATTTTTTGACGATCAGATGAAGACTATTGAAAAGATAAAAGAGAATTACGACGCGGCGGATATAAGAACTAAGGACGACGCGGATTTGTTCGCTTTGAAAAATCAAGAGCTTTCGGAGGAGCTCGAAAAAAGCATGGAGCGCGCGATGCAAAGAGTGCGCAGCAGGCAGCTGAAGGAAAAACCGATAGAAAACGCGCAAAAGAGCATAGACCTTTTGCTGGAAATAGACCCGCGCTTTTTCACAAAGCTCGAGCCGGATGAAAAGGAGATGCTTCGCGCTCAGTTAGATGAGATAGTAAGAATTGCCGCCAGGTTTAAAAATATGATTTAGGAGGTGAGCGTATGGATGTAAGGATGATACCGATAGAGGAGACCCCCCTTTCTGTCCGTTCAAAGAATGCACTGCGCAGGGCGGGGATACATACTGTCGGGCAGATGCTCGAATGCACGGAAGAATCGCTCATGTCGATTCAGAATCTGGGCAAAAAATCGTCAGATGAGATACTTGCAGAGAAGAAAAGGTATCTTTTGATGGCGGAGTACGAAGACAAGAACGATGACCCGGAACTGCCCGAAGAGGAAAAAAAGCGTATAACAGAGTATCTTGAAAAGAGTGACGTCGGAATAGACGTCCTGGATGCGATGTCGGTGCGTGCATTCAATATACTTACTCTGAACGGCTACGATAAGCTGCATCATATTTTATTTTTGAGCAGACGGAAGCTTTCGGAGATACCGGGGCTTGATGAAAAGACAGCGGCGGCGATAGAGACGCTGTGCAGAGATTACCTGCTCAAAAATAAAAGCATCATGCTTGCAGAGGAAGACCCGCACGAAGATGCAGCCGACGTCGATATACTTACGTTGTGCGGCATACAGCCGTATAAGGGCAAAATACTGGAATTCATTAAAGCTAACGATAAGGGAGTGGATAAGCTTAAGCTTACGAGACGCAATTCAAACGCATTGCTCAGAGGCGGACTTGAAAAACTGAGCGATATAATCTTTTTGACGTATCGTGATTTAGACGAATGCCGCGGTTTATCATCCGACGGCATAAATGAGATTATTACGAAGCGAAACGAGTATCTTTTAAACAACGAAGAGCGTATAAGGGCATACTGCGCAGGCGACAAGGACGCGCTCATCTCGGACGACTCTATAAGAGCACTTGTTCTTGACTTATACAAAAAGGCACGGTTCAAAGGCTTCAGCTTAAATGAAATGCGTGAGCGGCTGCCGTCGCATATAGCCGAAACAAGGCTTAAAAAGACGCTGGGCGCCTTACTGGCGGAGAAACAGCTTGAATATGTTGACTTCAGATGCTACCGCATTTATCCGTCAGTCCTTGAGTACCTTGACAGCAGAGAAGATTTCGACGATCGAACGAAGGATATACTTCGCAGAAGACTAAACGGCGATACGCTTGATGAGATAGGCAAAGATTACGGAGTGACGAGGGAGCGGGTAAGGCAGCTGATTTTAAAGGGGTTCCGAAAGCTAACGCTCAACGGAAAAAACGTTATAGATGAGGATTATTATCGGTATTTCTATCAAACGTATGAGTTCGACAAGACGGATGCGGCAGATTGGCTCGGTATACCAAAATATGTGTTTAATTATTATGAAATGGCAGGAACAAAGAAGGGAACAAAAGCGCTTAAATACGCGCTTGAAGATACGGATAATCTTGATGCGGGTCTGCGGCTTAAAATCAAGAACTATCTTAACCGCAATAAAATATTTATTGACGGCATGTGGGTTTCCAAGAAGCGATCCGCTCTTGAAGAGGTTGTCGCAAGGCGATTCTGTACCGATGAAATCGATTTTGACGAGTTTGCCCGTAAATACAATGAATTTTTAAAAAGCGAGGGAATCGGAGAGGATGAAGACCTCTGCTTTAACGAAAAAAACATAAAAACGAGGAAGAACAGCTTGTCAAAGTCCCGCTTTATTCTGTGGAAGCAGTTCGAGAAGATCAGATACTACGATATCGACGCCAGAGATTACACCGAACTGCTTGAAGAGCTTAATCTGGAAGCTTATGAAAACATAGAAATATCCGCCTTAAAGCTTATGCGGGAGCACCCGGACATTATGGCTAAGTATGATATACGCGATCAGTATGAGCTTCATAATCTTTTAAGAAAAATAATACCCAAGGGAAGCTTTCATGATTTCAGCTGCGAGCGTATGCCCATGCTGAAATTCGGAAAATTCAATCGAGACAGGGCGCTTTTTGAACTGATGGTGAACAACGCGAGCATTGACACGGCAGGCAATGCGAGCATCAGCGCGGATCGTTTGTGCGCTATAATAGAGGCGGAATACGGCTATACGAAGGAAATAACCATGTCCACTTATCTTGTTCCGCTTTACGTGTATTATCATAACGGCATGTTCACGATCGAAAGAAAAACGATGTCCGATGAAAACAGAGCGGCGCTTGAAGCGGCATTGGAAGACGACTTTTATTATATTGATGAGCTTAAAACAATATATTCGCAGGCCGTACCCGGCGCCGACACCGGGGAAATAAATCCGTTCAACCTTAAATCAATGGGATTTATTGTTCTGTCAACATATGCCATAAGAAATTATGACAGCGCAGAGGCGTATTTTAAGAGCATTCTTACAAGCGGGGATATCGTGGACATAACGGAGTTCAGAAAGCGGTTTACGTATGTGTCAGCGTTTTCAAATATACTCATGGATCTGAAACGCGAACTCGAAATAATCGAGTTTGAGCCGAACCGCATTATAAATATACGCAGACTTGAAGCCGCGGATGTTACAAAGGACACGATACGCGATTATTGCGATGATGTGTACGAGTTTATAGGCGAGGGGAAGTATTTCACGATACAATCCCTGCGCGGGAAAGGGTTCGATTCCGAGTTGTTCGAGCTTGGGTTCTCCGATTGGTTTTATGCTAATCTGCTCATATCGGACAGAAGACTCACCTTTGTAAAAATGCTCGGAAATATAGTATTTTATTCGGGTGATATTGCATTGAGCGTAAAATCGTTTGTGGAGTTACTTGTAAATAAGGCGGGCAGCATAGACGTATACGATCTTTTGAATGACTTAAAAGAAACGTATGGCTGCATTTCGGTCGACAGAAGCGACATTATTGAAAAAATGAAGGGCACGGCGATATATTACGACAGGATACTTGACAGATTCTACGCAAACAGCGACGTTTATGACCGTGAGCTTGAAGAAACGGAGGAGATTATATGACACGGGAGCAAAAGGAGGCGCTTCTTTCGGAAGCGGGCAGACTGCACGAGAGATTTGAGCTTTCCAAAACGGCAGGCCCCGACTATTTCGAGCCGGGGCTTATGGAATACCTCGATAAATCGGAGGGAACATACGACGAAGCAAGCGGAGAACTTCTTTTGCGATTTGAATCGCGAGGCACTCGTTACAGCGGGCGCACCGAACAGATAGAAAAAGTCAAAGAGGGAGACATTATCGAGATAAGGCGCGACCGTGAAAATCCCTTCAATCACAATAATTTTCTGCTTTTTACCGCTAATGGCAAGGACGTTGGAAATATGCCCGCCGAGCTGTGCAATGTGATAGCGCCGCTTTACGACGAGGGAAGCCTTCTGTTCGAGAAGGCGCGTGTGAGCTATGCGGAGCCCATTTCGCGCCGAAGCCGTCACGCGAAACAGGCGGTTTTGTTCGTGGAGCTTAAGGCTCGCCTCTCAGAGCGGATCTAAAAAGCTCGCCGGACGCAGCCGCGCGCGCCCGCGGGAGGCATGCCCGTGTGCATCCGGGATAATAATATGCACGAGGACTGCACATTAAGATAACGAACGGACGGAAGGAGAAACGAAAAATGAACGGAACATCGCTGGAGCTTAAGGGAAAAAGCATAGTTACGACCTGCCTTGACGACGATCAGGAAATTAAGGTCAAGAGAATTGCGGAAAACCTCGGCGCTGTGGTAAAAAGCGCCGTTTCGGGGAAGACGGATATCCTTGTCGTATCGGATACCGCTCTCAGGGAAACGGTAAAGTACAGAAAGGCAAAGGAGCTTATAGCGGCGGGAAAGGCGATAACCGTGATCGGATACGCGGAGTTTTTGAAGAAAACTCAGCCGTCCGAGCCTGATTTCGTTATAGTAAACAGTGTACTTACAAAATACAACGGCCCCGGCGGGGACATGACTGTACCTGATGGCGTGACGATCATCGGCAAAGAAGCGTTTGAATACTGCAAAAGCCTTACGAGTGTTACCCTGCCGGAGGGCGTAACAAGCATCGGCGACTATGCGTTCAACGGCTGCGCGAGTCTTACGAGCGTCACCCTGCCGAAAAGCCTTACGAATATCGGCAAAAGGGCTTTCCTAGGTTGCAGAAGCCTTACGAGCATTACCCTGCCGGACAGCGTGACGAGCATCGGCGAAGAGGCGTTCTATTTCTGCACAAACCTTACAAGCATTACTTTGCCGAAGGGTATTTGGAGCATCGGTGAACGGGCGTTCTATTTTTGCTGGAACCTTACGCTCCAAGTCAGCCGCTGGCTTCCTTATTACACTGCGCTGTATAAATCCGGCCTCGTCGGTCCACGCGTTCGTCCGAGCGTAATTACAATCGTTCCCCCAAGTCTCCGTCGTACCGCACTGCTCGGATTTGTATCGGAAGAAATCAGCGAACCCGAATCGGAGCGGTCAAAGTCATACTTAGACTTCGCGAAAAGGAACGCGGGCAAGCTTTGTTCGTTCGCTTTTGATAATCCTAAGTTGCTTTATTATCTCTGCGAAAACAAGCTTATAAACCCGGGCGATGTTGACGTTTATGTTGAGGAAGCAGGGAAGCGCGGCGACGTCGAGCTTAAAGCTCTGATACTTAATTATCAGAACAGTCTCGGCATGGAGAACGTTTTCAAGGCGCGCGAAGAGAAGGAAAAGAAAAAAGAAGAATATGAGGACGCATTCATTGAAAGAATGATGAAGCGTGATCCGTCGCAGGGCATCGAGGGCATGACGTTCGTAGTTTCGTGCATTAGCTGGGTGCCCCAAAGAGTTATAAAGATATATCTCGAAAAGTACGGCGCAAAGCTCGGATCGTCCGTAACGAAGAAGACGGACTATCTTGTTACAAACGATACGGACAGCGGCTCTGAGAAGACCAGAAAGGCGGCCGAGCTCGGCGTGGGAATTATCACGGAAGAAAAGTTCAGGAATATGCTCGGATTACGATATATGGACGCTGAGAGAATAGAGATACCGGGATGGTTCAAAGAGATTCCGACATGTACTTTTGAGAACTGCCGAAAGCTTAAAGAGATCGTTATATCGAACGGCGTGACGACCATCGGCTCGGGAGCGTTCAGCGGCTGCACAAGCCTTGGGAGCATCGCCCTTCCAAAGAGCGTGACGAGCATCGGCGACCGAGCGTTTTACAACTGCAAAAGCCTAATAAGCGTCACTCTGCCGGACGGCGTGACGAGCATCGGCAAAGAGACGTTCCAATACTGCGAAAGCCTTACGTGCATCACCATGCCGGAGGGAGTGACGAGCATCGGCGACGGTGCGTTCCGGGGCTGCAAAAGCCTTAAGAGCGTCACCCTGCCGGAGAGTTTGACAAGTATCGGCGACCATGCGTTCTGGGGCAGCAAAAGCCTTACGAGCATCACCCTGCCGGAGGGCCTTAAGAGCATCGGCAACTTTGCGTTCGCCGGTTGCAAAAGCCTTAGGAGCATCATCCTGCCGGATGGCGTAACGAGCATCGGCGACAGTGCGTTCCTAGGTTGCCAGGGCCTTTGGGGCATCACCATCCGTGCGCCTGCGGGGTCTTATGCCGAACGGTACGCGAAGGAGCACAGCATCTACTTCAAGGCGCTTTAATCCCCCGCGGAACAAAACCCGCGCAGAATGCGTCAAACTAACGTAAACCGCCTGTGTTTGCGTCGTTTATCAGCCGGGCGTATCAAAATTTTTACGCACCGGGGATATTGTGAATAAATAATTTCTTTTTGTGAATGTTATGTGAATTTTACACCTTGAGAGCGATTTTTGCTTGAAAATTGGGCGCATAATTATTATAATAGCGATAATCGGTGAAAAATAGGACCGTTTGTAGGCTGCGGTTTCGCAGGGAAAAAGGGGGTCTGAAAATGGTACTGTTTAACAATGTCACCAAAACATACGCAAACGGCACAAAGGCGCTCGAGGACGTCAGCTTCAGAATAGATCAGGGCGAATTTGTGTTTATAATAGGCGCTTCGGGCGCGGGCAAAACCACGATAACAAAGCTCATCACACGTCAGGAAGCCTTTGATTCGGGCGAGGTGGTCGTAAATAAATACAGGCTGAAAACGCTTAGAAACAGCCAGATACCGTATCTTCGAAGGACCGTTGGAGTCGTATTCCAGGACTTCAGACTTATCGACAACAAGACCGTATATGAAAACGTGGCCTTCGCAATGCGCATAGTAAACGCGCCCGCGAAGGAGATACGCGCGAGAGTGCCCCACGTGCTTTCGCTCGTGGGACTTACGCATAAGGCGAAGGCGTATCCCACCCAGCTTTCGGGCGGCGAGCAGCAGCGCGTGGCCATTGCGAGGGCAATTATAAATTCGCCGTCCATACTTATAGCGGACGAGCCCACCGGAAACGTCGATCCCAACATGTCGCGCGAGATTATGGACCTGTTCCAGGCGATAAACGACCGCGGCACGACGATAATCGTCGTTACGCACGAATTAAGCCTCGTTAAAAGGATGAACAAGCGCGTAATCCAGCTTGACGGCGGCAAGCTTCTTTATGATAAGGTTGGTGGCGGACTCTTATGAAAAGAATAAACGCGTTCTACTTTATAAAAGAGGGTCTTAAGAACACCTTCACACAGGGCTTTATGGGCATTGCGTCGATCGCGATACTGCTTTCGTGCCTCGTTATCATCGGCATATTCCTTCTGACTACCGAGAATATCGACTTAAATCTTCAGAATATCGAGGAACAGGACGAAATAGTAGCGTTCGTTGACGAGATACTCACCATCGAGGAGGCGCAGGACCTTAAATACGTTATCGACGCCGTTCCTCACGTTAAGGAAAGCATATTCGTATCGAATACCGAGGCGCTTCACACCTTCGAGGATCAGCTCGAGGGCGCCGAGGATATCATGGCCGAGCTTGAAAGCGACAACCCGCTTCGCCATTCGTTCCGCATTTTCGTGGACGACATAGAGGACAGCACCGCCGTTGCCGATGCCGTTAAAATGATACCCGGCATCATAAAGGTGCGCCATAACGAATTCGTAACGAACAACATAATAAGCTTAAGAAACGTATTCTCGATCGCGGCGTTCGCGTTCTTTATCATACTTCTTGCGCTGTCCGTATTCATTATTTACAATACGATACGCCTCGCGACCGTGGCGCGGCGCAAGGAGATAAACATAATGAAATTCGTGGGAGCCACGAACTGGTTCATTCGGTGGCCGTTCGTCATAGAGGGCCTTATAATCGGCCTCGTTGCGGCGTCTCTCGCGTATTTTTGCTCGTGGTACCTTTACACTTATTTCGTTGACAACGTTTTTGAGGGCATAAATATCGTTAAGCTCCTCGACTTTAACGTTATAAGCGGAAGGCTTGCGCTTATTTTCTACGGCGTCGGCATTATAGTCGGCGTTGCGGGCAGCGCCTTCGCCATGAGGAAATACCTCAGAGTTTAACCCAAAGGAGATAAACATGAAGAAAAAATGGATAGCGGTCGTCGCGGCGATTGTCGTGGCTGCGTTCCTTATCATGGCCGTTGTGCCTATGGCGACAAATATGTATGCGTCAGCGGCCAATGATATTTCATCAAAGAAAAATCAGCTTTCGTCTCTTGCCTCGCAGAAATCGAAGATTCAAAGCGAGCTTTCCGCCATTAAGAACGACAAGAGCAAAGAGATGGCGTACAAGGATATGCTTGAGCAGGAGATATCGCTTACCGAGCAGGAGATAAAGACGTTAAACGGCCTTATCGCCGATTACGAGGGGCAGATAGCCGAAAAGCAGGCGGAGATAGACGAGCTTCAGATAAAGCTCGAAAACCAGATAGCGCAGTTCAAGACGCGCGTGCGCGTGATGTACGAGGACGGCGAATCCTCATATCTTGAGGTACTTTTGGAGTCAACGTCGTATTTTGCATTTCTTACGCGCATGGAGTTCGTAACGAGCATTATGGAGCGCGACAACCGCCTTATTGACGAGATGAAGGCAACGAGCGCTCAGCTTAAAGCTGCGAAGGCGGAGCTTGAAGCAAGCCTTGCCGAGACCGAGTCGGCGAGGGCCGAGGTCCTGGAGAAGCAGCGCGAGCTTGAAGAAAAGAGCGCCGAAAGTCAGGCTATTATAGATAAGCTCGCAAACGACGAGGCGTATTTAAAGGAGCAGTATTCGATAGCCGAGAAGGAAGCAAATCAGGTACAGGCGGAGATCGACAGGATACTTGCCGAGCAGAAGAAAACGCAGGCCGTAAAGGAATACGTCGGCGGCGTGTTCGGATGGCCGCTCCCCGGACATACGACGGTGTCGTCGGGCTTCGGCATGCGCTTCCATCCCACGCTGAAGGTGTATAAGCTTCATACGGGCATTGACATACCGGCTCCTAAGGGAACGAAGATAGTGGCGGCGAACGCGGGCACCGTCATCACCTCGACGAAGAACGGCGCCTACGGCAACTACGTTGTAATAGACCACGGAGGCGGCAGGACTACGCTCTACGCTCACATGAGCTCACGAAGCGTTTCGACGGGACAGACCGTAACGAAGGGACAGCAGGTCGGCGCAGTCGGCGCGACGGGATACGCCACCGGCAATCACCTTCATTTTGAAATCAGAATAAACGGATCGCTTGTAAATCCGATGAATTATTTCTCATAAATATTCGATACGCCGCGTAGATTATACACGGCGTATATTTTTTTGAAAGGCCAATGGTGTATGAACAACGATAAAAAGAAAGTCAGCATAGGTACGCTCATTTGGGCGATGGTGCTTGTCTTTGTAATCACTGCGGGCGCGTGCGGATGGTTCTTCCGCGTCTATTCTCCGACCGACGCGGCGGGAGTAAAAGATCGGAGCTTCGCCCATAAGGTAAGCGAAATAAACTCAATCCTTGAAGAGAATTACTTAAACCCCGAGGGCGAGACCGACATAAATTACGATATGATGGAGGATATAGCCCTGTTTACGTACGTAAGGGGGCTTGGCGACCCGTATTCGTATTATACGAACGCCGAGGGCATGGCCCTTCAAAGAGAGGACAGAGCGGGTCATTTCACGGGCATAGGCGTTACTGCCACCGCAACGGACGACGATCTAATCGAAATAATCGAGGTCTACGACAATTCTCCGGCGCAGCAGGCGGGCATTCTCGTGGGCGATATAATAACCGAGGTGGACGGCACGAGCGTTTACGAGGTGGGCTTTGAGAACGGCGTCGATCTCGTTTTGGGCGAGGCCGACACAGACGTAAGCCTCGTTATAATGCGCGACGGCGAAGAGATACCGCTCGTGATTACGAGAAAGACCATTAACCTCGACTCCGTGACGTACAGGATGCTTGGCGGCGATATCGCGTACATCCGTATCAGAAGCTTCAACGACGTGACGTACGAGGGCTTTAAAAAGGCGCTTGACGCGCTGTCCGAGATGAGCGCGGACGGAGCGCCTAAAGGCATAATATTCGACCTTCGAAACAACACCGGAGGCTCGCTTGAGGCTATTGTGAGCGTGCTCGACGAGATACTGCCCGAGGGCGATATAGTAAAGCTCGTCGACAAGGAGGGAAGCGAGAGCGTATATACCTCCGACGCCTCCGAGATAGATTTGCCGATGTGCGTTGTCGTGAACGAATCGACGGCGAGCGCGGCCGAGCTTTTCGCGGGGTCGCTTCGTGACTATGACAAGGCCAAAATAGTAGGCACGACGACGTACGGCAAGGGCTGCGCTATATCGACGTATCCGTTAAGCGACGGCGGTGCGATATCCATAGTGACCGAGATGTTCTATTCGGCATCGGGCACGAACTTCGAGGGCACGGGGATAGAGCCGGACGTAGTCGTTGAGATGCCCGGCGACCTTCGCAGGCATATGTTCGCGATGGATGAGACCGAGGACCCGCAGCTTAGGGCGGCGTTTGAAATTCTGCGCGGACAATAAAACACTTAAACAAAAAGATAAGAGCGGCGCTCTTATCTTTTTTTGTGCATATAGTAAAAAATTCTTGTATGGTATTCTTGTTTATGTTAAAATATTCTTAATAAGAAATTCTGTGAACAAAGCGGCAAAAGCCGCAAATCAAATAATATTCGGAGGTGCGCGAATGTATTCAAAGCTTTTTGAGAAAGGAAAGATAGGAAAACTGGAGATAAAGAACCGTCTTGTCATGACGGCTATGGAGCACGGCCTTGCCAACCTTGACGGCACGCCGTCGGAGGACATGATAGCCTATTATGAGGCGCGCGCGAAGGGCGGCGCCGGCCTTATCATAACGGGCATCACGCGTATAAACGACGAGCACGGCCCCGGCGCTCTCTGCCAGCTTTCCGTAACGAAGGACAGACACATAGAGCCGCTCTCGCGTCTTGCGCAGGCGGTACAGAGACACGGTGCGAAGATATTCATACAGCTTCAGCATCCCGGCCGCGAGGGCATGATAAAGCTCAATTCCGAGCCGTTTTGCACCGCGCCTTCCGCTATCGAGTGCAAGCTTTCGCGTCAGCCCACGAGAGCGCTTGAAAACAGCGAGGTAAAAGAGCTCGTTCGGCAGTTCATCGACGGTGCGGTAAGAGTTAAGAAGGCAGGCTGCGACGGCGTTGAGATCCATGCTGCGCACGGCTATCTTATCAATCAGTTCTTAAGCCCCTATACGAATAAGCGCGACGACGAATACGGCGGCAGCTTTGAGAACCGTATGCGCTTTATAACCGAGATAATCACGGGAATCCGCGAAAAGTGCGGCCCCGACTTCCCGATAAGCGTTCGCCTTACCGTCGATGAATTCTTAAATCAGACGGGCGTAAAGGAGCCGTATATCGACCTTAAAGAGGGCATAAAGATTTCGCAGGCGCTTGAAAAGCTCGGCATAGACGCGCTCGACGTTACCTGCGGCATGTACGAGACGGGCGTTACTTCCATTGAGCCGATATCCTTCCCGCAGGGCTGGAGAGGCGACCTTATAAAGGCTGTTAAGGACAGCGTTTCGCTGCCCGTTATCGCCGTTTCCGTTATCCGCGAGCCCGAGGTTGCGAATTCCTACGTTGAAAAGGGCATCGTTGACTTCGTGGCGTCCGGCAGAAGCTGGCTTGCCGACGAGGACTGGGGCAGAAAGATGCAGGAAGGCCGCGAGAAGGAGATAAGAAAGTGTATCTCCTGTATGCACTGCTTCGGAAGCCTTATGCAGGATATGATGAAGGGCGTGCCGTTCGAGTGCGCAGTAAACCCGCGTCTCGGCCGCGAATATAAATACGGCTTTGAAAAGCCCGACACGGGAAATCATAAGGCGATAGTAGTAGGCGGCGGCCCCGCCGGCATGATTGCCGCTCAGACGCTTGCAATCCGCGGCGTAGACGTAACGCTCTGCGAAAAGGCAGATAAGCTCGGCGGCGCCGTTAATCTTGCGAAGGTGCCCCCGCACAAGGAGCGTATGCAGTGGGTGACCGATTATTACGTGAACGAGTTTGAGCGTCTCGGCGTAAATGTAAAGCTCGGCTGCGAGGTTACGGCTGCCGACATAGAGGCGCAGTCGCCCGACGCAGTCATCATCGCGACCGGCGCGCTCCCCGTAGTGCCCGACACGATCCCCGGCATTAAGAACGACAACGTATTCACCGTTGAAGATGTGCTCTCGGGGAAGACCGAAATCAAGGACAAGAACGTTGTGCTCGTAGGCGCGGGCCTTACCGGCCTTGAGACGGCGGAATATCTCTGCGCTGCGGGCAATAAGGTAATTATCGCCGACATGGTAAAGAGACCCGGACAGGGCGCGAACGCCACCAACGTGGGCGACGTTTCGATGAGACTGAGAAAATACGGCGTGAAGTTCATGATGCTCCACTCCTTAAAGGAGATAACGGCCGACGGCGTTGTGCTTACTAATCTTGAAAACGAACAGGACGTGACCGTACCCGCAGACGCCGTTGTTCTTTCGCTCGGAGAAAAGCCGAACAACGCGCTTTATACCGAGCTTAAGGAAAAGGGCATAGAGGTCTACGCGGTCGGCAACGCCGTTCGCTCGGGCGTTATAGCTCCCGCAACGAAGACGGGCTACGAGGTAGCGAGAAACCTCTTCGTAAAGAAGGACGAGGAGTTCGGCTTCGCTGCTTCCGTTCCGATGCTCAAGAAGTTCATAAGCTACTCCATGATGGCAAATCAGGAGGGCTTATATATGCTCTACATGACCGATCCCGACGCTATAAAGAAGGCGCTTCCCGCGCCCTTAAAGCCGTATAGAATGCCCGTTGTGATGATCTCAGCGTGTGACGTGCACGACCCGTCGTTCGCGCGTCCGTATCAGGAGGCCGTTATGTACATCCTCTGCTACCATGAGAAGCAGCTCGGCTGGTACTGTGCGGCGCTTCTCCTGGGCGGTCCCGGCGCCGAAATGGCAACGCAGATCGGCCGCGACGGCGGTTATCCGAAGAAGCTCGGCGCTGAGTTCGAGTTCCAAAAGGACGGAAACATCGCAAAGGTAATGATCGCGCGCCACGGCGTTCAGATACTCGATGCCAAAGTAGAGATAGGCGAATACAACAACCGCATAGCTCACGATCTGTTCGGCAATCCCTCGACCGAGGAAAAGCAGATGCAGGAGATGTTCCTCTATCTTTACAACAGGAAGCAGGCGAGCATGGTAAAGAGCACCACCGAATTCGACTATAAGAAGTGGAAGCCCGGCTTTGCCACGATAAAGCTTCAGTCGAGCGTTGACGACGCGTGGAACGACCTTCCCGTAAGACACGTTATCGGCGGCGCGTACTGCGTAAACGATCTGCTCTTAAAGAGCTTCGAGGTAGTTGCGAGCGTTCCCACGAGAGACGTGCTTGCAAAGCTCATCTACGGCCGTTACGACAAGAGCACCTTCTTAAAGACGTTCAGAGACGAGATAGACTAAGTATAAAATTTAACGCGGCGGCTTCGGCCGCCGCGCTTTGCACGAAAAAAAAGCCCCGCATGATACTCATGCGGGGCTTTCGACGTTATTTTTATTTTGCCTCGGCGTCGGGCCTGAAATCGCGCACAACGACCTTTACGGTGTTCGTCATATTGAGCGCGAACGCCTCCTCGGTCTGGTTGTTCTTAAGGAGGATGGGGCCCATTTCCTTGACTATCGCGCCGACTATCGCGTCGTTGTCCATGCCGGAGTCGTGGTATCTTAATATCTTATCCTTTAAATTGCCTGCCACTTTTATCATCGTATCGAAAAAGTCGGGCATTTCGTCAAGCGACATTATATATGTGGAGTGGGGGACAACGAAATAGCGCGCGTTTATGCGTCTGCACTTTTCTATCGTATCGATCGCGTCGTCGTAGCTCGTAACGAAGGAGGGGAATCGGTCGCCGCTCTTTAATACGACGCCCACGGACTCGCTCATAAAGTTTATGTCGAGCTCCTCAAGATGGAACATAACGGAGCAGCGCGTATGTCCCGGCGCGTCGTACACGCGTACGGTTATATCGCCTAAGGATACGCTGTCGCCCTCCTTTAGGGGAACGTCGCACACGAGAAGGTCGTCGTTGTAGCTTACGGGCGGGAACTTTCCCTCGGGATCGAAGAGCTGTTTTGCGCCCTCGGAGAGTTTTCTTATAAGCTTTCTCGCGTTGGGGCGGGAGAGGATATTGGCCGCGTGCGTGCCGCCCAGCACCTTCGATTCGGGCCAGCGCTCCTTTAAGTTCGCCACCGCGCCGACGTGGTCGAAATGGGAATGCGTTATGAATATATAGTCGAGCGGGCGGCCCGAAAGCTCGCGTTCGAGGTTCTCAATGAGCACCGAAGCGCAGTAAGCCGCGCCCGTATCGATGACAGCCGTCTTTTTGCTGCCTAAAATGAGAAACGATTCGCCGCCTTTTCCGCCCGTCACTCTTTTTATCACTTTGTCGAAATCCTTCATTTTATCCTCCTTGGTTGTTTTCGTTTGCAACTAATTTTAAGAACTCTTTAAATATGCCGATAGGGTTCTCCCTGAAATTCGTGGTGATTATTTCGCACTGCATCTTATTGGGAAGCCACAGCTTCAGCTCGAACAGCGTTTCGCGGTCGCCGATTATTTTGAGCACGGCGGTATAAGAGCCCGCCTCGTCGTTGTTCGGCGCGTATTCCGAAACGATGTGCTCGCCCTCGCTGAGTCTTGCCAATACTATCGTCGATTCCTTTATCGCGCGCTCGCGAATGGAGAACGGGATATTCTTCGTAAAGAGATTTACCGTCTCTTCGCCCTCGGAGTTTATATAATAAAGCTCCTTATCGGGATGCTTAAAGACGTGCCCCGACTCCACGAGCTGCGAAAAGGCTTCGCAGTAGGTGAAATGCTCTATAAGCTCGTCGGTCTTTACGATGTCGTCAAGCGCCGTTTTCGGAAGCGCCGTACCGCAGTATTTGAAAATATAAAGTATGAGCAGCTTGGCCTCCGTAATGTCCGTAATAACGCCGAAAGGCATAAACGCACCTCCTGAAAATTACGCCCTCGGGCACCTGCCTTTGTGCGCGTCCCTCGGGCTTTAACGTATGATTTTACGTAAGCAGTATAACATACCGCACCCGAAATATCAATCGGTTGGGCGCAAATACGGCAAAGATGGCACATGCGCTTAAAAATATTTACTAATACTATAAAAACCGCGTCGATTATTTGAACGTTTTCGTCACGTTTTCAAGCTCGTCCCGTATTTTAATATGCTGCGGGCATACTGCCTCGCATTTGCCGCACTTAACGCACTCGGCGGCCTTCTTTTTGCCGTGGCCGATAACGAGCCACGATTCCTGCTGACGCGCGGCCTTAAAATCGCCGTAGAGCGTATACATATTGAGCGCCGTAAACGAGCCCGAGATGCCGATGTTCTTCGGGCATACCTTTGCGCAGTAGTTGCAGGTGGTGCAGGGGATAAGCGGGATTTTAGCAAGCTCCTCGCGTGCGCGCTCGACAGTCTTTCGCTGCTCGTCGGTAAGCCCCGTAAAGCCCTTCATCATATTTATGTTGTCTTCGATCTGCTCCATGTTGCTCATGCCCGAAAGAACCGTTATAACGCCCTCGAGATCTGCCGCGAAACGAAGCGCCCACGAAGCGGGGGAAGCATCAGGGTCCGCAGCCTTGAATACGTCGATAACACTCTCGGGCGGCTTTGCGAGCATTCCGCCCTTTACGGGCTCCATGATAACGACCGGCTTTCCGAACTCGCGCGCAACCTCGTATACGCCTCTCGACTGAACGGCAGGATTCTCCCAGTCGCCGTAATTTATCTGAAGCTGTACGAATTCCGCCTCGGGATGGGCCGAAAGTATCTCGCGAAGCTCCTCGGGCGTCGAATGGAACGAAAATCCGATATGCTTTATAAGGCCCTCGGCCTTTTTCTCCTTTACGAACGTCCACATATCGAAGTCGTCGAAGAAGTGCGTGCGTCCCTCGCCGAGATTGTGAAGCAGATAAAAGTCGAAATAGCCTGCGCCCGTCTGCTTTAAGGAGGTCTCGAACTGAGCTATGGCCTCCTCGCGCGTTTTGCAGTTTATCCACGCCGCGTTCTTTGTGGCTATTGTAAAACTTTCTCTCGGATATCTCTCGACAACGGCCTGCCTGAAAGCGTCCTCGCTTCCGGGATACGCCCACGCCGTATCGAAATAAGTAAAGCCCGCTTCAATGAAGGCGTCCGCCATTTTTTTGGTGAGCTCTATGTCAATTTCCTTCGTGCCCTCCTTTACGGGCAGTCTCATAAGCCCGAAGCCGAGCTTTTTTATGTCCTCGCCTAAAAATGCCATGTTTTTACCCCCTTAAATCTGAAATAATTATCCGCGGTTACATTTATGATTATATTATAAAGCATTTTTTGGAAAGGTGCAACACTTTTGGCACTTGCAAAGAAGCAAATTCGCATGTATACTTACTATATAAATAAATTACATGGAAAACGGGAGAGTATTATGGATATCGTAAAAGGTATAACGAAAAGAAGTTCGGTAAGAAAATTCACGAAAACGCCCGTGTCGGACGAGGACTTAAAAAAAATACTGCTTGCGGGCGACGCGGCTCCGGTGAGCATGGGACGATATGAGACGATGCAGATTACGGTCGTGCGCGACGCCGAAATGCTTGTTCGCATCGGCACGGTGATGAGCCGCGATATGTCGAAGGTATTCGGCAAGGAGATGAAGCGCCCGTTCAACTTCTACGGTGCGTCCACGCTCATCGTTATCTCGTCAAAGGACGCCTCGCTTAAGGGCATAAACTACACGAACGGCGGCACGATAGCCGAAAATATGATGGTGCAGGCGGCCGAGGGCGGCATAGGAAGCTGCTTTGCGTGGTTCGCGGGTCCGGCTATTGACAAGGACGCGGATTTAAAGAGCGCGCTCGGCATAGACGCCGATATGACGGCGCTTTTCGGCCTCGTATTCGGCTACGCAGAGGCACAGCCCGAGGAAAAGAAGCTGTCCGAAATGAAGATAAAGGGCAATTACGTATAAATCGGCATAATAATTTAACGTCTTTGGCCTCATCGGGCCGAAGACGTTATTTTATTTGGCATAGCGTGCATTAAAAAGTTGCAATCGGTCAAATTGCATGATATTATAAAATATAATGAATTTTTAATATAAGCGGCGACCGCTTAATAATACCGGGAGGCATTTATGAGAAAAGAGCTATCAAAATCATACGATCCGAGCGCGATCGAGGACAAAATATTTGATATGTGGCTGCGCGGAAGATACTTTTCGCAGGAGCCCGACACGTCGAAAAAGCCGTTTTCGATAGTTATACCGCCTCCGAACGTCACGGGACAGCTTCACATGGGCCATGCGCTCGACGAGACGATGCAGGATATCCTGACGCGCTACAAGCGCATGAGCGGATACGCCGCGCTGTGGATTCTGGGCACCGACCACGCGGGCATAGCAACGCAGATAAAGGTCGAGGAGTCGCTTCGCGTAAACGAGCATATAACGCGCTACGACCTCGGACGCGAGAAGTTTTTGGAGCGCGTCTGGGAATGGAAGAACCTTTACGGCAACCGCATCGTAAGCCAGCTTAAAAAGCTCGGCTCCTCGTGCGACTACGAAAACGAGCGCTTTACGATGGACGAGGGTTGTTCGAGAGCCGTAAAGGAGGTCTTTGTAAACCTTTACAACAAGGGCCTCATCTATCAGGGCAACCGCATAATAAACTGGTGTCCCCGCTGCACGACGGCGCTTTCCGACGCCGAGGTAGAGCATAAGGAGCAGGACGGCTTCTTCTGGCACATAAAATACCCCATCGAGGGCAGCGACGACTTTATCGAGATCGCGACCACGCGCCCCGAAACGATGCTGGGCGATACGGCGATAGCCGTAAATCCCGAGGACGAGCGCTATACCGATCTTGTGGGCAAGTACGCAATACTTCCGCTCGTCGGAAGAAGGATACCGATTATCGCGGACGAATACGTTGACCGCGAATTCGGTACGGGCTGCGTAAAGATAACGCCCTGCCACGACCCGAACGACTTTGAAGTCGGCCTTCGACACGACCTCGAACAGATTCTCGTTATGGACGAGAACGGCTGCATAAACAAGAACGGCGGCAAATACGAGGGTCAGGACCGCTTCACGGCCCGCGAGAACATTGTTAACGACCTAAAGGCAGAGGGCCTTCTTGTCGATATACGCCCGCATTCGCATAACGTAGGCACCTGCTACCGCTGCGGCACCGTAGTAGAGCCGATGACGTCGAAGCAGTGGTTCGTAAAGATGGAGCCCCTTGCGAAGGACGCTATAAGAGTCGTTAAGGACGGCGAAGTAAAATTTGTGCCCGACCGATTCACTAAGACGTATATAAACTGGATGGAGAACGTACATGACTGGTGCATCTCGCGCCAGCTCTGGTGGGGTCACCGCATACCCGCGTACCACTGCAGGGAGTGCGGTCACGTCACGGTATCGAAGACCGAGGTCGACCGCTGCGAAAAGTGCGGCGGCGCCGTTATTCAGGACCCCGACGTACTCGATACGTGGTTCTCGTCGGCGCTCTGGCCGTTCTCGACATTGGGATGGCCCGACAAGACGGAAAAGCTCGATTTCTTCTATCCTACGAACGTGCTCGTAACGGGATACGACATAATCTTCTTCTGGGTCGCAAGAATGATATTCTCCGGCCTTGAGCATACGGGCAAGCCGCCGTTCTCGACGGTGCTCATACACGGCCTCGTGCGCGACAAGTACGGGAAGAAGATGTCGAAATCGGCGGGCAACGGCATAGACCCGCTTGAGGTAATCGCGCAGTACGGCGCGGACGCGCTGAGGCTCACGCTCATCACGGGCAACGCCCCCGGCAACGACCTTCGCTTCAATATGGACAGGGTAGAGGCAAGCTCCAACTTCAACAACAAGCTTTGGAACGCGGCGCGATTCGTGCTTATGAACCTGAAGGTCGAGGAGTGCAAGCTGCCCGAGAATCTCCAGCTTGAGGACAAGTGGATACTCTCGAAGCTCAATACGGTCGTAAAAGAAGTCTGCGAGAACATGGACAAGTTCGAGCTCGGCGTAGCCGTTCAGAAGATTTACGATTTTACCTGGGACTGCTTCTGCGACTGGTATATAGAGCTTGTAAAGCCGCGCCTTTACGACTCCAACGACAACAACGAGACGAAGGAATCGGCGCAGTACGTGCTTTTGTACGTCCTTACGAATATTCTTAAGCTTCTGCATCCGTTCATGCCGTTCATTACCGAGGAAATATTCTCCGCGTTGCCGCGCGACGAGGAAGTTATAATTACCTCGAAGTTCCCCGTATACGACGAAAGCCTCTGCTTCCCCGAGGACGAGCGCAATATGCAGGACGTTATGGACGCTGTCGGCGCCGTAAGAAATATCCGCGCCGAGATGAACGTAGCTCCGTCGCGCAAGGCGAAGATGACGATACTCACGAAGAATACGGCGCATTACGAAAGCGGCAAGCCTTATCTTCAGAGGCTTGCGGGCGCGTCGGAAATCACGGTAATCGACGAAAGCGTCGGCTACTCGGACGACGACGCCGTGAACGTCGTAACGGGCGACGCGAAGATATTTATTCCGCTGGGCGATCTTATCGACTTCAAAAAGGAGCTTGAAAGACTGAACGGCGAAAAGACGAAGCTTTTATCGGAGCTTAAGCGCGTAGACGGCAAGCTCTCGAACGAGAAGTTCGTAGCGAAGGCTCCGCCCGCCGTGGTAGAGGAGGAGCGCGCAAAGAAGGAGAAGTATCAGGCGATGCTCGACTCCGTTATGCAGTCGATTGCCAAAATCGAAGGCAAAGCATAAAAGTAATCAGGAATTTAAAAGAGCCCCGACCTTTTTGGGCCGGGGCTCCCGCTTTTTATTCGGGCTTAAAATCCTCTCTTTCGGGGGTGAAAAATTCAAGCCATTTCGTCTCCTCGAATACTTCCTTCCACGTATGGGGGACGTTCGGGCCTATCTGCAGTATATCGCCGCTTTCCATCGGTATCTCCTCGCCGCCGCATAAGAAAACGCCGCTTCCGCTTAATATATATACGGCCTGAAGATGCGGATGACTGTGCGGGGGAGCGGACGCGCCGCGCCGCGCCTCCATGTAGTTTATAGTGTATCCGTTCTCGCCCGACTGGTATGCGATAAGCTTGCGGCTTACCTCGGGCGACATGTTCACCGGCGCGAGACCGCCGAATATGTTCTTTTTCATCGTTCTGCCTCCGTATGTTTAAATATACTTAACAATATTTTAATTATACACCCGCAAAACAATAAAAACAGCCTTGACATTCATATAAAAAAATGCAATACTAATTATTATGCATAAGCATGAAAACTATAAAAATTTTGTGGAGGTAAACAATGAAAAAACTTATTGCATTGCTCTGCGTTCTCGCACTGGCCTTCGGACTCGCTGCTTGTTCTTCGAACAGCAAGGCTTCCGAAGAGACTGCTGCCGAGCCGTCGGGCGAAGAGACCGCCGAGGTTGTCGGCACCGTAAACACGAAGGACGTTATCACCGTCGGCTTCGTACAGCTCGTTGATATGGCCGATGCACAGCAGATGCACGACTCGTTCTTAAAGACCATAGACGACGCCGGCCTTTCCGACAAGATCGTGGTTGATTTCCAGAGTGCCTCCGGCGATACCGGTACGATGAGCACCATAATCCAGGGCTTCGTTGACAATCAGTACGACGTAGTCGTTCCGATGCTCACTCCTCCGACCCAGGCGGCCGTAAGCATCTGCGGCGGCGAGACTCCGATAATCTTCATGTCGGTAGTTGACCCCGTATACTCGAAGATCATGCCCGACCTTGACACCGTTGATCCGGCAATCCTTGCAACGGGTACTTCGAACACCATCCCCGCTGACCTTATCATCACCACCGCAAACGACATCACCCCCATCGAAGAGGGCAAGCAGATCGTTATTATGTACAACACCTCTCAGAACAACTCCGAGTGCACGATGAACGCTGCGAAGAGCTTCTGCGAGGAGAACGGCTTCCCCTATGAGGTTATCGGCTACGCTGACGTAACCGACGCCATTACCCAGGCTCAGTCGCTCGATCCCGCAACGACCGCATACGTTTACGTAACGCTCGACTCCATAATCGCTTCCAACTTCAATCAGCTCGGTCAGATTCTTGCCGACGCGGGCATCCCCGTATACGGCGCAGCTGACGCTATGACGACGGGCGGCGCGTTCTGCTCGTACGGCGTTGACTACGGCACCGTAGGCGAGATGACCGCTCAGATGGTTATCGAATGGTACAACGGCACTCCGCTTGAGAGTATGCCCTGCCAGCAGTACAGCGACTTTACGCTCGTTATCAACGAGGGCGTTATGAACCAGCTCGGCGTAACTCTTCCCGAGTCCTACGCTGCAGAAGCTACCTACGTTTCCACCAACGCAGCATAAGACTATACTGCGCGCCGGATAAAAGCTGTCTTTTAAATGCGCGGACAGCATAAATCAGAAGTATGTAAATCAAACGGCGAAAATGGCGCAGAACGCGCCATTTTCGCTCGTTTGACGTAATTTTTTTCGGTTTTAACGATTAGTTTTAGCCGAAACAGGAAAGAGGAAAACTCATGATAAATCAGCTGCTCGGTGCGATAGAGCTCGGTCTTGTATACGGGCTTATGGTACTCGGCGTATATATAACGTTCAGGATACTTAAAATACCGGACCTTACCGTTGACGGAAGCATTACGCTCGGTATGGCGGTTTGCGCGATGGTAACGAATGCGGGACATCCGTTTCTTGCGCTCATACTTGCGATACTTGCGGGCGCGGCGGCCGGATCGCTTACGGCGTTCTTCCAAACGAAGTGTAAAATCGCGCCGATACTCGCCGGTATCATGACAATGTCGGGTCTGTATTCAATAAACCTGCTGATAATGAACAACGGCAGTCCGAATATTTCGATACTCGGCTCACAAACGCTGTTTACGATGTTTCAGAGCGCGACGATGCTTTCAAAGCATACTTCGATAATAACGGTGGCCGTCGTTGTATGTGCCATTGTCGTTATGCTCGTTGAGTTTTTCTTCTCCACGCCTACGGGACTGAGCATCTGCGCGACGGGCGACAACGAGGACATGGTGCGCGCAACTTCCATATCCACAGATAAGATGAAGTGGATAGCGCTTGCCATCGCGAACGCCTGCGTAGCGCTTTCGGGCGCGATGTACACTCAGTACATGGGCTACGCCGACGTTACGGCGGGCAGCGGCACCATCGTCGTGGGCTTTGCCTCCGTTATCATCGGCGAAACGATATGCGTAAGGAAGAATATAAGCATCGGCTTCGTATCGGCCATAGTCGGAAGCGTGGCGTACCGCATTATAATCGCCGTTGCGATAAAGACGAACCTCTTCCCGACGTACTTCTTAAAGCTTATTTCGGTTATTATAATCGTAATCGCGCTCAGCATAAAGCCGATACGCGATTCGATAGCCGCAAGCAACAGCAAGTCAAGGAGGGTGAAGCAAAGTGCTAAAAATCAATAATCTTTACAAGACCTTCGAACGCGGCACCGTAAACGAAAAGGCCGCTTTAAAGGGCCTTTCGCTGCAGCTTCGCCCCGACGATTTCGCAACTATAATAGGCTCGAACGGAGCCGGCAAAACAACGCTTTTTAACGCCATTGCGGGCGTATTCATAAGCGACGAGGGCGAGATATACATAGACGGCGAGGACGTTACGTTCAAGCCCGAGACGTACCGCGCGCGCGTCGTGGGGCGCATTTTCCAAAATCCGCTCATGGGCACCGCGCCCAGCCTTACGATTGAGCAGAATCTGGCCATTGCCTATTCGTCAAGCAAAAGGGGATTTCTTCGTCCCGCCATATCGAAAAAGGACCGCGAGGTCTTCAGAGAGACGCTTTCGCGCCTCAATATGGGCCTTGAGGACCGCATGAAGACGAGCATGGGACTTCTTTCCGGCGGCCAGCGACAGGCGGTCACGCTTCTTATGGCCGTTATCGTTACGCCGAAGATACTTCTTCTTGACGAGCATACTGCGGCGCTCGACCCGCTGACCGCAGAAAAGGTGCTTGAAATTACGAAGGAAGTTGTAAAAGAGAAGCACATAACGACGCTTATGATAACTCATAACATAGCGTCGGCGCTTCATCTTGGCAACAGAACGCTCATGATGGACGACGGCAACATTGTGCTCGACCTCATGGGCGAGGAGCGAGACAATCTGACCGTCGAGGGACTTTTGGAAAAGTACAGGCAGGTCAAGGGTCATATACTTGACAATGACCGCATACTGCTTTCGCAGGAAGAATAAACAAGAAACTTACGGGACGGCTTTGACCGTCCCTTTTACATATGGGGGAAAGTATGAGCATTGAAAGCGAAGTATTCAAAAGAACGGCGCCCGATTTTTCGCGTCTCGCCGCGTTCGGCTTCGTGCGCACGGACGGCGGATATACGTACAGCGAGACGATAATGGACGGCGCGTTCCGCGCCGACGTATTCGTGGACGACGGCGGCAATGTAACGGGCCGTGTGTTCGATACGGACTCCGGGGAGGAGTACCTGCCCATACACGCGCCGCTTCACACCGGCGCGTTCGTAGGCGCGGTGCGCGAAGAATATGAAGCGATGCTTGGGCGCATAGCCGCCGCCTGCTTTATTAAAACGCCGTTTATGTCCGATCAGGCGAACCGCATAACGCGCCTTATATATGAAAAGTACGGCGAAAGCCCCGATAATCCGTTCAAAAACGCCGAGGGCATAGGCGTTCTCCGATGCCCCGATAACCGCAAGTGGTACGCCCTTATTATGCCCGTTGAAAGAAGCAAGCTTAAAAAGGAAGGTAAAGGCGAAAGCGGAGACGAGACGGTCGAGGTCGTAAACTTAAAGACCGACCCCGAAATGCACGGGACGCTGATAAAAACGGCAGGAATATATCCTGCGTACCACATGAACCACAAAAGCTGGGCAAGCGTGCTGCTCGACGGGACGCTTCCTGACGACCGCATAATCGAGCTTATCGAAATAAGCAGAGGCTTTGCCGCAAATTCAAAGAAAGCGACCGCAAGAGCCGCAGGGCAAAAAAGCTGGATCATCCCGGCCAATCCGCGATACTTTGACGTTGACGCCGCGTTTGAAAGCAATCCCGAGATCATCTGGAAGCAGAGCAGCAGAATCTGCGTCGGCGATATCGTCTATCTGTACGTCGGAGCGCCCGTTTCCGCCGTACGATACAAATGCGTCGTGACCGCGGCGGACATGCCGTACGATTACAGCGACGAGAATATAAGGATAGACCGCGTGATGAAGATAAAGCGGCAAAAAACCTATCCGCCGGACGTATTTAAATTTGAACGCCTGAAAGGCGTCGGCATAAATACGGTGCGCGGCCCGAGGCTCGCGCCCGAACGGTTTTTAAATGAAATTGAGAAGCTTTGATATAAAAAACGGAAGGCAGTTTTCTGCCTTCCGTTTTATGCCTGTCGGGTGAGGCGGGGAGAGGATTATTCCTCCTCGTCCTCGAATTTTGCGTCTGCGATTATCTTCTGAGCCGCGGAATCCGGTACCTGCTCGTAGCGGTCGAACTCGATCGTGAAGTCGCCCTGACCGCGCGTCATGGAGCGAAGGTCGATAGCGTAGGTGTGCATCTCGCTCATCGGAACGTACGCGCTTACGACGCTTAATCCGTCGGCGTCCTTATCCATGCCGAGTATCTGGCCGCGGCGCTTGTTCATGTCGCCGATAACGTCGCCCATGTAATCGTCGGGGATGTGTACCTCGGCCTTGCCTATGGGCTCAAGCAGTACGGGGCTTGCCTGTGCGCAGGCAGCCTTATACGAAAGCCTTGCCGCGGACTTGAAGGCAACTTCCTTACTGTCAACGGGGTGGTACTTGCCGTCGAACAGCGTAGCCTTAACGCCGACCATCGGATATCCGGCGAGAACGCCGTGCTGCATGCTCTCGCGCAGACCCTTTTCAACGGCGGGTATGAATTCCTTCGGAACGACGCCGCCTACGATAGCGTTTACGAACTCGAAATCGGACGAACCGTCGGTGATGGGCTCGAAGCGTATCTGAACGACGCCGAACTGACCTGCGCCGCCGGACTGCTTCTTATGCTTGCCTTCTGCCTCGGCGGACTTGCGGATCGTCTCGCGGTATGCTACCTTGGGCTCGATAAGCTCAGCGTCAACGCCGAACTTGCTCTTGAGCTTCGAGATTATAACGTCAAGCTGAACGTCGCCCACGCCGGAGATAACGAGCTGGCGCGTTTCGGGATTGTTCATCGTGGAGAAGGTGGAGTCCTCCTCGGAAAGTCTCGTAAGACCGGAGGCTATCTTTTCCTCGTCGCCCTTTGCCTTCGGAACAATGGCAAGCGAAAGCGACGGCTTCGGGAAGTCTATGCCCCTAAACTTTATCTGGCGCGAGGAAGCGCAGAGCGTGTCGCCCGTTACGGTCTTGCCGAGCTTCGTAACGGCGCCGATGTCTCCTAAGCCAACCTCGGTCGTCTCTACCTGCTTCTTGCCGCGAACGAAGAAGATGCGGCCGATCTTTTCGCTTGCTCCCGCTCTCGTGTTGTAAAGCTCGGAGTTTGCCTTAACGGAGCCGCTCATTACCTTGAAGTAGGAAAGCTTGCCTACGAACGGGTCGGCAACGGTCTTGAATACGAGCGCGCTTGCGGGGTCTGCGGCGTTCGCGGGTACTTCAACCTCTTCGTCCTTTGCGTTCGTCGCGATTTCCGGCTTGCACTCGGCGGGGGAGGGGAAGTAGCTCTCTATGTTTGCAAGGAGGCTGGGGATGCCGCCGCCCGTAACAGCGGACGAGCAGAGCACGGGAAGTATGGTCGCCTCTCTTACGCCGTTCTTTAACGCGTTGTCTATTTCGTCGGCGGTGAACTCCTCGCCGTCGAAGAATTTTTCCATAAGCTCGTCGCTCGACTCGGCAACGGACTCCATGAGCATGTTTCTAACGGGCTCGATATGCTCTTTCATGCTGTCGGGAATGTCGATGTCTATTACCTTGCCGCCCTCAAAGCGTCTTGCCTTTAAGCGGATGCAGTCTACAACGCCCACGAACTTTTCGTTCTCGATTATCGGTATCGAGATGGGGCATACCTTAACGCCGAAGTTCTCTCTGAGGCTGTCAAGCGATGCGTAGAAGTCCGCGTTCTCCTCGTCCATCTTATTTATGATAAACATGGTAGGCAGATTGTTCTTTACGGCGAGCTTGTACGCCTTGCGCGTACCAACCTCTACGCCCGATTTTGCGCTGAGAACGATAAGAGCCGCGTCGGATACGCGCACACCCTCTTCGACCTCGCCGACGAAATCGAAATAACCGGGAGTATCAAGGAAGTTTATTTTATATCCGTCATGCTCAACGGGGAGGATCGAAGCCGATATCGAGATCGTTCTTTTTATCTCCTCGGGATCAAAGTCTGAAGTGGTATTGCCGTCAGCAATCTTTCCCAGTCTGTCGATAGCCTTTGTATGAAAAAGGATATGCTCCAAAAGCGACGACTTTCCGTCTCCGCCGTGTCCCATTACGACTACGTTTCTAAGCTTTTCGACCGGGTATTGTTTCATTTAAATTTCTCTCCTTTCAATTATGGCCGCAAAATCGCATTTTGCGCGGCCCTTCGCGCCGTATACTCCAATTTTGTAACGACACTTAAACATTATAATATAATCTTTACCATATTTCAATAAAAAACGATAAAAAAGATATTTACATTTATGCAGTTTTTCCAATAGCCTGAAATCGCATATTTTCCCCCGACAAATCCGCCGCGCGCATTTGACAAAATGCGCGCCTGTGTATATAATTTAAATATCAATAGGAAGGAATTTCAAAATGAAACGAGCAATAAGCATTATCATAAGCGTAATTATCGTACTACTCGTCTTTTCTGGCTGCTCCGGACAAAAGAGCGGCGGCGAGGAGTACCGCCGCGAGTTCTACTCGATGGACACCGTAGTCGTTATTCGCATACCCTCCGGCGCCGGTATTTCAAGCGAACAGGCCGAGGCCGCGTTCGACGCGGCGGAGACCGCGTTCGAGGATATCGCCGCGCGCGTAACGAGATTTCCGAATACCGACTCGGAAAAGGCCGCAAGCGAAGTCTGGGCCGTAAACGAGAACGCCGGCGTTGCACCCGTGCACGTTTCCGACGACGTGTGGAATTTGATTGCGACCTCGCTTCACTACGGCGAGATTACGGGCGGCAAATTTAATATCGTAATGGGCGCGATGTCCGACCTGTGGGGCTTTTCAACGCAGGAATACCGCGTTCCCTCCGATGAGGAGATAAAAGAGACGCTTGCGCTCTGCAGTCTGTCCGACGTCGTTTTAAACGAAGATGAGCATACCGTATATCTTAAAAAGCCCGGCATGAAGATGGACCTCGGCGCGGCAGCGAAGGGCTACGCGACCGACGTTATGGCACAGGCGCTAAAAAGTGCGGGTATAAAGTCCGCGATAATCGACGCGGGCGGCAACATCTGCGCCATAGGCACAAAGCCGGACGGCTCCGACTGGTCCGTGGGCATCCAGCATCCGCGCGACGCTTCGGATATAGCGGGCAGGGTGGACGTTTGCGACGAATTTGTCGTATCGTCGGGCGATTATCAGCGCTATTTTGAAGTTGACGGCGTGCGCTACTGCCATATATTCGACCCCGACACGGGATATCCCGTAAGAGGCGCGTCGGCTTCGGCCGTGATCTGGAAGGACGGCATGACCGCCGATATCCTTTCCACGTCCATTATGCTTCTCGGCGAGGACGACGCGGCGATGTTTGCGCTATATAATCCCGAATTTTCCGATCTTAGCTGGGTGCTTATATACGTCGATACAGACGGCGAGATATATTTTTACGGCAGCGAGGCAATGGAAGGACGCTTTATCTTTGAAGAATAAAATATAATAATTGGGAGGACGGCACATATGAAGACTCCGCACGATTTCTTACTGTATCAGGGTTATGAACAATGCCACAAGGAGGCGTATCCGTCGAGGCACAATGAGATTTACATGGCTTGCGCATTAAATCCGGACTGTATGCTTATAGAGTATATGCTCAAGTCGCCCCGCGACATCGAATTTGAGGCGAAGATGCTTACGTTCCTTTACGAAAACGGCGTAAAGGTGCCCAAAATCATGGCGCGCGACGATAAGACGCTCATGATTGAATATCTGCGCGGCGGAACGCTCGTCGATACGCTTGCCGACTGCGAGAAAAACGGCGGCGACTTTACGGAGGCGGCCTCGGCGCTTCGCGACTGGCTCGTAAGCTTCCACAAGGTCTGCGCCGGCTTCCCCGACGCGAAGATAACCTCGGCGGGCGATCTGTCGCTTACGAATTTCACGCTCGCGCCCGCGGGAGTCGTATACGGATACGACTTTGAGAACGGCGATTATACCGGCAGCTTCGAGGACGACCTTCACACGCTTGCGGCAGAGATCCTTCTGTGTGACAAGTGCTCCGCGGAGTTTAAATCGGCGGCGGCGAGGGCTCTTCTCGGCGGCGATTATGACAAAAACAGGCTTGACGCAGCACTTGAGCGCGTCTGCCGCGAGCAGGGCATTGAGAATAAGCCGGACGTTAAGCTTTAGTGATACGAATTTTTGGGCGGGGCTTTTTATGAAAGAGTTTAAACTTGATTATAATTTACTTATGATAAAGGACGCGCGGGGAGAGGAGCGCTACTTCGGCGGCAATCAGGAATGGTACAAAACAAGGCTTCAGCGGCTTGCGGGATGCGGCGCCACGACCGGCTCGTGTATTGCCATGTACGAAAACAGGAAGCGCGGCGCCGACGCTTATACGAAAAAGGAGTTTCTTGACCTCATGGAGGTCATGTGGACGTATATAACGCCCGGCAGGCGCGGCGTCGATTCCGTTGATATGTTCGCGGCGGGCTTCGAGCGGTATTTGTCGGAGAACGGCGTCTCCTTCGGCGAAAGATGCGCCATGGAAATACTTCCTAAAAAAGAAAAGCGGCCGTCGAAATCCATGCTTTTCGATTATCTGAGGGGTGCGCTCGAGAGAGATACCCCCGTGGCGTTTTTGAACCTGGGCTGCGGCAGGGAAACGCGGCTTGATTCGTGGCACTGGGTCACGATTACGGGTGCGTACTACCGCGGGAGCCTCGATATGCTGACGGCAGAGATAGCCGATGAGAGTATGCTCAAGGAGATAGATCTCGGGCTCTGGCTTGAGACTGCGGAAATGGGCGGCGGATTTGTACATTATAGGGATACGGGGTTAATCAAAGCTTGAAAAAGGCCGGGTATTTATTCGATTTTTGCAGCGATGCGGCATAAAAAACGCATCGCTGTATTTATTTAAAGCGATAAATATTTACTACGATATATTTTTAACAAAAACCCTTGATATTATTTTAAGATATGATATCATTGATTATGAAAGGGAGTAGTTTAGAGCAGATCGACACGACAATCCAAAACTGCAAAGCGAAGCAAGACGGGTCTGTGCTTAAATAATGCTCTTTTATATGGCTGTATTTTACCCGGCAAATTCCGCTTGTAAATATGGACCATTGGGCGCTTTTTAAACCCTGCCGAAGGTAAGGCAGACAGTGAAGTACATTCCTGCAAGGGGGTGTACTGTTTATTTTTAATGCGGGACTAAGACGGTTACGCTCTCGCCCGGCCATTGGTCGCAGACGTTTGGCGTTTCCGGCCGCTGTGCTCGGAAGACGCAGAAGAACGCGCAGATGATATTACCCTAAAATAACAGTCGGGGAGTTGTAACGATGAAAAGAAGAGCGGCGGCGATCGTGATTGTCGTCATATTAGTGGCTGGCCTTGCTTTTTTGCTGTATCCCACGGTGTCGGATATCTTTCACAAGCGCGAATTTCAAAGCCGCATATCCGAGTATACGAAGGCTGTGGCCGTATCGGATGATGCGAAGCTTGAAGAGCTGTGGGAGAGCGCGCAGGAATATAACCGCAATCTTAAAGCGAACCGTTTTTACGAGCTTACGCCGTCTGAGCGCGCCGAATACGATTCTCAGCTCATTCTTGACGGCTCAAACGTGCTCGGAACGCTTTCAATTCCCTCAATAAAGGTGTCTCTGCCGCTTTATCACGGCTCTGACGACGAAGTGCTGTCGAACGGTATAGGCCATATCGAGGGAACGAGCCTTCCCGTAGGGGGAACGGGCTCTCATTCGGTCATTTCGGGGCACAGGGGACTGCCCTCCGCGAGACTTCTTACCGACCTTGATAAGGTCGAAGTAGGCGATATATTTATATTGGAAGTGTTGGGTCATACGTTGACGTATGAAACGGACCTCATATCCGTTGTTCTGCCCGACGACGTGTCTTTGCTTGAGATAGACCCCAAGGCCGATTTTTGCACCATAGTCACATGCACTCCGTACGGCGTCAATTCTCACAGGCTTCTCGTTCGCGGGCACAGGACAGACAACGCGGCTGCGGACGACGACGTGCGCATAACGCCCGATGCCCTGCAGATAGACCGCGCGATGGCCGCGGCTGCGGGCGCGGTACCGCTGATTATAGTACTTGTGATATTGATAGTTAGCAAATCAAGAACCGCAAACAAAAGGAAGCATGATGAGAATGACAAAAAGCTTTAAAAGAGGACTTGTTGTTTTTCTTGTCTTGGCCATACTGTTTGGATACGGTATATCGGCCCCGGCGGCTGATAAGATGAGCGAGATAGGGCAAAGCGACCGCACGGGCGATATAACGATAGCCGTCGTATATAAAAAGACGGCGGTACCGGCCCGACAATCCGCCGGACAGCGATAATCCCGACGACGGCGACGATTCAAGCGACGGGACGCCGGACGATGACGGCGACGAGCCCGACGACGGAAGCACGACGGATTCGGATAAGCTGCCGCAGACGGGGCAGATCTGGTGGCCCGTAATACTGCTTGCGGCTCTGGGCGCT
>JAFWDJ010000010.1 GCA_017513095.1 Clostridia bacterium | reverse complement strand
TTGAGGCTGCAGGCTCCTACATGGGCTCCTACATCTTCAACGCTGCCTGCAACATCATTGCTCTTATCTTCGTTATCGTTACGTTCGCAGCAGGTAAGAAAGCAAGAGCTAAGTATTGGAGAGAAGTTGGCGAAGCCATCTAATCTTTGGCTTGATTTTCAAAATCAAATACGCTATTATAAAGACGGTACGTTTAGTGCCGTCTTTATTTTTTGATTTGGGGGTTTTCTCATGCGCGCAGCTATGATTTTGGGCAAAGAAAAAATAGGAGTGACCCAGATACCCGACCTCGAGCCGGACGGCAAGAGCGTAATAATAAAAACAAAGCTCGCGGGCGTCACCGGATACGACACAACGCTCTGGGAGCTCGGCGACATCACAACAGAGACCGTGCCGGGCCATGAAATAGTGGGTACCGTAGTAAATCCCGGCCCGCGCGACGACTTAAAAGAGGGCGACAGAGTGACCGTGCTTCCGCTTGCGGCCTGCATGGAATGCGAGCTGTGCAAAAGCGGGCAGGAGAATATGTGCTTTAAGAACCGCAACACGCCCGGCAAGAGCAAGACGGCTCACGGCACGTTTTCCGAATTCTTCGCGGCAAGACCTGAATTCGTAAAGAAGATACCCGACAGATTTACCGATTTCGAGGGGCTTATGCTTTCGCCCGCGGCGACCGCGTATCATATGGTTAAAGAGATGGGCGTTTCGCCCGGCTGGAAGGTACTTATAAGCGGCGGCGGCATTATGGGCGCGCTCGTTGCGATGTGGTGCAAATACTTCGGCGCGAAGTATATCGCCGTATTTGAAAAGAACAAGACGCGCGCCTTGAATCTTATGGACTACGGCGAGACGACGAAGATACTCGACCCCGAGGACAGGGAAATCATCGACATAATACTTTCGGATACGCGCGGCTTAAACGCTCAGTTCGAGTGCTCGGGCAACGCGAGATTTATGAATACGGGCATACTTACCCTAAGACGCAATTCGACTATTGCGACGCTTGCCATGTATAAAAAGAGCGCGCCGATAAACTTCTTTATGCTGAACACCAAACTCATACGCATACGCCCGTTCAACGCTCATACTCCGGCCGATTTCGATAAGGTCGCAGAGCTCGTGAGCGCCAATCCGAGGAAGCTCAACTTGAAGCGCTATTATTCGGCGTCCGTGGCTCTTAATGACCTTCAGAGCGTCTTTGAGGAGCTTATGACCGATACGCATAAGTATGAGAAGGTAGTTATAAATAAGTTTTAAGATTTTTTTAAGCATGTAAGGATTACCGTCCGGATTTTTTCCGGCCGGTTTTCTTTATACGAAGGGAGGCGGTCCTGTGAGCTATAATATCCCCGACGAAGTGCGCTTCGTACTGCGCCGCCTGAGTGAGCGCGGCTTCGAGGCGTACCCCGTGGGCGGCTGCGTGCGCGATACGCTCATCGGCCGCGTCCCGAGTGACTGGGATATAACGACGTCGGCGCGCCCAGACGATATTCTGCGCGCTTTTGGCGACTGTAAGTGCTTTGACCTCGGCAAAAAATACGGCACGATCGGCGTGCTTGTCGGCGGCGAAAAAATAGAGATTACGACGTTTCGGCGCGAGGCCGCGTATACGGATATGCGCCGTCCCGACGAGGTATACTTCGCCGACGATTTGAAGGACGATCTATCGCGCCGTGATTTTACGATAAACGCGCTCGCGTTTGACGCGAGCGGCGGCGTCATCGACCGATTCGGCGGCCGCGCCGACCTTGAGGCGGGACTCATCCGCACCGTCGGCGACGCCGAGACGCGCTTTCGCGAGGATGCGCTTCGAATCATGCGCGCGCTTAGGTTTTCGTCGGAGCTTGGGTTTTCTCTCGACGGCGGGACGCGCGCGGCGGTAATGTCCTGCCGCGGCCTTTTGTCGTTCGTCGCGCGCGAACGCATATATGAGGAGCTTAGGCGCCTCGTCTGCGGCAAAAACGCCGCGCGCGTCATAATCGAATACAAAGACGTTCTCTCGCCGTTTCTGCCGTGCCTTAGCTTCGCGGACGAGGCGCGCCTTCGTGCGGCCTCTGAGGCGGCGTCACTTCTGCCGCCTGATTTCGTGCTGCGCGTCGCCTCGCTTGTCGTCTCCTCGGGAGTGCCCGACGCAAGGGAGTGCGCGAGGGATACGTTTCTGTCGCTTAAAAGCGACCGCGCGGCGCGCATGCGCGCAGACGCGATTATTTCGGCGTACCTTGCGACGGACGGTCTTTCGGAGACGGAGCTGAAAATTGCCGCCGCGCGCCTCGGCGAGGACGCGCTTTCGGGCGCGCTTATGATAAAACGCGCCGCGGCGCAATGTGCGTCGGATGATACGAACGCCGAAAAGTTTACGGCGGCGCTCGATACGGCGTCACGGCTTATCGCTTCGGGCGAATGCCTAACGATAAAAGACCTTAAAATAGACGGGAGTGACCTTATCGCCATCGGCATCGCGCCCTCGCCGCGCATGGGCGTGACGCTTAATACGCTTCTTTCGGCGGTGATAGAGGGCAAAGTGAAAAACGAGCGCGGCGAGCTTATTTCCTACGCAAAAAATTGGCGCGATAAAACATAACGCATCCGTAGTCTTCATATATTTTTACAAAAAAAGAAAGGCGGGGACTTCGGATGGACGAAAAGAAAAACTATAAAAAAGCGGACCAGACTCACAATATTATCATGGAGAACAGGTGCAGATTAAGCGTGTCGGGCGTGGAGGACGTGGACAACTTCGACGAATCGACCGTGACGCTCATAACGGCGATGGGCGCGCTTACCGTAAAAGGCGCGGGACTGAGGATTAACAAGCTGAGCGTCGATACGGGCGAGGTTATGATAGAAGGCGATATGGACAGCTTTGAATATTCCGACGTTGCATCGCCGCGCGAGAGCGGCGGATTCATATCGCGACTCTTCAAATAGCGCCATGGGGATATCAATAGCGCACCAGACCATAGTATTTCTTTACTCCGTGGTTTTCGGGGCCGCCGCCGCGCTTTTTTACGACGTTTTCAGGATCATACGGCGGCGCATCCGCCATCTTAATTTCGTCGTGATGATAGAGGACGTTCTTTTTTGGCTTGCGGCGAGCGCGGCGCTTTTCGTTTTTGTATACAATACAAATTCGGGGGAGCTTCGCGCCTTTTTGATAATAGGGGCCGTTTTGGGCGCTTATCTTTATTTCGCCGCGCTGAGCCGCGCCGTACTTCTTGTTTTGGGCGCGGTCTTCGGCGTTTTTATTAAGGCGGTGTATATACTTACGCGCCCGTTTGCGTTTTTGCTGCGTCCGATAATAAGGAAAGCGAAATCGGGAGCAAAAAAGCAAGGAAAATTTTTGAGATTGTTGAAAAAACTCTTTAAATTTAAGATAAAGTCTGTTATACTTTCTTTAGGTATACGCAAAAAAAGCAGACGCGTGACTGCGGATGAAAAGTGAGCAGCGTTTTGTGTGCCGCTGCGGAGGATGGATATCATGGAAGGTGCCCCCAGGAAAAACGGACGAAAGAGAATAGCGCTGATAATAGTATTCGCGGCTTTTATAATTTATATTTTTTATCAGATGGCAACGCTCGGCTCCATGATAGAGAAAAAGACGCGCGATCTTGAGACGCTGCGCGTTCAGGTGGAGGAGCAGAAGATCGTAAACGAGCAGCTTGAGCGCACGCTCGAGCAGCCTATCGACGCGGAATACGTCGAGCGTGTCGCCCGCGAAAAGCTTGGACTTGCTTATCCCAACGAGCGCGTATTCGTAAACGTAGACAGCAATTAAAATTAAAATAAAGGTTATTTTAAAATTTAAGGAGGATTTATCAACTTATGAATCTGGAGGTAGGCTCTGTTTTGGAGGGCCGCGTTACGGGCATTACAAAGTTCGGCGCTTTTGTCGCGCTGGGCGGCGGCAAGTCCGGTATGGTACATATATCGGAGATAACGCACACCTTTGTAAAGGACATCCGTGACCATGTAAGCGACAACCAAATCGTTAAGGTGAAGATCATAGGCATCGGCGAGGACGGAAAGATAAGTCTTTCGATGAAGCAGGTGCCGCCGTCCGAGGAAGCAAAGACGGGCGCACAGAAGCCGTCTTCGGGCGAAAAGGCCCCCGCGCGCAAAGCAAAGCAAAGACAGAGCGCGGCAAATATAACTCCGATTCAAATTGATTTCGAACCGCTCAGAAAGGATCAGGAAAGCCTTACTTTTGAGGAGAAGATGAACCGCTTTAAGCAGGACAGCGACGAAAAGATGCATGACCTTAAAAAGTACATGGAATCCAAGCGCGGCGCAGTGTCGAGACGCGGCACATCGGGAAGATATTAAGATTTTTGGGGACGCTAAGCTTTCTTGGCGTCCCTGTTTTGTATTTTCGGTGCGCATTCGGATTAGAATAGCAAAAAAGAGGAGGAGATACATTGTACGATATAATCATAATAGGCGGCGGGCCCGCGGGCCTTTCGTGCGCCATATATGCGCGCAGGGCGGGGCTTTCGTGCGCCATAGTCGAGCGCGGCTTTATAGGCGGCCAGATGACGACGACTTATTCCATAGAGAATTATCCGGGCATAAAGGAAATAAGCGGTTTTGACCTTGCAGAGGCCATGCGCGGCAGCGCCGAGGCGCTCGGGTGCGAATTTTTGGAGGCAGACGTAAAAAAGATACGCGACCTCGGCGCCGAAAAGGAGGTCGTATGTGAAAACGCGACGCTAAAAGCGCGCGCCGTGGTTCTCGCGATGGGCGCATACAGGCGGAAGCTCGGCGTAAACGGCGAGGAACGCTTCACGGGAAGCGGCGTATCGTACTGCGCCACGTGCGACGGAAACTTCTTCAAAGGCAAAAACGTCACGGTCGTGGGCGGCGGCAATACGGCGCTTGAGGACGCGCTCTATCTTTCAAACTTCGCAAGCCGCGTGACGCTTATGCACCGCCGCGACGAATTCAGAGGCGCGCGCCATCTATCGCGCCTCGTTTTAGAGAACGATAAGATAGACGTCATGTACGACACCGTGCTTACAAACATCACGGGCAAGTTCAAGGTCGACACGGTAGTCGCCCAAAACGTGAAAACGAAGGAAGAAAAAGAGCTGCCCATGGACGGCGTGTTCATCGCGGTCGGCACCGTGCCCGAGACGGGCATAGTAAAAGACCTTATAACGCTCGACGAGGCGGGCTATATTCTCACCGACGAGACGCTTAAAACGAATGTCCCCGGCATTTTCGCGGCGGGCGACATACGGAAAAAACAGTTGCGGCAGGTAGTGACGGCCGCCGCGGACGGCGCGATCGCCGCGCATATGGCGGGACGTTATATAAACGAAGAATTATCGGAATAAGAGGTTTTTATGCTCCTTACTAACTTGAAGATCTACACGATGGAAGGCGAAGCCGTAAAACGCGGCTTCATACATATAAAGGACAAAAAAATTGCCGCTGTGGGGCCGATGGACGCATCCCTGCCGAATGACGCGGACACGCACGATATGAGCGGACTTTGCGCCTGTCCCGGATTCGTCGATTCGCACTGCCATCTCGGCATGTGGGAGGATTCGCTCGGCTTCGAGGGCGACGACGGCAACGAAGACACCGACCCCGCCACGCCGCAGCTTCGCGCGATAGACGCCGTAAATCCGCTCGACCGGGGATTTTCGGAGGCTCTCTCGGGCGGCGTCACGACGGTCATAACCGGCCCCGGCAGCGCAAATCCCATAGGCGGCCAGCTTGCGGCGATAAAAACGCACGGCCGCGTAATAGATAAGATGATACTTCGCGCGCCTGCGGCCGTGAAATTCGCGCTGGGCGAGAACCCGAAGGGCGTATACAACGCAAAGAGTCAGACGCCCACCACGCGCATGGCTACGGCGGCGATAATCAGAGAGAACCTTTATAAGGCGCAGCGGTATCTTGCCGACATGGAGCGCGCACATGAGGACAGCGAGCTTGACGAGCCTGAGTTTGACATGAAGTGCGAAAGCCTCGTGCCGCTTCTCAAACGTGAGATTCAGGCGCATTTTCACGCGCACCGCGCCGACGATATCTTCACGGCGCTCAGAATCGCGCGCGAGTTTTCGCTCGACGCCGTGATAGTCCACGCGACCGACGCGGCGATCATAGCGCGCGAGCTTTCCGAGATGGGCGCGCGCGTGATGCTTGGCCCCGTCATGGCGGGACGCTCGAAGCCTGAGCTTAAGAATCTGTCGCTTGACGCGGCGGCAAAGCTTACCGAGGCGGGCGTTGAGTTTTCGATAATAACGGACCATCCCGAAACGCCCATAGATTATCTGAGACTCTGCGCGATAATGTACGTAAAAGCGGGGCTGTCGCGCGACGAGGCGCTTTATGCCATAACGGCGGCGCCCGCGCGCATCTGCGGACTTTACGACCGCGTGGGCTCGCTTGCCGCGGGCAAGGACGCCGACATCGTTATAACCGAGGGCGAGCCTATGGATTTTGACGCGAAGGTGAAATACGTATTTTCGGACGGCGCGCTCGTATGGGAAGCGCCGACAGGAGGTTTACATAAATGAGAGAAGTAGACGTTAAAAGTGTACGCGATACGATTGAGAAGCTGTTTGTGGAGGCAAATCTTTTTCTGCCGTGCGACGTTGAGCAGTCGATACGCCGCGCAGGGGAGAGTGAGATATCTCCCGCAGGCAGGAATATCCTAAAGAGCCTTCTTGATAACCTTGACGCCGCTAAGGACTTAAACGTCCCGATTTGTCAGGATACGGGCATGGCGGTCGTTTTCATGGAGATAGGGCAGGACGTTCACTTTGTCGGCGGCGCTCTTGGCGAGGCGATAAACGAGGGCGTACGGCGCGCATACGTCGGCGGATATCTTCGCAAGAGCGTTGTATCCGACCCGCTCGAGAGAAGGAACACCGACGACAATACGCCTGCCGTCGTCCATTATTCGATTGTCCCCGGCGACAAGGTAAAAATCACGGCCGCGCCCAAGGGCTTCGGAAGCGAGAACATGAGCAGGCTTAAAATGTTCACTCCGGCGGCGTCGGAGGACGATATAGTAAACTTTGTGACGGAGTGCGTCGTTTCGGCGGGCAGCAATCCGTGTCCGCCCGTCGTTGTGGGCGTGGGCATCGGCGGCACGTTCGAGCGGTGCGCCCTGCTTTCAAAGGAGGCGCTTCAGATACCGCTCGACCTCGAGAATGAAAACCCGCGCTATGCGGCGCTTGAGCGTCGTATGCTTGAGAGCATAAACAAAACGGGCGTGGGCCCGCAGGGCATCGGCGGCAAAAATACGGCGCTCGGCGTAAAGATTAAGACGTACGCCACGCACATCGCGGGACTGCCCGTCGCCGTGAATATAAGCTGCCACGTAACGCGCCATAAGACGGCCGAAATATAGGGATTATAAGAGGAAGGGGAGAGCGAAAATCCGCTCTCCCCGTTTTTTATACTTTTATCTCTATCCTGCTTCCGCCGCTCTTTTCCTTGGTGACGACGATCTGCTTGTCTATCCGCCCGCGAAGCTCCGTGACGTGCGAGATAATGCCTACGAGGCGGTCGTTTTCCGTAAGGTTGTTTAAGGCCTTCATCGCCTCGTTCAAGGTGTCCGGGTCGAGGGAGCCGAAGCCCTCGTCCACGAACATCGCGTCGAGATGGACGCCGCCCGCCGAGGCCGTTATCTCCTCGGACATGCCGAGCGCGAGCGAAAGCGACGCGATGAACGATTCGCCGCCCGAAAGCGATTTTACCGAACGCACGGAGCCGTTGTAGTGATCGCGGACGTCTAAATCGAGACCGCTCTGGCTTCGCTTGCTCTCGGCCGAGGTACTGCGGCAGAATTCATACTGCTGGCTCGACATTCGAAACAGATGAACGTTCGCGCGCTTAAGAATTCTTTCAAAATACGTCATGAGGATATACGTTTCGAGCGTTACCTTGTCCTCTCCCGAGATCGTGCCGTTTGCCGTATCGGAAAGGTCTTTGACGAGGCTCAGCTCATCGTTCTTTGCCTTAAGCTTCTTTGCGGACACCGCCGTATTTTTGAGCGCGTATTCGTTTGCCGACCTGCGCGCGACTATGGCGTCGCGTTCGGCCTGAAGCATGCTCTTTTTTTCGGATACGGCGGCTATTTCCTCCGACGCGGCCTGCTTCTCTTTTTCTATGGCGCCGATATCCGAGGAATCGCCCTCGGCGGCCTTCTTTTGCTCCTCAAGCTTTCCCGTGAGGCCCGCGACCCCGCTCTTTTGCTCGCCGCACTTCGCTTCGGCGGCTTCTATGTCTTTTCGAAGCCTTTGCGCCATATTTTCAAGCTCCTCTTTTTTTCTTAGCGCGTGGAGCTTTGACTCGTATTTGAGCCTGCCGCGCAGGTTTTCTATCTGCTCCTTTAATTCCGCCTGAGACGCCTCGAGCGCCGTTTTTCTCTCGCTCTTTTCGCTCAGCTCGTCTCTTGTCGCTTTTATGGCGTCCTCCGTTTCGGGGATGAGCCTGTCAAGCGCCTCTTTTCTTTTTATGTTGTCGTCCTCCGCCTTGATTTTTGCGTCAAGCGCACGTATTTCGGCGTTTATATCGCTTACGCGTACTTTTGCGGCCGACGCGGCGTCGTCGGGGCATTCGCTTTCAAAAAGCTCGCTTTGGCTCTTTTTTAACGCCTCTTGTGCGGCGTCGTATTGACCCTTTATCGTGTTCGCGTTCACGCTTTTGGCGCTTGCGTTCTTTCGCGCCTTTTCGGCCTGCTTTTCGGCCTTTTCGACATCGGCCTCCGAAGGCGCGTCCACGGTTTTCTTCGCCTTGTTCGGGTGCACGGTCGAGCCGCAGACGGGGCAGGGGTCGCCGTCGCTAAGCTCGGAGGCCATGATGCCTGCGCGGTTCGCGTTAAAGGCGCGGCGAAGGCGTTCCTCGTTTTCGGCGTCGGCCGCGGCTTTTGTTTCAGCGTCCATGTATTCACGCTGTGAAAGCGAAAGAGCCGCTTTTAAATTGTCAAGCGCGGCGCATTGCTTGATGAACGCCTCAAAACGCGGCTTCCTTTCGGCGAGAGCCTGCTTTTCGGCCGTAAGGCGGGCCCTGTTTTCGCCCGCGTTGTCAAGGCCGCGGCGCTCGTTTTTTTGATCGCCAAGCTTTTTTTCAAGCGACGAAAGCGTCTCCTTTGCCGATTCCGCTTCCTTTATAAGCCTTTTTGCTTCCTTCTCGCTTTGGGCAAGGCGCTTTAAAAGATCGTCCGATTTATCGTAATCGGGTACTGAATGCTCGATCTCCTTCGCGGCGTTTTGGGATTCTTCTATAACGCCCCTTTGATCGTTTGCCCGCGAAAGCTCCTCCTCGGCCTCTTTAAGCCGCTGATGCGCCGCCGAAAGCTCGTCCGCGGTGCGCTCAAGCGCTTTCTTTGCCGCTATGCGCTCGTCCGCCTTCGCAAGCTTTTTGTTTAATTCGATAAGCGCGTCGTCGGCCTTTTCAATCTCGCCGCCGACCGCTTTTTCACCCGCTTCGTCCTCGTCGATAAGCCTTTTTAAAAGCTCCGCAAATTCGTCGGCGAGATGTTCGCTCCCGGAAAGACGCGCGAAGTCGGCGTACAGCGGATTTTCCTCGCCGCACTGGGCGGCGCTCATATACTGTAAAACGCTTTGCTCCGAGCTGTCGCACTCCCTTTTAAGCTCAGACACCTTGTCCTTTAAGCGGTTCTGAAAATCCCTGTACGCATCGGTGCCGAATATCTTGCGGAATATTTTCTGACGGTCCTCTGTGCCCGCAAGAAGCAGCTTTCTGAATTCGCCCTGCGCGATCATTGCTATCTGAGAAAACTGCTCGCGGTCCACGCCGAGTATCTCTTTTATTCTTTCGTCAACTTCTTTTTTTGCGGTGAATACGCGCCCGTCGGGGAGGATAAGCTCGCTTAATTCGTCGTCTGCTTTAAGGCCTTCGCCTCTCTTTTTCGGGCGCATCTGACGCGGGCTTCGTTTCACCGTATATTCCCTGCCGCGATAATCAAAGACAAGCTCGACCTCGGTCTTTGTGCCGCTGTCGGCGTATTTTGAACGAAGCATGGCGGCGTCGCGCGTGTCGCCGCTCGCTTTGCCGTACAGCGCGTACGCGATGGCGTCGAATATCGTCGTCTTGCCGGCGCCCGTGTCGCCCGTGATGAGATAAATCCTGTCCGGACCGAGAAGGTCGAAATCGAGCACGGTCGTTTTCGCGTACGGGCCGAACGCGCTCATCGTAAGCTTTTTGGGTCTCATTTCACACCCTCCTTTATTTCTTCGAGAAGCTTTTGCGAAAGCGCGTACTGGCTTTCGTTCATAGGACGGCCGTTCTGCCGCTCGTAGAACTCGGCGAAAAGCTCAAGCTCCGACTTTCGCGCGACGTCCGCCGCGGCGCTTACGTCGCCGGACGTTCTCGTGCGCGTATTGTCGTAGCCGAGCTTCATGATGTTCGGATATATCGCTCTCAGCTTATCCATAACGCCGTACTCCTCGTCCTCGTCGGTAAGTATCACCTTTAAGTAATCGTCCGTGGGCGTATTCTCGTAATTCGAGCGGAGCGTAAGCTCGTTATACGTTCCACGTATCACGCGCATGTCGCGAAGCGGCGTAAGCGGGACCGTTCGTATGGAAAGCTCCCCTTTTTTTCCGAGCTCTACGACGGTGACGCTCTTTTTATGCTCGACCTCCGAGAAGGAATACTTAAGAGGCGTGCCGCAGTAGCGCACGGAAGAGCGTTCCACGCTCTGCGGCCCGTGCAGATGACCGAGCGCAACGTAATCGAAGTCCGCGAAGACCGACACGTCCACGTTGTCAAGGCCGCCTATCGGGATATCCTCCGACTCGGACCGATCCGCGCCCGTGATGAACTGGTGGGCGACGAGCACATTGCGCCTCTCCGGGTCTATATCCATATGGCGCACGGCGCACGCGACGGCGTCGGTATAGCTTTCGATCTTTTCGTCGGGGAAACGGGCGCGCACGTGCGCCGGCTTTATAAAGGGCAGAAGATACACGGCCGCGTCGCCGTATTCGTCGGAGAGTATGACGGGGTCCACGCGCCCGTCGTATACGGGGGAGACGTATACGCCGCTGCTTTTTATTATGCGCGAGGCGAACGCCGTGCGCTCTGCGGAGTCGTGGTTGCCGCTTATCAAGAATACGCGCAGATCGTGCGAAACGAGGCGGCACAAAAAGTCGTCAAAGAGCGATACGGCCTCCGTGGAGGGCACGCTTTTATCGTATATGTCGCCCGCGACGATAATGCCGTCGGGCTTCTCCGTAAGTATCACGCTCATTATTTTATCGAGGATATACTTTTGATCCTCAATCATGGAATACGCGTCGATGCGCTTTCCCAGATGAAGATCGGAAAGGTGTATGAATTTCATAGCCGGTCACATCCCAATATTTGTTTTGATTGATTTCATTATATCAAATCGATGGGCCGTGTCAACGAACATCCGGGCGTCTGATACGCGGCGAAGCGGGCCTTTTTATAAAAATGTGTGAAAATTCACAAAAGCGCCTTGATTTTTGGCGTGGTTGTTGTATAATATAGTTGCATAAATGATGCAAAGGAGTGAGATTATGAACATTACAATCACAGCAAGGAAGTTTGAATTAGGTGATTCGCTTAGGGAGAAGGTCGAGAAAAAGCTCAAAAAGCTTGACAAGTACTTTACAAGCGAGGCGAAGGCAAACGTCACTATCACAAGAGAACGTGACAGAGAGACAGTTGAGCTGACCATCTACCAAGGCTCACTCATTTTCCGCGCACAGAGCACAACGAAGGACATGATGGAATCGCTTTCCGAGGACATCGATATCGTTGAAAGGCAGATCCGCAAGAACAAGACGCGTCTTGAGAAAAGACTGAGAAGCGGATTTGACAAGACGGAGATCGACGTCGCACCTGCGGAGCCCATTGAAGAAGAGGGCGAGTTCAACATAGTCAAGGTAAAGAAATTCCCGTTAAAGCCGATGACTGCCGAGGAAGCTATACTTCAGATGAACATGCTCAATCACAACTTCTTCACGTTCAAGAGCATTTCGGGAGTTTACTCCATCGTATATAGAAGAAAAGACGGCAATTACGCCATTATAGAGGCCATTGAATAATGATCGTCCGGCATGTGCCGGCAGTTTCAAAAAGATTAAGCGGCGGTGAAAACTCACCGCCGCTTTTATTTTTTCGTTATAAGCGTATGAAGCGTCTGCGTTACGTTGTACTCTGATAAAAAGTCCTCGATCTCGCCCAAAAGACGCGTGCGCCTTTCGGCGCTTACGGGCGCGGAGCGCTTTTTTGCGCGTATCATTATGTTCTTCGGCGAATGTTCAAGGTCGATGAATTCCATTACGGAAACGTCGTAGCCCGAGTATTCCAAAAGCTTTGCGCGTATCGCGTCGGTCGAAAGCGCCAGATAACGTTCGCGAATAAGGCCGTACGACGACAGAAGCCTTTCGGACTTTTTGACCTGAAGATTAAGCTCATGCTGGCAGCAGGGAATGGCGAGGATGTAGCGCGCGCCCCAGCTTACGGCGTTGTAAATCGCAAAATCTGTCGCTGTGTCGCAGGCGTGAAGCGATATGACCATGTCGGGCGAAAAGGCGGGCGAGTAATCCTTGATGTCGCCGACCTCGAAAGTAAGCCCGCCGTACCCGTGACGCGCCGCTATATCGCGGCATTTTTCTATGACGTCGCGCTTTAAGTCGAGGCCGACTATACGGACCGTTCGTCCCTTTTTCATAAAATATTCGTATACGAGGAACGTAAGATACGACTTGCCGCAGCCGAAATCGATTATCTTGAATTCCTCGGTTTCGTCCTTCGATACGATATCGTCTATAAATTCAAGGAAGCGGTTTATCTGTTTGAACTTGTCGTACATCGGCGCGGCCACGCGGCCGTCCTTCGTCTGAACGCCGAGCTCGCAGAGCACGGGCGAAAATTCGCCGTCGCCTAAAATATACTTTTTCGTCCTGTTGTGGTCTGCGGCCTCGTTTTGAGTCTGCGTCTTCTTCTCCGAATATAAAAGCTTCTCTTTTTTCGATAATTTTATCGAGATATCATATCCCGCGGCGCGCGCGTCAAGCTGGCGGTATTCGCGCGTAAGAAGCGTAAAAACAGCGCTTTCGGCGTCCTCGCGGCTCAAATTCTCGTGAAAGGCCTGATTGTTTATTATGCGCTCGAACTGAAAAAGCGTGCGCCCGCGAAGCTTAACAGGGCGTATTGCGACCTTCGGCACATCCTCTGTCCGGCTTCTCCTGTTGCTTACGGTCATGCGGATTATGTCTTTTTCAAATAAGCGCGAGAGCGCGTTTTTTAATTCCTCCATTTTTATCATCCCCGGATTGCTTTTTTTAGAATTATATCACGTTTGGCGCGTTTTTTACATAAGTATTATATATCGGGGGTGACACGGGTGAGACGCGCTGGCTTTAAAAAACGACGCAAAGCGAAAAATGCGGGCATGCGGCGCGGCGACGCCGTATATAGGCTCGTCGTTTTTTTGATGGCGTGCGCTCTTGTTGTCGCGCTTATGCTCGCGGCCGAGAAACGCTTTGCCCCGATAGTGGAAGCGGCGGCCGTATCGCGGATAAACTACGTCTGCTCCGAGGCCGTGTTCGGCGCGATATCGGAGACGCTTTCAAGCGAGGATATACGCTACGACGACCTCGTGACGTTTTCATACGATGAAAACAAAAAGATAAGCGCAATGCAGGTCGATACCGTGAGGATAAACAGATTAAAATCCGCCGTGTCGGAGAGCGTACTTCGCGCCGTAAACGAAATTTCGCCTTCGGATATCAGTATAAGGCTCGGCACGGTACTCGGAAACGAGATGATGATAGACCGCGGGCCGAAGATTCCCGTAAGGCTTTTGCCCGTAAGCCTTGTAAACGTGGATATTACAAACGATTTCCGCGCGGCCGGCATAAATCAGGTGCGCCACCGCATTTGTCTTGACGTTTCTGTCGACGTGAGCGTGATACTGCCGCGAAGGCTTGTAAAAACGCGCGTAAGCTCGCGCATTACCGCGGCCGAAACGGTGATAGTAGGAGACGTGCCCAGCGGATTTACATACGTTATAGGCGATAAAAGCGATACGATAGGCATAATAAACGATTATCAGATGCACTGAGCCGGGGACGTCAAAAAAGGGCCGGACCGCCGAAAAAGATAAAATAATAGAAGAGAAGCCGTGTTCATGAAGTTTACGAATGAAAATTCTTATGCACGTCGCCCCTCTGTAGCTTTTTCGCCTCAACCCCGCGGGGTTGAGGCGTTTGCGGCTATACGACGATTGTCTTCTCTGCCGTATTTAATACGGCGACGCTCGCCAATCGTCAATTCCGACCTCTTTTTTGACGCCCTGTCAACGACGCAAAAAGCTCCCCCGACCGTTTTGTCGGAGGAGCTTTTATAATGGCCGTGCGCCGCCTTTAATGCTTTGCCATGTAATAATTCATGATAATCTGCGCGGCCTGTCCGCGCGTTACGGGCTCGACAAGAGCCGCGCCGCCGTCAAGTCCGCTTAATATGCCGTTTTCCTCTGCCCACGATACCGCGGCGTCACCCGAAACGCTGCCCTCGGATGAGGGGGAGCCTGCATAAAGCCAAAGAAGCATGATGAACTGCTCTCTCGTGAGCGCAGCGTTCGTGTCCGCGCCGTCAAATACGCCAAGTTTCGCGCTCCACGACACGCCCTTTAAAAGCCAGTCGGCGCCGTATGCGTCAACGCCGTCGCAGCGCGCGAGGACCGTCATGAGCATTCCGCGCGTCATCGGCGCCTGCGGTGCAAACAAGCCCGCGCCCACGCCGTTGAATATGCCGCGCGCCGAAACGAACGTCACGGCGTCGTAAAACGGGCTGTCGGCGGGAACGTCGGTGAAGCTTATTTCGTTGTTTATAATCTGCACACGCGCGCTCTCTTTAAGCGGGAACGAAAGCGTAACGCCGTCGCATAAAACGGTCTCCTTTATTATCTCGCGCGAGCCGTCGTCTTTGAGTATCGCGGCCACCGTGCCCGAAGAAGCGCCTCTTACCGTCAGGCGGATATAAGTCGCGGCGCTGTTTTGCGGAAGCGTTACGTCTATTATCTTGTCGCCGGGGACGGTCATGTCTATATCTGTCTGCGTGTTTACGGCGTTTCCTTCACCGACGCCGTAAACCGTGGCCGTATCGCCTTTCGGCCTGCCGCCGGGACCGCCTGAAATGTTCGGCTCGACGACTATGATAAGTGGATCGTCAAAAGCGGGAGCGGGGGCAAGCATCTTTAGGCGTGCTATCACCGTATCGGCGGGATGTGAGAATAAAAGCGTCACGTATCCGCTCTTCGAGGTGAGCTTTAAAAGTCATGCAAGGTTGAAATAGCCGCGGTATCCCTTTTCGGCGAACTCGTCGTCGTATACGGGAAGCTCGGCGCCCTCGCCGGTCACCTTTTTCGTGTTAATGAGAAGGGGACCCGCGAGCTTCACAAGGGCGTACATGTCCGAACGGTCGAAATCGGGCGTCATCTGCGCGCACGCGGCGTCGTATAAAATGCCCGCCGCTTCCCAGCGCTTCTTTGCGGCGTCGCTTAAAAGCTCGTCCTTGTTTTCGGGGTTTTTCTCATTTGCGTACACTTCCTCCATATAGCCGTAGGTGATAAGCGGCGCGGCCTCGCGGTTTTCAAAAACGGAGGACAGATTTTCCGAAACGTCGCCCTCACCGCCTGAAACGACGGTGCAAAGCGCCCGAAGCCCGTTTTGATAGCAGTATTCTATTTCCGTCTTTTTGCCGTCCTGCGTGAAGCTGTCGGATTTCGGCGCGGAATAATCCCCGCGCGTGGGCACGGATAATAAAAGCTTCGCCAGAATATCCTCAGCGAACGCCTTGACGTCGCCGTCCAGCGTGTCGACGTCGTATTCGCGGGTGTAAGCTTCTGCGTCGGGATTCTGCTTTACAAGCGCCGCTATAACGTCGGCAACGTCCGCAGTGTTGTATATGACGTCCGTTCCGTAGCGCACCATGCCCCACATGGGCACCATCGTTACGATGTCGTCGTCGCAGACGTAGTTGTGAATGCAGGCGTATACGGCATCGGCCGCGTCCTCTGTATTCGAGGTCGTCGCGGGAGCCTCAAAGGTGTAGGCAAAAACGACGGGGCTTGCGATGCCGTCCTTCGTTTTAAGGCCGCGGGCTATATACGCCGCCGCGAGGTTTGCAATGCCGCCGCCGCGGCTCTGGCCGCAAATCCAGATTATTGTTTTTTCATCTATATCTCCGGCTGAAAGGTCGGCTGTAATACTCTCCGCGGCTATGCGGTACGCGGCATGGTCGCCGCCCTGCCCATCGGTTTTCGTCCACGCGGACGAATCGGCGCTTGCGGCGTTGTTCACGCTCACGTTCTGAAGCCAGCCCTTAAGGCCGTATTCGGAGCTTTGAACGGAGACGGCTATAAGCGTATATTCCGTGCCGTCAATCGAAATCGTTTTTCTGCCCGTAGTGTATGCGCAGTCGTCGGCATTCTCGCTTTGATACTTCTTTACGGCAACGTCAGAAAATCCGAGCTTTTTTAAAAGCGCAGCACCATGCGTATCGTCCGTCGACGCGCTCGAAAGGCGGGCGGAGATAAGGGCAAGCTCGTCGTTTTTTTCGGCGGGGTCGCCCGAGAAAAAGAGGTCGCTGTAATAATAGCGGTCGGAGATAAAACGCCCGCTTACGTAGGAATAATACTCTGCCGTCCCGTATTCGTACGAAGATAATTCCACGTGCCCGGCAAGCGCGCCGAGCGGCAGAACGGCCGCAAGCATCGCCGCGAGCAGAATAAATGAGATAAGCTTAAGCGCTCTGTGCTTCATAATGTATTCCTCCCGAAATGAAAATTAAACCGTCGTATTCAAAACGTGTCGTCGTATTATAGTCGTACCATTCGACGTCGTTTGAAAAGGCATGGCGCGGCGCATAGCTGCGCATACTTATTGATTTCATTATACCACACAGAAGCACGGCTCCGCAATTACCGCGCAGCATCTTTTGAAACTGCGAAAACCGGGAGGGGATTTGAGACTGAGTCGTATTTTCGGGACTGTTGGCGCATTAAAATAATAGCAGTGATTTTCTTGACAAAAATGACTATTTTTATTAAGATTTAATTAGAAATATTGGCGTTTTTGAACAAACGCGGGCTATGCATATAATAAAATTAAGATATAAAACGATGAGGAGGAATACGTATGACACAGACCGATTTAAGGCTTATGGACGCGCTGAAGGAGCGGTATTTAACTTCCGACAACCTGTGCTGCTATTACGAACGCGAGGCTATTCTGGAACGCCTTTCAAAGGCGTACATCATAAGACGCCCCGGATATGCCGAGATAATTGCGACTATGTTAAAAGAACTGTCGCCGGCGTTCTTCGACGAGGACGTATTCGCGGGACGCATGGTCGAGGCGCATCCCGACCCGTCGTGGACTAATGTGCCGCACACTAACGTCATCGACAATCCCGGCCACATTCATTTAAGATACAACGATATTTTGACTCTCGGCGTGCGCACGATAGTGGAGAACATCGAAAAGCGCGCATCGGAGCTCGGCGACGTGGAGTCGAAGATGTTCGCAGTAAATTCGCGCATCATATATGAAGGCATTGAGAACTTCGCGCGCCGCTATTCGCAGGCCGCAAAAGAGAGAGCCGACGCATCCGAGGGCGAGGCGAAGGAGCGCTTCGGGCGCATTGCGCGAGCGCTTTCCGTCGTGCCGATGGAGCCCGCGTACGACCTGTTTTCCGCGCTTCAGAGCGTGTGGTTCATCCACTTTATCGCAAGCTGCGTAGTCGGCGCGCGCGACTACGGCTTCGGCCGCCCCGACCAGTACTTAAACCGCTTCTACGAAAAGGATCTCGCGGACGGCAAAACGCAGGACGAGCTTGACGCGATAATCGCGTTCTTCCTCGTTATGCCGAACTTCATGTGCGGCATCGGTATGTACAACCCGCCGATGAAGGCGATACCGTCGCGCGCAAGCAAGCAGTACATGACGCTTGGCGGCCTTGACGAGAACGGCCGTCCCATGTCGAACGCCATGTCGTACGCCATCCTTCGCGCGGAGGAAATATCTAATATGCCCGAGCCTGTAATAGTAAACAGGGTAAACGAGGAGGCCGACCCCGACTTCGCCGCTCAGGTGTACAGCACGATCTCGAAGGTCACGGACAAGATGCATATATACAACGACAGGCTCGTGTTCAATACGCTCGTGAAAAAGGGCATACCGCCCGAAATAGCGGCGGATCACACGTTCTCGGGCTGCTGCTGCGTTGATTTAAACTGGCGGCTCATAAGAAACGAATGGTACCTGCCCATGCCCCAGTGGCTCAACAACGTGCTCGGCGTGAATGGCGGCGACGTGCCCGATATAAATTCGGCCGAGGAGCTTATCGCGCTTTTCAAGGCCGAGGCGCGAAAGACGTTTGAAAACGATCTGCGGCTCACGGTGGGCAATTTCACGATATGGCGCGTTCTCGACCGCCTCGGACATACGTTCGACGGCATGTTCATGGGCAACTGCGCCGAGACGTGCCGCTATCCGCTCGAGGGCGGCGTTGACCGCCATCTCGTAAACGTATACCTCTGCGGCGCGGCCACGGTAATAGACTCGATAACGGCCGTTGACAAGCTCGTATTTAAGGAGAAGCGCTGCACGCTTCCGCAGTTCGTTGAAATCCTTCGCAATAATTTCGAGGGTGAGCCGCTTCTCTGGGCGGAGCTTAAGAACAGATTCCCCAAATTCGGAAACGACGACGAGGACGGCGACAGATATGCGAACGCGGCGATGAGCGCCGTTTTGGACGCGATAGAGGAGATGCAGTGGCCCGAAAATTACGTGCCGATCGGCTCGTTCTACTCGCTCAACCATCACAACAACTTCGGTTGGGCAATGGAGGCGACTCCGGACGGCAGAAAGCGCGGCGAGGCGTTCTCGGAGAATCAGTCGCCCGTGTACGGCGCGGATAAAAAGGGCGTAACGGCGCTTTTAAAATCGGTAGCGAAGCTGCCGCTTACGCGCACCGCGTCCGGCGGCATTAACCTTACGTTCTCAAATCCCGTTACGCCCGAAATGATAGGCGCGATAACGAAGGGCTACTTTGATATAGGCGGCATACATACGGCGCTCACCGTCGTTGACCGCGCGACGCTTGAAGCGGCGCTTGCAAATCCCCAGGCGTACAGGACGCTCACGGTAAGACTTTTCGGCTTCTCCGAATATTTTATCAACGTCGCGAAGTGGCAGCAGCAGGAGATAATAGAGCGCACGAAGCTTTAAAGGGAGCCGGACGTTATGAACGAAACGGGAGTTATATTCGATATTCAGCGGTTTTCGATACACGACGGGCCCGGCATTCGCACGAACATATTCTTAAAGGGCTGTCCGCTCGAATGCATGTGGTGCCACAATCCCGAGGGGCTGTCACCGAAGCCGGAGATATCGTTTCTTGAAAAAAAGTGCGCCATGTGCGGACGCTGCGCCGCCGTGTGCCCGAAGGGATGCCATAGGGCGGACGAAAACGGCCATACATTCGACCGCGGGGCGTGCATCGCGTGCGGCAAATGCGCCGAGGCGTGCTTTTTCGGCGCGCTCGAGCTCGTCGGAAGGAGGATGAACGCATCCGAGGTCCTTGATGAGGCCATGAAGGACGAAACGTTCTTTAAAACGAGCGGGGGAGGCGTTACGCTCTCCGGCGGCGAGCCGATGTTTCAGCCGTCGTTTTCCAAGGCCATACTTGCCGAGGCAAAAAGGCGCGGCCTTTCCACCTGCATGGAAACGAGCGGCTACGCCTCACAGGAGAGCTTCAGGGCGCTGATTGATTATGTCGATCTTTTCCTGTTCGACATAAAGGAAACGTCGCGCGAGCGCCATATCGAGTTTACGGGCGTTGACAATACGCCGATTCTTGCAAATCTGCGGCTCCTCTCCGAGTGCGGCAAGCAAATCGTGCTTCGCTGTCCGCTTATACCGGGGAAGAACGACCGCACAGAGCACGCCGAAACCATCGCCGCGCTCGCCGAGACTCACAGCGGCGTAATCAGAATAGAGATAGAGCCGTACCATCCGCTCGGCGTATCGAAGCGCCTGCGCTTCGGCAAAGCGTCGAAGTACGACCGCGATAAATTTATGGACAAAGCCGACGCCGAAGCCTTCGCGCGCATCGTGCGCGCGAACACGGCCGCCCCGGTCGAGGTGAAGTGAAACAGGGTTAAAAACGTAACGCTTTAGCGGAAAGGAGGAGGCATTATGAAACTGATAGAATTGTTATGCCCGCGCTGCGGAGCGGTGCTGAAGGTCGACCCGTCGAATACACAAGCGCACTGCGAGCATTGCGGAGCCGTGCTTTTGATCGACTATGAAGTGCGGACCATAAGAGTTGAGGACGCAGAGGAAGTCGGCTACAACTTTGAAAAAGGCAGACAGCGCGCGCAGGCGGAAGCAAAGAAGGCCTCTTCCTCCTCGCAGACGCATTATACCCCGCCTCCGAGGGACGATTACAGAGAATCCCCGAAATATAATCCGCCGCGGGAAACGCCCGCCGAGCCCGAGCCGGTCAAAAAGGAACGCCGGCCGTGGTTATTATGGCTTTTGGGCTGGATATTCATTTTCCCGCTACCTCTGGCAATGGTAATGTCGAAGCATAAGAAGCTGGGGGAAGTCGCCCGCATATCAATCATGGCAGCTGCAAGCCTTATATACATATCTGTTTTTTTAGCAGTGTTCAACTCCGTGGTACCGGTAATGCCTTATCACTTGAGTAACAACAAGAGTTACCTTACGAATTACAGAGGAGAGAGCGGTTACGTTGTGATTTCCGAAAGAGAGGAATATATTATTAAAAATTCGGACGATTTCCAAGACAAGGAGCTTTGGACTGCGCCGACTTATAAGTATATCGGTTTTTTTTGGATCAAAACCGGATCGCTGCCTCATAAAACGGAAGTCGTTGTACGCGATCAGTTGGGGGGACATTACAGTAAGCCTTCTTATTTGCTTGTCGAACGGAAGGATGACAAATCACGCTACTATATCGCTATCCAAAATTATTCCTCGGTACCTTATTGGACGTGGCAGGACAGAATAGATTCTGCGCCAAAGTATGGAGCCTTAATAGCGGAATACAGGCAGGTCAGCGAATATCGTCCCGTTAATGTGAACGGCGAAGAATTGGAGATTCCGGACGGAACGATTGTGCTCTTAACCGGAATAACGTCGCAAAAAACGGAACGTAAAATTTATGCCGAATATTGGGCTGAAGGCTCCGGAGGTCGCAGCGTCATGGTCTATTTCAACAGCGACGATCTGACCATTGTTTACTGACGCCTATTGCCGGATGGGTCGATTTGAACGGTTTAGCTTCATTATGGGTTTGTCGAAACAGCCCCAAAATCATGGGATTTAGAGGCGAAAAAGAAAGGCAGGTAATCAATCGGAATTACCTGCCTTTTGCGCCCTGTTTGAATATACACTTTGCCTATTGCGAAGTGGATGATAACAAGAAAAAATTACACCTTTTGTTACACCTTTTTCTAAAAAATAAAGGAGCAAGGTCGCCCTCGCTCCTTTGTGAAATGCTTGAATTAAAAGCCGTATGCTTATGCCTCTCTGTCTGCCAGCATATTAAGAGAGATATGCAGGTGAATGGCCGCGCATACAAGCGCAGACAAAGCGAGCCATAGCACCAAGAGATCTTTTATTACGTTCCCTTTTTTCATGATGGTCTCCTTTTTGCGCGAAAATGCTTTTATCTTACTTGAAGTATCTGTTTAAGAGGCCCAAAAATGCCTTGCCGTGACGCGCCTCGTCCTTCGCCATCTCGTGAACGGTGTCGTGGATAGCGTCGAGGTTTAACTGCTTTGCAAGCGTTGCAAGCTCCTTCTTGCCTGCCGTTGCGCCATGCTCTGCGTCAACGCGCAGCTGCAGATTCTTCTTCGTGTCGGCGTAAACAACTTCGCCAAGAAGCTCAGCAAACTTTGCAGCGTGCTCCGCTTCCTCGAAAGCTATTCTCTTGTAAGCCTCGGCAACCTCGGGATAACCTTCGCGGTCAGCCTGACGGCTCATAGCGAGATACATGCCGACCTCGGTGCACTCGCCCATGAAATTCTGCTGAAGACCCTCGACTATTCTCGGGTCAACGTCCTTTGCCACGCCGATTCTGTGCTCGTCGGCAAATTCCAAAACGCCTTCTTTAACTTCTACAAACTTCGATGCGGGGGCCTTGCACTGGGGGCACTTCTCCGGAGGAGCGTCGCCCTCGTGAGTATAACCGCAGATTGAACATACAAACTTTGCCATAATTATTCCTCCTATCGAATATAATAATTGTTGCGCACAACTATAATATACCGAAATCACAGGTATTTTGTCAAGCTTTTAACGTATCATTTATTTTGCCTGTTTTCGCAGAGAAATCATTGATATTTGCGCCGGTTTGTGATATACTATTTGCCAGAATTTTTATGGGAGGCGCAGTATGAGCGAAGAAATAAAAACCCCGACTAATTTTATACATGATTTTATAGAACAGGACTTAAAAGAGGGCAAAGCGGACCATATACAGACACGTTTCCCGCCCGAGCCCAACGGCTATCTTCATATAGGCCACGCGAAGGCGATATATATAGACTTTGAAACGGCCAAAAAATATAACGGCATATGCAATCTCCGCCTTGACGACACGAACCCCACGAAGGAGGACGTTGAATACGTCGATGCGATAAAGGAGGACATTCACTGGCTCGGCTTCGAGTATGCGAATATCTTCTACGCGTCCGATTATTACGACTTCCTTCTGGAATGCGCGTACAGGCTTATAAATAAGGGCCTTGCCTACGTCTGCGACCTTACGGCGGACGAGATTCGCGAATACCGCGGCACCTTAAAGGAGCCCGGCCGCGAGAGCCCGTACAGAAACCGCACCGTAGAGGAGAACCTGGACCTTTTCAACCGCATGAAGGCGGGCGAATTTCCCGAGGGCAGCCACGTGCTTCGCGCAAAGATAGATATGGCGTCCAACAATCTCAATATGCGCGACCCCGTTATATACCGCATACTTTTCGCAAATCATCACCGCACGGGCGAGAAATACTGCGTATATCCGATGTACGACTTCGCGCATCCGCTTTCCGACTCGTACGAGGGCGTTACGCACTCGCTCTGCTCGCTTGAATTTGAGGATCACCGCCCGCTCTACGACTGGGTGATAAAGAACGCCGACGCGCCGTATCCGTCGCGCCAGATAGAATTTGCGCGCCTCAATATGACGTATACCGTCATGTCGAAGCGCAAGCTCCGCGAGCTTATCGAGCAGGGGATAGTCTCCGACTGGGACGACCCGCGTCTGCCCACGCTTCGCGGCATAAGAAGACTCGGCTATCCGCCCGAGGCCGTTATCGAGTTTATCGAGAAGAACGGCGTTTCAAAGACGAACAGCGTCGTTGACTATGAATTCCTCGAGTTCTGCGTAAGAAACCGCCTTTCCGAGAGCGCAAAGCGCGTAATGGCGGTGCTTGACCCTGTAAAGCTCGTTATAGACAATTACCCCGAAAACGAAGTTGAGTACGTCGAGGGCGAATACCACCCCGACCGCGAGGATCTCGGCAAACGCAGTCTGCCGTTCTCGCGCGAGCTCTACATCGAGCGCACCGACTTTACGGATACGCCGCCCAAGGGCTATTACCGTCTCTTCCCGGGCAACGAGGTGCGCCTGCGCCACGCTTATTACGTGACCTGCACCCATGCCGTGAAGGACGAAAACGGAAACGTAGTTGAAGTTCACGCGACATACGACCCCGCGACGAAGGGCGGCTGGAGCGAGGACGGCCGCAAGGTGCGCGGTACGATCCACTGGGTATCGGCGGCACACGCGAAGGACGTTCAGGTCGATATGTACGAGCGCCTTTTCAAGGAGGCTGACCCCGACGTGTTCGACGATTATCACGAGGCGTTAAATCCCAACTCGAAGGTGACCCTGACGGGCTGCAAGCTTGAAAACAGCTTAGGCGGGCTTAAACCGGGCGACACGTTCCAGTTCATGCGCCACGGCTACTTCTGCGTTGACAAGACCTCGACGCCTGACAATGTCATTTTCAACAGAACGGTCGCGCTCAAGGACAGCTTTAAAAAGAAGAAGTAATTCAGTGTTAAACGGGGCGCTTCGAAGGGAGCGCCTTTTCACTTTTAACATAGTTAATAATTATGAACATAACAGTATACCTTGGCTCGAGTAAGGGGAACAGCGACAATTTTATATCGGCAATAAAGGAACTCGGAGCATTTATCGGACAAAGAGGCGATACGCTTGTCTACGGCGGCTCAAAAATCGGGCTTATGGGCATTCTTGCGGACAGTGTGCTTGCCTCGGGAGGAACGGTCATCGGCGTTGAGCCGCAGATGTTTGTTGACAGAGAGCTTCAGCATAATGATATAACAAAACTTATTGTGACTGAAAATATGTCCGAGAGAAAGGCAAAAATGATAGAGCTCGGAGACGCTTTTATAGCCTTTCCCGGAGGAATAGGAACGCTCGAAGAGATCTCGGAGATAATGGCGCTCGTTTCACTGAAGCTTATTGATTCACCTTGTATTATCTATAATCTTGACGGCTATTATAATTGCCTTAAGGAGCTTCTTAATACGATGCTTTCATATGATTTGTCTTCAAAAATAAAACAGAAAGACATCCGTTTTGTAAGCGGGATTTCCGAAATCGAAGAAATACTAAACGGCATCGAAATACAGGATACCCCTTAAACGATGATTTTACGGGCAAAGACAAAACAGGCGCGACCTAAACGGCCGCGCCTGTTTAATATTTCACTTATCATGCAATGAGCCGGGAATACCGGTCATGCTTTATTTTGCTTAGTCAAGGCCCTTGAAGTTCGGCTCGCGCTTTTCAAGGAATGCGGCGATGGCTTCCTTCATGTCGGGCGTGTCGAGGCAGAGCACACACTGTATCTCCTCGGCGAGAAGCGCTGCGGCCTGCGAGCTTTCCTTAGCCGCATTTACGCATTTCTTCGCTATCTGAACGGAGAGCGGCGGCTGCTTTGCCATCTTTCTCGCCATTGCTATCGTTGTGTCGTAGAGCTCCTCGGCGGGAACTATCTTTTCAACTATGCCGTATTCGAGCGCTTCGCGGCCGACTACCTCGTCGCAGGTGAGTACCATGTACTTTGCGCGCGCGGGACCGATAAGCTTCGTCAGTCTTACGCCGCCGCCGATGTCGGGCGCAAGGCCGTATTTGACCTCGGGCATGGAGAAGCGCGTCTTTTCGGTCGCGATGCGGAAGTCGCACCAGAGCGCAAGCTCAAAGCCGGCGCCGATGCACACGCCCTGTACGCCGCATACAACGGGCACGTTGCAGCGATCCCAGTATTCGTTTAACATCTGCTCGTTGTGAAGGTTCTTAAACGCCCACTTCGGGTTTGCGATATTTAAGAAATTGAGGTCGATGCCGGCGCTGAAATGCTTGCCCTCGGCAACTACCGCGATAGCGCGGACGTCGCCGTCGGCTATTTTCTTCGTGATCTGGGGCTGAAGCTCGGCCATCTCGTCGAAATACGTCTGCGACATGGTGTTCATTTTCTTGGGATTGCAGAGGGTGAGAACGCCTACGCGATCTTCGATAATGTCAAATTTGATGTGATTTCCGCTGTACATTTTTTTTCGCTCCTTATATTATATTTTTATGGTTTTCATGAATACGGGTGACGCGTCGCGCCGAGCATTATTTTGCGCGGGAAAAGCGCGCTTTCTCTGTCATGCTCGGGAAGCGAGGGGCTTATGACGGTATCGTAAAGCCTGCAGGGGAATTCGGGACAGGGCGAGCAGTCGGGCAGCTCGTTTTCTACGACGCAGCAGGCGTATATCGGGCACATCTCCGTATTGAAGTCGCAAACGTGCGCGGGCGCGCCGTGGCTGTTGTTGCAGCCGTCGCATTCCGTGCCGTATCGCGCGCAGCCGTCGCAATTCCAGCCGCAGCAGGCCATATTTATTTTTAGGTCCATAGGTCTACCCCCAAAGGCAGGATTTTTATAATATAAGTATATCATACAAACCCGCGCGCGGCAAGGCATAAAAAACGAGGACGGCAGGCGCCGTCCTCGGGGGAGGATAGTGATTATTTAAACGCCGCAAGATATCCTAATGCATCGGTTAGCTCCGCGTTTTTCTTTGAATAGAACGCGGTGACTTCGGTATTGTAGGCGATATAGGCGGTATTATTTGCGATTTGTGCCGTGTTGCTGCCGATAAAGGCAACCGCACTCATCATGCTATCCATCTTTGATGACAAGGTTTCTAAATTTGTGTTGATTGTTTGCAATTCGCTATAAATCATGTACTGATTCTTTTTGATGTCTTCAAGCTTTTCTATTATAGTGGAAAGCTGTGATATTATCATGTTGGCACGTACTTCGGATTCATATAAATTATATGCTCCGTTCGGCCCCTCTAGGCTCGTGCAGCGTCCCGACATAAGATATTCATAAAACGTGGTAAGCGCGACTATATCGCGGTATTTACCGAAAACAATATTGCTGGCATAAAGTTCATTGCGTGCCTTATAAGACTTTTCAAGCAAATCTTCGGCCAGTTTTATTTCGTCATCAACAGTGTTTTTTATTTTTTGTTCGGGAGACAAACCGCGTGCGTTTTGTTGTTTTTCAATTTCTTTCCGAAAACGCTCAGTATCTTTCTCTAACAGTTCGATTTCCTTTTTAAGGCTTTCGATATCATTAGTGATTCTTGCCGGGCTGTCCTGTGCAAGCTTCAGTTCGCTTTCGGCGGTAGTCAATTCGTTTTTTGCTGAATAAGCTTTTCTTTCGGCATCGGCTAATCTTTTCTTTGCCTTTTGGCGTTTTTCAGATTCGTTATTGTATTCGGAAAGCTTGCGTTCATATTCGCTGAGTTCGTCTTCGTATTGAAGTTTTAAACGTTCGTTTTCAGCCAATACTTTTTTCTTGTTGAAAAGTCCGGGCTTTGCATAGACAGGCTCCTCGGGTTTTGATGGGTTGTCAGGCAAGGGGGAGTTTTCAATTTCCTTTACTTCATTTTTGATGCTTTTAAGATTTTCTTTTGCTTTCTTTAATCCACTCTTGGCGGAATCAACCTTTTCCTGTGCTGCATTTATGGCAGTATCAATACCTTCCAATTCTTTTTGTGCCAGTTTTATTTTATCTTGAATTCTATTTTTTGAATTCTCAGTATCGTTAACTTTCTTTTCGATTTCTTTAAGTATATCCATGGCGGCGATTTCTGCAAAAACTGCTTTTCGGGATGTTCTTAATTGTTCAAAGTATAATCTATCAAGCCGATTTGCCGTGGCGTAAATAGTCATCTCCAAATTGATGAGATAAAGAATGAATTTCTTTAACAGATCGGGAGAGCCATTTATTTTTTCGACACTTGATGAAGTACTTGCTGTAATCTCTTTGTCATATATGAGTTGTTTATCAATCGTTTTCTTTTCGGCTTGTTCAATATCGTTTAATTGAATTTTAAAGTAACATGAATCAAACCAACCATCAAGTTCTTTTTTATAGCTTTTTGAGCCATATGCTGGTACCGGGGTGTTTAAAAACCTTGTATGCCAATCAAGATAAGCATAATCTTTACTTCCGCAAACGGGGCACGTGTACACATCGTAGTTTTTATCAGCATCGATAAAATGAAAACGAGTATCCCTGTAAGAAAATGGTTGAGCAAAATATCTTTCTGTGCCGCATTTTTTGCAAATCATAACCTGAACTTCCCAGTCAGGGTTGCCTTTGCCTTTTTCATAGATGCATATACGTTTTGAATCTCTTTTGGGAATATGCCACGAATCAACGCCATATTTTTTCTTTCGCGCATTTTCAGCGGCTATTTTTTTGTCCATTCTTTTTTCGTAATTTTCATCTTTAAGCATAAAATGCATCCTTTCAGAAATTTATAAAATTATCACAATATAGAGTGTTAATGTTTTTTCGCTAATTATATTTGCTGGGATGGCAACGGCATTGAGAGGCAATCCATTTTACCTTTTTTCGATGCAAGTTATCAAAAAAACACAAAACACATGCTCTATTACACTACAAATACATATCTCGTTATATATCTAATTATATCATACAAAACGATTTTCTGTCAATTTAAAACAAACATAGACAACAGGAGGTGCGCATGATGACAAACGAGCCTTTGATTATAAAACGACGCGGGGAGGACGGCACGAAGGTTATCTCCGTACGCATCCGCGAGGAGACTTTGGCCGAGCTTGACAGGATAGCAAAGGAGTGCAGCTATTCGCGCAACGAAATAATAAATATCATACTTGAATACGGTGTGGAGAACGTGGAGATAAAATAAAGCGTGACAAACGGCGGCGCGCGGTGTATCATTTAAGAAAAAGCGGAAATTGGAGGGCGCCCGGATGTTCAGAGAAGTTTCGAGGATAAAACAAAAACTCACAAAAGAAGAATGCATAGAAATCTTAAAGGCCGAGCCGCGCGGAGTTCTTTCGGTCATCGGCGACGACGGATACCCTTACGGGATGCCATTAAATCACTGGTACAGCGAGGAGGACGGCCGGCTTTATTTTCACTCGGGCAAGAAGGGGCATAAGATAGACGCGCTGAAAAGATGCGACAAGGTCTCGTTCTGCGTTTACGACTCGGGATTTAGAAAAGAGGGCGAGTGGGCGCTCAATATAAAGTGCGTCATCGTGTTCGGCAGGGTAAAATTCATCGACGATTATGAGCGCGCGATGGACGCGGCGCGGAATTTGAGCCTTAAATTTACGAAGGATACGGAATATATCGAAGAGGAGATAAAGAAATTCGGCGCGGCAACGCTGTGCTTTGAGCTTATACCTGAGCACATAACGGGAAAAATCGTAAACGAAGCATAAACTTATAAAATAAAGCGGCAGATGCATTTTGCATCTGCCGCTTTTGGCGTCCGCGTCTATGGGGCGTCAAAAAAGAGGTCAGAATTGTCGATTGCCGAGCGTCGGCGTATGTTATACGGTAGAGAAGGCAATCGACACATAGCCGAAAACGCCGTAACCCGAAGGTTACGGCGCAAAAGCTGCTTTGAAACGATGAGCATTGGGCTTTGATTATTAAAAAACATGCACGCGTTTTTTTAATCTATTATTTAATCCCTTTCGGCGGTCTGGCCCTTTTTTGGCGTCCGCTAAAATAATGTCATGTCGTCGTCGGTGCTCTCCATGACGAGCGTCTGTATCATCTCGCGAAGCAGCGTATAGCGCTTCGAGTGCTTCAGATTGTCCACCATCTGCGTAAGCGTTTCATAGTCGCCCACGACGACGAGAAGCTCCTTCGCGCGCGTGAACGCGGTGTAGAGTATCTCGCGGTTTCTAAGGCGGACGGGGCAGTGGTAAAGCGGCAGGATGACCGCGTCGAATTCGCTGCCCTGGCTTTTGTGCACCGTTATCGCGTACGCGAGCTCAAGCTCGCCGATGCTCGAGAACGGGTAAGTCGCCAGCTTATCTTCGTAGTCAACGACGAGAATTTCGTGCGCCGCGTCTATCTGCGCCACGCGGCCTATATCGCCGTTGAAAACGCCCGTGGAGCTTATGCCGTCAGACTTTTTTATCCACTCAATGTCATAATTGTTCTTCGTCTGCATAACCTTGTCGCCAAGCTTTAATACGACGTCGCGCCGCTTTATATGCGGCATCGAAAACGAGGGGTTCAGCCGCTCCTGAAGGCGGGCGTTTAATTCTTTTGTGCCCAAAGCGCCGAGCTTTGTGGGCGTTATTATCTGTATATCTGTGAACGGGTCGTAGCCGTAGGCCTTCGGCAGGCGGCGCGCGATGAGATCGGCCGCCTTTTTCGCGCCGAGCTCCTCGTCGTCAACGTAGAGGAAGAAAAAGTCGCCCTCCCTGCGGTCGAGTATGGGATATTCGCCGTTTAATATGCCGTGCGACGATACTATGATATTGCTCTGCGCCGCCTGGCGGAATATCTCGTCGAGCTCTACGACGTCGGCGCATTCGGACTCGATTATATCAAGCAGTACGTTGCCCGCGCCGACCGAAGGAAGCTGATTGTAGTCGCCTACGAGTATGAGATGCGCCCCTCTTTTGAGTGCGCGCATGAGCGCCTCCATGAGCAGTATGTCTATCATCGAGCATTCGTCCGCGATTACGACGTCGGCCGAGAGCGGGCGGCGTTCGTTGCGCGCAAATTCGGGCGTAAGACCGCCCTCCATCGGCTTTACCTCGAGTAAACGGTGTATCGTCTTCGCCTCGCGCCCCGAAAGCTGCGTCATACGCTGTGCGGCGCGTCCCGTGGGCGCGCAGAGCGCCACCTTTTTGCCGAGTGCCTCGAACATATCTATCATGGCGTTCACCGTAGTCGTTTTGCCCGTGCCGGGGCCGCCCGTGAGCACCATGAAGCGGCGCGCGGCGGCGTGCTTTACGGCCTCGCGCTGCATTACGGCGTATTCGATGCCCGTTTCCGCTTCGGTTTCGTCGATGAGCGCGTCGATGTCCTCGCCGTAATCCGTTTCGTCGTTCGCCATCTGCGCCACGCGCGCCGCAACGAAGCTTTCCGCCTCGTAAAGCCGCGGCAGAAATACGCAGTCGTGACGCTCGGATTCGGTTATAACGACCTCGCCGTCCGAGAACATATCCTCGATTATCTCAAGTATCTCGTCCTCCTCAAAGCCCTCGAGTAAATTTGCGGCGACGGCCGTAAGCTTGAGCTTCGGAATATAAGTATGGCCGTTTTGGAGATTGTGGGCGAGTATATGAAGTATCGCCGCACGAACGCGACGCGTATCGCCAAGGTCGAAGCCCAACTCCTTCGCTATCCTGTCCGCCGTTTCAAAGCTCACGTCAATGCCCGTGCGGCATACGATGTAGGGATTCTGCTTTAAGAGCATCGGCGCGTCGTTTCCGTATACGGAATAGGCCGCGACGGCCTGCTCGGGCGTAAGCCCCAGCTTCGTAAACTCCTCGATGACGCGCTTTATGCCCATGCGGTAGTTGAAAATTTTGCCTATCTCCTCGGCCTTTTTCTTCGTTATGCCCTGAATGGACGCAAGCAAGACGGGGGAGTCGGCTATTATATCGAACGTGGCCTCGCCGAACTCGTCCACGATGCGTCCCGCCAGCACCTCGCCGATGCCCTTTATCGCGCCCGACGCAAGAAAGCTTCGCATCGCCTTTTCGGTGGAAGGCAGCGTGCGTTCGCACGAGATGACGCGGAACTGCTTTCCGTAGGAGGCGTGATTTACGTATACGCCCTCCGCTGTTATACCCTCGCCGACCATGAGATAGGGCATGGTTCCGACCATGACGATATCGCTGTCGGGCAGGGCCACCTCGCACACGACGTAGCCGTTTTCCTCGTTCTGATATAATATATCGCTTACAGTACCGCTCAGTTTTTCGGTTTTGTCCATAGCGTTTCCTCCGAAGGGGTGGAGAATAGTTTAATATATTTATTTTATCACACTTTGCCTAAAAAAGCAAAAAAGCTCCGAAGCGTATGCTCCGGAGCCTTTAAATCTATACGCGATTACTTTAAGCCTGCTTCTTTTGCAAGGATTTCGGCCTTGTCGGTCTGCTCGAATTTAAGTCCGAGCTCTTCTCTTCCGAGATGGCCGTAAGCCGCGAGATTTCTGTATATCGGCTTTCTTAAATCGAGCGTCTTTATTATCTGCGTCGGGCGGAGGTCGAAATGCTTGTCAACGAGCGCCTCGATCTGCTCCTGGGGTATCTTATTGGTGCCGAACGTCTCAACGAGAACGGATACGGGCTTCGCAACGCCGATGGCGTAAGCTATCTGCACCTCGCAGCGCGAAGCAAGACCTGCCGCAACGACGTTCTTTGCTATGTAGCGTGCAGCGTAAGCCGCGCTTCTGTCAACCTTCGTCGGGTCCTTGCCGGAGAACGCGCCGCCGCCGTGACGCGCGTATCCGCCGTAGGTGTCAACTATAATCTTTCTTCCGGTAACGCCGGAGTCGCCCTCGGGGCCGCCGACAACGAAGCGTCCCGTCGGATTTACAAATATTTTCGTATCCGCGTCCATAAGGCTCTTGTCAACGATGGGCTCTATAACGTATTTGATAACGTCAGCGCGAATCTTGTCAAGAGAAACGTCGGCGCTGTGCTGAGAGGATACGACGATGGTATTTATGCGAACGGGCTTGTCGTTTTCGTATTCAACGGTGACCTGAGTCTTGCCGTCGGGGCCAAGATACGAAAGGGTGCCGTCCTTTCTGACCTTCGTGAGCTGCTTTGCAAGCTTGTGAGCCAGCGAAATGGGAAGCGGCATAAGCTCGGGCGTTTCGTCGCACGCGTAGCCGAACATAAGGCCCTGGTCGCCTGCGCCGCCCTGATCGTCGGTATCCTTGCCTTCCTTGGCCTCGCTTGCGAGGTTTACGCCCATTGCGATATCGGGAGACTGCTCGTCTATGGAGGTTATAACTGCGCAGGTGTCGGCGTCGAAGCCCCAGCGCTTGTCCTTGTAACCGATGTCGGCAATAACGCTTCTTGCAAGCTTGGGTATATCTATATTCGCGTTGGTGGTTATTTCGCCCATAACGAGCACAAGGCCGGTGGTTACTGCGACTTCACATGCAACGCGGGCCGTGGGGTCCTTTTCTATGATGGCGTCGAGAACGCTGTCGGCGATCTGATCGCACACCTTGTCGGGATGTCCCTCGGTAACGGATTCCGATGTGAAAATCATTTTCTTAGACATGTTTTAAAATTCCTCCTCATACGGGGTATGTCCCCCGGTTTTTATTTAATAAAATCAAGAAAGCTCAAAAAGCCGTACGATATGCCGCTCATTATAAGGCCCGATATGAGCACGCCTATAAGTATGCTCGGTATGGCGGTGCGAAGGCGCATATCAAGAAAAGTCGCAACAAGCGCTCCCGTCCACGCTCCCGTGCCGGGAAGCGGCAGCATTACGAAAACTATAAGCCCGAAGACCGAGAACCGAAGGATCCTGGCCTTGTTTTTTTCTACCTTGCGTTCAATCCATAAAATGAAGCGATCGAACTGCGGGAAGCGTTTGAGCCATTTGATTATCGCACGGGCGAAAAGCATTATGAACGGTACGGGTACCATATTGCCTATCACGCAGATAATATAGCTTTCCGGAAACGGCATACCGAGTCCTGCGGCCAGTGGAATGGCTCCGCGCAGCTCAAACACGGGGATCATCGAAAGGAAAAATACCGATAATATTTCCCAAAGTCCGGCGTCCATATTAAAAAGAGCCTGCATCGATTACCTCAAAAGCATAAATGTTTTACTGACTGATTATATCACCGCAAAATTATTAAGTCAATCGGATTTAAGACAAGAGACGTGTTTTGACAAAATTTTTTTGGCGCATTCTGCCGGTGGAAAATCAAAAAAAGGCGGGAGACCCCGCCTTTTTTAAATCATTCCTACTTCTTTTCACCGAGAAGCATCTGATATACCTCGTACACGCTGCCCGCGCCCATTGTAATGATAAGGTCGCCCGGCTTTGCAACGGAGCGGATGTAGCGCGCTATCATCTCGAAGCTCTGGAAGTAAAGCCCGTTCTCGGCGCGTATCGCAAGGTCGTAGGACGATATGCCCGTGAGGTTCTTTTCGCGCGCGGGGTATATCTCCGCGTAAACGGTTATGTCCGCCAGCTTCAGCGCGTCGATGAATTCGTCGAAAAAGGCTATCGTGCGCGAGAAGGTGTGCGGCTGGAATACGCAGTAAATCTTATCGTAATTCATCGCCTTCGCCGCCGTGAGCGTCGCGCGTATCTCGGTGGGATGGTGAGCGTAGTCGTCTATGATGTCGGCGCCGTTTATCTGTCCCACACGCTCGAAGCGGCGGCGCGTGCCGTAGAAGCCCTCAACGCCCGCGGCGAACGCCTCGGGCGATATGCCGAGCGCCGTACATACGCCGCAGCAGGCAAGGGTGTTTAGTATGTTGTGGGTGCCGGGTATGCTTAAATTTATGTGCGCGTAAAAGTGGCCTCTGTAATATACGTCAAATTCGGGGCAGCGGTTTTCGCCCGTCTTTATATTTTTAGCCTGAATGTCGAGGCCGTCAGAGTCGATGCCGTAGAGGATCACGCGGCACTTCGCGTCGGAGACCACCTCGCGCGCGTTTTTGTCGTCGCCGCACGCCACGGCAAGTCCCGCGGGCCCGCAGAGGCCTACGAACTGTCGAAAAGAGGCCTTTATCTGCTCAATGCCGCCCGTGAAGTAATCGAGGTGGTCCTCCTCGACGTTCAAAACGACGGCAATGTTCGGGGACATGGAAAGAAAGCTGTCGACGTATTCGCACGCCTCGGTGACGAGATAATCCGACGCGCCTACCCTTATGTTTCCGCCTATGGAGGAGAGTACGCCGCCGACAAGACACGTCGGGTCGAGGTTTTCCGCGATAAGTATCTGCGATATCATCGAGGTCGTTGTGGTTTTGCCGTGGGTGCCCGATACGCCTATGGAATGCTTGTATCCGCGCATGATAACGCCCAAAAGTACGGCGCGCTCATACGAGGGGATATTCATCGAAGCGGCCTGCGCACGCTCGGGGTTGTCCGCCTTAACGGCGGCCGTGTATATAACGACGTCGGAGCCGAATACGTTTGCCGAATCGTGGCCTATATAAATCTTTGCGCCCTGGCCGCGCAGCGACTCCGTAAGGTGGCTTTCCCTTATGTCGGAGCCCGTCACGGTATAGCCGCGCAGGATAAGTATCTCGGCCAGCGCGCTCATGCTTATGCCGCCGATGCCGATAAAATGTATATGCTTCGCATCCTTGAGATGCGCTTCAAGTTCGTCTTTTAATTGTTCGTGGGTCAAAACGGGGTGCTCCCTTCAAAGTTTAAATTAAAATATACCACGAATATTATATTGCATCTGAAAGAAAATATAAACAGCAAATGCGAAAAAACTTTGAATTTTGGCCAAAAAGATCGGGGTGTATGCCATTTTGAGGATAACTGATGTAAAGATAAGGAAACTTACGAACGAAAACAGACTGCGCGCCGTGATGTCAGTCACGTTCGATGACGAAATAGCGGTGCACGATATAAAGATAATCGACGGCGGCGACAGGCTGTTCGTCGCCATGCCGTCAAAGAAGAATGCCCTCGGCGCGTATAAGGACGTCGCGCATCCGATAAACGCGCAGGCGCGCAAGTATATCTCCGAAACGCTCATCGCGGAATATAAGAGGGCGTGTGAAAACGAAAGCGCGCCGCCGAACTAAGGCGCGCGCTTTGTAAACGATTTGTTAATTTTTCGCCGCGGCTTGTCTGCGCCGAACGAAATCCGGTTATAATTCGTCGTAAGGACAAACGAAGGACCGGAGGACGAAATGGCAAAAACGCATGAAAAAATTCTGTATATTATTCTTTCCGCGCTGTCATTATTATGCGCGGGCGCGTGCTGCTTCCTTACGGGCGCGCGTTTCGGAGCGTTTTTCTTTTTCTGCTTCGGCGCGGGCATGGCAATACTGGCCGCCGCTGCGGTAAGGTCTGAGCGTTCACGCTCCGCGCGGATAATACTTCGCGTCGGGCGCGCCGGGCTTGTATGCTGGCTTATAAGCTTTATAATAGTCGAGGGCTTTATAATCTCCGGCGAAAAAACGAATCCCGAGGCCGAAAACGCCTCGTGCATCATCGTGCTCGGCACGGGCGTAAACGGATATACGCCGTCGCTTTGCATGGTGTCTCGCCTTAGCGCGGCGTACGATCTGCTTTTAAATAATCCCGAAGCCGTCGCCGTGCTTTCGGGCGGCCGCGGCGAGGGCGAGTTCGTATCCGAGGCTCAGGCAATGCATGATTGGCTTATAAAGAAGGGGATAGACGAAGGACGTCTTTACATGGAGGACGCCTCGCGCAATACGATAGAGAACATGGATTTCTCAAAGGCGCTCATCAAGGCGGAGGGGATTTGTGCGGACGGCGGCGCGGCCGTTGTGACGAATGAGTTCCATCTGTGGCGCTCGTGCCGCCTTGCTTCGCTTCGCGGAATAAAAGCATACGGCGTTTCCGCCGAAACGCCGTATCTATATCTTAAAATTATATACCACATACGCGAATATTTTTCCGTGACGGGGCTCATTATAACGGGCAGGCTCTTTTAATAAGTCTTGCCCCTGTAATCGTAGGGCTTGTTTCGAAGCAGCATTGCGGGGAGCTGTACGCGCGACTCGATGCCGCCCTTTTCGTAAATGCGCTCAAGCTCGCGCTTAACCGTGGACTGGGATATCGACAGACGCTGCGCTATCTCGCGGTTATTTAAGCCCTTGGATGCGAAATAAGCCACCTCGTATTCGCGCTTCGTAAGGCCGACGCCGAGCTTTTTGAGCATGGCGACGGTCTTTTTGTACGATTCGATGCCATAGGAAACGAGCTCGCGTATCTTCTCTTTATGCTCCTCGGAAAGATCGACGCGCTCAAGTATCGTAAGCGTGCGGTCGCCGTATTCAACGAACGGCAGATAGATGCGGTCGGGGATTGCCGTTTTGAGCGCGAGGCTCAGCATTTCCTCGGCTTCTTTTTTATGTCCCAGCCTTTCGTGCGCTATCGCCGCGTGAACGTAGGCGTAAATCTGCGCCATAACGGTCGGGAAGTAGGAGGCGCGCCGCATGATCTTGTCGAAGCTTGCGAGATACCGCCTGTGCTGTCCCGAGAAGATGAGGCACGCGCCGTGTACGATGTCGGCGTTAGGCTGCGCGATGAAGTTTAAGTGCTTTCCGTAGCGCCCCTCCTTTATCCATTCGGGGATGGAGTCGAAGTAGCCGTATCGCATGTTGGCCCACGCCTGGCAAAGCTTTATCGACGGATAGAGCTGCGCGTCGACGGCGTTTTCTATGATATCGACCTCGAGGTTCAAAATTATCTTATACATCTGCTCGCCGTCGCCGCGCATGAACGTCGTGCGCGAGAGCAAAAACGCCGCGGCAAGCATTATTTCCTTCATTCCCTGCGACTCCGCAAGGCCGTACGCCTGCTTTGCGAGAACGTAGGCGTTTTCATATTCGCCGCGCAAGAACATTGCCTCGGCTCGCATAACGAGCTCGGCGGGGTAGCCGTGATTGTTTGAAAGGCGGTAATACGTTTCAAGCATGCGCTCAAGCTCGTCTATCGTCTGATTTAAAAGACCCGGCTCACGGTGGAACATATAAAGCACGGATATCGCGCCGCCCGTCCAGAGACGGCCGGTGCCGACCATCGTCTTTGCTTTGTCGCCTAAAAGCACGTAGCCGCGCGCGTGATATTCGGCCATTTCGTCGATGCGGTTGAATCTTGCGAAGGCCTCCAGCATATAATACATGCCGGAAACGTAATGCGCCACTTCCTTTGACAGCGTGCCGGAGTTGAGCACCGCCTTTATGCGGTCTATCATCCGATAATACTCGAAGAATTCGTTAAGCGAGTAATGCGCCATCGCGATAACGCTCATGGCCTCGGGATTCGCGTTTAAAATCTTTTTATCGACGTGCTTTATAAAGTTCGTTATTACGGGGTCGTGGAAGCGCTCGATTATGAGCGTGCCGCATTCGGCGATGGCTGAGAGCGCCATTTCGGGCTCCTCCGCGCGTATGCAGAGCTTGACTATCGGTATAAGCTCATCATGCTCGCGGTACCAGTCACCCACGGCCTTTACGACCTTGCGCCTGAAGTCGTCATCGCGCTTTAGGAACTCTCTTATGAGCATATCGCGAAGGAAGTTGTGGAAAAGCACCGTGCCGCGCGCTTCGTCGAAGCGCACAAGCGTATTTTCACCGAAAAGCTCCTCGGGAGACTCGACGGGCGTATTTATACCGAGCACAGCGCTTGCCTGCGCAAGTGTGAAGAAGTCAAAGAAGCTGCATAAGATAAGCCTGTCCTTTACCTCGTCGCTGAGCGGATCGAAAAGCGCCGTGCGCACAAGCTCGTTCATGTCGGACGCATCGGCAATCGCGTTAGTTTTGATAAGTATTAAGAGATTGAGATGCACGGCCGCCGCCATGCCTTTCGTCGTATCGCAGAGCGCCTCCGCGTCCTCGTCGCTTATGCGGGCGCCGACGCGCGAAAAATATGCCTTTATGTCGTCGGAGCGGAATCTGAAATCATCCTGTGAGATCCACAGTATCTGAGATTTAAAAGCGGCAAAGTCAACGTCCTCGTTTCTCGAAATCAAAACGATGTGAAGACCGCCCGCGTTATGGTCGGCAAAAGCGGAAATGACGTCGCCCGAGATGTGGGGATTTAAGAGCTCGTAATTGTCGATGATTATATACATCTCATCGGGGCAGTAGATGGTGTCGATTATCTTGATGGCGTCCTCCAGGGTATCCTCCGTGGGACATCCTATCCTTAAAAGCAGCTCGCCGGAGGTCTTGTCGAATTTCTGAATGGCAAGGCATACCTTTGACCATGCCTCCTGCGGATAATAGTCGCTTACCGTTATAAAAAAGACTCTCGGAGCGGCAAGCTTGTCGAAAAAGTCCTTAAGCGCTACCGTCTTGCCGAATCCCGAAGGCGCGCTTACGTACGTTACGGGATACTCGGGTATCTTTTTTATTTTATCTCTGACCTGTTTTCTGAAGTATAATGTATTCGTATCGTATTTCTTCTGTTTAGGCATAATAACTCACTTTCCGAAAAACCCATGTGACAGTATGAATACTATCATATAAAATTATTTCAAATATTATAATATCACATTTTGAAAATATGTCAAATGTAATAATAAAAAACGGCGAAAAAATCTTATTTTTGGTTATATTTAAGTCAAAGCCGCGAAAAAGCGGAAGTTCGTAAAACGAACTTCCGCTTTGGAGCTACCGATCCGATTCGAACGGACGACCTGCTCATTACGAGTGAGCTGCTCTACCTGCTGAGCCACGGTAGCATATATGCGGGACATAAATCCCGCATACATCGCATTGATTGGAGCTGTCTAGCAGAGTCGAACTGCCGACCTCATCCTTACCAAGGATGTGCTCTACCTTCTGAGCTAAGACAGCGTTTATTTGAGAACATTAGCTATTATATAAAATAAAAAACCCGTTGTCAAGATAATTTTCAACTTTGCTTGAAAAAATCCTGACAACGAATTTATGCCGCAGTCTTAAAGCGTTCTCAATATACTTCTTTTACGTCCACGTGGTATACATTTATCATCTTCAATACGGCGCGGTCTATCTCGTCCCATGCCAGAAACTCCACGGTGGTATTTATGGAGCTCTCCATTTTTTCTTCCGCGGCGTCGAGCATGCTTTTAAAATCAGCAGCCGCCTCCTTTAAATTGTCGCCGCCCGAAAGCTCGAACTTGCCCGCCGAAAAAGGATTTTCGATATAAATTTTATCCATATTCTTTTCCTCCCAATGATTTCTTTTTTCGTTTTTTTATTATTTTATCACATTTTCGGGCGCTTGAATAGGAGAAATTAACAAAAATGATGATAATAGAAACGATTTTTTAAAAAAATCATATATGATTGTCGCTTTCAACAAAAATATTCGTAATATAATTTTAAAATTTAATTTACTTGACAACATATAAAAAAGATAATATAATCACTATAATACATTATGTCGGTGGTGAGGCAGTGAAAGACAAGACCGCTTTGAAGGCTTTGCGGCTTTCAGACGACGAGCTTGCGGCGCTTGCCGAAAAGGCGCAGTCCGGCGATGAAAAATCGCTTGAGAAGGTGCTGATTGAGTTGTCCGGCATGGTTCGCGCCGTTTCGCGTGCGTATTATTTCGCGGGCGGGGAGCGCGACGATGTAATACAAGAGGGAATGATAGGTCTTTTTATGGCTGTCATGAATTATGACAGCGAAAAGGGAAAAAGTTTTTTAAAGTTTGCAAATACGTGTGTAAACAACAGGATAGCTTCGGCCGTGAAGTCCGCTTCGCGAAAGAAGCACAGTCCGCTTAATTTCTATGTTTCGGTGGGTCCCGACATGGCTTGGGACGAGCACACGGACGGGCTTTTACAGGCTTTTGCGTATGGATGGACGGTCGATCCCGAAAGTCTTGTCATAAGACGCGAGGACGAGCGCATTACCATGCATGATCTTGAGGATCTACTTACTCCGCTTGAAAAAAATGTCCTGATCTGCTATCTTCGGGGAATGTCCTATGAGGAGATCTCGGAAGCGATCGGCAAAACCGAAAAATCAGTTGCCAACGCCGTTTTCAGAGTAAAACGAAAACTGCGTAATCATTATACAAAGGGTCGAAGACAGGCTTGAGGCATAAGCCTTATTTGAGTTTGACTTTAAATATTTACCCTGGTAGCTTAAAAGAGAGCACTGGTTTTCAGAGGTGCCGGTTGAAGTCCGGTCGGGGTTATCTTATAAACATATTTTTAAAGCGAGGTAAAACTAATGTACACTGACAAGACACTGGTATGCAAAGAATGCGGCGAAGAGTTTGTATTCACTGCAGGCGAACAGGAATTTTACGCAGAGAAAGGGTTTATGAACGAACCGCAGAGATGCAGAACCTGCCGTCAGAACCGCAAGAACGCAGATAAGCCCCCCAAGGAATATCACACTGCAATATGCGCGGCATGCGGAAAAGAGGCAAGAGTTCCGTTCAAACCGAGAAACGACAGACCTATCTATTGCAGCGAATGCTTCCAGAAGCAGAAGGATGCTGCTGCGGCTGAGAACGCATAAGTCTTATTAGAAAAAGCAGTCGGCTATTAAAGGGGCGTCTTAAGAAATTAAGCCGCTCTTTTTTTGCGTTAAAAACAAAATTCGCAATTAAAACCGCTTGCAAATTTTATAAAACGGGTATATTATATTATCAATAAAAATTCTAAATTAGGAGGCAAACACCGATGGAATACACGGTTACGAAGAAGAACACCATTGAACAGGTTTTAGCGATGGATAAGGGCACCGCAAAGTTCTTTCTCGATATCGGCATGCACTGCCTGGGCTGCCCGATGTCGCGCAGAGAGACGATAGAGCAGGCCTGCATGGTTCACGGCACCGACGCCGACGAGCTTATCGAAAACCTTAATCAGTATTTATCCGAGCTTTAAGCCTATAGATCCTGATTTCAAAGCTACCGAACGTCGGTAGCTTTTTTCATAATTTGAGGGGTGTTTATGAAAAAGGCGCCAAAGTTGAGCGAACGGCTTAAGACGGTCTTCGATATGACGCCGAAGTCCGCCGCGGCCGCCGATATAGGCTGCGACCATGCGCAGCTTGCCGTAAATTTATATATTTCGGGAAAGGCCGCGCGTGTGTTTGCAAGCGACATAAGAGAAGGCCCGCTTGCGGCCGCGCGCGCGAACATCGCCCGCTTCGGATGCGAAGAAGGCGTTCGCACCGTGCTTGCGCCCGGGCTTACGGGCGTTATCGGCGAGGGCGTGAAGGTTTTTATAATCGCCGGAATGGGCGGCGAGACGATAGCGAAGATTATAGATGAATACAAAGCGCGCATAACGAACGAACAGACGTTCATACTTCAGCCGCAGTCCTCGGTGGAGGATTTAAGGCGGTATCTTTGCGAAAACGGCTTCTCGATTGAAGAGGAGCGTCTCTCAAGGGACGCGGGGCATATTTATACGGCGATGAGGGTGCGCCTTACGGGCGTACATTTACACTGCCCCGAGGTGTATTACTACATCGGAAAGCGCCTCGTTGAGGAGCGCGACGCGCTTCTTTCGGAGCTTCTTGCAAGAAGGATACGCGAGCATGAGAAGATACGCGCGGGCCTTCTTCGTTCGGGTCAGACCGAGCGCGCGCGGGAGACAGAAGAGCTTATTGACGCTATGAAAAAGCTTAGGGAGGAGATTCAAAGTGAAAGCCCGTGAGATTTACGACAGACTTTGTGAGCACATGCCCATACGCATTAAGGAGGATTGGGACAACTCGGGATTTCTTTTGGGCGATACGAATAAAGAGGTCGGCCGCGTGCTCGTCACGCTTGACGTGACCGCGGACGTCGCGCGCGAGGCGGTAAAGGGTAAGTTTGACCTTATAGTGTCGCACCATCCGCTTATATTTTCACCGATTAAGAGCATTACGGACAGGGACCCGCTTTCGAGGGTCATAACCGAGCTTATAAAGAACGACGTCGCCGTCATATCCATGCACACAAATTACGACTCGGCGCGGTGCGGCGTGGGCACTGTGCTTGCGAAAACGCTGGGGCTTAAGAACGTGCGCGTGTTCGGCGAGTCGCGTGTCGAAACGTACATGAAGCTTTGCGTATTCGTGCCCGCGGAGGATAAAGAGCGCGTGGCCGAAGCGCTCTTTTCGCACGGCGCGGGACGTTTGGGCGAATACGGCGAATGCTCGTTTTCGTCGGAGGGCACGGGGACGTTTACGCCGTCGACGGATGCGCATCCGTATATAGGAGAGGCTGAAAAGCGCGAGAGCGTTCATGAGGTAAAGCTTGAGGTGATACTCCCGAAGGTGAAGGCGGGCGAAATAGTATCCGCCATGCGTGCCGCGCATCCGTATGAGGAGCCGGCGTTCGACCTTTACGATATCGACTATCCGAAGGAGGTATTCGGATACGGCAAGATAGGAGAGACAGACGAGACGGATTTTCTCGACTTTGCGCGCCTTGTAAAGGAGCGCCTTTCGTGCGAGCGCGTAAGATTCGTTAAAAGCTGCGACAGGATAAGAACGGTCGCCGTGGGCGGCGGCTCGTGCGCGTTTTTAATACCCGAGGCGCAGGCGGCGGGAGCCGACGTTTTCGTAACGGGCGACGCGAAGTATCATGAGATGCTCGATGCGAAGGAGGCCGGAATGTCCGTCATAGCGGCAGGCCATTTTCAGACGGAGGACGTGGCGATACCGCCTCTTGCCGAACTTATCGCAAGCTTCGGGGACCTGTACGTTAAAAAGAGCGAAACGCACACAGCGTGCGAACGGTATATTTAAAACGGGGGGATATTTATGACGAGGAAGATAATTTCGATTGCGCTTGCGGCAGTAATGCTTCTTTTGCTGCTTCCGATGAGCGCGACGGCAAAAACGGCCGCCTACGGCAGCATACCCATCTACATTGGCTACGCCGATATCGACTATATGGCGGATGAAATTCTAAAGGAGATACCTACCGAGGGAAAGACGCCCACCGAGCAGATACGCGCGGTGCACGACTGGATACTTAAAAACTGCAGGCGCGACGGCTGGGACGGCACGTATTACTTTGACGAGGACGCGATAGAGCCCGCTGTACAGACGTACTATAACGCGATGCTTAAAAAGCTTGACCGCGGCGAGATAGTTTTAAGAAAGGACCTTGAGGACGAATACATGCCACGGGCGAACGACGGCTCGATATTCCTTTCTTATGACTCGCGCGGATATATTGCGAGCTTCGCATATGATATGATGCTTACGCGCACGGGCAACTGCGCGCACTTTTCGGCGCTGTTCGCGGTGCTTTTGGGGCATCTCGGCTTCGACTGCCGCTTAATCGACGGCGAGTTTATAAACGGCGACGGCTCAAAGGTCGAGCACAAGTGGAACTACGTCCTCGTTGACGGCAAGTATTACTGGTTCGACGTGAGGATGGATCACGCGAACTATGTAAGAAGCGGCAAGCTCGATTATCAGTATTTCATGATCGAGGACACCGCCGCGTGGTCAAAGCAGCACAGCTTCGATCACACCTATGCCGATATACTCAAATCCCACGCGGCGGACGTGGCGGCGATGTATGAGGCCTCGGCCGTGCCGAAGGACCTTGCACCGTGGGAGAACTGCAGCGACTGGGCGAAGGATTACATGAAACGCGCCTACGACGGCGGCCTTATGCCCGACGTGCTTTTAAACGCCGACCTTACCGAGAATATAACGAGAGCGGAGTTTGCCGCGGTGTCGGTAAAGCTTTACGAGAAGCTTTCGGGCAAGGCGGCGCCCGCGGCGTCGGGTGAAAATCCGTTTACCGATACGAACGACGAGAACGTATTGAAGGCATACGCCTTAGGCGTTGTAAACGGCATGGGCGCCGGTCTTTTCGCGCCGCAGGGCACGCTCACGCGCGAGCAGGCGGCTACAATGCTCGGCCGCGTGTACGAGCTTTGCAGGACGGGTTCGGTTAAGTCGGGCGCGGAGCTTGAGAGCGCCGGCGTTCCGCCCTTCTCGGACGACGCGCAGATAGGCGCGTGGGCGAAGAATTACATCTACTTCTTCGTCGGAGAGGGCGTAATAAACGGCGTCGGGAACAACACGTTCGCGCCGCTTGCGTCCATGACGCGCGAGGCGGCGCTGAAAATAGCCGTCGAAACGTCGGGGAAGTAAGGCGCAAGATTTAAAAAGCAAGCCTAAACAGGGAGACTCTTCGCAATGAAGCGGTCTCCCTTAAATATTTGTCCGCGGTAAAGCGCGGATGTACCGATTTTGGTACATGCGCCGCGGTATTATTACAATAGAAAAAAACAAAGGAGTGTATGAAAGATGGCTAAAGCAATAAAGAGTTTCAGAGGAAAAAATGCGTTTTTATCAAATTTTTATCCCTGCTTAGTGGAATATGAAGGCATGATATTTCCTTCTGTAGAGCATGCTTTTCAGGCAGCCAAAACATTGGATATGCAGAAAAGAATAACGTTTCAGGTATGTCCTACGCCCAAAGAAGCAAAAGCCTGTGGCAGGAAGCTCAAGCTTCGTCCCGATTGGGAAGAGATAAAGATCGACGTAATGCGCACCCTGGTGCGTGATAAATTCACCAGGAACAGAAGCTTTCAAACAGATCTGACCAAGCTGCTTTTGGATACAGATGACGCATACCTTGAGGAAGGCAATAATCATGGCGACAGATTCTGGGGCACCGTTAAGGGAGAGGGCAGAAACGAGCTTGGAAAGATACTCATGGAAGTGCGCGATGAGCTAAAGGGCGAAAAGTGAACGCCCCGCAAAGAGCTGCAGACCCCACGGGTCTGCAGCTTTAATATTACAGCGTCTTTTTTGAAAGGAGGTATTCAAGGAGATACTTTCTGTACCCGCCGGAGAGATTGTACGCCTCGTACCCCTCATCCCTGAGAAGATAAACTACCTCCTTGCTGAAAATATCAGCCTGACAGTAGACGTATATCTTTTTGTCCTTCGGAAGTGAGTAAAGCTCGGACAGTTCGTCGAGGGGAATGTTCACGGAGCCGGGAATGTTGCCGTGGGAGAAGGTTATCTTTTCACGCACATCGAGAAGTATCGCGTCGGGGGGACGGTTCTCCACAAATTCACAGATATCTACTTCGCTTTCCATAGTGAGCCTCCTTAACCCTCGCAGTCGTCTTCGTATTCGGCGCGGTTGCCCGTAAGGAACGACGCTTCCGCGCCGTTGCATACCCTGCATTCATCGGAGTGCTCAAATCCGTCGTATACCCTGAATTTCGGCGTGAGCAGGTCGAAGGAGAATACTTTGCCCAGAAGAAGACCGCCCGCGCCCGTTATGTACTTTACGGCTTCCGAAGCCTGCACACAGCCCATGAGTCCGGTTGCGGCACCGAGCACTCCGGCGGTGGAGCATGTGAGTCCTTCGTCCTTCGGCGGAGCGCCTAAGATGCAGCGAAGACATGGCCCCTCGCCGGGTACATAAGTTATGCTCTGCCCCCCGAATTTTATTACGCCTGCGTGGGAGAAGGGCTTTTTTGCGATGACGCAGGCGTCGTTTATGAGAAATTTCGTTGAAAATCTGTCGGTGCAGTCAAGTATGAAATCATAGTCTGCGATGATTGGAATGATATTGTCCGCGTCGAGCCTTTGGTTCACCCTTACCACCTCGACGCCGGGATTTATCGCGTTAAGTGCCCTTTTGGCCGACTCAGTTTTATATTCGCCCACGCTCTTGGTGTTATGGATTATCTGACGCTGAAGATTTGAAAGCTCCACGCGGTCAAAATCGGCTACGCCTATCATTCCCACGCCCGCCGCCGCAAGATACATGAGGGAAGCGGAGCCGAGCGCCCCCGCGCCGATGACGAGCACACTTGAGGAAAGAAGCTTTTTCTGCCCAATTACGCCTATCTCGGGCAGAACGAAGTGGCGCGAATAGCGCGAGAGCTCTTCTTTTGAAAATGCCATAATTACCCCCCCTAAAACTTGTAAACAGATATGTTTAATAGGAATTATAGTATATAATAAAGCTGTTGTCAACAAAAAAACTTCCAGTGAGAAACTGGAAGTTTTTTGTAATCATTAAACAGTGATTTATTTTACTACAAATTCGCCGTTTTCGACGTCCACGGTGAGCGTCGTGCCGGGGGCGACGTCGTCCTTTAATATCGTGCGTCCGAGAAGCGTCTCGATGTGACGCTGGATGTATCTCTTAAGCGGGCGCGCGCCGTAGGACGGGTCGTAGCTCTCGTTTACGACGTGCTCCTTCGCGCGGTCGGTAAGCACGCATACAAGCTCCTTGTCGGCAAGACGGCGGTTTACGTCGGCAAGCTGCAGGTCGACTATCTTTACGATGTTGTCGCGCGTGAGCGGCTTATAGAATACGGTCTCGTCGATACGGTTCAAAAACTCCGGACGGAACGTGTGCTTAAGAAGCTCCGATACCTTCGCGGACGCGCTCTCGGATATCTCGCCGTCGGGCGTTATGCCCTCGAGGATATACGTGGAGCCTAAGTTCGAGGTGAGTATGATTATCGTATTCTTAAAGTCGACCGTGCGGCCCTGCGAGTCGGTTATACGGCCGTCGTCGAGCACCTGAAGCAGTATATTGAATACGTCGGGGTGCGCCTTTTCGATCTCGTCGAAGAGCACGACGCTGTACGGCTTGCGGCGAACGGCCTCGGTAAGCTGGCCGCCCTCCTCGTAGCCCACGTATCCGGGAGGCGCTCCGATGAGGCGCGATACGGAGAACTTCTCCATATATTCCGACATATCGATGCGCACGATGTTCTTTTCGTCGTCGAAAAGATTCTGCGCAAGCGCCTTCGCAAGCTCCGTCTTGCCCACGCCCGTGGGGCCTAAGAAGAGGAACGAGCCTATCGGACGGTTCGGGTCCTGAATGCCCGCGCGCGAACGGATTATGGCCTCGCTTACGATGCGGACTGCCTCGTCCTGACCTACAACGCGCTTGTGGAGCGTTTCCTCGAGGTTTAAGAGCTTGTCGCGCTCGCTTTCGACGAGCCGCGATACGGGGATGCCGGTCCAGCGCTCGATTATCTTTGCTATCTCCTCCTCGGTGACCTTGTCGCGAAGCAGCGTGGTGTGCTTTTCCGCGCCTTCGCCGCCGGATTCGGCCTCGGCAAGCTCTTTTTGAAGCTTCGGCAGCTCGCCGTATTTGAGCTGTGCGGCGCGGTCGAGGTCGTAATCGTTCTGCGCCATCTCTATCTCGGAGTTCACGCGCTCGATCTCCTCGCGCAGCTTCTGCACCTTGCCTATCGAGGTCTTTTCGTTCTCCCATTTTGCCTTCATCGCGTCGAACTCGGCGCGCATTTCGGAGAGCTCCTTCTGTATTTCGGCAAGATGCTCCTTTGAGATGCGGTCGTCCTCTTTTTTGAGGGCGGCTTCCTCGATCTCGTGCTGGATTATCTTTCTTTGTATCACGTCAAGCTCCGTGGGCATGGAGTCTATCTCCGTGCGTATCATCGCGCAAGCCTCGTCTATAAGGTCGATGGCCTTGTCGGGCAGGAATCTGTCGGTGATGTAGCGGTTTGAAAGCGTGGCGGCGGCGATTATCGCCTGGTCCTGTATTTTTACGCCGTGGTATACCTCGTAACGCTCCTTGAGTCCGCGAAGTATTGCTATGGTATCCTCAACGCTCGGCTCGTCAACCAAAACGGGCTGGAAGCGGCGTTCGAGCGCGGCATCCTTTTCTATATACTTTCTGTATTCGTTGAGCGTCGTCGCGCCTATGCAGTGAAGCTCGCCGCGCGCAAGCATCGGCTTTAAAAGATTGCCCGCGTCCATCGCGCCCTCGGTCGCGCCCGCGCCGACGATCGTGTGAAGCTCGTCGATGAACAGGATTATCTGACCGTCGCTTTTCTTTACCTCGTTTAAAACGGCCTTTAAACGCTCCTCAAACTCGCCGCGGAACTTCGCGCCCGCGATGAGCGAGCCCATGTCGAGCGAGAATATCGTCTTGTCGCGAAGCGACTGCGGCACGTCGCCGCGCACGATGCGCTGCGCAAGCCCCTCGGCAATGGCCGTCTTGCCGACGCCCGGTTCGCCGATGAGCACGGGGTTGTTTTTCGATTTGCGCGAAAGTATGCGTATAACGTTTCGTATCTCCTCATCGCGCCCGATAACGGGGTCGAGCTTCTGATTGCGCGCGCGCTCGACGAGGTCTTCGCCGTATTTCTTGAGCGCGTCGTAGCTCTCCTCGGGGGTGTCGCTCGTTACGCGCGCATTGCCGCGCACGCTCTGAAGCTCCTTTAAGAAGGCATCCTTCTTTACGTTGTGCCGCGAAAACAGTGCATTAACCGTGGCGTTCGGCTTTTCAAGCAGGCACAAAAAAAGATGCTCGACCGATACGTATTCGTCCTGCATGTTTTCGGCCAGCTTCTCAGCGGCTACAAAGAGCGTGTCGAGGTCGGCCGAAATGTAGAACTTATCGGCTGCGCGTCCGGGGCCCGTAACGCGCGGCAGCTTTTCAATTTCGCGAAGCGTGTCGCGCTTTAACGCGTCGGCACTTACGCCCATCTTTATAAGAAGCTCCCTTATAAGGCCGTCGTTCTGCGAAACGAGGGCATATAAAAGATGCTCCTCGTCCATCTGGTTGTTCTGGTACTCCAGTACGACGCTCTGCGCGTCCTGTATGGCCTTGAGTGATCTTTGAGTAAATTTCTGTGCATTCATGGTGCATCCTCCTTTGTCAGAAGAAATATCTTTTATGGTTAGATTGTAGGTCATAATTGTTTCAAATCGCGCTATAATTTATGAACGCAATGTAAATTATCAGCACTCTAACGCGTCGAGTGCTAAATAGATTTGTTGACACGCGTCGCGCTATGAATTATAATTAAATAGGTAGTAACACAGGAGATTCAAGAGGAACACTACGATGACGAGATTACTTCGCGTAAGCGCGTTCGCGCTTATCTTTGCGATAATTATCTGTGCTGCGGGCTTTGCGGAAGCTTCGGATGAAACGCCGCAGCAAGGCGGGAGCGAGGTTTCGCTTTTTGCGCAGGAAACGGCGGGCGATCAGGTGAGGATCGCGCTTATAGATACGGGAATATCAAACGAGCTCGGCCTCATGGATTCGGGCAGGATTTTAGAGGGCAGAAACTACGTCCTTAAAAACGGCGACACGCACGACCTTGTGGGACACGGGACGTATATAGCGAGTATTATAATAGGCGCGTCGGGGCGCACGGCGGGCGTGCCCTCGGCAAGCGAATATGCGGTGCTCGTGCCGCTCGTATATTTCAGCGATACTCCCGAAATGCTTGAGAGCGGCATGATACCGCTCATGTGCACGGCGATTTACGAGGCCGTCGACGTTTACGGCTGCCGCGTTATAAACATAAGCGCGGGCATCGCCGGCGACAATAAATATTTAAAGGCCGCGCTCGATTACGCCGAGAGCCGCGGCGTCGTTGTGGTGTCGGCCGTGGGCAACGCCAATGAAAACGTACCGAGCGCCCTTTATTATCCGGCGGCCTACGATACTGTAATAGGCGTCGGCGCGGTCGACGGCGAGGGCGTCGTCGCGTCATTTTCGCAGCGCAACGAAAGTGTGATGATAACCGCGAACGGCGTTGACATTATCGCGGCGGCGGTGCAGGGCGGCGGCGAGTTTGTGCGCGTCAGCGGCACGTCGTATTCCACGGCCTACGTTTCGGCGCTTGCGGCCGATCTTTTTCACACAAATCCGTATCTTACGCCCGCTCAGGTGCGAAGGATACTCATAAAAACGGCGACGAAACCGACAGGACAGGCATATGATTTCGCATACGGTTACGGCATAATCAACGCCGAAGCCGCGCTTTCGTACTGCGTTGAGATGATGAACGACAAAACGCTCGGATTTACCGATATAAACACGGACGCGTGGTATTATTCCGCCGTATCGGAGGCAGTGAGCCACGGCTATATGAACGGCGTGCGCGTCGACGCCTTTTCACCGGACGAGCCTCTCACGCGCGCCATGACGGCTGCGGTGCTTCAGAGAAAGGCGGGCGGGCAGAGCATCCCGCGCGGAGCCGTCTCGTTTAACGACGTCCAGACAAACGCGTGGTACAGCGACCCGATTTCGTGGGCTTATGAAAACGGCGTTGTAAAGGGCTACGCGGACGGCAGCTTTCATCCCGCCGAGCATATAACGCGCGAGGATTTCTGCGTAATGCTTTACCGACTGTCGGGGGAGAGCGCGGACGGGGACTTTGAGGCGCTTTCGTTTACCGATAAGCGAAACGTTTCCGATTACGCGCGCGAGGCCGTCTTATGGGCGACCGAAAGCGGGATAATAACAGGCACGGACAAGGGCGAATTTCTGCCGAAGAGCGATATAACGCGCTCGCAGGCGGCAGCCATGCTTACGCGCGGATAAATAATCCGAGGTGATTAAGATGGAAAAGCTTAACGAACTCCGAAATAAGCAGCTTTATATCAACAATGAGTATTGCGGCCTGATACTTCGCGTTCAAAATCTTGGCGGTGCGGTGATGATAACGACGCACGGCTCCGCGTTGCAGTCGCTCCCGAGTAAAAACGACTTTGGCGACCGCGGTTTCAATAATCCGCTCGACAGCTCGTTTGATAAGTGTTATAAGAAGAAGTTTTAAAATCATTCTTTGATCGGGGATAAACATGTCACTTGACGGTATTTTTCTTTACGGACTTTGCGCCGAACTTAAAAATAGATGCGCGGGCGCGAGGGTGGAGCGAATAAACCAGCCGCAGCGCGACGAGCTTATTATATCGCTTCATACGAAGGAGGGCTCCGGGAGGCTTCTCATCTGCTCCAATCCGAACAGCGCACGCGTTCATTTTACGAAGGCCTCGCGCGAAAATCCGATTGCCGCGCCGATGTTCTGTATGCTGCTTCGCAAGCATCTTGGCGGCGCGCGCATCTCGGACGTTGTGCAAGACGGCGTGGAACGCGCCGTAAAGATACGCTTCGAGGCCTACGATGAGCTTGGCTATAAGGTGCAAAAAAGCCTCATAGTTGAGATAATGGGGCGCTTTTCAAACGTTATTTTCGTCGACGAGAAGGGTATAATAATCGACTCGATGAAGCGCGTCGACCTTACGACGAGCTCGCAGCGTCTCGTGCTGCCGAAGCTTAAATACGAGGCGCCGCCGCCTCAGAACAAGATTTTGGCGCTCGACCTCTCCGCGGATGAGATAAAACGCGCGCTTTTTTGTGATGCTTTTTCAAATCTGGCGGCGGAAAAGGCGCTGCTTGACTGCTTTTCGGGCCTTTCACCGATAGTGTCGCGCGAGATAGCGTACCGCGCCGATATGCTCGGGGTCAAGCTTTGCGAAGCGGACGACGAAAGGCTTTTGAGGCTTTCGGATGCGGCGCACGAAGCTTTTTACAGCGCCGCGCACGGCGGGGCGGAGCCGTTCATGCTTTCGGACAGGGAGACGCATAAGCCCGCGTATTTTTCGTATACGGCGATAACGCAGTACGGCGCGCGCTTCGAGGCGCGCCGCTTTGATTCGTTCTGCGCGCTGCTCGACGAGTTTTACGCCGCGCGCGACGAGGCCGACATTCACGCGCGCCGCACGGCGGAGCTTCACAGGCTCGTTTCAAACAATATCGAGCGCGCCTCGAAAAAGCTGAATCTTCAGCTTTCGGAGCTTTCAGACGCGCGCGACCGCGAGAGCTTAAAGCTTTACGGCGACCTTATAACCGCGAACGTCTACCGGATGGAAAAGGGCGACGACGAGCTTACAGCCGAGAATTATTTCAAGGAGGGCGCGCCGAAGATTACGATACCGCTTGACACGCGCCTCACACCGTCTCAGAACGCGCAGAAGTATTATAAGGCGTACAGAAGAAAAAAGTCTGCCGAAAGCTATCTTTGCGAGCAGACAGAGAAAACGCGCGCCGAGCTTTTGTATCTTGAGACGGTGCTCGAATCGCTCTCCCGCGCAGACGGCGCCGCCGCGCTTTCTCAGATAAAGGAGGAGCTTACCGAGGGAGGCTATTATCAGAACAAATCGGACGGCGCGAAGGCGAAGGGGAAGAATAAGAAAAAAATCCCGAAAAAGCAGTCATTCTCGTTTCTTGAATATACGTCGCCAAAAGGCGTGCGCATACTGTGCGGGAAGAACAATCTTCAAAACGATTATCTCACGCTCGAGTGGGCGCGTCCCGAATACGTGTGGCTTCACGCGAAAAACATCCCCGGCGCCCACGTCATAATCTGCGCGCCTTATTACGACGTCGACGACGAAACGCTTATGTACGCCGCGCGCGCCGCGGCCCTAAACTGCGCCGCGTCGAAGTCGCCCAAGGTGGAAGTGGATTATACTCAGGTAAAGAACGTAAAGCGCGCGGCGGGCAAAAAGCCCGGCATGGTCTATTACGTGCGCCAGAAGACCATAATAGCCGAGCCCCTGACTAAGTAGGGCGCCGATTATTTCGCAATTTTTCAAAAATGTATTTCAAACGGCGCGAAGGTATGGTATTATATTTAAAAAAGCATGATTTTTTGTTTTATATAAAATAATTTGAAGGAGGAAAACAATATGCCGCATATCCACATCGATTCGATACCCGGAAGAGACGAGGCCAACAAGAAAAAGATAGCAGAGGCGCTTCTTAACGCTCTCGTTGAGGCTGCGCCCGTACCGAAGGAGTACTGCTATGTTACCTTCGGAGAGGTAAAGCGCGAGGATTGGCTTGAGTATGACAAGAACGTCATCAGCGCAAAGCCCGAGGAGCTCTATTTTTACAAGGGCGAGGCAAAAAAGTAGTATTAAAGCAGAAAAAAGGCGTGCGGCACGGAAAAAACCCCTGCCGCATGTTTTCTTTTTAACAAAATAGAGCGTTTTTCCTTGAAATGATTGTTTACATATGATAAAATAAAAAATCAGAAGAAAATTATTAAAGGAGCATTTGTTTTGCAGAGCGATATAGATATAGCAAAAAACGCGAAAATGCTCCCGATCGCGGATGTAGGAAAGAAGCTTGGTCTTACGGGGGACGATCTGGAGCTTTACGGAAAATATAAAGCAAAAATTTCGGCCGCGGCGATAAAGCGCGAGGGCAAGAAGCCGTTCGGACGCCTTATTCTCGTTACGGCGATAAATCCCACCCCCGCGGGCGAGGGAAAGACGACGATGAGCGTGGGCCTCGGCGAGGCGCTTGCGCGCATCGGCAAGAACGCGATTATAACGCTTCGCGAGCCGTCGCTCGGCCCCGTGTTCGGCATGAAGGGCGGCGCTGCGGGCGGAGGATACGCGCAGGTCGTTCCGATGGAGGATATAAACTTACACTTCACGGGCGATATGCACGCCGTTACCGCCGCAAACAACCTTTTGTGCGCCGTTATAGACAACCATATCCAGCAGGGCAACGCGCTCAGGCTTGACCCGCGCAGGGTGGTCTTCGGCCGCGTTATGGACATGAACGACCGTGTTCTGCGTTCGGTCGTTGTCGGTCTCGGCGGAAAGCCCAACGGAATGCCGCGCGAGGACAGATTTATGATAACCGTGGCAAGCGAGATAATGGCAGTGCTCTGTCTTGCGTCCGACATATCAGACTTAAAGGAGCGCTTCGGCGATATCACGGTGGGCTATACGTACGACGGAGAGCCCGTAAAATGCCGCGAGCTCAAAGTTCACGGCGCGATGGCGGCGCTTATGAAGGACGCGGTGCTTCCCAATTTAGTGCAGACGCTTGAAAATACGCCGTGCCTCATCCATGGAGGCCCGTTCGCGAATATCGCGCACGGCTGCAATTCGCTGATTGCGACAAAGCTTGCGCTTTCGCTTGCCGATTATACGGTGACCGAGGCGGGATTCGGCGCGGATCTGGGCGCGGAGAAGTTTTTAAATATCGTCTGCCCTAAGATAGGCAAAACGCCCGACTGCGTCGTGCTTGTTGCAACGGTGCGCGCGCTCAAATACAACGGCGGCGTTAAAAAGGCTGATCTGGGCTTTGAAAACGTAAAGGCGGTCAAGGAAGGGCTTAAGAACCTTCTTGCCCATATAAGGAACCTAAAATCGTTCGGCGTAAATACCGTCGTGGTGCTAAATCATTTTCATAAGGATACCGAGGACGAAACGGCGCAGATAAGAGCCCTTTGCGAGAGCGAGGGCGTGCCTATGGTGATCTCGCGCGCCTTCGAAAAGGGCGGCGCGGGCTCCGAGGAGCTTGCGCGCGCGGTAGTCGACTTATGCGAAAAGCCGTCGGATTTTTCGCATACCTACGACGAAGAAGATACGACGAAAGTAAAAATAGAGAAAATAGCCAAAAATATATACGGCGCGTCCGAGGTAGTCTTTTCGACGGGCGCGCAGAGGATGCTTTCGGAGATAAAGAGGCGCGGGCTTGATACGCTGCCCGTGTGTATGGCGAAGACGCAGTATTCGCTTTCGGACGACCCCGAAAAGCTCGGCCGCCCCGAGGGCTTTGCGATAACCGTAAAGGAGATCGTGCCCAAAACGGGCGCTGGCTTTATCGTTGTGCTCACGGGAGATATCATGACGATGCCTGGCCTTCCGAAGCTTCCGGCGGCGGAGAATATAGACATAGACGAAAACATGGAGATATCGGGACTGTTTTAAGGGATTATGGAATACTTTTCTAACTCACAAAAACAAACCGAATATATCGCGGCCGAATTTGCGAAGCGCTTAAAGGCGGGCGACGTCGTGGCGCTTTTCGGCGACCTTGGCGCGGGCAAAACGGCGTTCGTGCGCGGCATCGCGCGCGCGCTGGGCGTGAGTGAGCACGTGACGAGCCCCACGTTCGTTATATTAAACGAGTATGAGGGCGACACGACTCTTTATCACTTCGACATGTACCGCCTTGAGGACGCCGACGAGGACGCGCTGAGCGACGTCGGCTATTTCGAATACGCGGGCGGCGACGGCGTGTGCGCGATTGAGTGGAGCGAGTATATAAAAGACTTTCTCCCCGACGACCGCTACGACGTCACGATTACGCTTACCGACGGCGACGAACGCGCGCGCCGCATAATTATTACGCGCGCGGGAGGTGCTCCGTTATGATAATCCTTTCGGTAGATTCGACGGCGAAGGCGGCCGCAGCCGCCGTGTGCGACGATGAAAAGCCTTTAAGCCACGTATTTTTAAATACAGCGCTTACGCATTCGCAGACGCTTTTGACGCTTGTCGACCAGGCGCTAAAAAACGCGAATCTCACGATAGATGACGTAGGGCTTTTCGCGGTATCGAACGGGCCCGGCTCGTTTACGGGCGTGCGCATAGGCGTGTCGCTTGTAAAGGGGCTTGCGTTCGGGCGGGACGTGATGTGTGCCGGAGTATCGACGCTCGAGGCGCTTGCGCGTAACGCAGAGGGCTTTGGCGGAGTATGCTGCGCCGTTATGGACGCGAGGAACAATCAGGTATATAACGCATTGTTTGAGATAAATCCGTGCGGCTTTTGCCGCCTTACGCCCGACCGTGCGATAAGCACGGCGGATTTAAGGGAAGAGCTTTTGAAATTTGACTGCTCCGTTATACTTACGGGCGACGGGGCCGAGCTTTCATACGAGGCTTTAAGGGACATTAAAAATGTCAGCATGGCGAACGAAACGGCGAGACTTCAAAACGCCGTATCAGTCGCGCGCGCGGCGTTTTATATGTATAAAGAGGGGAAATGCGTTCCGGCAAGTCAGCTTGACGTAAATTATTTAAGGCTGTCTCAGGCCGAGCGTGAATATGAAAAAAAGCACAAAGGGGACAATACGGGGAAATGAAAAGAATAGCTATTGGCAGTGATCACGGAGGATTTCATTTAAAAGGAGAAGTCATGGCGCACCTCAAGGAATTGGGGTGCGAGGTTAAGGATTACGGCACGTATTCCGACGAATCGTGCGATTATCCCGACTATGCCGCGCTCGTGGGACGGGCGGTGGCCTCGGGCGAATGCGAATGCGGCATACTTATATGCGGCACGGGCATTGGAGTGTCGATAGCCGCAAACAAGATAAAGGGCATACGCGCGGCGTGCGTTTCCGATACGTTTTCCGCGAAGATGTGCAGGGCGCACAACAACGCGAACATTCTCTGCTTCGGCGAGCGCGTCGTGGGACACGGCCTTGCGCTGGAGCTTGTGGACGCTTATCTTTCAACGGAGTTTGAAGGGGAGCGCCACGTAAAGCGTATCGAAAAGATATCCGCGCTTGAACGATAATATATTAAATTTTATATACATAAGGGAGGTATAATATGGCTGATTACATAATCGCTACCGCATCGACGGCCGATCTGCCGAGAGAGTTTCTGGAGGAGCACGACGTTCCGTTTATAAGCTATACTTATATAATGAACGACGAATTATACGAGGACGACTGCCGCGAGGAGACGAAGACCGAGGTATATAAGAAAATGCGCGCGGGAGCGGCGCCCACGACTTCGATGATAAATACGTATTCGTATCTCGAATTTTTCGAGAAGCTCATGGCGACGGGCAAGGACGTTATATTCCTCGATATGTCGCAGAAGCTTTCAACGTCGTATATGAATGCGGCCGAGGCCACGGCGCAGATACAGGAGAAATACCCGAATCAGCGCTTCTGCAACGTCGATACGCGCTGCGTATCGGGCGGACTCGGACTGCTCGTTTTCAAGGTAATCGAGCTTAGAGACGCAGGCAAGAGCTTCGACGAGACGGTAGCGTGGATTGAGGCCAACAAGTTAAAGGTAATACACCGCTTCACCGTTGACGACCTTGAATATTTAAAGCGCGGCGGACGCGTGTCGAACGCGGCGGCGCTTATCGGCTCCATGCTTTCGATAAAGCCCGTTCTTTACGTGCCGGACGACGGCTCGCTTACCGTTGCGTCGAAGGCGCGCGGAAGAAAGATTGCCTTAAACCGCATACTCGAATCGATGAAAACCGATTTAAAGGAGCCCGACGGTCAGACAGTGCTTATAAATCACGCCGACTGCATGGCCGACGCCGAATTTATGAAGGCGAAGGTGCTTGAAATGTTCCCGACCGTAAAGGAAGTAAAGATCTGCGGCCTCGGCGTCATCATAGGCGCGCACTGCGGCCCCGGCCTGTTTACCATATTCTATATGGGCAGCGACAGACACCCGTAAGACAAGGATTTATAACAAAAGACCCGCCGAAGCGGGTCTTTTGTTATAGTATTATGCATATCAGCCCGTTTGAGCCGTCGTTTATTATCCGCTCCAGCGTTTCCTGAAGCTTTAGGCGCGCGGGCGCGGGCATTTTGTAGAGCTTGTTGTTTAAGCCCTCGTTTACAAGCTCGTGAAGCGATTTCCCGAAGATATTCGAGTCCCAGATCTTCGCGGGGTCCACCTCGAATTCGCTCAAAAGATAATTCACAAGATCCTCCGACTGCTTTTCGCTGCCGACGATGGGGCTCACCTCCGTCTTAATGTCGGCGCGTATCATGTGTATAGACGGCGCGGAGGCGCAGAGCTTCACGCCGTATCTGCCGCCCTGCTTTACTATGGACGGCTCCTCCAGAGTCATTTCCTCAACTGTCGGATGAACGATGCCGTAGCCCGTATTTTTCACCTCGCTTATTGCGCAGGCAATCTTATCGTATTCTTTTTTCGCCGCAGAAAGCTCCTTCATCATGCCGATAAGCTCCGCATCGGAGCCGATAGAAAGCCCCGTCTCGTCGGAAAGTATGCGGTAATAAAGCGATTTGTCTAAAGAGAGCCGCACGTCGACGCGCCCGCAGCCGAGGTCTATCTTTTTAAGCTCGCCCTCCTTTATTTTTTCGCCCGACGCGATTTTTTCGACTATGCTCTGCGCGGCGTTTATCTTCTTTATCGAGCCTAAGGCCTCTCTTACGCTCTCAAAGAGCGTCTGCCACAGCCAATGTCCCTCCGGCAGCGCCGAAAGCCAGTCGGGCAGAAAAAAGGCAAGCTCCTTTATCGGGAATTCAAAGAGTATTTTTTCTATTATTCTTTTTATATCGTCCTCGCCAAGCTCCATGCAGTTGACACAGAGCGCAGGAACGCCGTATTCACCGCTCAGCGCGTTCGCAAGATTCACGGCCTCCGCGTCCTTCGGATGCGCAGAGTTTACAAGTATCACGAACGGCTTGTTTATGGCCAGAAGCTCCGATATTACGCGCCTTTCCGCTTCCTCGTAGGAGGCGCGCGGTATATCTGTAAAGCTGCCGTCGGTCGTTATCATAAGTCCTATCGTCGAGTGCTCCGTTATGACCTTTTTAGTGCCCGTTTCGGCGGCCGCGGTAAAGCTTACGGGCTCGGGCGACCACGGCGTCTCTACCATGCGTTCGCGGCCGTCCTCGTCCTGACCGAGAGCGCCGTCAACAACGTAGCCCACGCAGTCTATCATGCGCACGTTGAACGAGGCGTTGCCGCTTAGGGTCACCTCAACGGCCTCCTCGGGGATGAATTTCGGCTCGGTCGTCATTATCGTGCGCCCCGACGCGCTTTGCGGCAGCTCGTCGTACGCGCGCTCGCGGCGGAATTTGTTTTCTATGTTCGGTATGACGAGCGTTTCCATGAAACGCTTTATGAACGTCGATTTTCCCGTTCTCACGGGGCCCACGACGCCTATGTATATGTCGCTGCCCGTGCGCTTGGCTATGTTTTGATAGAGGTTATATTCGTCCATTATTATTCCTCCTTTTGCTTCTTTTCCGACGGCCGCGTTCGCGGTATGAGAAGCACGCGAGACGTTTCCAAAACCGACTGTACGCCGCAGGAAAGCTTATTTGCTCCGATGATATCGTCGGGCGAAGCCGAATACTTTTTAGCGATATTCCAAACGGTCTCGCCCTTTTCGGGAAAGCAGGCGAAAAGCGCGGGGCGCGCGCTGTCGTCTTCGCCCGTTTTTTCTGTCGCCTCCGCCGCGGATATGCGTGTAAACGGCGCATGCTCGAATATATGTATCACAGCCTCGCCGTGAAGCTTTATTTCGATCTCGCCGGACATATTGAGGTTATGGCTTATCTCGAAGAATGGGTTTACGATCTCCGCCTCCGCTTTTTCGGCGTTTGTTGTGACCGTTAGGCTTACGGGAAGCGTGCGCATAAGGCAGAATGCGGCCCCGTCGCTTCCTATGCACAGCGCACGCACGTCAACGCCCGCCGAAAGTCTTATTTCGCCCGCCCTATACTCCGCGTCGAAGGCGGAAAGCTCACCGCATACGTCCAATACCTTTGATATGACCGTCCCTTCGGGCGGGGATATGGCGTCTCTTATGCTTATAGGCGTTCTTTTCGTTTCAAACAGGCTTAAAACGGGAGAATCGTCACTTTTTAATTTAAGTTCGTGCGTCGTTGAAAACGCTTCGGTTATGCTTTCAAGGCTTACGCGCCTATACGCGGAGACGCAGGCGAGGGCGGAAATGCTTACCGAAACGGTGCGCCCGCTTTGGCCATGTGCCATGCTTACCGACACGTCGGATATCGAAAAGACCGTTTCCGCCTCGTGCGTCTCGTCCACACCGGCCGCGTCGGCTATAAGTGAAAAGGGAATTTCGCTTTCAAACGTTTCAAGCGCGCTTTCGTCCTCGTCACCAAGATATAGGACAAAAATCTTCGCCGTGCCCTTTATTATGGCCTTATTCGAGATGAGCTTTACGTCCTCGGGGAAAAGCGACGCGCGATAGGATAGAAGCTCCTTTGCCGACGGCTTCGTCTGCGGCAGAAACAGGTCTTCCTCTATGACGAACTGCTTTTCGCCGTACGATGAAAAAAGACAGAGACTTTGCGGCGTTTTAAGCGATTCGATATGTATGTCCGACGAAAAGCCGCTTACCGTGTCGAGGCTTTCGGGCTCGAAGGCCGAAACGTCTATTTCCGCAACGGCGCGGAAGCCTATTTTGCGCGAATTTATAACGTGCGCCTCGCTTTGACCGAGGCTCGCGCGCACCTTTACGAACGTTTTCAAAGTCTCGCCGGGTACAGGGAAAACCTCCTTAAACGGCGCGCGTCCCGAGGCACAGACGGGGATATTGCCGCCGTCGGCCGAAATCAGCGCCGTGAAGCATATTTCCCCGTTAATCGTTATCTTACCGTCTGCGGCCGATTTGTCCTTTATGTTTATACGGGCCTGTGAAGATATAACGGCGCGGGCGTCGGGCAGATAGTCGGGTACTATTATCTCCGCAGTTTCGATGTGCTCCGCGCGGCCGGCGTAGATTTTTTTGTTTGTGCCGATCTTTTCTTTTTGCAGCTCAAGCTCCATCTGTGTCACTCCTTCGTGTTTTATACTGCATTATATTTCGACCGACCGCGTTTTATTCATAAAGAAAGTAAAAACCGGGGACAGCTTTTGCTGTCCCCGGTCAGGGAGTTATCGGTTTTTCGTTTTATCGTTCGCCGTACGCGCGGTAGAGGAACGTCACGATCTGTGCGCGCAGGCAGGGTGCGTCGGGGCTGAATCTGCCCTCGCCGGTGCCTGCCGCAATGCCGCTCTGTGCCGCCCAGATTACCGCGTCATAGTAGTACGCCTCGGGCGATACGTCGATGAACGGATTTTCGCCCGTCGCCGTGCCTCCGAGCGTGCGGCAGAGGAACGTCACGCTCTGTGCGCGCGTTACTGTGCCGTTCGGGTCAAAGAGGTCAACGGATACGCCCTTCGCAATGCCGTTCTCGTATGCCCAAAGCACAGCCTTGTAGTAGTACGCGCCTTCGTCGATATCCGTAAACGGTGCGCTCTCTATCACAGGCTCGGGGCTTCCCTCGGCCCTCCAGATGAATGTTACCATCTGAGCGCGGGTGCAGGTGCTGTCGGGGCTGAACGAGTCTTCGCCGGTGCCCTCGGTTATGCCGTTTAAGTCGGCCCAGTCTACCGCGTCGTAGCAGTAGCTGTCTTCGTCGACGTCGGTGTAGGGGAAGGGAGCGTATCCGAGAACGAAGCGTCCGCTGTCGCCCGATGCGTTCGCCGTCGCCTTGCCGGTCGTTCTGTCGTAGCCGCCGTCGAGACTGCTTTCGTCACCGTCCTTTGAAACGGTTATGCGGTCCGCGTCCTCGTTTTCGTCGGCCCGGTAGGGAAGCGTAAGCTTCATGTTGCCGCCGAAGCCGCTTACCGTCTTGCCGTCGCACGTCACGTTGAGTTTGTATGACGTATTGTCCGTGCCGTCGGGCGTAAATTC
>JAFWDJ010000040.1 GCA_017513095.1 Clostridia bacterium | reverse complement strand
AGGACGCATATGCTTCGCATCTGCCGAGCTTGCCGGCACAGCCGTCTGCGCTCCGGCCGCCTAAAATCAGTCCACCGGACTGTTTGCTTAACGTCGCCCGCCTTCTTAAGCTTCAAGTCCCGTTGCCCGCATAAAACCAAAGATACCGAGCCGAAGACCGGCTCGGTATCTTTGGTGCGGATAACAGGACTTGAACCTGCATGAATTTGCATTCACATGGACCTGAACCATGCGCGTCTGCCAATTCCGCCATATCCGCACATATCAGGGCGCGTTATTGGCGTGCCTGGAGGGACTCGAACCCCCGACCTACTGGTTCGTAGCCAGTCACTCTATCCGGCTGAGCTACAGGCACATTTTTAACGCCTAAATATCATATCACACACTTTTTAAAAATGCAAGGTTTTTTTCGTTTTTATTTTAAAAGCTTTTTCGCTATTTGAGAAACGCCCGAATATTCGTGTCCTCGCTGAACTTTTTAAGGCCGTAGATGACGAGGACTTTGTCTATATCGTTATCCTCTATGTATTCCGACACGCCGCTTTTATAATACCGCAGATCGAGAAGGTGAATCTCTGAAAAATACGGCGTCAGAAACGGCGCGAGACTGTCGCAGTAGGAATCGCGGATAACGAGCAGCGCGGGCGCGCCGTAATTCCTCGTTTTTATCACGACGCGCGGCGAATTGCCGCCTAAGAATACCCTGTACTTATCCTTGACCGTCAAATTCTCGTAGTAATAGAGGCCGCCCGCGGAAGGCTCGGCCGAATCATAGCGCTCGACCGTGATAAGCTCCGACGGCACGTACGCGTCTATCTCGTCCGGCGTTATGTCGCGCGCGCCCGAAAGCGAATAAAGCGTGCCGTTGAAGTCCTCTGTGAGCACGTCTTTTTTATAACCCGAAAGCACGGCGGAATCAAGCCCGAGCTCATCGCAGAGCGCGCCGCAGCCGTAACGCGCGCCGAGCGACGTCCAGTGATGGTCGGTGCGGTAGAAGATGTACTCGTCCCGATGCGCCGATAGCGCGCCCGCAATATCGGCGCCGCCGCCGAATACAGCGTAGGCCTTGGAAATAAGCGTCTCCTCGTCGGCGAAGGGCGCGCCGTACGGCAGCTCGCCCCTGTATATATGCGCCGCGGTCGGTATGAGCGCGAAGTAAACGGGCACTTCCGTGGCGTCCGCAAACGCCTTCACGGCATTTACGTTATCCGAAAACAGCTTTTCGTCGGCCGGCGGGAACGCCTCTATGAGCCTGTCGCGCCCGAAGAATACGCCGCCGTTCTCATGCCGGCCCAAAGCGCGCTCCGACATGCTTTTGAGCGATATGAAGCCGTCGCGGAAAACGAACTGATCGTTCGAATACTCCTCAAATTCGGCCGTCCATTTGCCCGACAAGAGCGCGTCCGCCGAAAACTTCGGCAGCGTCTGCGCCATGCGGTTCTCGTTTTCAAGAAACTCCTTATCGGGGAGCGCGATATTTATAATGAGCGCGCCGAACAGCGCCGCAAGGAATACGGCGCACAAAGCGTATTTGAGTATGCGCGGGCCGTCCATGCGCCTTCCCTCCTAAAATCTGAAATAAAGAAACGGATTGTACGTCGAGTCCACAAGATACGCCGTGCAGACTATAATCCCCAGCACGACTGCCGCAAGCGAGAACGCCCGTTTCGCCGTTTCGCCCATGCGCAGGTATAAATCCTTTACAAGCGGCGTCGACGCTATCGCCATTATCACGATGAGCGGCAGATACGACAGAAGATAATATACGTCCGCGGGCGACGCTAAAGCGCCCGACGCGCCGAACATCGCGCCTATATACGCGGTGAACGAGGCGAGGTCCTCTATCGAGAAGATGACCCAGCCTATCATCACGACGAACATCGAATAAACGACTCTGACCGCCGCGGGCAGCTTATCAAGTGCCTTCAAAAGGAACAGCTTTTCCAAAACGAGCACCGCGCCGTAATAGAGACCCCATATGAGGAAATTCCACGACGCGCCGTGCCATATTCCCGTGGCCGCCCATACGATGAGCAGATTGATAACGAACCGCGGCACGGCAACGCGGTTGCCGCCCAGCGGGATATAAAGATACTCCCGAAACCAGCTTCCGAGCGAGATATGCCATCTGCGCCAGAATTCCGTTACGCTCTGCGAGATATACGGATAGTTGAAGTTGATCTTGAACTCAAAGCCGAACATCCGTCCGAGGCCTATCGCCATATCGGAATAACCCGAAAAGTCGAAATATATCTGAAACGTGAAGGCCGCGGCCCCGAGCCACGCGCCGAGCACGCTCATATGCGAAAGGTCACCCGCCTTGTATATGTCCCACAGCATACCGATGTTGTTGGCAAGCAGCACCTTTTTGCCGAGGCCGACCATGAACGTGCATATGCCCGCCGAAAAGCGGTCCGCGTTATGCTCGCGGCTGTCAATCTGCGAGGCGATGTCGCGGTATTTTATTATCGGGCCTGCTATAAGCTGCGGAAAAAGCGTGACGAACGTGGCGAAGCTTATTATATTTGGCTGCGCCTTCGCATCGCCGCGGTATACGTCGATGATGTACGACATCTTCTGGAACGTATAAAACGATATACCCAAGGGCAGCGCGACGCCGAGGGCGTTCATGCCGATGTTCGTGATGATAAAATCGGTATATTTGAAGAAAACGAGAAGCCCGAGATTCATAACGACGGACAGCGCCACAAAAGCCTTCGCCGCAGACTTGTTTTCGCGGTTTCGCTCCACCTGAATGCCGAATATGTAATCAAAAAGCACAGACGCCGCCATAACCGCGATATAGACCGGTTCTCCCCAGCCGTAGAAAACTAAATTTGCCAATAACAAGACTACATTACGCCCTTTTAAAGGCGTAATGTAGTAAAGAAGCAGAACCACGGGAAGATATATGAATAAAAACAGCGTTGTACTGAATACCATTATTCCTCCAAAAAATACGGCTTACGGCGTGTGCGTGCGCAGATAATCGACCCAAACGTCGCACGCTTCGTTTGTAAAGTGAATGCCGAGCGAATTCATGTCGCTGCAGTATACGTCGGGAAGACATCCGTTCTCGTCGCGCATCGCGGACGCGACGTCGACGAAGTAATACCCGTCCTCGCGGCACATCTTAAGAAGCTCGAGGTCGTATTCGAATATCTTCCGATTGTTGAGATTGCCCTCGTAGCGCGCCACTCTCGGGGTCACGGACTGCACGTATATGCGAACGTCGGGCGAGGCCTTCTTTATCTCCGCGATGAGCGCGCGGAGGTTCGATATCGTAAGCTTTGTCGACGCCCACGTAAGGTCGTTGACTCCGAGCATTATGTAAACCTTGTTCGCACCCGTGTGCGCCACGTTGTCCCAAATCTCTCTTTTTACGCCGTTATACGCCGGATGAAGCGACTCGTCGGTGACTTCGGAGAGGGAATTGGCAGCGCCGAGGCTTGCCGAGCAGAGGAATTTCGCGTCGCCCAAAAAGTCGGGATTTTCACGGCGCTTCTGTGCAACATACATCTGAAGCTTCTGCGTTATCGAATCGCCGATGAATACGACGTCGTCAAAATACGAGTCGTTCACGGGGTTTGATTTCTCAAGGCCAAGCGGTACGGGCGTCGTAAGCGAGGGGTAGTTCACCGGGTCGGTATCGTCCTCGAGCCTGAGCCTCTCGTCGGAGGCGTAAAGCTCATACGGGGACACGATGGAATACCCCGCGTAGCGGTAAACGTAAATAAGCTTCTCCATCGCTTCACGAAGCTCATCCATGTTCGAATAAGACGACATATCAACGCAAACTATGCTTCCCCAGCGCGTATTGTCGACGAATGTGTATATATCGGCCTCGTTTTGTATTTTGGCGCGCGTAACCCATACAGTGGGCTCCACAAGATAATTCACGTCGTCCCGTTTATAAATCAGATGATCGGCCGGGCCCGTAAGAAGAGCGGAGGGTACGTTCTTCTCCTCAAGGAACTTTTCGAGGGCGGTCTTGTCCGCGGCTTTTTTCGCCTGTGAGAACGTAAGCGACACCTTTCGCGTCGTCGAATACGTCTTGCTAATTACCTTGTCGTAATTCTCCTCAGCAGGCGCGCTCGACTCCGCAAAAATACCGCTGCACCCGAAAAGTAAAAATCCGGTTACAAATACAGAAACTATCATAAATACAATGAAAATGTTTTTCGCCTTCAATTTTCACGCCCGCCTCTTAAAAAAATAGTGGTGATTTATAAGGACAAATAAATTATAGCATAAAAAACACGAAATGTGTCTAAAAAATAAAAAAATTTATGTAATCCCAAGTTTACAAAATCGAAGGCCGTTTTCGGGGGTATTTTATCCGTTTTATACAATACGAAAATACCCGGCTTCGCGGGGTATTTTTGCCGCCGCTCCAAAGCCTTCCCCTTCGAGGGGAAGGTGGCCGCCGTGCGGCCGGATGAGGTGCAGCGCCTCTCGGCGCGTGCGGCTTTAAAGCCTTCCCCCACGGGGGAAGGTGGCACGGCGTAAGCCGTGACGGATGAGGTGCAGCGCCACTCGGCACGTGCGGCTTTAAAGCCTTCCCCCCTCGGGGGAAGGTGGCACGGCGTAAGCCGTGACGGATGAGGGGTCGCCGCACTTCTCTTGCTTGATGAAAGCAGCTGTCGGCGGGTTTATAAGATTTTAATTTTTCTTCCCCCTACTTACGCCTTCGTGTCCTGCTTTAACAAATGTTTTTTTAGAACTCCGTTCTAAAGACTTTTGTCTCCTGCCGGAGGGGCCTACTTTTGGAAACAAAAGCAGCAAAATTTCCGAGAGGCCGCAGCCTCTCCGTCTCTCCGCTCCCTCGCTCCCGGCCACGCTCGCGCGGGCCTCTCCGCTCGGCGTTACTTAGCAATAGCTTTTGCCTTCTCCCATGGCAGAATGGCGCAATTAACTCTATTACTTATAGTTGCCTCGATATGAGGCATCATTCGAGATATCTTCGCGCGTCATAAAATTCCGCGGCTGAGCCGCTCCAAGTCTTTGGCTCCCGCTGAAAGCAGTTCCACCGGTCAAGCCGTGTCGGGCGCATCGTGCGCCCGTCTGATTTTGAAGGCGTTATCTTTCGATGATGAATGACGTCGAGGCCGTAAAATCAAAGGGGGACGGGGGGAAATCGGCGCTAAGCGCTGATGTGAGCTTGCATTTAGCAGAAGCCCCGCGAGCCTCAGCCGATT
>JAFWDJ010000039.1 GCA_017513095.1 Clostridia bacterium | reverse complement strand
GCTTCAACATCCATTCTTTTCAGAACTCCGTTCTAAAGACTTTTGTCGCCTCCCGCGGGGGTTCTTTTGGAAACAAAAGAACCAAAATCCGGGGTCCCCGAAAAATACGCTCGCGGATTTTTCGGGGTGGTATTGAGGAGGAAATCGGCTGAGGCTCGCGGGGCTTCTTCTAAATGCAAGCTCACATCAGCGCTTATCGCCGATTTCCCCCCGTCCCCCTTTGATTTTATGGCCTCGATATCATTCATCACCATAAGATGACGCCTTCAAAATCAGGCGGGCACACGATGCGCCCGACACGGCTTGACCGATGGGGCGGCTTTAGAGCGCATAAGAGCCTTCCCCTTCGGGGGGAAGGTGGCCGCCGTGCGGCCGGATGAGGTGCAGCGCCATCGGCGCGTGCGTCCCCTTTCATTGGAGGCAATGCGGAGCCCGAAGCCGCATTACATATGCGAAGTTTTAAATAATACTTACTTTTTTTATAAAAATGATATTGACAAAAGCGTTCGGTTATATTAAAATAACACTTGCCTGTTTTACAGGTAAGCATATGGCGGCATAGCTCAGTTGGCTAGAGCATTCGGTTCATACCCGAAGTGTCGTTGGTTCAAATCCGACTGCCGCTACCATTTTTGCGGGAAAGCCACAGGCTTTCCCGCAAAAAATAAATCAAATACGGCCCGTTGGTCAAACGGTTAAGACACCGCCCTTTCACGGCGGAGATAGGAGTTCGATTCTCCTACGGGTCACCATCGGGAGCTTAGCTCAGCTGGGAGAGCATCTGCCTTACAAGCAGAGGGTCACAGGTTCGAGCCCTGTAGCTCCCACCAAAAAAACCTCGTTTTTCGAAACGAGGTTTTTTTATTTTTACCGCCGCCTCCCGGCGGGGCGTTCTTTCGTTTGCTTTTATCTGAAAAGTTACTTTAATGATCCATGTTTTATATTTCTGCCTTACCTCACAAATATGGGTCAAGCCGTGTCGGGCGCATCGTGCGCCCGTCTGATTCTTTCCCGCGGATTACTGCGCGGCGACGGCCTGCGTCTTTAAATACCACGCAATCAACAGATCGGCAAGCTCGCCGTAGCTTGCGGTGCCGCTTTCCTGACCCTGCGATTTAAGATACGTATCGTTTACGTTCTCCGAAAAATCGGAGACCTTGCCCACGTATTTTATCGTATGCTCGCGGTAGAGCTGAACGTCGAAGGCCACACGCTTGTCGAGCGTTTTTGAAAGCTCGTAGTATTTATTTAAATTCGTGTAATAGAGCCTGTTCGACAGCACCTGATACGCCTTTACGAGCGCGGAGTAGCGGAAATCCTCGTCCTCTGACTCCATGCACGCGAGGAACGCAAGGAAGCTTGCCTCATCCTCGCGCATAACGCCGTACTGATGCGCCTTTTCGTGGCACGCGGTATACGGGAAGTAGAGCCGTCCGTCGCGCACGTTTACGTTGGCCTCGCCCGTATACGGGAAATAGAAGCCCGTTATGAGAAGATAATTCATGACCTCGCTTAATTCCACGGTCTTGGGCGTGCTGTAGCTGCCGTAGAGGAAATGCACGTGATCCGCGTAGCTTTCAAATACCTCCTGCGAGGCGGCCGTAAGCTCGCGCGCGCTGCGCGACGGCGTGAACGCGCCCTTCTGATCCCTCGCCACGGTGTCGGCGGCGGCGTTAAGCTCACCCTGTATGTAGAGCGCCGTATCGAATAAGACCTGCGCGCTCTGCGGCCGCGTATCGAGGTCCATGCGCTCCTTTACGGGCGTGCGCGCGTAGTCGATGCCGCAGAATACGAGGAAGAAGAGCCGCACGACGAGCACGAGCGCCAGAAGAAAGACGATATAATTTACGAAAAAGCGTCCCTTGCGGCGCACGCGGATAAAGCGCACGATGAGATAAATAACGGCGCATACGGCAAATACGGCCGCGGCGACAATAAGAATCTCTGCAAAGGAAATGCCGGCGTATGAGAATACGGAGAACATCTTCGCCTTTAAAAGCGCCATCTTCTCAAGAGGGAAGACCGTTTCTATGAACTGCGTATAATGACGCGCCGCATCGATAACGGTGCAGAGCACGAGTGCAAATATAAATACTATAAAGCGCGGTCGTTTAAAAAATCGCTCTTTCATAAACTCACCTGTCAAAATATTTTATAGCCCGCTTCATGTCCTCGGGCATATCGCATTCAAAATTGAGCGCTTCGCCCGATACGGGATGCGTAAATTCGATTTTATACGAATGGAGCGCGTGGCGCGGGATCGCCTCGCATTCGCCGCCGTAGAGAAAGTCGCCCGCGAGCGGATGGCCGATGTGCGCCATGTGCACGCGTATCTGATGCGTGCGCCCCGTTACGGGCACGGCCTCAATGAGCGCGGCGCCGGGAAATCTTTTTAAAACGCGGTAGCCGGTGCGCGCCGGCCGCCCTTTCGTGCTTACCTCGCGCATTATGACGGAGCCGTCGGCGCGCGCGATGGGCGCGTCTATCGTGCCGAAGTCCGTTTTTATATCGCCCAAGACGAGCGCGAGATATCTGCGTTTTAAAAGCCCCTCTTTATGAAGGCGCGCCGCCATATCCTGCGCGTAGCTGTTTTTCGCGATGAGCATGAGCCCCGACGTGTTGCGGTCGAGCCTGTTTATCGGCCTGAACGTAAAGCTCCGCCCCTTTTCCATATAATAATACGCCGTATGGTTCGCAAGCGTATCCCGGTAGTGATCGAGACTCGGATGCGTGGGCACTCCCGCCGCCTTGTTTACAAGCAGCAAATCCTCGTCCTCGTATACTATGTCTATTTCGCCGCGCACGGGCACGATGTTTTCGGACGCTTCGTCCTCATCCGATATTTTAAGCGTAAGCACGTCGCCCGCCGCGACTTTTTTTATAACGAATGCGCGTTCACCGTTTAAAAGTATGCCGTCCTCGCGGCGCTTTAATTTTGCGATTAGGCGCGCGGACATGAAAAGCCGCGATTTTAAGACGTATTTTATCTCGCGCCCCGAAAGCTCGGGGCCTATGTCGAGAGTAATGCTTCGTTCCATTTATTCTATGGGAGAAAGCCCGCCCGTGACGGAGTCCATCACGAAGCCGCGGATGCTTACGTCCTTCGGGATGAGCGGATGATTCTTTAAAAGCTCGACGGAATCTTTAACGGACGCCTCCGCGCTTTCGAAGCCGGAAAGCCACTTCTCGAAATCTACGCCGCAGTAGCGCATAAGCTCAATGTGCTCGTGGTCTATGCCGCGCGCCTTCATGTGGCCTATCATCATTTCGGCATTCACGCCCGCCACGCCGCAGTCGGTGTGGCCTATGACCATTATCTCCTCGACGCCGAGCTCGAATATCGCTATGAGCAGGCTTCTTACGGCGCTGCCGAACGGGTGCGTGACTACGCCGCCCGCGTTCTTTATTATTTTTACGTCGCCGTTCTTTATGCCGAGCGCCGCGGGAAGAAGCTCTGTAAGGCGCGTGTCCATGCAGGAGAGTATCGCGATCTTTTTGTCGGGATACTTGCTCGTTATATACGGCTCGTACATTTTATTTTCGACGAATTTCCTGTTGTATTCAAGCATTTCCCGTATCATCGGCTTTTTCTCCTTCCGTTTTTTTAAGGCTTTTCGCGAACGCGACGGCCAGCTCGTCGCAGCGTTCGTTGTATTCGTTGTCGGCGTGTCCCTTGACCCAGATGAAGCTGACCCTGTGGCGCTCCAGAAGGGGAAGAAGCGTCTCCCAAAGGTCGCGGTTTTGCGCGGGCGACTTGTCCGCCTTCTTCCAGCCGTTCTTTTGCCACGAGTATACCCAGCCGCGCGTCACCGAGTCGATGACGTACCTCGAGTCGGAATAAAGCTCCACCTCGCACGGCTCCCGAAGAAGCGAGAGCGCCTCTATAACGGCGCGCATCTCCATGCGGTTGTTCGTCGTGTGCGCCTCGCCGCCCGATATCTCCTTTTTATGCTCTTTGTAAAACAGTATCGCGCCGTATCCGCCGGGGCCGGGATTGCCGAGGCTCGATCCGTCGGTATATACCGTGACTTTTTTCATGGTTTCGCCTGCCCGAAAATGTTATTATTAAATTATCATAACATATGACGAACGTTTTTACAAATAGTTTCTCGAATTTTGGATTTTTCCCGCCGGACGAGCCGTGTCGGGCGCATCGTGCGCCCGTATTAGCTCCCTTGTTCAACCCACCCCAACAACCACCCCGAAAAATGCAAGCATTTTTTGGGGACCCCGGAATCCGCGGACGTATTTTTCGGGGACCCCGGCGGGAGCTGTCTGTGAAGCAGACTGAGGGATTATCACTGCATTGCTCTAATTATACTTCAAGCTCAAAACAAGCATCATCGCCAAGTATTTAACCTATCTTCCGTCTTACTTACGCCTTCCTGTTCTGCTTCAACATCTATTCTTTTTTAGAACTTCGTTCTAAAGACTTTTGTCGCCTCCCGCGGGGGTTCTTTTGGAAACAAAAGAACCAAAATTTCCGGGGGACCGCGGCACAGGCTCGCCGGGCTTGTGCTAAATGCAGTCTTCCTGCAGCGCTTAGGCCGCCTTCCCCCCGTCCCCTTTTCTGCCACCCCAAAAAATCCGCGAGCGTATTTTTCGGGGACCCCGGTTTACGCCCTCGATGTCACTCATCAACAGAAGATGACGCAATCATAATCAGACGGGCGCACGATGCGCCCGACACGGCTTAGCCGATGGAGTTGCTTTTGCGGTAAGCCGAAAACTTAGTGATATGTGAAGAGTGAACGCCCCTCCCTCCCCCGCACAAATTTTTCCTTGCCAATAATTGACCGATGGATTACAATTATAGAAAAAAGAATAAAACGGAGGCGGTATCATGGAATATGTAACTTTAAACAACGGCGTAAAAATGCCCATCCTCGGCTTCGGCGTATATCAGGTGTCAGACCCCGACGAATGCGAACGCTCTGTCGCGTGGGCGCTCGGCGCGGGATACAGACTCATCGATACCGCGGCCATATACAAAAACGAAGAGGCCGTCGGACGCGCGATAAAGAAAAGCGGCATTCCGCGCGACGAGCTTTTCATCACGACGAAGGTCTGGGTGCAGGACGCAGGCGAAAAAGCCGCGGCCGCGGCTTATGAAGCCTCGCTTAAAAAGCTCGGCCTCGATTACGTCGACCTCTATCTCATACATCAGCCGTTCGGCGACTATTACGGCTCTTGGCGCGCAATGGAAAAGCTGTACCGCGGCGGCCGCGTGCGCGCGATAGGCGTAAGCAACTTCAACGACGCGCGCTTCGTCGACATAGTCTTAAACAACGAAATCGTTCCGCAGATAAATCAGGTCGAAACGCACCCCTTCTTCCAGCAGACGACGCTAAGGCAGGCGATGGACGAATACGGCGTACAGCACGAGGCGTGGGGCCCGCTCGCGGAGGCGAAATTCGGCATCTTCGAGAACGAAACGCTCGTGAAAATCGCGAAAAAGCACAATAAAACGGTCGCTCAGGTCGTCCTCAGATGGAACGTTGACAGAGGCGTCGTCGTTATCCCGAAATCGGTGCACAAAAACCGCATCGAGGAGAATATGAACGTATGGGACTTCAGTCTCGACGCGGACGACATGGCCGAAATCGCAAAGCTCGACCGCGGCAGAAGCGAACTTGTCGATCACCAGAGCGCGAAGGTCGCAAAATTTCTTATAAACTGGAAGGCTCACGATTAAAAGAATAAAAACAGACGGCCAAAAAAGAGGTTGGAATTGTCGATTGCCGAACCCGGGGTCCCCAAAAAATACTTGTATTTTTTGGGGTGTATCGGGCGTATGTTATACGGCAGAGAAGGCAATCGGCACATAGCCGAAAACGCCGTAAACCGTATGGTTTACGGTAAAAAAGACACTTTGATGCAGTATGCGAAAAGCATCGCTCCGCAAAATACGTGCACGTGCTTTTTTGCTTTTTTCATTTTCTGTTTTCGGCGGTCCGGCCCTTTTTTGACCGTCTTAAAACGGGCCGTCGCGCCCGTTTTTTAAGTTATACTCCGGAGGAAGCATTATGGCACATTTTATCGGCGGCGCAGGCGACGAAAAAAAGGTCGAATACATCGAGCTTATCTTCGACCTCATCTTCGTATACATATTGGGACGCAACAACTCCCTGCTTCACAGCGTTGACGGCGGCTTCATCAGCGCCCAGACGTATATCACCTATATCCTCACCGCGCTTATTGCCCTGCACATCTGGTATTTCACAACGGTATTCATAAACCGCTACGGTTCGGGCGGCGCGGCGGAATATATCGGCCTTTTCATCACGATGTATCTTCTCTATTATATGGCCGACGGCACGCGCATCGACTGGCACAGCTATTACGTGAAGTACTCAACGGCATGGGCACTTATTATGGTAAATTTAGCGGTGCAGTATATAATCAAGCTCAAAAAGAGCGGCGGGCTTCGCCCGTGGGAGGATGTTCAGATAAAAAACATCATAAGAAATTTGATTATCGAAGCGGCAGTCATCTTTATTTCGATACCCGTTTTTATCAGAACGTCAATCCCCCTTGCGCCGCTCGCGATGGTATTCGGCATCATAGCCGCGATGCTCACGCGCAAGGCAAGCGTACTCAAGCCCGTGGATTTCGCGCATCTTACAGAGCGCGTCATGCTCTACGTCGTGTTCTCGTTCGGTGAAATGATAATCGGCACGGCGGGATATTTCGAAGGCGATGTAACGCCCGCCAGCATCTATTATTCCACGATGTGCTTTGTCATCGTCGTCGGGCTGTTTTTAAGCTACGGCTTCGTATACGACCGAATTATCGACCGCGAGATGAAAACGACGGGCACGGCCTATATGATAATCCACGTTTTTCTCATAACGGCGCTCAATAACCTCACCGTCGCCCTCGAATTCATGCGCGAACCGGAGATAAGCGATATCCCGAAGAATATATTCCTCGTAGCGTCGTTCCTCGTGTATTTTATGTTCCTCTTCCTGCTGGAGAACTTCGCAAAGGAGCGGCTTCGCGGCACGAAACGCTTTTATATAAAGCTCGCCGCAGCCGCGGCGGTCTTCTGCGCGCTCATGGCAGCCTTCTACCAAAACGGAATGATAAGCATCGCCGTCACCGCCCTCTTCGTGTTCGCGGTTTACATAACTTTGCGACTCTTTGAAAAAAACGCCGGCAATGATCCGCTTTTTCAAAAAAGCGCAAAAGCATGAGGCGTACAAAAGCCTTCCCCTCGGGGGAAACGTGGCACGGCGCAAGCCGTGACGGATGAGGCGTCCGCCCCCCTTCGCAGGGCATGAGGGTTTACATAAAGCCTCCCCCCCCGTGGGGAAGGTGTCTGCGGGCAGACGGATGAGGGGCAGCGCCGCTCAGCGCGTGCGTCCCCAAAGCCTTCCCCCTCGGGGGAAGGTGGCACGGCGCAAGCCGTGACGGATGAGGGGCGTCTTAAAAGCTCAAAATAAGCTTCACCGCCAAGCATTTAACCTACCTTCTCCCTAACTTTCGCGCAATGCGTTCTGCTTCAACATCTATTCTTTTTAGAACTCCGTTCTAAAGACTTTTGTCGCCTCCCGCGGGGGTACTTTTGGAAACAAAAGTACCAAAATTTCCGGGGGACCGCGGCACAGGCTTGCGGGGCTTGAGGGAAATGCATTCTTACTGCAGCGCTTAGGCCGCCTTCCCCCCGTCTCCTTTGATTTTACGTCCTCGAAATCATTCATCCACATAAGATGACGCAATCAAAATCAGACGGGCGCACGATGCGCCCGACACGGCTTGCCCGACGGGGTTGCTTTCAGCGCGCATAAAGCCTTCCCCTAGGGGGAAGGTGTCTGTGGAGCTGACGGATGATGGGCAGCGCCGCTCAGCGTGTGCGTCCCTAAGGCCTTCCCCCTCGGGGGAAGGTGGCACGGCGCAAGCCGTGACGGATGAGGGGCGTCTTAAAAGCTCAAAACAAGCTTCACCGCCAAGTATTTAACCCATCTTTCGCCTAATTGACAGCATGGCGTCCTGCTTAAACATCTTTCTTTTTAAAACGAAGTTCTAAAAAGAATAGTATGTTAAATCAGAGCAGAACGTTTTGAATCATTGCAAAGTCAAATCAAAAACCTAATCTTCAGGCTTATTTTGAATTTGGAAGTGCCCCCCCCTGCCCCCCCAAACAAAAAACGCAAAGCTTTCGCTTTGCGTTTTTCATATAACGTCGGCCTCGGCCGACAAAATCGTATCTTACCAAACAACGCGGCCGCCGTCAACGGGGATGGTGATGCCGTTCGTCCACTCTGCAGCGTCGGATGCGAGATAAAGAGCAGCTGCAGCGATATCCATCGGCTCGCCGATCTTCTTAACGCTCGGAACGTGCGAAGTG
>JAFWDJ010000009.1 GCA_017513095.1 Clostridia bacterium | reverse complement strand
GCTTAGAATATAAGGAAAGATAGGTTAAAAGCTTAAAAGTGAAGCTTATTTGTGCATTGAGTTATCAATCGTGCGCCCGTAGGGAGGCATGCCTTCATGCCTCCGTGAAAACACGGCTGAGACACGCGGAGGCGTCAGGGGACGCCTCCCTACGAAGGACGGGGGGACGACAATCCCTCAGTCGGCTGCGCCGACAGCTCCCTTTGCACAAGGGAGCTGATAAAGGGGACGCACTTCCGCAGGCGGCACTGCCCCTCATCCGGCCTGCCGCCGCCTTCCCCCGGGGGGAAGGCTCTGTTGCGGGCGGAGGTAAAACACGTGCATAAAAATGCAAAAAAGTATTACCATATGCGGCGGTTTATTATATAATAGAAAATATAAGTGTCTGCTCCGGCGGCGGACGGAGGCGAAAGAGCCGGTTTTCGGCTTGGAGCATACAAAAGAACGCCCCGCCGGGAGGCGGCGGTAAAAAACGCCCGCCGAGGGGCGGCGGTAAAAAAAGAGGAGGATTTCCATGGAAAAGATAAAAATAGGCATTTTAGGCTACGGCAACATAGGACGCGGCGTTGAGCTCGCCGTAAGACAGCACAAGGACACGGAGCTTTCCGTCGTATTCACGCGGCGCGACCCGAAGTCTCTTAAAATTCTCACCGAGGGCGTGCCCGTTGCGTCGGCGGACGACGCCGCTTCGTATAAAGATAAAGTAGACGTGCTCATCCTCTGCGGCGGCTCCGCGACCGACCTGCCCGTACAGGGCCCCGTCTACGCGCGCCTGTTCAACACGATCGACAGCTTCGACACGCACGCACGTATCCCCGAATACTTCGCGGCTATGGACGCGGCGGCAAAGGAAACGGGCCACACCTCGATAATCAGCGTCGGCTGGGACCCGGGACTCTTCTCCTTAAACCGCGTATACGCTTCGGCTGTACTCCCCGAGGGCAGGGACTACACCTTCTGGGGCAAGGGCATAAGCCAGGGCCACTCCGACGCGATACGCCGCGTTGAGGGCGTGCTCGACGCGAAGCAGTACACGATACCCGTGGACGCGGCTCTTAAAGCCGTAAAGAGCGGCGAAAATCCCGAGCTTACGACCCGCCAGAAGCATCTGCGCGAATGCTTCGTCGTATTAAAGGAGGGCGCGGACGCGGCGAAGGTAGAGGCCGAGATAAAGAATATGCCCAACTACTTCTCCGATTACGATACGACGGTGCACTTCATCTCTCTTGAGGAGTTAAAGCGCGACCACAGCGCAATGCCGCACGGCGGCTTCGTTATCCGCAGCGGCCGCACCGGCGCCGACCTCCAAACGAAGCATATAATCGAGTATTCCTTAAAGCTCGACTCGAACCCCGAATTTACCTCGAGCGTGCTCGTGGCATACGCACGCGCCGCGTACCGCCTTGCAAAGAAGGGCGACTTCGGCGCAAAGAGCGTGCTCGACATACCGCCCGCGCTCATCTCCCCGCTCGACGGCGAGACGCTGCGCGCGAAGATGCTGTGATCGGTCCGCATAGATCCCGCAATTTATAAAGGAGGAGAAATCATGAAAAAAGCACTGTCGATAATACTTGCGCTCACGCTGTTTCTGTGCGTATTCACCGCCTGCAGAAAGGCCGGCGGCGACGACCCCGCGCCGGCGGACGGCGTCGACAAATACGTTGCGATAGACGTTTCCCGGCACGTGGACAACGACGATATTACGCTTCAGATAGATATACCGAAGCTCCTCCCCGACACGGACGCGGCGCGAAGCATAAACGAGGAGATAAACTCCATCTTCTACGGCGAGGACATACAGACCGCGATAAACGGCGGATTTTCCGGCATTGAAGTTTACATTCAGCCGAAATACGCGCTTTACGACTCGCTCGTATCAATACGCATCGACGAATCGTTCGTGCCGATGTACGGCGCCGACGGCTCCGTATATATCGTAAATTACGACACGGCCTCCGATTCGCGCATCGAGCTCGACCAGATGCTTACGATGTTCGGATACACCTATTGGGGCGTTATGGACACGGCCGAACAGCTTGCCGCGGCCACCTACGGCGCCGAGGCCGTTGAGGCCGTTGAGGCGCAGGGACTTTACGTCAACGGCGACGGCTCGTGCGAGCTCGTGTGCTACGTTATAACGAGGCCGAACGGCGTTGATACGTGGCAGTACGTCCTCGACGTACCGCTTCCGAAAAATGAATGAACAGCGCCCAAATCTTGCAATATTTAAGTGAAAACGCGCGCAATCGGGCGGAAAATAAAAAAATACGAAATTATCAAAAAAAATGTTGCGTTAAGCAATAAAATGGAATATAATATTCCGTGGTATTTTTAAAATTTAATATTAGGAGGAAACAATACATATGAGCTTCAAAAATGAATATGTAAAGTCGGTATACGAGAACGTAGCCGCAAAAAATGCGCATCAGAAAGAATATCTTCAGGCGGTAAGAGAGGTGCTCGAATCGTTAGAGCCCGTTATCGAAAAGCGTCCTGATTTCGTAAAGGCAGGCATACTTGAGCAGATAGTTGAGCCTGAGCGCACGATTTCCTTCCGCGTTACCTGGATGGACGACGCAGGCAAGATCCATGTAAACAAGGGCTTCAGAGTACAGTACAACAGTGCAATCGGTCCCTACAAGGGCGGTCTGAGACTTCATCCTTCCGTAAACGAAGGCGTTATAAAGTTCCTTGGCTTCGAGCAGATATTCAAAAACAGCCTGACCTCGCTTCCCATGGGCGGCGGCAAGGGCGGCTCCGACTTCGACCCCAAGGGCAAGAGCGACGCAGAGGTTATGCGCTTCTGCCAGGCCTTCATGACCGAGCTTCAGAAGCATATCGGCGCGGACACCGACGTACCTGCGGGCGATATCGGCGTTGGCGCAAGAGAGATAGGCTATATGTTCGGCCAGTATAAGAAGCTTCGCGACGAGTTCGTGGGCGTACTCACCGGCAAGGGCCTCTCCTTCGGCGGCTCGCTTGCGAGAACTCAGGCAACGGGCTACGGCCTTTGCTACTTCACCGACGAGATGTTAAAGGCTGCGGGCAAGTCCTTCAAGGGCGCGACCGTCGTTGTATCGGGCTCCGGCAACGTTGCAATCTACGCGGTTGAAAAGGCTACCCAGCTCGGCGCAAAGGTAATCGCCATGAGCGACTCGAACGGCTACATCGTTGACGAGGACGGCATCGACCTCGATCTTGTCAAGCAGATCAAGGAAGTTGAGAGAAAGAGAATAAAGGAATACGTCGCTGTTAAGAAGAACGCGAAGTACACCGAGGGCTGCAAGGGCATCTGGACCGTTAAGTGCGACATCGCTCTTCCCTGCGCTACGCAGAACGAGCTCGACCTCGACGGCGCAAAGGCACTCGTTGCGAACGGCGTTTACGCCGTAGCAGAGGGCGCAAACATGCCTTCGACCCCCGAGGCTGTTGAATGCTTCCAGAAGAGCGGCGTACTCTTCGGCCCCGCAAAGGCTGCAAACGCCGGCGGCGTTGCAACGAGCGGCCTCGAGATGAGCCAGAACTCCATGCGCTACAGCTGGACGTTCGAAGAGGTTGACGAGAAGCTCCACGGCATCATGGTCAACATCTACAAGAACGCTTCCGCAGCAGCTAAGGAATACGGCATGGAAGGCAACCTCGTTGCAGGCGCAAACATCGCCGGCTTCTTAAAGGTTGCAGAGGCCATGAAGGCTCAGGGAATCTAAGTCCCGGGTATAATTTAATAAAAAAGAAGCCGAAAGGCTTCTTTTTTTATTGGGGGGGATTACGTCGCCGCGAAAGGGATGCCGTTGTTCTTTGCATATTCTTCCGCATAAGACCCCGCGGGCGCGCGGATGGTAAGGTTTTTGCAGTCGTAGAACGCCCAGTCGCCGATGCTCGTCACGCTTTCCGGTATGGTGATGCTCGTAAGGCTTTCGCGGCTAAAGAATGTTCCGTCGCCGATGCTCGTCAGACCCTCCGGAAGTACGACCTCTTTAAGCACTTTGCAGTACTTAAAAGCGTCTGTCGGTATCTCTTTGATCCATCCGGGTATCTCTATTCTCTCCGCGTCCGTGTATCGTTTTCCGACCATGTTGTTGAACTTTTCTTCCGTAATAATTTCCACGCCGAGCTCGGCCGCCTTTCTTTTCTTCTCCGAGCTGCTGTCCGTGTTATTGGTCACAAGATAATCCGTCTTCTTTGTTACGGATGAGCCGAGCTTTGCCCCGTGTTTTTCAAGGTATTCCTTTAAATTCTTTCGTGATTTCCAGTGCCCAAGCTCTCCCGTAACTACGAACGTCATGCCCGCAATGCCCTGCGACGGATCGCGCTTCATCATTCTTTCAATGAATGCTTCCTCATATTCTTCTTTTTTCTTCTCCTTCTCTACGCGCGCCCTGAAAACGTTCTTCATGCCGAGACTTTTCTGATAATTGAGTATCAATGCTTCATGCTCAACGTTGCCGCGCTTCTGGGCTTCCTCGATATATACGTCAACGTCGCCCGGATTTATTAGCTTATTATCACATAAATATTGAAGAAGCTTCGGATTATCAAAGGCGGCCGAGCAGAGCTTGCCCGCGTTCCTTTTCGCGTAGTTTAAGTATGACTTTGACCGCTCCGACGAGGGATCGCCGATTTCTTCCGATACGAATCCGAGCAGCGCAAGGCGGCGGAGATTTGGGGGAACGATTGTAATTACGTTCGGACGAACGTATGGAAAGCCGTCGGATTTATACAGCGTGGTGTAATAAGGAAGCCATCGGCTGACATTGAGCGTAAGTCCCCGACAGCCCCAGAACGCATCGTCGCCGATGCTCGTCACACCGTCCGGCAGGGTGATGCTCGTTAGGCTTTTACAGTACCAGAACGCATCGTCGCCGATGCTCGTCACGCTGTCCGGCAGGGTGATGCTCGTTAGGCTTTTGCAGTACCAGAACGCATCGTCGCCGATGCTCGTCACGCCCTCCGGCAGGGTGATGGTCGTAATGCTTGTGCAGCCTTTGAACGCCCGGTCGCCGATGCTCGTCACGCCGTCCGGCACTACTGCGTCGCCGCCCGGGCCGTTATATTCTTTCAATACGCCGTTTTCTATAACAAAATCGCTCATTTTCTCATCTCCCGTGCCGCTTTTTATCCCGCCGCGCGGACGCGGATTATTTTGTATAAATAATACCATAGATTCATAATCCGGTCAATCGCGTGGCGCGGCGAGGAACGGTCGCTGTGCGTCGAAGCCGCCCCATCGGCTGCGCCGTGTCGGGCGCATCGTGCGCCCGTCTGATTGAGAAGGCGTTATCTACTGTTGATACGATGTTATCGACGGCGGCAAAATCAAAGGGGACGGGGGGAAGGCGGCCTAAGCGCTGATGAGAGCTTGCATTTAGAAGAAGCCCCGCGAGCCTCAGCCGCGGTCCCCCGGAAATTTTGCTACTTTTGTTTCCAAAAGTAGGCCCCTCCGGCAGGAGACAAAAGTCTTTAGAACGGAGTTCTGAAAAAGAATATATGTTGAAGTAGAAAATGGAGTATTGAACAAGGGGAAAGCTAATTTTAAATCTTGAAGAAATGCTCGTTTTAAGCTTGAGGACGGACACCTCATCCGACGGCTTCGCCGCCACCTTCCCCTCGGAGGGGAAGGCTTATGTAAACCGCCATGCTGTGCGGAGGAGAAGCTTTAAGATTCTTCGGAGCTTACGCCCCTCAGAATGACATACGGTGGGACGACAATCCCTCAGTCTGCTTCGCAGACAGCTCCCTTTACACAAGGGAGCCTTTGGGGGACGCACGCGCCGTGGCGGCGCTGCGCCTCATCCGACGGCTTCGCCGCCACCTTCCCCTCGGAGGGGAAGGCAATACGGGGGACGGGCGCACGATGCGCCCGACACGGCTTGGCCCATGGGGAAGGCTTTTTTCGTATTTTTGCTTTACATTATTGCCGTGTTATGATAAAATAGTAAAGAATTATTTACAATGGAGCATCGTATGGGCATATTACACGTTTCTGACCTAAGTAAATACTTCGGAGACAGAGTGATACTCGACCGCGTTTCGTTTTCCCTTGAACCCGGTGAAAAGGCGGGCCTTGTGGGAAAGAACGGCGCGGGCAAGACGACGCTTTTTAAGCTCATCACGGGCGAGGAGAAAAGCGACGGCGGCTCTATAACCTTCGGACGCGAGGCCAGAATATCGTACCTTTCGCAGTTCGTGACCGACAACCGCGACACGACGCTATGGGACGAGCTTCTGGGCACGTTTTCGGCCCTTATCGAAACGGAAAACGAGCTTGAGAGCCTGACGGAGAGCCTCGGCCGCCATGATATTGATGAAAACGAGCGCGAGCGCCTGATTGCGCGCCATTCGCGCCTGCACGATGAATTCACCGAGGCGGGCGGACTTTACTATAAAAGCCGCGTTTCGGCGACGCTTCGCGGACTGGGATTCTCGGAGGAGGATTTTTCGCGTCCGCTTTCGACGCTGAGCGGCGGCCAGCTTTCAAAGCTTGCGCTTTCAAAGCTTCTTTTGTCGGACTCGAACCTTTTGCTGCTCGACGAGCCGACGAACCACCTCGATATCGAGGCGATAGAGTGGCTTGAGGATTATCTTCGTAATTTTTCGGGCGCGTTCATCGTAATTTCGCACGACAGATATTTTCTCGACCGCGTTACTAATAAGACGATAGAAATTGACAGGGGCGCGCTCAGTGTTTTTTCCTGTGCGTACAGCGAATACCTCGTGCGAAAAGAGGGCGAGGATGAATACATAAGGCGGCGCTACGAAAATACGATGCGCGAGATACGGCGCATCGAGGGCATTGTAAAAAAACAGCGCCAATGGAACCGCGAACGAAACATCCGCACGGCGGAGAGCAAGCTAAAGCAGATAGAGCGCATAAAACAGACTCTGGTCGTGCCGAAGGAGCACGAAAAACGGCTTGATTTTTCGTTCGCGCCCGCGAAAAAGGGCAGCTTCGACGCGCTTCTCTGCGAGGACCTTCGCGTGTCTTATGACGGCGCGCCGATAATCGACGGAGTATCCTTCGATATAACCGACAAGGAGCGAGTTTTTCTTTTAGGGCGAAACGGCACGGGCAAAACAACGCTCTTTCGCGCCGTCATGGGCGAGATACCGTACGAGGGCAGCATAAAAATCGGCGCGTCGTGCGACGTGGCGTATTACGACCAGCTCGGCGGGAATATCCGCGGAGACGGCGACGTGATAAGCGAGGTGTGGGACGACTTCCCGAAAATGAGCGAGACCGAGGTAAGAAGCGCGCTTGCGGCGTTTCTCTTTACCGGCGATGAGGTCTTTAAAAGCGTTGGCACGCTTTCGGGCGGCGAACGCGCGAGGATATCGCTTCTTAAAGTGATGCTTCGCGGCGCGAATTTCCTCATCCTCGACGAGCCGACTAATCATCTTGACATATATTCAAAGGAGGCGCTTGAGGACGCGCTGATAGATTACGGCGGCACGATGTTCGTAATATCGCACGACAGATACTTCATAAACAAGCTGTGCGACAGGATACTTTATTTAAACGGCGGCAGAGCCACCGATTTTTACGGGAGCTACGACGAGTTCGCCCTGAGCCTGCGCGAGAGCGAAAAGGCCGCGCCGCAGACCGAGAAAAAGACGGACGCGAAGGCCGAATTTTTAAAAAAGAAGCAGACGCAGTCGCTCATTCGGTCGCTTAATTCAAAGATTGAGCGCACGGAAAACGAAATAGCCGCGCTCGAGGACGAGCTTTCAAAAATCGAGAGCGCGATGTCGGACGAAAAGGCCGCGTCCGATTATAAAAAAATGACGGAGCTTGCGAACCGTCAGGCAGAAATGAACGACAGGCTTTCAAAAGCTTATGAAAAATGGGAGGCCTTGCACGGGGAGCTTGAAACTGTCGGGGGCTAAATAATTTATAGGGGGCAAAAACGGTATGAAAAAGGCAAAAGTGATATCGCTGATTCTCGCGGCGGCTTTAATGGTTTCGCTGTTTACCTTCGCGGGCGCGGAGTTTAAAACGAGTCCGTGGGCAGAAGAAGAAATCGCGGCGTTCGAGGCGGAGGGGCTCATGCCCGCGGAATTTCCCGAGGATCTGACCGTTTCCGTAAACCGCGCCGAGTTCGCGACAGTGGCCGTATCCATTTACGAAAAATACAAGGGCGCACTTGCCGCGGATGAAAGCGGCCGCATATTCGACGACACGGACGATATAAACGTATCGAAGGCTTATAAGATCGGCGTTGTAAACGGCGTTTCGGCGACACAGTTCATGCCCGAACGCGGCATAACGCGTCAGGAGATATGCACGATGCTTTCGCGCCTTGTCGACGCGCTCGGCGTTAATGTGCCCGTGACGATGCAGTATATAATCTTCGACGACGCCGATGAAATAGCCGAATGGGCAGACGCGTCCGTACAGCGCATGTATAAGCTGGGTATCGTAAAGGGCGTAAGCGACGATGCCGAGACCGCGGTAATCGCGCCGCTTGCGGGCGCGACGCGCGAGCAGGCCATAGCGATGGCATGGCGCCTTTATACGGGCTATATAAAGACGTCCCAGTCCGGCACCGCGGCGTCCGCGCCGGTCAAGGGCGTTGCGATGAATGAGCCTTTGCGCATAGCGGCGGGCGACTATACCTCGTTTTACATCGACGACAAGGGCGTGCTCTACGCATGGGGACGAAACGACAGGTATCAGCTCGGCCTTGCGAATAATGACCACACGACGACCGCAAGGCGCGTGACCGGAGGCGTTTCCTCGGTTGCGGCGGCGGGCTCTCATGCGTATTATATAATCGACGGTCAGCTTTTTGCCTTCGGCGACGGCGAGACGCCGCACGTCATGCTTGAAAACGTGCGCTTCGTACTTCCGCAGAGAAACAGGACCTACGCCGTAACGAATGACGGCGCGCTGTACGTATGGGGCGACGGCAGCCTTTACGCGCTCGGCACGGGCAGCGAGGATGAGGTATATACTCCCGTAAAGATACTTGACAACGTGGCAAAGGTGACGGCCATGGGTGGATTTGCGGCGGCTCTGACGCGCGGCGGCGACGTTTATCAGTGGGGCGACACGCGCATGGTGAGCGCGCTCTACGGCACGGATACGATAAAGAACAAGACGCCCGCGCTCATAATGAGCGGCGTTCGCGACATATCGGCGGGCACGTCGCATCTTCTTATGATAACGGCGTCGGACGAGCTTTACGGCTGGGGCGGAAACTTCTCGGGTCAGATAGACCCGTCGCATCAGGGCACGCGCTTTGACGAGCCGAAGCTCATCGCGTCGCGCGTAAGAGGCGCGTGGGCAGGAAACGAGATGACGTTCTATACGGACTACGAAAAGGAGCTCTACTCGATGGGCAGAAATACGGCGGGACGCCTCGGCGACGACAAGGTGGGCATTGACGAGACCGTGACGTCGCCCGTACACGTGACCTACGGCGTTGAGGAGCTCTATATAAACGACAACGCGATATTCGCGGTAAAGACGAACAACGCGCTGTGGTCATGGGGTCAGAACGTAAACAACCGCCTGGGACGCGACAGCTACGAGGATTACAGCCGCTATGCGAAGCAGGTGATCGCGGGCGCGGGCGTGCTCGCATTCGGCTTTGACCATACGCTTTTCCTCATGGAGGGCGAAAGACTTTATACCTGGGGCTTAAACGAGGAAAATCAGTGCGGACCGACGGCTGAGACGTTAAATAAATTCAACGTGCCGACGCAGTTCATATTCAGATAATGCGCGCGGCAGCCCCAAAAAGCCAAAAGGAGACTTTTATCAGATGATAGGCGTTATCGACGTCGGAGGCGGCGAACGCGCCGTTTACGGCGCAGGCGTTTTCGACAGATGCCTCGATTTGGGCATTGAATTTGACTGCCTTATAGGCGTTTCGGCGGGAGCGGCCAATCAGGTGTCGTTTTTGTCGCGCCAGAGAGGCAGAAATTACATATCCTATACTCAATTCGCGCGCCGAAAGGAATATATGAGCTGGCATAATTTCATAACCACCAGAAATTATCTTAACCTCGACTACATATATTCCGATATGTGCAACAGGGGCGGCGAAGACGAGATAGATTTCGAGGCCTTAAAGCGCGGCGCCGAGGGACGCATCTTTGAGATAATTGCGACCGACGCGAATACGGGCAGGCCCGTCTATTTTTCCGTGGACGACATGGCGCAGGACGAATACGGCGTTTTAAAGTGCACCTGCAATCTGCCCATAGTGAACGGGGCGTATAAGTACAAGGGGAAGTATTATTTCGACGGCGGCCTTTCAAATCCAATCCCGATAGAGCGCGCCTTTGAGCACGGCTGCGACAAGGTCGTCGTGATACTTACGAAAAAGCGCACGTACAGACGAAACTACCTTCAGGACGCGCTCATGGCGATTTTGATCCCGCAGAGGCCGATGTCGGCCGCGAGTATGGCGCGCCGCGCCTACGTTTACAACTCGCAGATGAAGCTCTGCGAAAAGTACGAGCGCGAGGGGCGCGTGCTCATCGTCGCGCCCGAGGATACCGAAGGGATGCTCGCCCTTACGAAGGACCCGGGAAAGCTCGAACGCCTCTATAACAGGGGCCTTCGGGACGCGGAGGCGATACGCGATTTCGTGAGTGGCGATAAAAAAATTTTAAAAAGCTATTGACAAACGAAAAATCGGAGAGTAATATATAGCCAATATTAAAAATTCTTTGACGAAGAGAAGTAGCATTGTATAAGCGTTTAAGAGAGCCCGCGGCGGTGTGATGCGGGTACGCGGAGCCTTGTGAATGGACTTCAGAGAAGCAAGGGCGAAATTTTTAAAGTAGCCTGCGCCGCGCGCCTCGCGTTACAGGGGCAGGATATCACCGGCAATGCCGCGTATCCGTAAAAGGAGCCTTCGGGCTTGAAATTGGGTGGCACCACGACCACATCGTCCCAATACGGGGACGGTGTGGTTTTTTGATTATTGCACAAAATATTTTTATTCATAGAAAGGAGACATGAAAAATGTCGGAAAAAGTTATCCCTTATAAGATTTATCTTGAAGAATCGGAGATGCCCACGTCGTGGTACAATATGCGCGCAGATATGAAGAACAAGCCCGCTCCGCTGTTAAACCCCGGAACGCTCAAGCCGCTTACCGCCGAGGAAATGAGCGGTATATTCTGCGAAGAGCTTGTAGCTCAGGAGCTTGACGAGACTACGCCGTTTATCGCGATACCCGAAGAAATCAGAAACTTTTATAAGATGTACCGTCCCTCGCCGCTCGTTCGCGCTTACTGCCTTGAGGAGAAGCTCGGCACGCCCGCAAAGATCTACTACAAGTTCGAGGGCAACAACACGAGCGGAAGCCATAAATTAAATTCCGCGATCGCACAGGCGTATTACGCAAAGAAGCAGGGCTTAAAGGGCGTAACGACCGAGACGGGCGCAGGTCAATGGGGCACGGCGCTTTCGATGGCGTGCGCGTACCTCGGCCTTGACTGCAAGGTATATATGGTAAAGGTATCCTACGAGCAGAAGCCGTTCAGACGCGAGGTAATGCGCACCTACGGCGCAAGCGTAACGCCCTCGCCGTCGGATACGACTGAGGTCGGCAGAAAGATACTCGCCGAGCATCCCGGCACGACCGGCTCGCTCGGATGCGCCATCTCCGAGGCCGTAGAAGTTGCCGTTAAAAATCCCGGCTACCGCTACGTGCTCGGCAGCGTATTAAATCAGGTGCTCCTTCATCAGTCGGTCATCGGCCTTGAAACTAAGGCCGCGCTCGACAAATACGGCATTAAGCCCGACGTTATCATCGGCTGCGCGGGCGGCGGCTCGAACCTGGGCGGCCTTATCGCGCCGTTCATGGGCGAGAAGCTCCGCGGCGAAGCGGATTACCGTATAATCGCGGTAGAGCCCGCGTCCTGCCCCAGCTTTACGCGCGGCACGTTCGCTTACGACTTCTGCGACACCGGCATGATCTGCCCGCTCGCAAAGATGTATACGCTCGGCTCGAGCTTCATCCCGTCGGCGAACCACGCGGGCGGACTTCGGTTCCACGGCATGAGCACGACGTTAAGCCAGCTTTACCACGACGGCTACATGGAGGCCGTTTCCGTTGAGCAGACGTCCGTTTTCGAGGCGGCGGAGCAGTTCGCGCGCATCGAGGGCATACTTCCCGCTCCCGAGAGCAGTCACGCCATAAGAGTCGCAATCGACGAGGCGTTAAAGTGCAAGGAGACGGGCGAGGCAAAGACCATCGTGTTCGGTCTCACCGGCACGGGCTACTTCGACCTCGTGGCATATCAGAAGTTCAACGACGGCGAAATGGGCGACTACATCCCCAGCGACGAGGAGATCGCGGCAGCCGTTGCAAAGCTTCCCAAGGTGGAATAAGATAAGGAATAAAAGCCGCCGAAGCAAAAGCTTCGGCGGCTTTTTATCGGAGTATTTTTGACGCTTTGACAAAAATAAAAAGGCGCAGCTTTCGCTGCGCCTTTTTCAGGCTTAAATTATTTTGCCGGCCATTCGGGAACGAGGTAGTTCTCGCAGTCAGCGATGATCTCGGATACTCTCTGAACGAACTTGGAAGCCGGAACGCCGTCCATTACGCAGTGGTCAGCACTGGTGGAGATGTAGCACATATCTCTCGGAACGATGTTCATATCCTTGTCGTACATCGGCATCTTTATGATCTTGCCTACGCCGATGATCATAGCCTCGGGCATATTGATTATCGGAGCTGCGCCGTCCATGCCGAACATACCCATGCTGGATACCGTGATGGTGCCGCCCTGGAACCAGCTGAAGTCCATCTTGTTGTTTCTGATTCTCTCTACCATTTCCTTCATCTTCTCGGAGATCTCGAAAATGCTGAGATCCTGGCAGTTCTTGATGTTCGGAACAACGAGACCGCCGGAAGGAGTTGCAACTGCGAAGCCTACGTTTACGGACTCGTAAACCTCGATGCGCTCTTCCGCTACGTTGTAGGAAGCGTTTACGATCGGAACGTCCTGGATAGCGATAGCAACTACCTTGAGAAGAATCTCGGTGTAGCTGATCTTGTAGCCCTTTTCCTTGAACTTCTTCTTTAATTCAACCATGCCGGTAACGTCCATGTGTACGAAACCGCTCATGTGAGGAGCCTTCAGCTTGGAAGCCTTCATGTTGTCGGCGATAAGCTTACGCATACCTCTCTTCATCTGTATGGTTTCTTTTATCACTTTGCCGTCTTTCGTTACTATTTTTTCTTCAGCCATGTTCATATTCCTCCGTTAAAAAATTTTGTTTAAAGTAAACAAATATACCTTAATATATATCAATATAATTTTCTCATATTGTTTTCTATTATCCAATCAGCTTTTATTATTATATTTTCGAAAATATCATACTACTTTTTGACTAATCGGCCGCAGAACGCCGAAAGCGCGCGCCGCGAGTCCGATGCGGATTATCCTCGGAAGCGCGGAATAATACAGCTTTTTTCTTACTCTCTTTCGAGGAGCAAATCGCCGCGCTGCCGCGGGCGCCTGAAAACCTGCTCCTTGTATCATACTTTTTTCTTATAAAGTATTGATAAAACGATATGCTTTTGCTATAATATCAAATATATTTCAACTATTTATATCGGAGAGTGCGTATTATGATACTGACGAATAAGGATTATCAGCGAATGATGGACTTTTTATATGAGCTAAGAGAGTCGCGCAATGATTTTCCGCACCATTTGCTTTTGATGCTTTCCAAGTATTTCGGATATAACTGCCTTACGTTTTTCCCTGCGTTCACGAAAATTTCGCTCATGCCGACAGACGTGGACAAGAAGTATTTCACGAGCTTTATCGCGCTCAACATTGACAGCCGCGCGCTGAAGCTTTACAGCGACTATTATTACAGGACCGACATATTCCAGCCGATGAATCTGCCGAAAAAGCTCGTGAACAAGCCGGTGCTCACGATTCGCGACATTATGCCCGTCGAGAAATTCCAGACGACGGAGTATTATCAGCTCGTAAAGCAGTTCAACGCGTATTATCAGGCGACGATGTACTTTATAACGCCGGATTTAAGGCTCGGCGCGGTGGGCATCTTCCGCGCGAAGGACGAGGGCGATTTTACGAAGAAGGAATTGAAGATACTTGAGACGCTCTGCCCGCTCATAACGCAGAATTACAAGGCCGCGCTCGACCTTTCCGCCATATCGTACAAGCACGGCATACTTAAAAACTCGTACGAGCGTCTGCCCATCGGCATGCTGATTCTCGATTCGAAGCTCTCTGTGCTCGAATGCAACAGCGTAGCGTTCGAGTATTGCCAGGAGATCGTGGACAACAAGCTCGGAAACGACCCGATAGACAAGTTCGACAATATCATCTCGTCCGACGCCGCGTATAAGAACGTGCAGCGCGTCATATCGCATCTCGGCAACAGCATCCTTATGAACAATTCGCAGAATCAGGATTTCAAGATATACATAGACAGCACGGAATACAATTTCAAGATGAATTCGTTCCTCATTTCGATGAACTCGAACAATATCGAGACCGTACATTCTATATATATAGTAAAGCAGGTCGTGCATACGAGCGACTTCCCGAACGAGATCTCGCGAAAGTTCGACTTAACGAAGCGCGAGCTTGAGATAATCAATCTCATCGACAAGGGCTATTCCAATAAGGACATCTCGAGCCAGCTCTTTATCTCGAGCCACACCGTTAAGACGCATATAATGAACATTTTCAAGAAAGCCGACGTCACGAGCCGCACGTCGCTCATGCATAAGCTGAAGGATTCGGCAAACTGAAACGGCCGCAGACCGGATGAGGGGTATATTGCCCGGAGTATTCGGCTTCACAAAAAAGCATCTCCACGGTTACGCCGTGTCGGGCGCATCGTGCGCCCGTCTGATTTTGATTGCGTCATCTACCGATGATGAATGATTTCGAGGCTGTGAAATCAAAGGGGGACGGGGGGAAATCGGCGCTAAGCGCTGCATGAAGATTACATTTCCCTCAAGCCCCGCGAGCCTCAGCCGATTTCCCCCGGAAATTTTGGTTCTTTTGTTTCCAAAAGAACCCCCGCGGGAGGCGACAAAAGTCTTTAGAACGGAGTTCTGAAAAAGAATATATGTTGAAGCAGGACGCAGTGCTGTAAACACGGCAAAAGATAGGTTAAATGCTTGGCGGAAAGCTCATTTTGGGCTTAAAGCATATGACCATGCAGCGCAGTGACAATCCCTCAGTCTGCTACGCAGACAGCTCCCTTTACACAAGGGAGCCAATACGGGGGACGCACGCGCCGTGGCGGCGCTGCACCTCATCCGGCCGCACGGCGGCCACCTTCCCCTCTCGAAGGGGAAGGCTGCGGGTGCATCGTGCGCCCGACGCGGCGCGGCCTATGGGGAGGGGCGGTTTTCAAAAACGGCCTCATGTGAAAGGGAACGGTGTGCGGCGCGAAAAAATTTTTCACCTCAAAATAGATATGTGTTTCTACTATATATAATATATACGTGCGCGGAAGCATAATATATATGCGAAAAAAGCATATTTTTATGCTTCGCGGGCGTTATATTTCGAATATTACAGTATTGTTACACTTCATAAACTTCTCTTGACTATACAAAAGTCGATATTTATAATACTAATATGCAAAGTGTCTCTGACTTTGCATATAAAAAATATTTTTTATAGGAGGAATGACATATGAGAAATGTCAAAAGAGCACTGTCTCTCGTTTTAGTGCTTGCTTTAGCATTGACTATGTGTGTTGTAGGCGCCGGCGCTGCAAAGTACAGCGACGTTCCGTCGACTTACGCATATTCGTCTGAAGTACAGTTCCTCTCCGACATCGAAGTTATCACCGGTTATCCGGACGGTACCTTCAAGCCGGAGAACACTATTACCAGAGGCGAGGCTGCAGCGGTTATCTTCAGAACCTTAGCAGGTAAAGAGTCCGCAGCACAGAACTACCAGGGCGTTACCCAGTTCTCCGACGTATCGGCAGAGCATTGGGCATGCGGCTACGTTAATTTCTGCACCGAGATGGGCATAATTAACGGTTACCCGGACGGCACCTTCAAGCCGGATCAGACCGTTACCTACGCTGAGTATGTAACGATGCTCTCCAGAGCACTCGGTCTTGACATCGGCAAGGACTTAAGCTATCCCTACGGCTACATCGCAGAAGCAACTGTTGAAGGCATCAACTACGGCGTAGACCTCGGCGCAAACGATCCCGCTCCGAGAGGCTCCGTTGCAAAGCTGACCTACAATGCTATCTTCGACGCAACCTACAAGAGAATAGCTAACAACATCTACACCACCAGGAAGCCCACCATCGCTGAGAACGTTCTTAAGCTCCAGACGATGGAAGGTGTAATCTCCTCGATAGGCGATTATGACTGGACCGGCAGCGGCACCGCAGGCGACGGCAAGATCATGCTGGACTATGCAGATGACCTTGACAGCAACACCTTCGCTTACAACGGCGCATACGGCGACACTTGGGTAGGCGACTATGAGCTTGACAATTCTTACCTCGGTAAGGAAGTTAAGATCTGGTACAAGGAAGACGCAGTTTCGGCTTCCGGCCAGAAGATCTACGCTGTAATCGAAAAGACGAACACCAGCGCAACTCTTCCCCATATCGTTATCAGAGGTCTTATCGGCGACGACCAGACCAAGCATCAGATCACTTACGCTCTTAACGACGTAGACTACAAGGCAAAGCTCGACAATCAGGTTATCCTCGTTGAGAACAACGAAGCTTGGGGCAACCTCGACTTCGTAGCCGCAACTGCAACCGCAGAGGCAGACCTTGCAATCTTCGTAGGCGTTCGCGCTTGGCTCCCTGTAACCTGGACCTTCATAGATAAGGACAACAACGGTAAGTACGATATCATCCACAGAATGGTATACGGCTTCGATAAGGTTTCCGGCATCAACAGCGACGTTATCACTCTTGAAAACTTCGGTTCTGTTGACCGCACCGAAAACGGCAAGGCATACGCTTGGAACGACGGTCTTGAGGATGTAGGCGAAGACGATTGGGTAATCTTCTACTCCGACGGCGCTGTTACCAAGGGCGCAGCTACTCCGGTAGCTACCTACCTTGCAATGAGAGACGGCTCCACGTTCGACGAGGCTGGTCTCTATGGCGATACCGATTACGCTATATTCCAGAAGATGGACTTCGCAACCTTAGCAGTTGAGAAGATCTCCGACCACGACAGATACGTATTCGACGGCACGACCTTCAGAACCTGGTCCGCAAACGGCAACTACTACAAGGATCTCGTTTCCGGTACGACCATCAACGCTGAAATAGGCGACGAATTCGATCTGTGGTACACCAAGCAGTTCGGCGGCATCATCGCATCCGCAGAATCCGCTGATATGTCCACCGGCAACTTCATCGTTCTTTACGCACTTGAGTCTTCCGCTCCCGATGTATCTCGTCCGAATGCAAACTTCACCGTTTACGGTTTTGACGAGAAGGGCAACGACGTTGACTTCACGGTCAAGGGCAACAAGACCAAGGGCTTAAAGGAATACTTAGCAGGCGACGGCGAGACCAGAACCGCTAACAACATTCCGCTCAATTATGCAAACCTTGATGCTCTCATTGGCCATGGAGCTGGCCTCGGTGCAGCAAATGGCCCGAGTGGTTATCCCTACACGCTTTGCGAGTACAAGATGAACAGCGCAAACCAGATCACCGAGCTCAACGTATACGGCAACATCTACGAAGTTGTTAATACCGCAGGTGATTACAAGACCTACTTCAACACGAAGACTCAGGTCCTCAACAAGAAGTACAACGTTCAGGACAACGCTCTTGTATTTGCAATCAATGGCGCAGTTCCGGCTAACGCAACCGTAAGAGTACTCACCGGCAGCTTCCCGAAGGTAAGCGGCGCAACCGCTGACATCGTAGGCTACAAGCTGAAGGACGGCGAGGATGTAAAGGCTCTTGCAACCGTTATCACCACCGGTCACTTCTCGTCCTCCGACACCGAGGATATCATCGGCTACCTCAGAGCAATCGACAAGTTCGACGATCACTATGAGTACACCATCGCTTACGGCGACGACGCTGCAACGGTTATCTCGAGCCGCGCAGGTGACATCGACACCATCGTTGCTGACGACGATCTCTTCACGCTTGACGACTGGTCGACTCAGCTCGGCCGCAAGGCTGGTATGATCATGTTCGACATCACCGGTACCGGCAACATCGAGAACATGAGAGCTCTTACCACCGCAGCTATGACCACCGTTGAGACCAACGCTGACAGCGAGTACCTCGCAGCATTCGTTGTTGAGAAGGTTGACTCCGCTAAGAAGACCGTAACCCTCCGTCCGATCACCAACGCTAACGTTAACTCCTCTGCTAAGCCGATCAGCGGTGCAGACCTCTGGAGCGCAGCAGAAGTTGCAGGCATATTCGCAGAATATGATGCAGGTGTAGGCGAAGTATTCTCGCTCGCAAGCAGCGCAAACGTATTCGTTATCAACCCGAGCACGACCAACCAGGCAAATGTTAAGCTTGGCACTCTCGGCGACCTCCAGAAGGCAACGACCGACGCTGCCGGCAACATCACCAGAGGTATGGTTGTAACGCTCGCTTACAATGGCGACGACGATGAGATCATTGCAATCTTCGCAAACAAGGAAGTTGTTAAGTAAGATAAGCTTATAAGGCTTAAAGCTTAATTATAACCTTAAGCAGAAAGACCGTCCGAAAGGGCGGTCTTTTTGCGTCTGCGGGGACGGGGGAGAAGTTGCGCCGCCGCGGCGCGTACGTCCCCAAAGGCTCCCTTGTTCAATCCACCCCGAAAAACACAGGGTTTTCGGGGGCCCCAGCGGGAGCTGGCTGCGAAGCAGACTGAGGGATTGTCACCGGGCTGTTCTATTTATACTTTAAGCTCAAAATATGCTTTATCGCCAAGTATTTAACCTACCTTCCGTCTTGCTTACAGCAAAGTGTCCTGCTTCAACACAATTCCTTTTCAGAACTCCGTTCTAAAGACTTTTGTCGCCTCCCGCGGGGGTTCTTTTGGAAACAAAAGAACCAAAATTTCCGGGGGACCGCGGCACAGGCTCGCGGGGCTTGTGCTATATGCAAGCTTTCTGCAGTGCTTAGGCCGCCTTCCCCCGTCTCCTTTGATTTTACGGCCTCGACGTCATTCATCATCGGAAGATGACGCAATCAAAATCAGACGGGCGCACGATGCGCCCGACACGGCTTGACCGGTGGAGAAGGCGTTTACGTGTATATTAAGATTTCCATGTGTGAGCGACGCGGCTATACGGCGTGCGTATGAAGGATAGCCCTCGTGTAGCCCCCGCACAAACAAAGACCGAAAGGATTTCTCCTTTCGGTCTTTTAGCATTATTCTAATTTTTCAGGCTTTGCAGCGGCGCGGGTATCCTGCCGCCGCGTTTAACGAAGGCTTCGGACGAATACGGGCTTACGGCCATGCAGGGGCCGCTGCCGAGTAACCCGCCGAATTCGACGCTGTCACCGACCTTCTTGCCGTAGGCGGGGATAATTCTTACCGCCGTCGTCTTCGTATTTACGACGCCTATCGAGATCTCGTCCGCTATAATGCCCGAGATCGTCGACGCGGGCGTGTCGCCGGGCACTACTATCATATCGAGGCCGACGGAGCATACCGCCGTCATCGCCTCAAGCTTCTCAATGGATAGCGCGCCGCGGCTCACCGCGTTTATCATGCCGGCGTCCTCGCTTACGGGTATGAACGCGCCCGAAAGGCCGCCGACGTGCGACGAGGCCATCGTGCCGCCCTTCTTCACCGCGTCGTTAAGGAGCGCAAGCGCCGCCGTCGTGCCGTGAGCGCCCGTTACCTCGAGTCCCATGCTCTCTAAGATATGTGCGACGGAGTCGCCTATCGCGGGCGTGGGAGCAAGCGACAGATCGACTATGCCGAACGGCACGCCGAGCATTTCGGACGCCTCCAGCGCCACGAGCTGGCCCATGCGCGTTATCTTGAACGCCGTCTTCTTTATCGTATTTGAAAGCTCCGAGAAATCGCAGTCGCCCGCGCGCTTTATCGCCTTCTGAACGACGCCGGGCCCCGAAACGCCGACGTTTATCACGCATTCGCCCTCGCCAATGCCGTGGAACGCGCCCGCCATGAACGGGTTGTCCTCCGGCACGTTCGAAAATACGACGAGCTTTGCGCAGCCGAGTGAGCCCTCGTCCTTCGTTCTGTATGCGAGGTCCTTGATTATATCGCCCATCTGAAGCACCGCGTCCATGTTTATGCCCGCCTTCGTCGTCGCAACGTTCACGAAGGAGCAGACGCGCTTCGTCTGCGCGAGCGCGGCGGGTATGGATTCGATGAGGCGTTCGTCGCCCTTCGTATAGCCCTTGTGGACGAGCGCGCCGTAGCCGCCTATGAAATTTACGCCCGTCGTATCGGCCGCGCGGTCGAGTGCGAGCGCGAGCTTTTCGTATTCCTTTGAGCGGCAGCTCTCCGCGACGAGCGATACAGGCGTCACAGAGATGCGCTTGTTCACTATCGGTATGCCGTATTTTTTCTCGATATACTCGCCCGTGGAAACGAGGTCCTTCGCGTATTTCGTTATCTTGTCGTAAACCTTGTCGCAGACACGGTCTATATCCTCATGCGCGCAGTCGCGAAGCGATATGCCCATCGTTATCGTGCGTATATCGAGATGCTCCTGCTGTATCATGCGGATCGTCTGCATTATATCGTAAACCTGCATCGTGCCACCTCAGATTCTGTGCATGGATTTGAAAATATCCGCGTGCTGTGTATGTATCTCAACGCCTATCTCGCGTCCCAGTGCGTCCAGCTCCTCGACGAGCTTTATAAAATCGACCTTCGCGCTGCTTATATCGACTACCATGACCATGGTGAAAAGCTCCTGCATTATCGTCTGCGAGATGTCGAGTATATTTACGTCGTGTTCGTATAAGATTTTGCTTACGCGGTAGATTATGCCGCGCGCGTCGTTTCCTATGACGCTTATAACTGCCTTCATTTTTCGGCCTCCTCGGTATATAATGAAACATTATATACTAATTCCATAAAAAATGCAAATACGGCGACTTTTAATAAAAATTTATCGTAAAACGATAAAAAGTTATTGACATATCGCGAAACAAGGTATATACTGTCACATACGGAGACGAATTTTTAAATTCAGGGAGGCTTTTATGGGACAAAGAGCGCTTTCCGTTTGGATTAAGGTGATAATCTGCCTGATAGCCGTATGCGGTCTTGTGGTGTATTTCGTCGTTATACCGTCTTACGGCCATGAGCTCGTCGTGAAATACCCCGAATACGCGGGCGCGTATCAGCCGTGGATCACGTTCATATGGCTTACGGCAATACCGGCGTATATTGTGCTTTTCCTCGTGTGGATGACGGCCGAGAACATCGGGCGCGACAAGTCGTTCTCGCGCGTCAACGCGAAGTATCTGAAATGGATCGCGCTGCTTGCGGCGATCGACTCAGTTTTCTTTTTCGTCGGAAACGTCGTGTTCGCGGCGATCGGCATAAGCCATCCCGGCGTGGTGCTGGCGTCGCTTATCGTGGTATTTTTCGGGATAGCGGTGAGCGTTATAAGCGCCGCAGTGTCTCATCTTATCATGAAGGCGGCAAAGCTTCAGGAAGAGAACGAGCTTACGATATAGGAGAATGCCATGGAAGAAGACATAATATTCAACATAGACGTAATGCTCGCGAAGCGCAAAATGAGCGTGACGGAGCTCTCTCAGAAGGTGGGCATCACCATTCAGAACATATCCATACTCAAGAACGGGAAGGCGAAGGCGATAAAGGTTTCAACGCTCGCAAAGCTTTGCGAGGCGCTTGACTGTCAGCCGGGCGACCTTCTCGAATACAGAAAGAGTGATGAAAATGAAAAATAAAGCCCTGATGTGCGCGTTATTGGCCGTGATATTTGCCGTCTCGCTCATTTTGAGCGGCTGCGGCTCGAAGGGCAGCCTTGAAACGTTTGTCGAAAAGGCGGGCGTCTCCCTTGAGGGCGGCGACGTATCCGAGGAGGACACGCACGGCGGCGGAGGAGGCGACGGCACGTATCTTGCGGTGATACGCTTCGGCGGGCCGAGGGAGGACATAACGGGAAACGACAAGTGGAAGCCGCTGCCGCTTTCGGCGACGATCTATACGGCGCTCTACGGCTTTTCGGACGGCACGGGCGAGTATCTCATACTGCCGCTCGTCGATTTTGAAAGCGAGGGCATGAAAGAAAGCATTCCCAAAATCGAGAACGGGTACTATTACTTCGAGGACCGCCACGCGAAGAGCCGCGATCCTGCGGACGATACCGACCTGCTTGCGCGAAAGTCCTATAATTTTACGCTGGCGATATACGACAGCGACAGCTTTACGCTGTATGTGCTCATCGAGGACACCTGATGCGGACACGCAAAATAAATTTACTTTTTTCGCGGTTTGATTTATAATATCGTCAGCATATGATTTTTTCGGAGGAAAACGAATGTATCTTATAGATTATCACACCCATTCGCACAACAGCTTCGACGGCTATATCTCGGTCGACAGGATAGTAAGCCGCGCCGTGGAGCTCGGTATACGCGAGCTTGCGGTGACCGACCATTACGAATGCTCCGACCTTCGCACTCCGATGGCCTACGACTTTGAAAAGAGCGAGGGCGAGATTGTCGAGGCGCGAAAAAAGTACGGCGATAAAATAAAGCTTTTATACGGCGTCGAGCTTGGGCAGATGCACTTCGAGCCGGAGCTGTGCAAGCTTTTCTGCGCGCGCAACCGCTTTGATTTCGTCATCGGCTCGGTGCATAACTTAAAAAACGATCTCGACCTTTATTTCGTGGAATACGACGCAGAAAACAGCAAAAGCCTGTTCGACGAATACTTATCCGAGCTTTACGCGCTTGCCGCGAACGCCGATTACGACGTGCTCGGCCACATAACGTATCCGCTGCGCTATATTAAGCGCGACGGGCAGGCGATAGATTTAAATGATTGGGCGGGGCGGCTTGACGAGATACTTAAGGCCGTTATAGACCGCGGCCGCGGCATTGAGGTTAACACCTCGGGGCTCGGCGGCCTTTTGGGAGACACGATGCCGCCGTTTTCGCTTATAAAGCGCTACCGTGAGCTCGGCGGCGAAATAATTACGGCGGGCAGCGACGCGCATAAGCGCGCGCACGTCGGCTCGGGAATAGAAGAGGCCCTGAAAATGATACGAGAGGCGGGCTTTGAGTATATCACGACGTTCGAGCAGAGAAAGCCTTCGTTTGTAAAAATAGAGGAATAGTATTTACAAATAAGCTCATAAAATGTAAAATAAAAAGATAGTATTTTATTTAAAGCCCGGGCGCGGCCGGCGGCAAGCGTTATGCGGGCAAAATATATACCGCCGGAGAGAGGAAGTTGGATCATGGATAGAATGTTAAAGATTTTGGAAGAGGATTGCCGTCTTTCCGATAAGGAAATAGCAGTCATGCTTTCTTTGGACGAGAGCGAGGTCGCGCGAGCCCGTGAGGAGTACGAAAAGGCGGGCGTTATCATGGGATACAAGGCGTGCATCGACTGGGATAAAACGAAGGACGAATCCGCCGTCGCCATGATCGAGCTTAAAGTTACGCCGCAGTACGGCGAGGGATTTGACAAGATAGCAAAGCGCATATACGATTATCCCGAGGTGGAGAGCGTTTACCTCATGTCGGGCTCGTTTGACATTATGGTGCTCATCCGCGGCAGGACCATGAAGGAAGTGGCGATGTTCGTTTCGACGAAGCTTGCCCCCATGGAGGCCGTTGTAGGCACCTCGACAAGCTTTGTATTGAAAAAGTATAAGGAGAACGGAGTAATATTCGGCAGAGAACCCGACGATGAAAGAGAGGTTATGGGGTTATGATGGATTATGACAGACTTTTGTCTCAGAAGGTCAAAGAGATAAAGCCCTCGGGCATACGCAAGTTTTTCGATATAGTCGCCGTTATGAAGGACGCCATTTCTCTCGGCGTGGGCGAGCCCGATTTCGTTACGCCGTGGCACATAAGAGACGCGGGCATCCAGTCGCTTCAGGAGGGCAAAACGTATTATACGTCAAACTGGGGACTTTTAGAGCTTCGCACCGAGGCTGCGGCATACTTAAACCGCAGATACGGCCTTACCTATAATCCCGACAACGAAGTCCTCGTGACCGTAGGCGGCAGCGAGGGCATCGACAATACGATACGCGCGCTCGTATCCTTCGGCGACGAGGTGTTAATCCCCGAGCCGTCGTTCGTATGCTATCAGCCGTGCGTGCTTCTGTCGGGCGGCGTGCCTGTGCCGATAGAGACGAAGGCCGAGGACGAGTTCAAGCTTACGGCGCGCCAGCTTAAAGAGAAGATAACGCCGAAGACGAAGCTTCTCATCCTGCCGTTCCCTAACAATCCGACGGGCGGCATAATGGAGAAGCGCGACCTTGAGGAGATTGCCGAGGTGCTCAGGGGCACGGACATACTCGTACTGTCCGATGAGATATACGCCGAGCTTACATACGGCATGAAGCACACGTCCATCGCGTCGATAGACGGCATGTGGGAGCGCACGGTCGTAATAAACGGCCTTTCCAAGTCCCACGCCATGACGGGCTGGAGAATAGGCTTCGTATGCGGCCCCAAGCCGATACTTGAGCAGGTGACGAAAATCCACCAGTACGCGATAATGAGCGCGCCTACGGTAAGCCAGTACGCGGCTGTACAGGCGCTTAAAGAGGGCGACCGCGATATCGAGTATATGTGCGAACAGTACAATATGAGAAGAAAGCTCATGCACGAGGGCTTCAATAAAATGGGGCTTACCTGCTTTGAGCCGAGAGGAGCGTTCTATGTGTTCCCGTCGATTAAATCAACGGGGCTTTCAAGCGAGGAATTCTGCGAACGCCTTCTCATGGAGGAAAAGGTGGCCGTCGTTCCGGGCAACGCGTTCGGCGACAGCGGCGAGGGCCATATAAGGTGTTGCTATGCTTATTCCGTGGAGCATATAAAGGAAGCGCTGAGCCGCATAGATAATTTCTTAAACAGACTTTAAAAATTCCGGAGGAATTATGGAACGTATCGTAATTGACGCCAGAGCCAAGCTCAATTTATCGCTTGACGTTTTAAGGCGGCGTGAAGATAATTATCATGATATGCTTATGGTCATGCAGGACGTCGATCTGTATGATACGATAACCGTGGAAAAGAACGACTCGGGAAAAATAAGGCTTACGACGAATATCGATTTTCTGCCGACCGATGAGAGAAATCTCGCCGTCCGCGCGGCCGACGCCTTTTATAAGGCGGCGGGCATCCCCGTTTCGGGCGTGGATATAAGCATACATAAACGTATACCCGTTGCGGCGGGTCTCGCCGGCGGCTCCACCGACGCGGCAGGCGTGCTTAAAGCCTTAAATACGCTCTACGGGACGAATATCCCGCAGGATGAGCTTTGCATGATAGGGAAAACGCTCGGCGCCGACGTGCCGTACTGCATTGTGGGCGGCACCGCTCTTGCCGAGGGCATAGGCGAGATACTTACGCCGCTGCCCGAGCTGCCCGACTGCATATTTGTAATAGCGCACCCGAGCGTGGCCGTATCGACGAAATACGTCTTCGGAAAGCTCGACCTTGGCCGCGTAAAGTACCGCCCCGACACGAAGGGCATAAAGGATGCGCTGGGTAAGGGCGACCTGGGCGGCGTGGCAAGGCGTATGCTTAATGTTTTAGAGCCGATAACGTCGTCAAATCATAAGATAATCGGCCGCATCGAGGACGTTATGCTCGACTGCGGCGCACTGGGCGCGGCCATGAGCGGAAGCGGTCCGTCGGTATTCGCCGTGTTCGACAATGAAGCGAAGGCAAAAGACTGCGAGGGTAAGCTTAAAGAGATGATAAAAGACGTATTCGTAGTGCCTCACAAGAAAAAAAGGCCGTAAATTGAATATTTTACGCAATGCGTGTCCACAATGATTGCGGACACGCATTTTTGTTTTACGGAGGCAGCTATGAAAAACGGTTTTAAGTTGAGTCCTCGGCTTTTAATCCCCGCGCTCATCGCGGGACTTATTCTTGCGGCCGCGTTCGAGGCGGCGGCGTTTTCAAACGACGTTTCGGAGGTGTCACGCGCGGTGATGCGCCTTCACGTCATAGCCGACGGCGACGGCGCGTGGGATCAGTTCGTTAAGCTTCGAGTGCGCGACACGGTGCTTCGGGCGACTGAGGATATCGCGGCGGACGCGGGGAGCAAGGACGAATTTGTGAGCCTTATCGCGGCGCATCTTTCAGAAATAGAGCGCGCGGCGAACGATACCATGTCGTCGCTCGGGTATCCCGGTACTGCGCGCGCATTCGTGGAGCACGCCGGTTTTCCGACGCGCGAGTATAACGGAGTTACGCTTCCCGCGGGGCGCTACGACGCGCTGAAGGTCGTCATAGGCGAGGGGAGGGGCAGAAACTTCTGGTGCGTAATGTTTCCGCCGCTTTGCGGCGGCGCCATAGAGACAAGACAGGGCGAGGAGTATTTAAAGGACAACCTGAGCCCCGGCGCGTTTCTTATGATAACCGACCCCGAGTCCGACGTAAGATATGAAATAAGGATTTGGGCGGCGGACGTGATAAGCGGGCTTATAAATAAATAAAGCGGCGTTTTTATGACATTTCTTATTGACATGGTAGGTATTTACCGTTTAAAGTTAGAATAGTATAAATCAAAAGGAGGCAAAAGACGATGATCTATATTGAAAACCTGTCTGTGGACCCGTATTTCAACATGGCCTGCGACGAATATATCTTAACGAAGCTCGATTTTGGCGAGGATATACTCACGCTTTGGCGAAACGACAACGCGATAATCATAGGAAAGAACCAGAACGCGTTCGAGGAGGTCAACGCTGCGTACGTCGACGAGCACGGCATTAAGGTCTGCCGCAGAGTAACGGGCGGCGGTGCCGTATATCACGATCTCAATAATCTGAATTTTTCGCTTTTCATAGATTTAAAGGACAGCTCGAAGCTCGACGACTTAAATTTCTTCGTAATGCCCGTTGTAAAGGCGCTCTCCGAGCTCGGCGTAAACGCCGAGGTCAAGGGCAGAAACGACATAACGATAGACGGCCGCAAGTTCTCGGGCCTTGCGCAGCGCATCCATAAGGACAAGCTTTTATTCCACGGCACGCTTATGTTCGACGTGGACGTGACAATCCTGTCGAAGTGCCTCAACGTAAAGCCGGGCAAGCTTCAGTCGAAGGGACATAAATCGGTGCGCAGCCGCGTTACGAATATAAAGGAATACATAAAAGAAGACGTGGACGTGCTGGGCTTTAAGGAGATATTAAAGAAACAGCTCTTCGAGGGCATGGAGTATAAGGAATACGTGCTCACGGAAGATGACCTTAAGGCGATAAGGAAGATACGCGACGAAAAATTCGCGACCTGGGAGTGGAATTACGGCGAATCGCCGGAGTCCAATTTCAAGAACGCCGAGCGCTTCAAGGGCGGCGAGGTGGACGTCCGCATGATGCTCGAGGACGGAAAGATTAAGTCGATTCGCTTTTACGGCGACTTTCTGTCGACGGACGACCTCGACAGGCTCATTGCCGCGCTCGAGGGCCAGAAGTATGACATCGAAACGGTTGATCGCGTACTCTCGTCTATGGACCTTCGCCCATTCTTCGGCGCGATAACCAAGGATGAGATTATGCACTGTATGTTCCCGTAAGAATTACGCTCCCGCGCCCTTCGGCCCGCCCGAAGGGCGCGGTTTTTTTGCGCCGCTCGGCGCGGCGCACGCCGTGCCACCTTCCCCTCGAAGGGGAAGGCTTTTTGTGCGATAATGCTATCTCCATCGGCTAAGCCGTGTCGGGCGCATCGTGCGCCCGTCTGATTTTGATTGCGTCATCTTCCGATGATGCGATGTTGCCGACGGCGGCAAAAAACAAGGGGGACGGGGGAAATCGGCGCTAAGCGTTGATGTGAGCTTGCATTTAGAAGAAGCCCCGCGAGCCTCAGCCGATTTCACCCGGAAATTTTGCTACTTTTGTTTCCAAAAGTAGGCCCCTCCGGCAGGAGACAAAAGTCTTTAGAACGGAGTTCTGAAAAGGATTTATGTTGAAGCAGAATGCAAAGTCTTGAAGAAAGGAAAAGTAAATTTAAAATCTTGAAGAAGTGCTTGTTTTAAACTTGAGAACAAACACCTCATCCGTCACGGCTGGCGCCGTGCCACCTTCCCCTCGAAGGGGAAGGCTTTTTGTGCGATAATGCTATCTCCATCGGCTAAGCCGTGTCGGGCGCATCGTGCGCCCGTCTGATTTTGATTGCGTCATCTT
>JAFWDJ010000008.1 GCA_017513095.1 Clostridia bacterium | reverse complement strand
TTTTTTAGAAATTCTTCCCTTTTCGTTGTCCTTCGCCGTTTGTCGTATTCCATATCTGTAAAGCTGAGCTGTCTGTTCATACTTTTCACCTCAACTCTATTTTACCACATTCGACATATAGATTAAATCAGTGTTTACTCGAAGGGGAAGGCTCATCCTTTCGTGCGCGCGTATGCGCGTATATATTTATTATTTTTATATAAAAATAAAATAATAATATTTTCAGTATTAGCAGTAGGGGTGTCGATTCTTTTCAAAAGCCAAAAGAACCCATGCGCGGAGCGCATTTCTTCTGTTCAATATCTGTTGACGGATATTTCATGCATTTTCGGACGCGGCGGGGTGTCTGTTCAAAACTTCGGCGTGTGTTTAAAAAGTTTTAAAACTCCCGTTTAAACTGTTCATGAGTATGAACGTATTTTGAAAACCTTTCGACACTTTCGTCACCGCGTCGGTCTATTTTTCCGTGAGATTCTTTATTATATCCTCGACGATCTTCTTCTGACGCGCGTTTAAGCGTATTTCCTCTTCTATCTTGCTTATGCTGTACACTACCGTTGAATGATTCTTGCCGAGAACGTCGCCTATCTGCTCGAACGTCATGTCCGTGAGCCTGCGCGCAAGGTACATAACGAGCTGGCGCGCGAAAACGATATTCGCCTTTCTCGATACGCCCTGCATGTCCTCTTCGGAGATAGAATAAAACTCGGTCACGGCCTTTATAATATCGTCTATCGTTATCGGCGCGTTTTTCGTCTGATCGAGAATATCGCTTAAAATATTCGTTATATTCTGTATCGTTACGGGCTCTCCCGTGAGCGACTGATAAGCCTTTATCTTCTTTACGGCGCCCTCTATCTGGCGGATGTTCTTGCTTACGTTGTTTGCGACGAACGACATGACGTCCTTCGGTATCTCAACGCCGAAGGTCTCGGCCTTGCTGCTGATTATCGCCATTCTCGTCTCGTAGTCGGGCGGCTGTATGTCCGCCGTAAGGCCTATCATAAAGCGCGACTCCAGGCGCTCCTCCAAAAGCGCGATATCCTTCGCCGGACGGTCGCTCGTTAAAATGATCTGCTTTTTAGCCTCAAAAAGCGTGTTGAACGTGTGGAAGAACTCCTCCTGCGTCATATCCTTGCCGGCTATGAACTGTATGTCGTCGACTAAAAGCACGTCCGCGTAGCGGTACTTGTTTCGGAACTTTAACTGCTCCTGATTTCGTATAGCCAAAATGAGCTCGTTCGTAAATTCATCGCCCTTTATGTAAATTATCTTCGCCTCGGGAAACTTTTCCGAGATCCTGTTCATTATCGCGTATAACAAATGCGTCTTTCCGAGGCCGCTTCCGCCGTATATAAAGAGCGGATTATATATCTGCTTGTCCCCGCCGGCTGCGAACGAAGGATTTTCGGCCACCGCGAGCGCGCCCGCGTGAGCGAAGCGGTTCTGCGCGCCGACCACGAACGTGTCGAACGTATATTCCGATAAATAAGCGGCGTCGCTTCTTGCCTTAATGCTGTACTGTGCGGGCGACTGCCTCTCGGCAAGGCACTCGTCGTAGGACATGTCCCTTTTTCCCTTTACGTCGTATACGACTCCGTCGTCGTTCATAATAAAAAGAGACGCCTTGCCGCCCGTGAATACGTCGGTTATCTCCGTGAGCTTTTCAAGTTTCTGCTCCTTTACGGTGTCGTACTGATACTGATTCGTGAATGCCAAAAGAAAAATCCCCGGCTCGTAAAGAAGCACGAACGAATCCTCAATGTAAAGCTCCGTTTCTATCGCCGTCAGTCTCGTTCTCACCGCGTCCAGAAAACGAAGAGTGAGCTTTTTTTGCTCCTCGTATTCATCGGGACGCTCGTTCTTTAATTTCGTAATCAAAAACTCTGCATATCCTTTTACGGACATTAAGCTATTACCCCCTTTTAAATTTACGCTCTCATCTTTGCTCTTCTATTTTACCACAGATTTAAAAAAATTCAAAGACATTTATTCGTTTGGGCGAAAGATGTCATTTTATTTTCGTAAAACACGCCTTTAAATTGAAATATTATATTGACATAAAAAAATTTTATATTATATAATAAAAAATACGCTATGTGAAAATATAAAATTTTACATTATTATAAGTAAAGGAGAGTGTTTTATAATGCTTAGAACGTATCAGCCCAAGAAGAGACACCGTTCGATGGAGCACGGCTTCAGAAAGAGAATGAGCACCAGAAACGGCAGAAAGGTAGTTTCGAGAAGAAGAGCAAGAGGCAGAAAGAGACTGACCCACTAAAATTTACACCATGAGTGTAGAAAAGCTTAAATCAAACCGCGAATTCAAAAGAGCATATAAGAAGGGAACGCCTCTTGTGGGCAAGTACGTAATAATTTACGTCGTAAAAAACAACAAGGACCACAACAGGCTCGGCATAACGGTAAGCAAAAAGCTCGGCTGCGCCGTAAAACGCAACCGCGTGCGGCGCATTATATCCGAAAGCTACCGCCTCGGCATGGAAAGCCACAAAAAGGGCTTCGATTTTGTAATAGTGGGCAGGACCCGCGCCCTCGACGCCAAAATGAACGAGGTGCTCGTCTGCATGAACGAGCTGCTTTCGAAAAGCGGGCTTCTTATTTCATGACGTCCCTGAAATTTCGCGCAGGCGAAAACATAATATGCGGCGATTTTCTGATTTTCGCCGCCTTTTTTATTGTTTTTTCACATGGCAGTATTAAAAGAGGGATATAAAGATGAAAACTGTGCTGATTTACATGGTAAGGTTTTATCAAATGTATATTTCTCCCTTAAAGGGCGCCTCGTGCTGCCGGTTTCGGCCGACATGCTCGCAGTACGCCGTTGAAGCCTTACAGAAGTACGGCGCCTTAAAGGGCACGTATCTTGCTATTCGAAGGCTTCTTAAGTGTCATCCGTTCAATAAAAGCGGATGGACCTACGACCCCGTTCCGTAAGAGTGCGGGTGTATAAAAATATTCAAATCCAAACCGATTTGGAGGAAAAACCGAATGATGGAATTTTTCGGGATACTTGCCTGGCCGATAGCCTGGATCCTCGTGCAGCTTTATCATCTCATAGGATCCTACGGCCTTGCACTTATCATTCTGACCGTCGTTATACGTTTCCTTCTGTTCCCCCTTACCTTAAAGCAGATGAAATCGCAGCGCGCAATGCAGCGTCTTCAGCCGCTCGTAAAGGATATAGAGAAACGGTATAAGGGCGACAAGGCAATGATCCAGCAGGAGACGATGGCGCTTTATAAGCGCGAGAACGTTTCCACCACGGGCGGATGTCTGCCGATGTTCATTCAGATGTTCGTCATAATGGGTCTGTATCAGGCCATATACAGACCGCTTCGCTACTTCTACGGTCTTTCGAATGACCAGATAAACGCTTTAAGGGAGGTTTATTCCCTTGACAGCAAAGCGAATGAGTCGACGCTTCTTACGCTGATGGAGGAAAATCCCTCCTCAATGAACGGCATAATAGACAACGCGTCGTCTTTTAACTTTATTGATTTCAATTTCCTTGGCTTAAACCTTGCGGGAACGCCCGCAAAGCCCGATTTTACCGACTTTTCGTCGTTTATCGGAAGCGCGGACAATCTGTGGATCATACCTATCATAGCTCTTGCGACCGGTATATTCACGGCTATCATGACAAGACAGATGAATCCCATGGTAGAGGACAAGGACAACCCCATGGCGGCTCAGACGGCGAAAATGAGCAAGTACATGATGTTCGTAATGCCTATCATGTCGCTTTACTTTTCGTTCATCCTTCCCGCCGCAGTCGGCCTTTACTGGGCAGTCGCAAACCTTCTCGCCGGCTTCCAGCAGCTTGCTATAAGCAAGATGTTAAAGCCCCTTCCGCCGCTTAAGACGGACACACGGCTCATGGAAAAGCCGAGAAGAGAGGTTCCCGAGACTTTGGACGGCCAAAGAAGACCGCAGGGCAAGAAGGGAAATAAGGGACAAAAAAGCTCGTCCGTTATGCAGAACGCGTCGGGACAGAGACCCGCAGGTCAGCGCCCGCCCGGTCAGCGTCCGCCCGGACAAAGACCCCCCGGCCAGCGTCCCGCAGGACAGAGACCCGCAGGTCAGCGCCCGCCCGGACAGAAGCCCTCGGGCGAAAATAACGAGGGTGCACCCGCCGCAGAGAAGCCAAAGCTTCAGAGAATGCCCGGTCAGAGGGCAGACCCCAATGAGGCGCGCCGTGTGCAGTCGGGCGCGAAGAAGAAGGGCCCCGAGCCTCAGAAGAAAAAGAAGAGACCCGAGGACGACGACCTTAAGCCCCTGCCGAGAAGAAAGCCCGGCCAGCGTCCCGAGGGTATGCCCATGAGACGAAAGGATACAGAGGCGGAGAAGACTTTGGAGGCCAAAGTGAACGCGGAAGCAGAAGAAGTAAAGAACGCACAGGAGGTTGCCGCGGATATCGTAAGGGAAGGAGAGGTATTTGATGATAAGAGTTGAAGCTTCCGGCAAGACCATTGAAGAAGCTACCGAAGCGGCCGTGCTCAAGGCCGGCGTAGACAGGGACCTGCTTACCATAGAGGTGGTTTCCGTTCCCAAGAAGACGGGATTTTTCGGCCTTAAAATGTCCGACGCGGTCGTTGCCGTTATGTATGAGGAAGAAAAGCCCGAAGAGAAGAAGGAAGAAATAAAGGAAGTTAAAAAAGAGATAAAGAAAGAAAAGCCCGCCGCTTTCCCGGAGACGCGAAAGGAGAGGCCGAGGGAGGAAAAGAAGGCGGAGTCCCCCGCCGAGCCCGTATCGGGCGAAACGGCCGAAAAGGCGAAGCAGGTTCTTCTTGAAATGCTCTCTAAAATGGGCGTCACCTGCGATATCGAGGTCACAGAGAACGGACGCGAGCTGATACTTAATATAGTCGGCGACGACGTGGGCACCGTTATCGGCCGCCGCGGCGAAACGCTCGACGCGCTTCAGTATCTTCTCAGCCTCTGTGTGAACAAGGGCAAAGAGGAGTACATAAAGATAACGCTCGACGCGGAGAATTACCGCGAGAAGAGAGAAAGAACGCTTGAAAAGCTTGCAAACAAGCTGGCCGCGAAGGTGGTCGAAAATAAGCGCAGCGTTACTCTCGAGGCGATGAACCCCAACGAGAGAAGGATAATACACGCGGCGCTTCAGGATTATAAGGGCGTTACGACTACGTCGATAGGCTCCGAGCCGAACCGCAGAGTCGTTATAAGCAGTACCGAATACAGGCGTCCCCCGCGCCAGTCGCGCGGACGCAGAGGCTACCGCCCCCGCCCGTCCGGATCGCCCTCCGACGAAAACTAAAAAGACGTACCTTGAAAGCTCCCGCCCGTCGGGAGCTTTCAAAAAATGCGGGGAAAGAATCATGACGCTTTTTGCGCGGCGGGCGGGCGAATAAAAACGCAGAAAAATTAAGCTTTTTTATATAAAAGCAAACGACAGGACACCCCGCCGGGAGGCGGCGGGTAAAAAGCTCCCTCTCCGAGGGAGCCGGCTGCGAAGCAGACTGAGGGAGTGTATGCCTTCGAAAAGCCTTCCCCCTCGGGGGAAGGTGGCACGGCGCAAGCCGTGACGGATGAGGGGTCGCCGCACTTCTCTTGCTTGATGAAAGCAACTGTCGGCGGGTTTATAAGATTTTAAAATTGCTACGCGCTTATTTACAGCATAGCGTCCTGCTTTGACATATTGTCTTTTTCAGAACTTCGTTCTAAAGACTTTTGTCGCCTCCCGCGGGGGTTCTTTTGGAAACAAAAGAACCAAAATTTCCGAGAGACTGCCGCCTCTCGGACTCTTCGCTCCCTCGCTCCCGGCCACGCTCACGCGGGCCTCTCCGCTCGGCGTTACTTTGCAATAGATTTTACCTTCTCCCATGGCAGAATGGCGCAATTTACGCTTTTACTCATAGTTGCCTCGAGATGAAACATCATTAGAGATATCTTCGCGCGTCATTAAATTCCGCGGCCGAGCCGCTCCAAGTCTTTGGCTCCCGCTAAACGCATCTCCATCGGCTGCGCCGTGTCGGGCGCATCGTGCGCCCGTCTGATTTTGATTGCGTCATCTACCGATGATGAGTGACTTCGAGGCCGCCAAAAAAACAAGGGGGACGGGGGGAAATCGGCGCTAAGCGCTGATGTGAGCTTGCATTTAGCAGAAGCCCCGCGAGCCTCAGCCGATTTCCCCCGGAAATTTTGCTACTTTTGTTTCCAAAAGTAGGCCCCTCCGGCAGGAGACCAAAGTCTTTAGAACGGAGTTCTAAAAAAGAATTATGTTGAAGCAGAATGCCATGCTGTAAAGTAGCCGAAAGATAGGTTAAATACTTGGCGATAAAGCTTATTTGTGCATTGAGTTATCAGTTGTGCTCCCGTAGGGAGGCATGCCTTCATGCCTCCGTGAAAACATAGCTAAGACACGCGGAGGCGTCAGGGGACGCCTCCCTACGAAGGACGAGAGGCGGACGACAATCCCTCAGTCTGCTTCGCAGACAGCTCCCTTTACACAAGGGAGCTAATAAAGACGCACGCGCCGCCGGCGCTGCCCCTCATCCGGCCTGCGGCCACCTTCCCCTCGCAGGGGAAGGCTTAAAAGAACGCCCCGCCGGGAGGCGGCGGTAAAAAACCCGCCGGGAGGCGGCGGTATAAAGGAGAACATCATGGCGATAGATACGACGATAGCGGCCATATCCACGCCGCCCGGCACGGGCGCAGTCTCAATGGTGCGCGTCTCGGGCCCCGACGCATTTACGATATGCGACAGAATATTCAAAAAGAAAAAGCCGTTCTCGTTTTGCGAGGCCGAAAAGAACACCGTCCATTACGGACGCATAACCGAGCTCGAAAGCGGCGTCGTGCTCGACGAGGTCGTAGCCGCCGTTTACCGCGCGCCGCACAGCTTCACGGGCGAGGATACCGTGGAGATCTTCTGCCACGGCGGCGTAACGGTCACGCGACGCGTTCTCATGGAGATAATCCGCGCGGGCGCGTCACAGGCGGAGGCCGGAGAATTCTCGAAACGCGCCTTTTTAAACGGAAAGCTCGACCTTTCCCAGGCCGAGGCCATCATCGAGCTAATAAACGCGCGCACGTACGCGGCGGAAACGCTCGCCGCGCGTTCCCTCTCGGGCGGCGCGGGCCAGACGATCAAAGACATACGCGCCGGACTCATCGACGTGCTTTCGCATATTTTGGCATATATCGACTTCCCCGACGAGGACGTTGAATATATAGACGAGGACGAGGTATTGAGGCTCATTCGCGACGCGCAGTCGCGCATAGAAAAGCTTATCTCGACGTATAAAAGCGGCCGCGCCATAACCGAGGGCATAGACTGCGCCATCGTGGGCCGCACGAACGCGGGCAAGTCGTCCGTCATGAACCGTCTGACGGGCGAGGAGACGAGCATCGTCACCGATATCGAGGGCACGACGCGCGACGTCGTGTCGAAATCCGTCTCCGTGGGACGCGCCGTCTTGAACCTTTTAGACACGGCCGGCATAAGAGAGGCGCGCGACGCTGTCGAACGCATAGGCGTCGAGCGCGCGCTTTCGGCGCTCGATAGAGCGCAGCTCGTTTTATACGTCGCGGACACATCCGATCCGCGCGGCGCCGACGATGAAATAATCGGCCGCATAAAGGACAAGCCCGTCATAGTCGTTTTAAATAAAAGCGACCTTTCCCCCGCCGCGCCCGAGGACGAATACGCCGCATTGGGCGACGTTGTAAGGATAAGCGCAAAGACAGGCGAGGGCCTTTCACAGTTAAAACAGAAAATCGAGGATATGTTCATAGACCGCGGGCTTGACCCCGCGCGCGACGACATAATAACGGCCGAACGCCACTTCGAGCGGCTGACCCGCGCAAGCGAGGCGCTTTCCGAGGCTACACAGGGACTCGCGGCCGGCATGACGTTCGACGTTGTGAGCATAGACATACAGGCGGCGGCCGACGCGCTCGGCGACGTAACGGGACAAAGCGCGGCCGACGAGGTAATCGACAGGATATTTGAACGCTTTTGCATAGGAAAGTGATATATATGTACGACGCAGAAAATTTTGACATAGCCGTAATAGGCGCGGGCCACGCGGGCATCGAAGCCGCGCTCGCCGCGGCTCGTCTCGGCATGAAAACGGCGCTTTTTACGATGAACCTGGACAGTGTCGCGAATATGCCGTGCAATCCGAGCATCGGCGGCAGCGGAAAAGGCCATCTCGTGCGCGAAATAGACGCGCTGGGCGGTCAGATGGGCCGCGCCGCGGACGCGACGCTCATTCAGAGCCGTATGCTCAACAGAAGAAAAGGCCCCGCCGTCCACGCGCTGCGCGCGCAGATAGACCGAAACGCCTACCGCGTCTATATGAAGAACGTACTTGAACGCGAGCCGAATCTCTGGCTTCGTCAGGCGGAGATAGTCGATATGGAATTCGACGAATCGGGCGCCGTTCGCGCCGTTGTGACTCAGATGGGCGCGCGTCACGCAGTGCGCGCCGCCGTCGTCTGCACGGGCACGTATCTTCGCGGCAAAATTTTCGTGGGCGACGTATCCTACGACGGCGGCCCCGACTCCATGTTCGCGAGCGTCCGCCTCTTCGACGCGCTGAAAAAAACGGGCGCGTCCCTTCGCCGCTTTAAAACGGGCACTCCGCCGCGCGTCAACGTAAAGGAGATAGATCTGTCGGCGCTTTCAGTGCAGAAGGGCGACGAACGCGTCGTGCCGTTCTCGTTCGATACCGAAGACGTGCCGAAGAACCGCGCCGTGTGCCATATAACGTATACGACCGAAAAGACGCACGAGATAATCCGCGAAAACCTCCACCGTTCGCCGCTTTTCGGCGGCAAAATCGAGGGCATCGGCCCGCGCTACTGCCCCTCGATCGAGGACAAGGTCGTAAGATTTGCCGATAAAGACCGTCACCAGCTCTTTTTGGAGCCGCTCGGCCTCGATACGAACGAGATGTATATACAGGGCTTTTCAAGCTCGCTGCCCGAGGACGTGCAGCTTAAAATGCTCCACTCGCTTCCGGGCCTTGAGAACGCGCGCATGATGCGCACCGCCTACGCGATAGAATACGACTGCGTCGATCCGACGGAGCTTTTCCCCACGCTTGAGTTTAAGCGCGCGCCGAACCTCTACGGCGCGGGACAGTTCTGCGGCACCTCGGGCTATGAGGAGGCAGCGGCGCAGGGCCTCGTCGCGGGCGCGAACGCGGCGCTCAAATTAAAGGGAGAGCCGCCGCTTATCTTAACGCGCGCCGACAGCTATATAGGCACGCTCATCGACGACATCACGACGAAGGGCATAAGCGAGCCGTACAGGATAATGACCTCAAAGTCGGAATACCGCCTGATTCTCAGGCAGGACAACGCCGAGGAGCGCCTTATGGAGAAGGGCTACCGCGCGGGGCTCGTGTCACGCGCGCGTTACGAGCGCTTTCTTTCGATGATGGAGGCCGTTTCCGCCGAACAGCGGCGCATCGCGCAGACGAAAATACCCGCGTCGGACGAGGTAAACGAATTTCTCATAAAGATGGGCACGGCGCCGATCGAGGCGGGCATACGCCTCGTGGAGCTTGTAAAGCGTCCCGAGCTTGGTATGGAGTCGCTTGCCGCGATAGACAAAACGCGCCCCGAGGACGTAAGTCCGCGCGTTTTCGAGCAGGCCGAGATACGCATAAAATACGACGGCTATATAAAGAAGCAGGAGGCGCAGATAAAGCGTTTCCTTCGCGCCGCGCACGTAAAGCTGCCTGCGGATATGGATTATATGGCGATAAAGGGCTTAAAGGTCGAAGCGCGACAGAGGCTTTCACAGGCGCGTCCCGCCGATATCGGCGCGGCCTCGCGTGTGCCGGGCGTTACTCCGGCCGATATATCCGTATTGCTCGTCTATATCGAGCAGATGAAGCGGGAGGGACAAAATGGGACCGTATGAGCTTTTGAAGGCGGGACTTTCCGATATTTTCGGCGAATGCCCCGATGAAACGGTCGAGTCGTTTCGGCGGCTCACGGAATATATGACGGAGTATAATAAAAAAGTCAATTTAACGAGGATAACGGAGCCGCGCGACGTTGTGAGGCTTCATTATCTCGACTGCGCCGCAATCTTCACGGCGGTTGACATAACTTCGGGCGCGTCAGTCATCGACGTGGGCACGGGCGCGGGCTTTCCGGGGCTTGTGATGAAGATACTAAGGCCCGATATTAGGCTTTGCCTTCTCGATTCGTCGAATAAGCGCATTGATTATCTCAAATCGGCGGCCGATATGCTTTCGCTTTCGGGGATAGATTTCGTGCACGGCCGCGCGGAGGAGCTTTCGCGCGAGAGCGCGTACCGCGATTCGTTCGATTTTGCCGTATCGCGCGCCGTGGCCGCGCTGCCGGTGCTGTGCGAGCTCTGTATGCCGTTCGTGCGCGTGGGCGGGCGCTTCGTTTCGCTCAAAGGCTCCGGGGCGCACGATGAGGCAAAGTCCGCAGGAAGCGCCGTCCGCCTTTTGGGCGGCGAGGGCGCGCGCGTCGTTCCCGTGACGATTCCCGGCGGCGATGAAAGCCACCACCTCGTGGAGATAAAAAAGTCGCGCCCCACTCCGGCGCGTTTCCCCCGTAAGAATGCGGTTATCAAAAAAAGTCCGCTGTAAAGCGGACTTTTTCGCAGGCGTGAGTGGCGTTATGTAAACCGAGGCGCCGCCGCGCGCGGTCATAGGCGCCCTTCTCCAAGGGAGCTGTCTGCGAAGCAGACTGAGGGATTGTCGTCCCCCGTATGTCGTTCTGAGGAGCGAAGCGACGAAGAATCCTAAAGTCGCGCCTTCACTGGGCATAGTGGTTTACATAAAGCCTTCCCCCTCGGGGGAAGGTGGCACGGCGTAGACGTGACGGATGAGGGGCGTCCTAAAAGCTCTAAATAAGCTTTACTTTAAAGTTTTTAACCTACCTTCCCCCTTCCTATTCTCGCTTTATCCATCCCGATAATCCCGACTCATGTCAACCCCGCCCGCTCTTGTCGAAACTTGCGGTAAATACCCCCTTGCGCATTGTCCCAAAATATGGAACAATATAATCATGGATCACCCGTGCCGCGCGTGGAGGTAAAATTCATGCTCAAATTTGCAAAATCCCTGCAAAATGATAATAAAAGCCGCATCCGTGAAATAAGTGTCGACATGATACGCCCGAATCCGGATCAGCCGCGCCGCGTATTCGACAAAAAGGCGCTTATGGAGCTTGCGCACAGCATAAGACTTCACGGCGTTATTCAGCCGCTGACTGTGCGGCGCGTGTCGCCTTCGTCCTTTGAGCTCATTGCCGGCGAGCGGCGGCTTCAGGCGGCGAAGCTTGCGCAGCTTGACACTGTCCCGTGCATTGTGATGGAGCTTGACAGTGAAGAAAGCGCGATCGTCGCACTCGTTGAAAATATTCAGCGGCAGGACCTGTCCTTCTTTGAGGAGGCGCAGGCCATCGATAAGCTTATGAAGCGATACCGCCTTACGCAGGAGCAGGCGGCGGCGCGCATCGGACGGCGGCAGTCCACGGTCGCCAACAAAGTCCGCCTTCTCAGGCTCTCTGCCGACGTGCGCGAGATAATCATCGAAAACGGCCTTTCCGAGCGCCACGCGAGGGCGCTTCTCAGGCTCCCCGATGAGGGCAAGCAGCTCACGGCGCTTGCGGCGATAATCGAGCGCGGACTCAACGCGTCGCAGACGGAGGCTATGATAAATCAGCGGCTGTCCGCACCCGAGCCGGCCCGAACGCGCCCGGTCACCGCGAAGAAGCCCGTCGGCCTCTACAAAGACGCGCGCATCTTCGTCAATACGATTAACGGAGCGCTCGAGGCAATCGAGCGTTCGGGTATGCTCATCTCATCCGAGCGCAGCGAAGACGACGACACGATCGAATTCTTGATTCGGATGAAGAAAAAGCTCCTTTGATGTTCCACGTGAAACATATAGATGATACTGCTTGGACGAAACGCCCGACGCGACACTGCGTCGGGCGTTTCACGTGAAACATGACTTTCGCGAAAAAGCTTGAATTACGGGGCAAATGTGCTATACTAAAAGCGTAAAGGGAGGCCGGGAAATGAGCAAAGTTATAGCCATTGCCAATCAAAAGGGCGGCGTAGGCAAGACGACGTCTGCGGTAAACCTCGCCGCGGGCCTCGCGGGACAGAGGAAGCGCACGCTTCTTATAGACATGGACCCGCAGGGGAACGCGACGCGCGCCGCCGGAGTGGACAAGTGCGCCATTGAAAGCACGGTCTACGACGCGATAGTCGGTGAAAAGCCGCTCGGCGAAGTCATAACCAAAACAAAAACGCCGTATCTCTCGGCGGCACCGTCAACGATGGACCTCGCGGGCGCGGAAATCGAGCTCGTAGCCGCTGACCGGCGCGAATTTCGGATGAAGGCTGCCCTTTCATCCGTAAGGCAGGATTACGATTACATCATAATCGACTGCCCGCCGTCATTGGGGCTGCTCACCCTCAACTGCCTAATCGCCGCGGATTCCGTGCTGATACCGATACAATGCGAATTCTACGCACTCGAGGGACTTTCGCATCTGACAAATACGATAGCGCGCGTAAAGCGGGCGCTGAATCCCGACCTGTCGCTCGAGGGAATACTGCTCACAATGTACGACGGCCGCACGAATCTGACGATTCAGGTGACGGACGAGGTAAAGCGACTGTTCAAATCGAAGGTCTATAAAACGGTGATACCGCGCAACGTGCGGCTGAGCGAGGCTCCGAGCCGCGGCATGACGATATTCGAATACGACAGGACGTCGAAGGGCGCGTATGCGTATGCCGAGCTTGCGCGCGAGGTAATACGGCAGAATGAAGGCGGGTGATAAAAATGGGCAAAAAGAAAGGCGGACTGAGCGGCTTTGACGCTCTGTTCGGAGACAAGGAGCAGGCCGAATTCATAGAGAGCATGGTGAGCGGCAAAAAATCCGGCGACGCGCCGAAAACGCTGCCGCTGTCCTCAATCGAGCCGAATCCGAAGCAGGCGCGAAAGAATTTTGAGCGCGAGGCGCTCGAGGAGCTCGCGTCGTCTATAATGGAGCACGGCATAATCACGCCGATAATCGTGCGCCCGATGAAGAACGGATCATATATGATAATCGCGGGCGAACGCCGCTGGCGCGCGGCGCGCATGGCGGGCCTTAAAGAAGCTCCCGTTATCGTGCGCGACGTAGACGAGGCGAAGGCGGCCGAGCTTTCGCTGATAGAGAATCTGCAGCGCGAGGACTTAAACCCCATAGAGGAAGCCGAGGGATTTTTGACGCTGTCGGATGAGTACGGCCTTACCCAGGAGGAGATAGCGCGCGCCGTCGGAAAATCGCGCCCCGCAGTCGCAAATGCGCTGAGACTTTTATCGCTGCCCGACGAGGTAGTCGCGGCAGTGCGCGGCGGAACGCTCACCGCGGGACACGCAAAGGCGATCGCGGCCCTGGGCGAAGAGGCATCAATCGCTGCGAAGCGCATAATCAAGGACGACCTGAACGTAAGGCAGGCGGAGAAGCTCGTTCGCACAATGCAGCAGCCGAAAAAGCAGGATTTCCCGAAAACGGACGTCGAGCTTTATTTAGAGCAGACGGAGCGCGAGCTTGAACAGACGCTCGGCCGCCGCGTGAAGATCGTTCCGCACGGCAAACGCGGAAAAATAACGCTTGAATATTACGACAACGATGACCTTGAAGGGCTCATATCGTATTTTTTGAATAAAAATCTTTAATTTACAAAGGGGAGTGTCTTAAAATGCTGGACATCAAAGTTTTTCGTGAGGATATAGACAGAGTTAAGGCTGCATTGAAGGCGCGCGGCAAGGATTTTGACGTGTCGATAATCACCGGACTTGACACGCAGCGCCGCGACCTCATCGCGCGCGCCGACGAAATGAAGCAGAAGCAGAACAAGGTTTCGAAGGAGATACCGAAATATAAAAAAGAGGGACGCGACACGGCCCCGATATTCGCCGAAATGAAAGAGCTGTCCGACGAGATAAAGAAGCTCGACGATGAAATCCGCGCCTGCGAGGCGAAGCTTCAGGAGGCGCTCTATGAGATACCGAATATCCCGTCGCCGCTCGTTCCGCCCGGACGCGATTCGTCTGAGAACCTCGAAATAAGGAAATCCGCCGTTCCCGTGAGAAAGTTCGACTTCGAGCCGAAGGCGCACTGGGATATCGGTACGGACCTCGGTCTCTTTGACGCCGAGGTGGCGGCGAAGATATCGGGCACGCGCTTTACCGTATACAGCGGCCTCGGCGCACGTCTCGAGCGCGCCGTAATCAACTTCTTCATGGACACCCACGCCATGAAGCAGGGCTATAAGGAGATATTCCCGCCGTTCATCGTAAACGGAGACTCGATGCTCGGTACGGGCCAGCTTCCGAAGTTCGCGGAGGATATGTTTAAGCTCGAGGGCTTAAATTACTATCTTATACCCACCGCCGAGGTGCCCGTTACGAACCTCCACCGAAGCGAAATTTTAAACGGCGCGGACCTTCCTATCCGCTACTGCGCATATTCGGCGTGCTTCAGAGCCGAAGCGGGCAGCGCCGGACGCGATACGCGCGGTCTCATCCGTCAGCACCAGTTCAATAAGGTGGAATTGGTACATTTTGTAAAACCGGAGACTTCGTACGAGTCGCTGGAGCAGCTTACGAACGACGCGGCCGAGATGCTCGACATACTGAAGCTGCCGTACAGGGTAGTGCGCCTCTGCGCCGGCGACCTCGGATTCTCGTCGGCCATGACGTACGACATCGAGGTGTTCATGCCGTCGTATAAGAATTACGTGGAGATCTCGAGCTGCTCGAATTTCGAGGACTTCCAGGCGCGCCGCGCGGCTATCCGATACAAGGATTCGCCGAAGGACAAGGCGAAGCTCGTGCATACGTTAAACGGCTCCGGCCTCGCCGTAGGACGCACCGTGGCCGCGATCTTGGAGAATTACCAGAACGCCGACGGCAGCGTGACCGTGCCAGAAGCGCTCGTGCCCTATATGTGCGGCGTGACTGTGATAAAATAACCCCCTGCCTCTAAAGGGCGGCCCGCCGGGCCGCCCTTTTTGTATGCGCCCGACATGGGGATTTGATTGAGCCTCCGGCGCGCGCGTCCTCTCGTATTAGCTCCCTCCCCGAGGGAGCTGTCTGCGAAGCGTTCTTCGGGATTGTCGCCCCCTCGTCCTTCGTAGGGAGGCGTCCCCTGACGCCTCCGCGTGTCTCAGCCGTGTTTTCACGGAGGCATGAAGGCATGCCTCCCTACGGGCGCACGATTGATAACTCAAAGCTAATAATAAGCTTCACTTTCAAGTTATTAACCTATCTTTTGCTTTTTTCAAAACTTCCCGTTCTGCTTTAACATCTTTTCTTTTTCAGAACGCCGTTCTAAAGACTTTTGTCGCCTCCCGCGGGGGTTCTTTTGGAAACAAAAGAACCAAAATTTCCGAGAGGCCGCAGCCTCTCCGTCTCTCCGCTCCTCGCTCCCGGCCACGCTCACGCGGGCCTCTCCGCTCCTCGCTCCCGGCCACGCTCACGCGGGCCTCTCCGCTCGGCGTTACTTAGCAATAGATTGCGCCTTCTCCCACGGCAAAAAGGCGCAATTAACTCTCTTACTTATAGTTGCCTCGATATGAGGCATCATTCGAGATATCCTCGTGCACCATCAAATTCCGCGGCCGAGCCGCTCCAAGCCTTCGCGCCCGCTGAAGTTGTCTTCGGTAAAAAACGCAACCCCACCGGACAAGCCGTGTCGGGCGCATCGTGCGCCCGTCTGATTTTGAAGGCGTCATCTTCCGATGATGAGTGATATCGAGGCCATAGAATCAAAGGGGGACGGGGGAAAATCGGCGCTAAGCGCTGATGTGAGATTGCATTTAGAAGAAGCCCCGCGAGCCTCAGCCGATTTCCCCCTCAATACCACCCCAAAAAATCCGCGAGCGTATTTTTCGGGGACCCCGGGTTTTGCTACTTTTGTTTCCAAAAGTAGGCCCCTCCGGCAGGAGACAAAAGTCTTTAGAACGAAGTTCTAAAAAGAATTATGTTGAAGCAGTACGGGAAGCTTAGAATATAATGAAAGATAGGTTAAATACTTGAAAGGGAAGCTTATTTTGAGCTTAAAAGGACAAACACCTCATCCGTCACGGCTTACGCCGTGCCACCTTCCCCTCGAAGGGGAAGGCTTTACGGGGGACGATTCCCTCAGTCTGCTTCGCCGACAGCTCCCTCGGGGAGGGAGCCAATAAAAAACACTCGCCCTGTGGCGGCGCTGCACCTCATCCGTCACGGCTTTATCTTGGGAAAAAAGAGAGAAACGCCTTTCGGTGTTTCTCTCCGCAATTATTCGGTTTTCATTCTTCCGCCTCGCCGGGAGGCGGCGGTAAAAATCTTACGGCTTCGGATAGCCGTCGTTCATCATCTGGGTTGCGCGGTTCTCAACTGCGCGGTAGAAACCGTTGTGCGTATGGATATAGAACTGCTTATCCCTGATGCCGCGGAAAACGATCGTAGCGAAGTGGTCTATCGGAAGGCCGACCTTCTTAATAAAGTTCTCGAGCGCCTTGTAGCCGTTCTTGTACGTGCCCTTGTAATACGGGTCGTCGGTCAGCGGATAACGCTCGGGACGGCGCTCAGCCGATCTGTAGAAATCGGTCTGTATGAACTCGGGGCATACGACGCTCAGGCCGACATGCTTATGTCCGTTCGCCTGAAGCGCCATGTAGGTGCCCTCGTTTAAGCCCACCGCCGCGAACTTCGTCGTGCTGTACGCAACGGACGTAGGCGACGCGATAATGCCCGCGTGAGACGCGATATTAACGATATGGCACTCCTCGCCGCGCGCGATCATATCGGGCATAAAGAGGCGCATGGAGTAAACGTGGCTCTTTAAGTTGGCGCCGATTATCCAATCCCAGTCATCCGGCGGGATCTCCCAAACCTGACCCGGAACGAGCGTGCCCACGCAGTTTATGAGCAAGTCGCACTTACCGAACTTCGAAATTGCGGCCTCGTGCACCTTCTTTGCCTCCTCGAAAAGCGTAAGGTCGCCGCATACGGCAATCGCCTCAACGCCCGCGGCCTTAACTTCCGCGAGCAGCTTTTCGAGATTGTCCTTCTCTATATCGGCAATAACGAGATTCATGCCCTCCGCAGCCGCATAAAGTGCGAGCTCGCGTCCGAAACCGTTTGCCGCGCCGCATATAACGGCGGTCTTGCCTTTGAATTCAGTCATTTTTTATATCCTCCCCTCATAATCAAAGCACGAACGCCTTTTCAAAGCCTTCGCGAATAGCGTCGGAGATAAGGCCCGCCTGCTTCGCGTCGCCAATAACCTTTACATTGTCGAACGCCGCCTCTATTTCGTCGGCAAGCCTGCGGTTCGGCGTTACGCCTACTGCTAAAACGACAACGTCGGCCTTTTCTTTTCTTGCGCCGGCTCTCGTTGCAACGGTGATTTCGCCGTCGCCTATCGAAGCCACGGTCGTGCCCGTCTCTATCTTCGTGCCGTTCTGACCGAGACGCATAAGCAGTCTGCGGCCTATCGTCGGATAAAGCGACGTGCCGACGGCGCGCGCCATCTCGTAAACGGTCGCGCTGCAGTCGGCGCCGAACATCTCGGCAACCTCAAGACCCGTTACGCCGCCGCCGATGATGGCAACGTTCTTGCCCTTTAAGTCAACGTGCTTCTTTACGATGAGGTCCTCGGCCAGCACTACGTTCGCCTTGTCAACGCCGGGGATGCGCGGTACGGTCGGCGTGCCGCCTGCCGCAACGATGACTGCGTAGGGGTTATATTTCTTTATCTCGTCAACGGTAGCCTCACAGTTAAGCTTAATATCAACCCCGAGGTCCTTGATCTGATGCTCGAGGTGATTTACGAGCCACGTAAGATACTTCTTGTGCGGCGGCTTGTCTGCGATGTTTAAGGTACCGCCGAGCTTGTCGGACTTTTCAAGCAGGGTTACGTCGAAGCCGCGGATAGCGAGCACTCTTGCGGCCTCCATGCCGCCGGGTCCGCCGCCCGCAACTACTACCTTGCGTCCGTCGCCGTCCTTCTCGAAGCGCGCGAATTCAACCTCGCGGCCGAGTCTCGGGTTTACGGTGCACTTTATCGTGCGCATTGCGCCGATTTCCTTGAAGCAATACAGGCAGCCTATGCAGGGACGTATGTCGTCGAGGCGTCCCGCCTTCGACTTATTGCCCCACTCGGGCTCGGCGAGCTGCTGACGGCCGAGCGCTACGAAGTCGCATACGCCGGTCTCGAGAAGCTCCTCGGCAACCTCTGGGCGCTTGATGTTGCAGCATGCGATAACGGGCATTTTTACGTTCTTCTTTATCTCGGCTGCGTACTTTCTCTTCCAGCCCTGCTCGAAAACGTAGTCCTCAACTATCGTATACGACGACTCGTAGATACCCGTCGATACGTTTATGCAGTTGATGCCCATATATTCGAGACGGCGCGCGATCTCTACGGAATCCTCGATGCGCAGGCCGCCCTCGACGAACTCGTCGGCCGAGATGCGAACGCTTATGATGAAGTCGCGGCCGCACTTTGCGCGGATGCCGTCGATTATCTCCTGAATGAAGCGCATGCGCTTTTCGAAGTTGCCGCCGTACTTGTCCTCGCGCTTGTTGGTGTAGGGGCTTAAGAACTGGTTTATAAGGTAGCCGTGCGCCGCGTGAAGCTCAACGCCGTCCGCCGTCGCCATTTTTGCGATAACGGCGCCCTTTACGAACTTTGCAACGAGCATTTCGCACTCCGCGGTGGTGAGAGCGCGCGGCATTTCACCGATTACCTTGCAGGGAACGGCGCTCGGAGCGACGATCTGACGGCCGTCGATGAGCGCGGAACGGTTCTCGCGTCCCGCGTGCTGAAGCTGAATGAGAAGCTTTGAGTCGTGCTTGTGCACGGCCTTCGCCAGACGCTCGATGCCCGCGATGTACTTCGAGTGCGTTACCTGTATCTGGTTCGGCATACCGATGCCCCACTCGTCGTCGACGCGCGAAATCTCGGTGATTATAAGGCCGCAGCCGCCCTTGGCGCGCTCCTCATAATACTTGATGATGTGCTCCGTCACTTCGCCGGAAGCGGAGTTGAGGCCCGTGCCCATCGGGGGCATGACGATCCTGTTTTTGAGCTCCATCTTGCCAATCCTGCCTTTTTGGAAGAGCTTTTCGAATTTCACTTTAAAATCCCGCCTTTCGTTGAATTTATTTAATATTGTTGATTACTTCGTCGTATGCGCAATGCATATATAATTAGTTTACTATATTTTACCTCGGATTTCAACGGTAATTTTGTCTGTTTTGCATAAAAGTTTTTGCCGCCGCAGCGGAGGGGCATAAAGCCTTCCCCCGCGGGGGAAGGAGGGGCGGCGCCGCCACGGCGCGTGCGTCCTCCGTGTCATTCTGAGGAGCGCAAGCTCCGAAGAATCTTAAAGCTTCTCCTTTGCAGAGCTTGGCGTTCGGAGGTAATAAGCCTTCCCCTTCGAGGGGAAGGTGGTCGCCGTGCGACCGGATGAGGTGTTTGTCCTCAAGCTGAAAACAAGCATTTTTCAAGAATTTTAACCCACCTTCCCCCTGCTTACGTCTTCCCATTCTGCTTCAACATTATTCTATTTCAGAACTCCGTTCTAAAGACTTTTGTCTCCTGCCGGAGGGGCCTACTTTTGGAAACAAAAGTAGCAAAATTTCCGGGGGAAATCGGCTGAGGCTCGCGGGGTTTCTTCTAAATGCAAACTCACATCATCGCTTAGCGCCGATTTCCCCCCGTCCCCCTTTCTGCCACCCCAAAAAATCCGCGAGCGTATTTTTCGGGGACCCCGGTTACGGCCTCGATATCATTCATCATCAGTAGATGACGCAATCAAAATCAGACGGGCGCACGATGCGCCCGACACGGCTTGACCGATGGAGCCGCTTTCAGCGGGAGCCAAAGACTTGGAGCGGCTCGGCCGCGGAATTTGATGACGCGCAAAGTTATCTCGAATGATGCCTCATACCGAGACAACTATGAGTAAAAGCGTAAATTGCGCCATTCTGCCATGGGAGAAGGTAAAATCTATTGCTAAGTAACGCCGAGCGGAGAGGCCCGCTCGCGTGGCCGGGAGCGAGGGGCGGAGAGACGGAGAGGCTGCGGCCTCTCGGAAATTTTGGTTCTTTTGTTTCCAAAAGAACCCCCGCGGGAGGCGAAAAAAGTCTTTAGAACGAAGTTCTGAAAAAAGAAATGTGTTGAAGCAGGATGTGAAGGCGTAAGTAAGGGGAAAGTTAGGTTAAAAACTTAAAAGTGAAGCTTATTTGTGCATTGAGTTATCAATCGTGCGCCCGTAGGGAGGCATGCCTTCATGCCTCCGTGAAAACACGGCGGAGACACGCGGAGGCGTCAGGGGACGCCTCCCTACGAAGGACGAGGGGCCGAACAACTCCCTCAGTCTGCTGCGCAGACAGCTCCCTCGAAGAGGGAGCCAAAATGAACGCACGCGCCGATGGCGCTGCACCTCATCCGGCCGCACAGCGTCCACCTTTCCCT
>JAFWDJ010000007.1 GCA_017513095.1 Clostridia bacterium | reverse complement strand
ACGAAACGAGCGCGAAAACGACGTTCACGATGCCCGCGAAGGCAGTCACCGTAAAGGCGACGTATAAGGATAAGCCGGTGACGAAATATACCGTGACCGTCGAGAACGGCACAGGCGGCGGAAGCTACGCGGCGAAGGCTACGGTAACGATCACGGCCGACGCTCCGGCTTCGGATAAGGTCTTCGACAAGTGGATAAGCTCGGACGGCGTGACGTTTGCGGACGAAACGAGCGCAAAAACGACGTTCACGATGCCCGCAAAGGCTGTCACCGTAAAGGCTACATATAAGGATAAGCCCGTCACGAAGTATACCGTGACCGTCGAGAACGGCACGGGAGGCGGAAGCTACGCGGCGAAGGCTGCGGTAACGATCACGGCGGACGCTCCGGCTTCGGACAAGGCATTCGACAAGTGGGTAAGCTCCGACGGAGTGACGTTCGCGGACGAAACGAGCGCGAAAACTACGTTTGAAATGCCCGAAAAGGAAGTAACCGTAAAGGCGACGTACAAGGATAAGTACAATTACTCGCACGGCGGGTCCGGCGGCGGAGGGTACTCAAGATACGACGTAATCATCGGAAACGCGGAGCACGGCGCCTTGACCGCTGCGCCGAAACAGCCCATCAGAGGCGATACGGTAGTGCTCACCGCAGTCCCCGATGCGGGCTACGAGACGGTCGACGTTGTCGTTCTCGACAAGAACGGCAAGCCCGTTGAAGTCACAAAGAACGCGGACGGAACGTACAGCTATCAGCAGCCCGCCGGCGACGTCAGCGTAAACGTCGTATTCAAACCGAAGAATCCCTTTATCGACGTTTCCGAAAGCAGCTACTACTTTGCTCCCGTTCTGTGGGCGGTCGAAAACGGCATTACGAACGGTACGGGCGACGATACGTTCGGCCCCGAAAAGACCTGCACCAGAGCCCAGCTCGTGACCTTCCTGTGGCGCGCGGAGGGCTGCCCCGAGCCGACGATCACAGAAAGTCCCTTTACTGACGTTCCGATGAACGCCTACTATTACAAGGCCGTTCTCTGGGCGTATGAAAACGGCGTTGCGAAGGGCGTGGGCGAGGGACGCTTCGACCCGGACAGCACTGTGACAAGGGGACAGAGCGTGACCTTCCTGTACCGCATCGCCGGCAGCGAAACGGACGGAGAAATGCCGTTTGTAGACGTGATGGAGGGTGAATACTGGTACGACGCCATCCTGTGGGCGTACAAAACGGGCGTAACTCTCGGAACGAGCGAAACGACGTTCGGCCCGAACGAGAACTGCCGACGCGGTGATATAGTCACCTTCCTCTATCGCGTATATAATAAATAACAGGCAAAAATAAGCGAGAGCCGCCGTTTTGGCGGCTCCCGCTTTGTCAAAAAGCCCCTGACTGCCGAAAAAAAGGCCGATGATGCGTGAAAACTTCACGCGATCATCGGCTTTTCGTCTGATGCGGCCTTTACTCTCCTACGAACGAAACGGTATCCTCCATCGGGTTTCGCTCGGTCGCGCCTGACGATGCGTCAACGCTCGTGTCCTCGCGGCCGACGAGAAGAACGGCCACCGCGGTGCAGTCAGAGGGAATGCCCAAAATCTCGCGGTATATGGCCTGCTTTTCGCCGTTTAACGCAATGGTGGGAGAGGAGATTATCTTGCTTCCGTAGCCCAAAAGCTGCGCCTCAACGTACATGCTCTGACACGCGAGTCCCGCGTTGAACTCCTGCCCCTCGCGGCACGAAACGATAATCGCAAGCGGTGCGTCGGCGATACCTGCCTTCGGGCCCGACGACGCCGGAGGCATGGGACGCGGCGCGTCTTCGCCGTCAGGCGGGGCAGTCATGCCCATCGGCGGGAAGCCCTGGCTCATATCGTCCGCGATCATTTGAAGCACCTGTGCGTTCGTGACAACGGAAAAATGCCACGGCTGGCTGTTTAAGGCGCTGGGCGCGTTTATGCCTGCGGAAAGTATCGCCTCTATGTCCTCCTCTGAAACGGCGTCCTGAGTGAACGCCTGCACGGTCGGTATGTCGGAAACGAGCACCGCGGCGCTTTCGCCCGCGCTTTCCGATTCATCCGTGCTGTCGCCGCTTTGAGCAGCGCACCCCGCCAAAAGAGCGGCGGTAACTGCTGCAGCCGCGAAGAGAGCGGCAATTCTTTTCTTGTTTTTCATAAAAAACACCTCCGGGATATATGGATTCTCTTTAAATACCGGACGACGGCCCGTCCGGGAGTTTTTTCGCATTTTGCGGCGCCTTCTTTTCGGGCTTTCCCGAGAACATCTGCGCGATGCGCCCGCCTATGGCTGCCGCAACGAACAGCCAAAGAAGCATGCGCACGGGGAAGCATAAAAGCATGAGCACGGTAACGGCCAGCGGCTTTTTAAGCTGCGCGCCGAGCGTTGCGGCCGTAACTACGCCCGCGGCAAATACGGCGTGCTCGGCCGCACCGGGGAACAAAAGCCCCGAAAGCCCGATGCCCATGCAGGTGCAGGCGAAGATGAGCGGGAAGAAGTGGCCGCCCTTCATGCCGAAGCGGACACAGAAAGCCGTCATAACGAGCTTTAAAAGACTTATCCCTATAAGAATCCACGGCACAAACGAGCCGGGGCCGCCTATAAGCTCGGCCATCTGCTCCTCGCCCGAAAAGAGCACCATAGGCGCAAATATGCCCATAACGCCTATCACCGCGCCGCATATCGTTTCCCTGAGTACGGGGGGCACGCGGGACGCGCCGGCCTTCGCCGCTTTTTCGGCCGCTTCGAATATAATAAAGAGTAAAATGCCCACGGGAATGTATAAAAGCAGCGACACGTAATCAGAGACCTGTATCGTGACCTCGGAAAAGCGCGGAAAGCCCTCGGACGAGGTTTGTGCCGCGCGGTTTAAAAGCGCTATCACGAAAAAGCTCACGGCTCCGGAAAGACCGTAAAGCACGAGCTTATAGACCTTCGGTATCTCGGGCAGCTTGCCGTCCTTTAGCGGCTCCTCCTCAACGGCTAAAATACCGAACAGCGGTGAATGGAATATCTGACCGAGCGTTACCGCCTCGCCGAGCTCGGAATAGACGGCCGCGTTCTGCTTTGCGTATTTTACGTTGTCGCCTATCCAGTAGCAGAGCGCCGCGATTATTCCCGTAAGCCCGGCCTCGGGGCCGACGCTCGCGCCGAATATCAGGGGAATAAGGGCGCATGCGAGCATCGCGGCCATGTGGTCGTAGCCGTAGTGCTTTTCGCGCTTGACCTTTCCCATGACGACGGCGAGATCCTCGGGATAATCGCCGCATCTTCGGCGGATGAGGCCTACCGCGAGTCCCGCGGCGGCGCAAAGGGGCACGTTAAGCCAGAAGACCCCCGTTTTTTCGGGTAAAAAGCTCCAGATGAAGGCGCCTCCCTTGGATGAAATCAAAAGAAAGCACCAAATCACAAACCCCACGACCGCTCCGAGGCAGACGGTCAATATGACGACGGTGACCGTGTTTTTAAGCTTAGTCCTATCCATAATCAAGTCTCCTTTTTTACGCCGTGCGGCGCGTTTTTTCAGACGAGCGCTATAATTATCTGCATGAAGGCCAGAAGGAGGCCAAGCACGGTGAGAAACGTTATAAGTATATTGTTTCGCTCCGAGTACATGAGGTTCAAGTCCGATTCAAGCAGCTCAAGCAGGTATTTCACGCGTTCGAGAAGCGGGGAAATGTGCTGGCTGTCCTGTATTACCCGTCCGAGATTGCCTATCTCGGAAATCGCGACGCCCTCCGCCTTCTGAAGCACCCGAAGCACACGCTTACGGTAATCGCCCGCCTCGCGTATTCGCTTATAGAAGGAGCGCTGCTGCCGCGAATTGTTTCGGTACGCGGAAACGCCGTTTATAAGCGCCTTCAGCGACATAACGAATTCGACGGAGAAGAGTATGCCGTGATTTGCCGTAAGCGGGCAGCTTCCCATATAAAAGTACTCGTCGACGCCGCCGTACGTCTTATTGCCGTATTCGTCCTGACGCGCAAGATACCCTGCGCGCTCCTTTGAGTCTATAAGGTTTACGAAGACGAACGCGCCCTCGTAGGCGTAAAGCCTCATAAAGCTGCGGCTGCCCCAGGTGTGGGAAAGCCCCGCGCGCACCGTACTCTCGGGCACGAAGGCGTATCCCTCGTCGCCCGAAACGAGCCCGTAGAGAAGCGGCAGATTGTCGGCCTCAAGCTCGTCGGCCGTATCGTAATGCGGCGACGCGTGCGTTATCTCAAGAAGGAAGCTTTTGCATACGGGCGAAAAATCCGTACCGAGCGCGCCGCAGATCTTTCTTGCAAGCTCATCAAACGAACAGGCGGGCGCGTTAGGGTATTCGAGCGTGCGGAACATGCCCGACTGTCTCAGGGCAATAAGCTCGTCGGACGATTTGTTTTTGAACGAGTAGTGATGCGAAACACAGAGCACGCGCGAGTCGGGGATGAAAACGAGCATGGTGCATCCCATGTCGGGCAGAAAGGCGCGCAGCGCGTCGTAAGTCTGGCCGCCGCCCTGCAGAAAGCGCTCCGCCGTCTGAAGGTCGGAGATATACGGCACGCTTTTGTAATCGGCCGTTTTATCGTATATTATCGCCGTGGGGAACGCGCGCCGAACGGAGTCGGAGAACGCTTTTTTCGAGTCCCAGCTCATCGAAATGAAATAATATGCGTACGATATGTTTCCGCTTACGTTTTCCATATTGCGTCCTTTCCGTTCGGGGCCGCGCCCCGAAGCAGGCAAAAAATTCGGTCTGTATTTTAAGTATACCATGACACGCGCGAAAATGGGAAAAAATACGCCGATCCGAAAGCTTTTTTCTTTAAATTTGACACCGCGGCGTGAGAATGTGGTAAAATAGATAAAAAAGCAAGCGAAAAACAAACCCGCGCACATCCTTTCCACGCATTTTCAAATGTCGCCCGCCATGCGACCATGCGGGCACCGATGGGTGATATATTGTGATCGTAAGAAAAAATCAAGCGCACAATATGAAAGGAGCGAATGTTTATGTACGGAGCAATACTCGGAGATATCATAGGATCGCCTTACGAATTTGACAGAGGCGTAAAGACGAAGGACTTCCCGCTTTTTATAAAGGAGTCGGAGTTTACGGACGATTCCGTAATGACGGCGGCGGTGGCAGAGGCGCTTCTTAACGCAAGGGAACAGGGCGTTGAGGACGACAGCGAGGCCGTAAAGGCGCTTCTCATAGCGTCCATGCGAAGCTGGGGAAAAAAATACCCGGGAGCGGGCTACGGCGCGCGCTTCGGGCTGTGGCTTGCCGACGAGACGGCAGGGCCCTACCAAAGCTACGGAAACGGCGCGGCGATGCGCGCATCTGCCGCGGGCTGGCTTTATAACGATATGTTTACGGTAAGACGCATGGCGGCGCTCACCGCTGAGGTGACGCACAATCATCCCGAGGGGATAAAGGGTGCAGAGGCCGTAGCGGCGGCGATATTTATGGCGAGAACGGGCAGCACGAAGGACGAGATAAAGGCGTATATCGAAAAGGAGTTCGGCTACGACTTAAGCCGCACGTGCGACGAGATACGCCCCGACTACCGTCACAACGAGTCGTGCCAGAAGACCGTGCCCGAGGCGATAACGGCTTTTTTGGAGGGCACGGACTTTGAGGACGTCATCCGCACGGCCGTATCTCTCGGCGGCGACTGCGACACGCTCACCTGCATTGCGGGCAGCATCGCGGAGGCGTTCTGCGGAGTGCCGTTTGTGCTTATTTCTGAGTGCAAAAAGCGTCTGCCGGAGGACATCATCAACGTTATCGACCGTTTCGATAAGGCCGTGGGGCGATACAGAGAAGACGACGACGGGACGATGGGCAATGCCGAGCTTGTCCGGGCAATCGAACGCGCGAGCGGCAGCGGCAAAAAGGAAGACTTCATAAAAGTGCTCGACTGCGTCGTAAAGCTTGCGGCAGGGGACGGCGTATTTCTTCTCCCCGTTGAGACGCCGCCCGAGCTTCTCGATATGATAGGCGACCCCGAAAAGCTCAAGGCGGGCGACGAGCTTCGCATAAACGAAGAAATCCGGATGAAGATACTGACGCTCACGGATGCGGACGGCAGGGAGTGGTACGCCGCCTTTACCGACGACGCTCAGATGAAGAAGGGAGCCCCCGCAAGCGTTATTGCAATGCCCGTGCGCGACATACTCGAAACGGCGCTTTCGAGCGAAACGAGAGCCGGACTTGCCGTAAATCCGTGGGAGAATACGCTTTTCCTTGATAAGGAATTATTAAATATCATCCTTGACGGCGCGAAGCCGAAAACGGGCATTTTCTACGACGTGGGCGATATAACGGCGCTCGACGTCGAATGCATAGTGAACGCGACCGACGAGGAGATCTCCGGAAGCGGCGGCGTGAGCCGCGCCATCTTCAACGCGGCGGGGCCGAAGCTCAAAGCGGAGTGCGGGAAGATCGGCGGCTGCAAAACGGGCAAGGCGAAGATAACGGAAGGCTTCGACCTCAAGGCAAAGTACGTTATCCATACCGTGGGCCCATATTATAAAAAGGACGGCGAATGGGGCGACCTTCACTGCCGCAGGCAGCTTGCCGCCTGCTACACAAACTGCCTTGATCTTGCGAAGGAGCACGGCATACGTTCGATAGCGTTTCCCGCCATATCCACGGGCACGTACAAATTTCCGCCCTACGACGCGGCAGCGACGGCGCTCGGAGCGATAAGCAAATGGCTTTCCGAAAATCCCGATTACGCCGTTACGGTAGTCATGTCCTGCCGCGACGAGAAAACGTATCAAGCGTATACGAGGGCCGGATGGGCGACGCGCATGAAGTATGAAAGCATGACGGTCGAGGAATACGACAGCGTCGACCCGAAGGAGCTTTCGGCCTTTTCCCTTGCGGAGGGCGGCGCGATGGGCGTACCGAATCAGGTCATATTGGCCCGCAAAAAGGACGAATATCTGGAGTTCATCTACACGTGGGGGGACAGAGATAAGCTTGGCGCGATGTTCCCCTGGCTTGACAAGTTTCAGTGGTTCCCCGGAGAGGAAAAGAACTGCGGACGGAGCTGGAAGCATATCGATCTCGGCGCGGGCAATCATCTGTTCGTGCGGACCGCGCTCTATAAGAAGATAGGCGAACGCCTTATGGCCGTGAGACCGCCCGTGCGGTACAAAACGTGGCGCGAGATCGTCGCGGAGGCTGAACTGGGCGAAGCGCCCACACGGAAAACACAAAAAAGGCAGGCAAAAAAGCAGTGAGCAAAGAGTTTAAAAGCAGCATTGAACGAATAACGTATTACGAAGCCATACTCGATCGGGCGGCGGACGCCGCCCGCGGGCTTCGTGATGCCATAGAGGCGTTCGAGGCGGCGCAGCCGCTTGTCCGCGAGCTTGCCGCGTATTACGGGAGCGCCGAGTGGCGGCGCGACTTCGAGGACGACGAGGCGGGACGTCTGCCGCCCGACTTGAAGCGCGGCGTTTTAAGCGAGGACGCAGTCTACGACGCGCTTTCGGAAAATGACGAGCTTCTTTTGATATTACGCGAAGCAAAGCGGGAGCGCGAGCGCTGACCGCAAAAATAAAGGGAGGGGACTTTAATATGTATGACAAGACCGTAAAGCTGTGCGAGGGCGTTTTCGCGCCCGTTTTAGCGCTCGGAACGTGGTTCATCGACGACGACAAGGCGGCCGAGGCCGTCCGCGAAGCCGTGAAGCTCGGCTACCGCCATTTCGACACGGCGCAGGGGTATCAGAACGAACGCGGCGTGGGCGAGGGCGTGCGCACGTGCGGCGTAAAACGCGGGGAGATTTTCGTCACGTCAAAGGTGCGCGCGGACTACAAATCCTATGAAAGCGCGGCCGAATCCATCGACCGCTCGCTTGCGGCGCTGGGGCTTGAGTATGTCGACCTTATGATAATCCACAGCCCGCAGCCGTGGATCGAGGTAAACCAGTCGGACAACCGCTACTTTAAAGAGAACCGCGAGGTCTGGCGCGCGCTCGAGGACGCGAAGAAGTCGGGCAAGGTGCGCGCGATAGGCGTATCGAATTTTTTAGAGTGCGACATTGATAATCTGTGGGAGACGGCCGAGATAAAACCCGCGGTAAATCAGGTGCTCTGCCACATCGCAAATACGCCGTTCGAGCTTATAGACTACTGCAAAAAGAAGGGCATTGTCATGGAGGCGTATTCGCCCGTGGCGCACGGAGTGGCGCTTCGAAACGAAGCTATCGCGGCGATGGCGAAAAAGTACGGCGTATCCATCGCGCAGCTATGCATAAGATACGACATACAGCTCGGCATGATCGTGCTGCCCAAAACGGCAAATCCGAAGCATATGAAACAGAACGCCGAGCTCGATTTCGTCATCTCCGATGAGGATATGAAGACGCTTATGAACATGGAAAAGATAAAGGATTACGGCGAATTCGGAAAATTCCCCGTATACGGCGGCAAATACTGAGGCGCCGCGAAGCGGTAAATATGATAAAAGCACGGGAAGCGGCAGCGTTCCCGTGCTTTTTGTTGTGTCTTCTCACGCGGCGGCCCCGCCGTCGGACGACGCGTCCGCGTCGGACGGCGCCTCGCCTTCGGCTTCGGCCTCCTGTGCCGCCTGTGCGGCTTCGGCCTCGGCCTTCGCCGCGGCCTCCGCCGCCTCTTTTTCGGCGGTGAGCATATCGTTATAGCGCATTATCACAGCAGCAAGCTGCGCGCGCGTAACGGCGGCGCCGGGGCTCAGCGTCGATTCGGACGTGCCGTTTATAAGTCCCTTTGTGTGTGCCCAAAGCAGTGCGGTGCGCGCGTAATCTGAAATCTCCCGGCTGTCCTCATATCCCGCAAGGCCCATCTCCCCGCCCTCGTCGGGCACGCCCGCATACCGCATGAGAATCACGGCAAGCTGCTCGCGCGTCAAGGGCAGATCGGGCGAGAACGACGCGGACGACGTGCCCTCTATAATACCGCATCCGTATGCCCACGAAACGGCCTTCGAATAAGAAGCGCCCTCGGGTATATCCGTAAAAGCGGCGGAGCCCTCCGGCTCGGGCTTGCCCGAAAGCCGCCAGAGCGCATATACCGTTTCGGCGCGCGTGGCGGCCTCGTCGGGACGGAAGTATCCGTCGGGTGCATCCATAAGCTCGCGCGTCATAGCAAAGCTTACGGCCTCGTGATACCACGGAAGCAGAGGCATCGTATATTCGCCGTCGCCCGCAAGCTGCCACGGTATGTAGATCTGCTTAAGCTCACGCATCCACGTCTTGCCGTTCATGCGGCGCATATCGAGCGTGTTGAGCGTAACGCTGCGCACACGCTGGCGGCTGCCCTCGTCCCACGGGCTCGACACGCTGCCGATGGTGCTGAAAACGTAGTAGCCGCCCTCGTATTTGCCGAGGTAGAGCATCTGATGGCCGGGGAAGTTGAGGATGGTGCCGAGCGGCATTTCATCGAGCACGGCCTCTTTTTCCTCGGTCGAGGTATCCAAAAGATTCATCTTCGGGTAGTCAACGACCCACTGCCAATTCACGTTGCGCGGCAGGTCGAGCCCGAAGCAGGAGTAGAAGTTGCGCACCATGCTCGAGCAGTCCTCGTTGTTTATCGAGCCGCCCCAGCCGTACGCGTCGCCGAGCGACGAGAAGGCCACTTCGGCAATATTCGCCTTCGTAAGCGGCAGATAATCCTCGGAGAGCTTTTCGCGCGCATTAAGGAGCGCGGCCTGCTTTCGGTAGGTGCCGTCTTCGTTCCTCACGGGGAGGTATACGACGTAATTGTGAAGCGGCAGGCGGTTTATGACCGTCTCGCCCGGCTCAGTTTCGACGCGCTCGAGCACCGTTCCCATCGTGATAAGGCGGCGCGACGTCTCGGGCGCCGTTATCGAATAATCGGTGTACATCTTGTCTCCCCAGAAAACGATGCGCTTCTCGGCGGGGATATCCCACGCGGCAAGCCATTCGTCGCGGTCGCGGCATACGGCGACGTCGTTTACGTCGACCCAGCCCGAGCAGCAGGAGTTGAATATATGATAGAACTTCCCGTCGGCGGACGTCGTAAAGATTACAACGGGCTCGTTTACCCTAAGGCCCACGAGCGAACGGTAGTCGAAGTCCACGTCGCCCAGGTCGTCGAGGATGGGCTTTGACGTGGGCAGGCATAAAAGCTCGGTGCGCTCCGTTATAATGCCGTAGCGCACGGGCATGTCGTACTTGGCCTTCGGGTCCTTCGTGTTCGCGATGACTCTGTTGTAATACGACTGCGAGGCGATATTGCCGCGGTCGTCGTACGTCCAGCCGAGATAATAGGCCGTGTCGGCCTCGGCGCTCGCCTTTAAGGCATTGCAGCGCTTAACGCCGTTGAACCGGGGCGCTATGTTTTTAAGGTCGTGCATATTGCTGCCGTCGGCAGAAAGCGCGGCCGCGTTCACTCGCGCTATCTCTTCGGGCGACGCAAGCACGTCGTCCGCATCGGCCTGAAGTTCCGACCAGAACGACGCCTCGGTCATCTCCTCGGTTATGCCGGGGAAGGCGGACGTTTGCGCCGCCCCGGGCATGGCCGCGCATACCGCGACGCACACGCCGAGAAGCCCCGCGGCGATACGTTTTATCGTTTTTTTCATGGTATCCACTTCCGTATACGTTTTTTTCTATTGTAGCACATACGAAAGAAGTACGCAAACGGCTCTGTTACGGGAGCGTAAGCGCATCAGGACGGCAATATAATAACAGCGTCTCCGGAAAATCCACGACAGTACGGTGTTGTTTGAAGAAAAAAAATATAAAAAAATATAAAAAAATAATAAGATAGACACTTTATGTCTAAGTGCCTGTTGTATAATAGTATTAATCAATAAGTTAGATTCTCAAAAGCTAAAAAGAATCTATTTTACGGCTGAAGTATAAAAAACTATTATAAGGAGTGTTTACAAAATGGCAAATGTATGCGAGTATGAAATCCATGTTAAGGGTACGAAAAAGGCTGCATATGTGCTCTATGAGTCGACGATATGCTACAATGACGATAAAAGCATCTTGTTTGAATCGGGCAGCGAAGACAAATACGAAATGCACTTCACCGGGGACTGCAAATGGTCGGTTAATTACGGAGTAAATGATTCATGGAACGGCGCTCCTGTCGATTTGGGAAAGGTTGATGACGATGATGTGACCGACATTGCCATGAAATTGGTGAATTACTCTCTGAGAGCAAAATCAGAGGCCTTGAATTGCGAAATCCAGGTACGCTATTGGTCAGGTGAGTCGGATTTTGATCAGTTTGACAGGTATATCAACGGGCGAATCGAACGATCGCGATCAATTCCCTATAATTATGAGTATCATAAAGAATTAGAAAGCCGCAGAAGGGCGGAAGCGCACAAAAAATGGGAGATGTCTATAGAGGACAATTTGGAACCTGTCGGAAAAATGCAGGAGAAAAATCGTATACAGAATATCGAGTCCGTTCGCAAAGGAGATGTGCTGAAACTGAATAATGTTACTAAGCTCAATGAAATCACAAACACCTATCGCGGCGAAGTTTTCAGTAAAAACAACTTATCTTTAGGAGAAATCATCATTATTGATTCAAAAAATGAATTTGACCCTGAAAATATTATAATAACCGCGGTCAATGTTGAGCCGCTGTCTGTAAGAAAAAAGCAAAACAGCCGGGCGCGTGTTCCCAAACTTGAAGTGCGTATATCCATTACTAACAAGAAAAACATGCCCCAAAAAGAAGAAAACATACTCAACAAGATGCTTAAGAACACTGAAGGGTATTTTGATTGGGATAAGCTTGAGTATTACGGTCATGAAGGAAGCACCGAAAACTACGGAGAAGCGGAAGCAAGCGATAATGATTTCATGAGCAAGCTGCGGGGATTGAGCAAATAAAGCCGGTGTTGATAAAAGCTTACGCTTTTGATAAAGCGTAAGAGAGCGAAAAATGATTTAAATATACAAAAACAGGAGTGATACATGCAATGTCTTCCGATATAAGCACTTTTATAAAATTTAAAGGGAATACGGACGAACTAACGGCACTTATCGGGGTAATAAAATCCTTTGAAACAGACTCAAAGAAGGATGCAGATTTTGACAGTGTATGCATAGGCACAAATGAGCATGATTTGGAAGATTGGGATTTTTTAGAAGATGAAGAAATCAGGGCTTTGATCGAAAAAGCTTCGGCAGAAATAGTTATTGAAGCAGAAGGCCCGTACGGTTATTTTTGGTCGTTAAGTGGCGCTGGACTGTTTCAGGCATTGGCTGAGGCAGCACCGACGGCATTTTTTGACGGAAGGTCTTCGGGCTTTGATAACGGAGGCGATTTTGCGCTTGATGCAGAATTGAAAGACGGCAAGCTGTATTTAGCTGAATATGAATTGTCGAACGATGAGTTAAATAAGAAATATGCGGAACATATAAAAGAAAAACTGCCTTATACCGAATTCTGCTCCATTTTCAAAGTTGACACGGATCGATTTGACGCTGACGATTACATTGCCTTTTTAGACTCTGCAATCAACGCGCCATTTGACGGGTGGCCTTACGATAAGAGTTATGATGAGTATATGGAGTGCTTAAGCGCATCTGAGATCACCAAAGAAGAGTATGAAAAAGCGATCGAAAATTTACGACGCTTAAAAATAGCAGATATAGATGATTTCAGGGCAGAAACAATAAAACAGATCACCAGGCATTCTGTTTATGACCCCGTCACTAAAAAATACAAAAGGAGCTGATCATATGTCGTTCAAACCGTGGCAGCTTGCGGCTTTGGAGGAGTACGGCTATATGGACACGAATGACGGCCTTATAAACCGTGTGGCGTATACGCTTGCGAAAAGCCCGAACGATTCCATTGATACGGACGAGTTCCGCCGCGCGTGCATTGCATGCAATGTCGACCCGGACTCGTTCACGCAGAGCGATCTTTTGAAGCTTCAAAGGAAACTGAACGAAATAACGTAGAGCGGCCGCCCTCGGGCCGCCGCTCTATTCGTTTTCGGGGTTATCGTCGTCGCCGATGCGGCTTAAGGCGTTGTAAATGCCGCAGCCCGAGGAATCCTCGTTCGTTTCAGCCGCGGGCGGCTGGGCGGACGCGCCGTCGGGAACACATCCCGCAAGAAGAGAAAGACAGACGAGAGATGCGACTATCAGAATAAGCTTTACGTTTTTCATGGCGCGCCTCCGTTCGTTCGTTTATCGCGGCCCGTGCCGCGCGGATATGCTATGATTTTATTATATTAAATCCGCGGAGGCTTTTCAAGGGAATGTATGAGAATGAATTTTCGGGCAAAGCAAAACAGCCTGCACGGATGTGGGGCTGTTTTTTTCATGGCACTAAAGGGCAAAATATAAAGAAAACACATCACGCTCGATGATTTGCCGCAAAAAAGGGACAGCGTTTTCCGATACATTGATTATTCCGGGCAAAAAAGCCGCAGACGATATCTGACTTTTCCATTTCAACGCCCAAATGCTCCTTCACAAAATCAACGGCGGCAAGCACGGACAGAAAAGAATTGCGTTTGCAGCAGCGGGGGCCGCCTGTCAGACCTATCGCTTCAAGCGACTTTGCCGTCATCCGGTTGGAAAGGCCGAAGGGCTCTTCGGCAAGAGGCGTTGAACCGGTAATTATGGAGACGAACATCCCGGTGCTTATGCCTGCTCCGCAGGCGCCCCAGAATCCGCAGGTTCCGCCGGGCACACTTTGCCCGCGGTTTTTCATCTCGTTCAGCGCTTTCGGCAGGTCTATTTTTCCGCCTGCGTTTTTATACGCGGTAAGCAATGCGGCGCCGACCATGACATGGTGCTCGGGACCGTGCATGTGGCAGAAGGGCATATTCATCAGTCTGTTTAGGATATCCGAGGGTTTTTTGGACGTTTCACAGAGGCATACGCCGAAAATGGCGTCAACTCCGGCCGTGTGGCACTCGTCGCAAACGTAGTGTCCGTTCACACATCGTGTCTTGCTTTTTTCCTTCTTGCGGCATATGGCGCATTCCATTTCGACATCCTCGCTCAGGTATTCAAGCGGGGTTTTGCAGATCAGGCACTCTTCGTTCATAGAATCACTTCCTTTATCTTTTGAAATTATACCGTATTTGGCCGATCGTTACAATACGATAAAACGAACGGATGCGGCTGTATCCCCCCGATGATGCGTCCCTTCATCCGCCGCAGGCGGCGGGACACGACGAGCCCCAACGAGCAGCGCCCGCCGGCCTCATAACCCGTCGAAATACGAAGCCCGATACGTTCTAAGAAAGCAAAACAGCCTGCACATTTGTGCAGACTGTTTTATTTTGGTTGCGGAGGCAGAACGCGAACCTACGACCTCCGGGTTATCGCTTCGCGCCGCCTTGCGGTGCCCGAAAAAGCGGGCGGGCTGCTGCCGCAGCTTATCCACCCGTTTTTTCGACCGCTGCGGTGCTCGCCGCGTCCCTTCATCCGCCGCAGGCGGCGGGACACGACGAGCCCCAACGAGCAACGCTCGCCGGCCTCATAACCCGCCGAAATACGAAGCCGCTACATCCCAACAAAGCAAAACAGCCTGCACATTTGTGCAGACTGTTTTATTGTGGTTGCGGAGGCAGGATTTGAACCTACGACCTCCGGGTTATGAGCCCGACGAGCTACCGGACTGCTCTACTCCGCGATATATTATATTTTGTACTAATACAGTATAGAGTATACCTGTCAATTTGTCAAGAGGCAAAAACGAAAAAAGCGCGGCGCTAAATTTTGCCCCTGTATTCGATTATATCGACGACGCGCAGCACATCTCCGTCCACCGAAAAATGCACCTCGATATCCGCGAACGGCATTTTATATATACGCGCGGGGTCGCGCTGATATGCGGGACGCGGATCCTCCGACAGCGCCTCGGTGAGCGCGGCCGTAAGAGCGGCGGGGATTCGCGCCAGAAGCTCGGGCGGGATATCGACCGAAAGCTTCACTCTCGGCGTGCCCGAGGTGAAATCGTCCCTTGCCTCGGGGTGCGAATCGGCGTAGGGAAGATACGGCTTTATATCATAAATCGGCGTGTTGTCCACCATGTCCGCGCCGGAAACGTATATAACGGGGCCCGCGTCCGTTTGAAGCTCCGTTTTTAATATTTTCACGCACGAGAGGCAGATGGCATTCGGGCGAAACGGGGAGCGCGTTGCAAATACGCCCATGCGCTTATTGCCGCCGAGCCTCGGCGGACGTACCGTGGGCGAAAAACCCGCAGTCATGTTTTCGGAAAACTGCCATATTATCCATAAGTGAGAGTAGTTTTCAATGCCTCTGAGAAAATCGGGATTTCGAAACTCCGGCTCGAATACGATGCGCGATACGGACGACGCGGCAAGCCCGCTTTGGCGCGGAACGCCGAATTTCGTCGGGAAATCGCTTCTCATGTGTGCTATAATAATCATGGCGGCGTCTTTTTCCATATCGCACCTCGCATACTTTTTCTGAAATTGTACCATAAGGGACGCCCAAGGTCAAATGTACTCACGCTGCAAAAAACGAAGAGGGATAAGGGGGAAATATTATGAAAGTCATGCTTATAAACGGGAGCCCTAATGAACACGGCTGCACGCATACCGCGCTCTCGGTGATAAAAGAAACGCTCGCCGCGGAAGGCATTGCGGCGGACTTTTTCTGGATAGGGAAAAAGCCCCTGTCGGGATGCATCGCCTGCAAAAAATGCGCTGAGCTTGGCAGGTGCGTATTCGACGACAAGGTAAACGAATTTACGTCGCTTGCGGCGGAGTACGACGGCTTTGTTTTCGGCTCGCCCGTATATTACGCCGGGATGAACGGCGCGATGAAGAGCTTTATGGACAGGGCGTTCTACTCGGCGTCGAAATCGGGGCGTGAGCCGTTTTATTTAAAGCCCGCGTCGGCGGTCGTTTCGGCAAGGCGCGCGGGAACGACGTCCGCGTTAGACCAGATAAACAAATATTTTCTCTACGCGCAGATGACAGTGGTATCCTCGCGATATTGGAACATGGTGCACGGAAATAAGCCCGAGGAGGTATTAAAGGACGAGGAGGGGCTTCAGATAATGCGCGTGCTTGCGCGCAACATGGCTTGGCTTCTTAAAATAAAGGAAGCCGGCGAAAAGGCGGGTATAAAGCCGCCCCGCCGCGAGGAGAAAATAAATTACAATTATATCCGATGATTTACAATAAGCAAAGCAGTTGAAATATTTAGAAGTCTGATGTATAATTATGACGAAATTTAAAAGGAAAGAGGTATAAACATGAAAAAAACCAGATTGATCATGGCAGTCCTTGCCGTTATCGTAGTTGCGGCAATGCTTGCGGGCTGTATGGCAGGCATCAGCGAAATCAAGGTAAACTCCGACGGAAGCGGCAGCGTGACCATGAAGATGGGCTACACGCTCGAAGCGATAAACTCGCTGTACGAGGACGAATCGGGAGAGACGACCGAGCCCGACTTAAGCCAGTATGACGTGTTCGAGTATAACGGCGTTGAGTATTACGGCACGATCGTCGAGAAGACGTTCGCAAATGCGGAAGAATTCAATACGATGACGTGGTACGAGGATACCATGGCCGAGATATCCGAAAGCGAGGACGGCAGCACGAACGACCGCCCGATGTTAAAGGTAAACGAGGACGGCAGCATCGAACTTTCGATTGTTTTAAGCGGAAACATTGAGGACGAAGAAGCGTCTGACGCCGAGAGCGATACGAGCGAGGACGTTGAGCTTACTCAGGAGGAGATCGACGAAATCAACGCCGCAGCCGAGGAAATGCTTGCGAACATGGCGTTCGTTATGACGTTTGAAATGCCCGCGCCCGTTCGCCAGATAGAAGGCAAAACGGAAGGCGTAACCATCGAGGGCAGCGTTCTTACGCTCAACTTTATGGAAATGACGGCAGAGGACGAGGACGTTCTTTATAAGTTCACGACGGCCGAGGCTCCGGCAGAGACCGCGCCCGCAGTAGTGCCCAGCAGCCAGAGCATAACGGTAGACGGCGAAACGGTAGAGCTTGAGGTCTACAATATCGACGGCTACAACTACTTCAAGTTAAGAGATATGGCAATGCTCTTAAACGGCAGCGACTCGCAGTTTGAAATCGCGTACAACGAGGAAACGGGCGAGATAGACGTAACGACGGGCGAGCCCTACACCCCCGTAGGCGGCGAGCTTGAAACGGGCACCGACAAGTCGGCAAGCTGCGTAAAGAGCAGCCAGTCCGTTGCGGTAAACGGCGAAAAGGCTTATGTTGAGGCGTACAACCTCGGCGGCAACAACTTCTTTAAGCTGCGTGATCTCGGCGCGGCGGTAGGCTTCGGCGTTGACTACAACGAGGAGACCTTCGAGGTGGTTATCACCACGGCACAGGCCGAGTAATATTGCATGAGAAATAACGGCGGAATATTTCCGCCGTTATTTTGATATCTTGAGTTTTCCACGAAAATCCGTTATAATCGAAGCGTAAGCAGATTCTGAGGTGAATGCGTATGGTAAAGCCCATTGTAAAAGACGCGCTCTTTCTCATGCAGAAGTCGGCTCCGGCGACGAAGGCCGACGTTCCCGCCGCGCGCGACCTTATGGACACGCTCGCGGCGCACGGGCACGAATGCGTGGGCATGGCGGCGAACATGATAGGCGTTTTGAAGTGCATAATCGCGGTAAACGACGGGGGAACGCTCATGCTTATGTTCAATCCCGAGATAATAGGCGGCGAGGGCGAATACGAGGCCGAGGAGGGCTGCCTGTCGCTTCCCGGAAAGAGAAAAACCGTGCGAAAAAGCACGATAAAGGTAAAATACCGCGACGAAAGATTTAAAACGCAGATAAAGACCTTCACGGGCTTTACGGCGCAGATAATACAGCACGAAATCGACCATTTAAGCGGCATACTGATATGAAAAGGGGAGTAAAAAATGCTTAAACAGGGAATGACTTATGAAGTAAAGAACGATATAACGCCGTCGCGCACCGCCTTGGCCCTGGGCAGCGGGGGATATCCCGTCGCGGCCACGCCGTATCTCGTGCTTGCCGTTGAGAACGCGGCGTATACTCTCGCTCAGGCTGAAATGGCCGAAGGCGAGTCCACAGTCGGTACGCTTATGAACTTCGAGCACCTACGCGCGACTCCCGAGGGCATGAGCGTAACGGCGCGCGTTACCCTTGACGAAACGGACGGCAAGCGCCTCGTTTTCTCGTTCGAGGTATGCGATGAGCGCGAGCTCGTGGCGCGCGGCACGCACGAGCGCTTTATCGTTAAAACGGAGAAATTCCTTTCACGCGCGCAGAGCAAGCTCGGCTGAGTTTTTTTCGGTATTTTTATAAAAGGTATTGCATTTGATATGCTTTGCGTATATAATATTATTCGTTCCCAATGCCCGAGTGGCGGAATTGGTAGACGCCCGGGACTTAAAATCCCGTGGGAGCAATCCCGTGCCGGTTCGAGTCCGGCCTCGGGCACCAAAAAAGAGCATCGCTTTTGCGATGCTCTTTTTTGGCCGTTTGGGCGGACGAGAACCGGAGGTGAGATAAGTGACGCCCCGAGAGCGCGAGCCTAAGGCGAAGCGGGAGCGGTTGGCGGAACTTATGCAAAGCGAGCAGCGCGAGCGGCGCTGTCCGGCCTCGGATACCTTAAAGAAAAAACAAAACAGCTAATAATTGCGCCCGTTTTCGCTAAAAGCTTGATTTTTACCGTTAGTCGTATACAATTAAAATATGAATAAAAATGAGTGGGTCTCGGCGGCGCTTTTACTCTGTCGCTTTCGGAAAGGATGCGTGACACATCATGAAACAGTTACACGTACTTGGCATTGTCTTAAAGCGGACGGGAGCCGTTAAAATATGGTTGGTTTTTTTGATAGAGCTTTTCGCGTGCGCCGCTATTATACTTCTTTCGGAGCCGCAGATACATACTTACGGCGATGCGCTGTGGTACTGCTATGCCGTAGTCACGACCGTGGGATTCGGAGATGTTATCGCGCAAACTACGATTACAAGGATAATTTCGGTCGTGCTTTCCGTAAGCGCGGTCATCGTGATAGCAATCGTTACCGGCGTTATCGTGAACTTCTACAATCAGATGACGGACCTTCGCAACAAGGAGACGATTTCGGCGTTCATAAATAAGCTGGAGCGCCTGCCTGAGCTTTCGAAGGAGGAGCTTGAGGATATGTCAAGAAAGGTACGCGAGTTTCAGAAGAAATAGCGCAGCGCATCTTTTTTGCGCGGCGTTAAACGCCGAAACGCCCGTTTCGCGGACGCAAAGGCGCCCCCAAAACCCAAAAGCCGCCCGCAGGGCGGTTTTTTTATCCCCGGACGCCGCATATTTTTCGCCTTGTCCGATTGACAACGCAAAAGGATTATTGTATGATAATCTATAATCACATTTTTATAGGCTTTTGCCGCATTATTGTATGAGGCGGCAGATATTTAATAAAATTTCACTTGAGTTTGCCGGGTAAAAGTATCCCTGTGCGGGTTGTTTTCAAAGAAAGGCCGCGGCGGGATATTGATGCTCTTTTTATATAACGTCTTGTTTTTATCCGGAAAATCTTAAAAAGGAGGAACCGATCCATATGAAAATGAAATGTTCGCAGGTACTTATGGAGTGTCTTTTAGAGCAGGGTGTCGACACGGTCTTCGGATATCCGGGCGGTACTATCCTGAACATTTACGACGAATTTGAACTGCACGGCTACGGCGAGAAAATAAAGCATATCCTTACCTCGCACGAGCAGGGTGCGGCTCACGCTGCCGACGGCTACGCCCGTTCGACGGGAAAGGTCGGCGTCTGCTTCGCAACGAGCGGCCCCGGCGCTACGAATTTGACTACCGGTATCGCTACCGCTTATTATGATTCCTCCCCCGTCGTCTTCATAACCGTAAACGTCCCCGAGGCCCTTATAGGCAAGGACGCCTTCCAGGAGGTCGACGTTACGGGCATAACGATGCCCATTACGAAGTGCAATTACCTTGTACGCGACCCCGAGACTCTTGCCGACGTCGTTCGCGAGGCTTTCGCCATCGCGAGAAGCGGCAGACCCGGCCCCGTTGTTATAGATATAGCCAAGAACGTTACGCTCACCGAGGTCGAGTTCGAGTCGCTGCCCCTGTCCGAGCATTCAAAGAGCGGCAGGCTTGCAAAGAGAGTACAGCGCTCCAACAACAACTTAAAGGCTCCCGAGCCGGACGGCGAGGATATAGACAAGCTTATCTCCATGATAGCCGAGGCGAAAAAGCCCCTCGTTTTAGCGGGCGGCGGCATAATCCGCTCGAAGGACGCGGTGCCCGAGTTCAGAAAATTCATTGAAAAGCTCGGCGCGCCCGTTACCACGTCCATGATGGGCATAGGCGCATGTCCGAGCGATCATCCGCTCTTTACGGGCATGATAGGCATGCACGGTACGCGCGCGTCCAACATCGCGACGACGAAGTGCGACCTTCTCATTATAATCGGCTGCCGTCTTTCCGACCGCGTGGCGCTCGCTCCGCATTTCTTTGCGAGAAACGCGAAGATCGTCCACATCGACATCGACCGCGCCGAAATAGACAAGAACGTAAAGACCGATCACCACATCATAGGCGACGCAAGGCGCGTGCTTGAGCTTATAAACGCGAAGCTTCCCTCCTACGATTACCCCGAATGGAGAGAAGAGGTATTCTCGCAGAAGACGAAGGAGCCCGTTTCCGCAGGCAAGACGACGCCTAAAGAAATCGTTGATATAATCAACAAATATACCGACGAGAATACGATAATCACGACCGACGTAGGCCAGCACCAGATGTGGCTTGCGCAGTATTTCAACTGCTCGCGCCCGAAGCAGTTCATAAGCTCCGGCGGCTTCGGCACGATGGGCTTCGGACTCGGCGCGGCGATAGGCGCGAAGATCGCAAATCCGGACAAGCTCGTCGTACACTGCACGGGCGACGGCTCGTTCCGCATGAATTATACGGAATACGCTACCGCGAAATATTACGGCGTTCCCGTTATCACGGTGCTCTTCAACAACCGCGCGCTCGGCATGGTGCGTCAGTGGCAGGCGCTTACAGCGGGCAGACGCTTCTCGCAGACGACGCTCGACCGCGGCCCCGACTTCGTAAAGTTCGCAGATGCTTTCGGCTTCGAGGGCGTGAGGGTATCGACGAAGGACGAGTTTGAAAAGGCGTTCGAGAAGGCCGTAAAATCGGGCGGCTATTATATGATAGAATGCAGCATCGACACCGAGGATCTTGTAAGTCCCATGATACCCGGCGGCGCGAAGAGCGACGAGTTCTTGCTTGATTAAGGAAAGGAGCATATGATCATGAGTGAAGTAAGAATACATACCCTTTCTGTGCTTGTTGAAAACGTAGCGGGCGTTTTAAGCCATGTAACGCGCTTCTTCTCGCGCAAGGGCTACAATATCGAATCGCTGGCAGTCGGCCCGACCGACGACACGTCCGTTTCGAGAATAACGATAGAGGTCATGGCGGACGACGCTTCGGCGGAGCAGATAATGAACCAGCTCCGCAAGATGTTCTCCGTTTATTCCGTAAAGGAGCTGCCGAGAAAGACCTCCGTAAGACGCGAGCTCGTGCTTATTAAGGTAAAGGCCGAGGAGCCCGACATGCGAAACGAGATAATACAGATAGTAAACATCTTCCGCGCGTCAATAATCGACGTGTCCTTAAAGACGCTCACGATAGCGCTCATCGGCGACGAGGACAAGGCCGACGCGATGCAGAATCTCTTAAAGAACTTCGGCATTCTGGAGCTTGCCCGCACCGGTACGGTGGCGCTTGAGCGCGGCGAGGCAACTTTGGTCGACGACACGAAGGAAAACAAGGAATTCAACCTTGGCAAGAACATGAATTAACAATTTAATATAAAGAGGTGCTTTTAAAATGGCAAAAATGTATTACGAAAACGACTGCGATATCAATTATCTGGACGGCAAAAATATAGCTATCATCGGTTACGGCTCACAGGGACACGCACACGCGCTCAATTTAAAGGATTCGGGCTGCAGCGTATGCGTAGGCCTTCGCACGGGCAGCAAGCGCTGGGCCGAGGCTGAGGCTGCCGGCCTTACCGTTAAGACGATAGAGGAGGCAGCAAAGTGGGCCGATATCGTTATGATGCTTATAAACGACGAGGTACAGGCCGAAGTATATAAGAAGTCGATAGCTCCTTATATGACGGCGGGCAAGGCGCTTGCCTTCGCGCACGGCTTCAACATCCGCTTCCAGCAGATAGTTCCTCCCGCAGACGTTGACGTATTTATGGCGGCTCCCAAGGGCCCGGGCCACACCGTTCGTTCGCAGTACGTTGCGGGCAAGGGCGTTCCGTGCCTCGTTGCCGTTGAGCAGAACGTAACGGGCAACGCGTACAACATCGCGCTTGCGTACATCGCCGGCATCGGCGGCGCGCGCGCGGGCGTAATGGAGACCACCTTCCACGACGAGACCGAGACCGACCTGTTCGGCGAGCAGACCGTTCTCTGCGGCGGCGTTGTTGACCTTATGCGCTGCGGCTTCGAGGTGCTCGTTGAGGCGGGCTATGAGCCGGAGAACGCTTACTTTGAGTGCATCCACGAGTTAAAGCTCATCATCGACCTTATCAACAAGGGCGGCGTTGCAGCCATGAACTACTCGATATCCGACACCGCCGAATACGGCGAATACGTATCGGGTCCGCGCGTTATCCCTCACGAGGAGACGAAGGCCCGCATGCGCGCAGTGCTTTCCGACATCCAGGACGGCACGTTCGCGGGCAAGTGGATTGCCGAGAACAAGAACGGACGCACCTTCTTCAATTCCAAGCGCGCACAGCTTAAGAAGCACCAGATGGAGATCGTGGGCGAGGAGCTCAGAAAGAACATGATCTGGGGCGGCGACAAGGACCTCGACACCGCTTCGAACTAATTCAAATAAGCTTTTACGGGACAGGGCAGGCTGCGTGTCGGCCCTGTCTTTTGACCTATTATTGACCTATATATGAAAGGAGTAACGTATATGCGTTCCGATAATGTAAAAAAAGGTATCCCCACCGCGCCGAACCGTTCGCTTTTCTACGCGCTCGGCTATACGAAAGAGGAGCTTGAACGTCCGCTCATCGGCGTTGTCTGCTCGTATAACGAGATAGTGCCCGGACACATGAACCTTGACAAGATCGCCGAGGCCGTAAAGGCCGGCATAAGAGCGGCGGGCGGCACCCCGATTGAATTTCCGGCCATCGCCGTATGCGACGGCATAGCAATGGGCCACGTCGGCATGAAATACTCGCTCGTAACGCGCGACCTTATCGCCGACTCGACCGAGGCAATGGCAATGGCGCACCAGTTCGACGGCCTTGTAATGATACCCAACTGCGACAAGAACGTGCCCGGCCTTCTTATGGCGGCGGCGCGCGTTAATGTGCCCACGATATTCGTATCGGGCGGCCCGATGCTCGCAGGTCACTTAAACGACGGCAGACGCACGTGCTTAAGCCATATGTTCGAGGCCGTAGGCAGCTACTACGCAGGCAAGCTTGACGAGGCGGGCGTTGAGGAATACGAGAACAACGCGTGTCCCACGTGCGGCTCGTGCTCCGGCATGTATACCGCAAATTCGATGAACTGCCTGACCGAGGCCATAGGCATGGGCCTTCGCGGAAACGGCACAATACCGGCCGTATGGTCCGCGCGCATCCGCCTTGCAAAGCACGCCGGAATGCAGATAATGGACCTCGTTGCGAAGGATATAAAGCCGCGCGACATTATGACCGAAGCGGCATTTAAGAACGCCGAGACCGTCGATATGGCGCTCGGCTGCTCCACAAATACGATGCTCCACCTTCCCGCGATAGCTCACGAGTGCGGCATCGCGCTCGACCTCGACGCGTCGAACGACATTTCGTCGAATACGCCTAATCTCTGCCACCTCGCTCCCGCGGGCAATACGTATATGGAAGACCTCGAGCAGGCGGGCGGCGTGTACGCCGTTATGAACGAGCTTACGAAGAAGGGACTTCTTGACACGTCCGTTATGACCTGCACGGGCAAGACGCTCGCCGAAAACTTAAAGGGCGTTGAGAACAGAAATCCCGAGATCATCCGCCCGATAGACAACCCCTATTCGCATGACGGCGGCATCGCGGTATTAAAGGGCAACCTTGCACCCGAGGGCTGCGTAGTCAAGCGTTCGGCAGTTGCTCCCGAGATGATGAAGCATTCCGGCCCCGCGCGCGTTTTCGACAGCGAGGAGGAGGCCATCGCCGCAATCTATGACGGCAAGATAGTAGCCGGCGACGTAGTCGTTATCCGCTACGAGGGCCCGAAGGGCGGCCCCGGCATGCGCGAGATGTTAAATCCCACCTCCGCCATTGCCGGAATGGGTCTCGACAAGGACGTTGCGCTTATCACCGACGGACGCTTCTCCGGCGCTACGCGCGGCGCGTCCATAGGCCACGTTTGCCCCGAGGCGGCGCAGGGCGGCACGATAGCGTTTGTTGAAGAAGGCGACACGATAAACATCGACATCACGTCGTGCTCGATAACTCTCGACGTAGACGAAAAGACGCTCTCCGAGCGCAAGGCAAAATGGGTATGCCCCGAGCCGAAGGTAAAGACGGGCTACCTCGCAAGATACGCAAAGCTTGTCACCTCCGCCGCAAGAGGCGCAGTGCTTGAGTAAAATTTAGCCTGAAAAAGCCCCGGACGCATCACGCCGGGGCTTTTTTGTATGCTCGTTTTTCAAATACCGTTGACGAAAAGCCTTTCTCATGTTATACTCATTTGCGAAGCAGTCGCAAATTTGGGGGTGCGTGATTTGAACAAATATATGACGAGGCAGAGAAAAATACTCCTTTCTTTTTTATCGAAACATGCCGATATGCAGCTTTCGGCGCGCCAGATCTCCGAAGCGCTGAGCGAGGAGAACATAAGCGTTAGCGCCGTCTACCGCAATCTTGCCGCTCTTTCGGACGAGGGCAAGGTGCGAAAGATAACGAAATCAAAAAGCCGCGAGATTTTCTTTCAATATACCGACAACGAGGCCTGCCGCGACTGTCTGCATCTTTACTGCAAAAGCTGCGGCCGCACGTATCACATGGACACGGGCGAGGCCGACATGCTCGCCTATAACCTGGCAAAGAACGAGGGCTTCGCGATAGACAAAACGGCGACGGTGCTGTACGGCACGTGCGAGGAATGTCAGCACAAGACGAAATAACGGACTTTTGGAGGAACGATGAAAAAACACGGACTTATTGCGGCTTTTGTCGTTTTTGCCCTTTCTGTTTTCCTTTTCGCGGGCTGCACGGGCGGCGCGGACAAAAAGGATGAAGGCGGCGAGGGGCTTACGATAGTTGCGACTATCTTCCCCGAATACGACTGGGCGAAAAACATACTTGGCGAACGCGCGGGCGAAGTTTCCGTAAAGCTTCTTATTCACGACGGCACGGATATGCACAGCTTTCAGCCGTCGGCGGACGATATAATAGAGATATCCACCTGCGATATTTTCATATATGTGGGCGGCGAGTCCGACGCGTGGGTCAAGGACGCGCTTTCGGAGGCCGTAAACGAGGATATGACGGTAGTAAATCTTATGGAAGTCCTTGGAGACGCCGCGAAGGAGGAGGAAGCCGTTTTGAGCACGGAGCCGGACGGCGACGGGGACGAGCCGGAATATGACGAGCATGTATGGCTGTCGATAAAGAACGCAGTTATATTCTGCGGCGCCATAGAAAAGGCGATATCGGAAAAAGACCCCGAATACGCCGACGTATACGCCGCTAACGCCGCGGATTATAAGGAAAAGCTTTATGCGCTCGACGAAAAGTACGAAGAAACGATTGAAAACGCCCCGGGCGACACGCTTTTGTTCGGGGACCGCTTCCCGTTTAGATATCTCACAGAGGATTACGGCCTTAAATATTACGCCGCATTCAACGGCTGCTCCGCCGAGACCGAGGCAAGCTTTGAGACGGTCATGTTTCTGTCGGATAAGTTAAAAGAGCTTAATTTGCCTGTCGTTCTTACGATAGACGGCGGAAACGAACGCCTTGCCCAAACGATAATCGAGACGAGCGGCAAGGACGGCGTCGCCGTAATGTCGCTTGATTCAATGCAGGCGTCATCGAACGCCGACGAAGAGCGCGGCTTAACGTATATATCCGTCATGGAGCAAAACCTCGAAGTGATAAAAGCCGCGCTGTCATAACATAAAAAAACGCGCCCCGCCATCGGGCGCGTTTTTTGTATTTTTTTCGGCTGCGATTATTTTCAAAAGTTGCAATTATCAATTTCAAAGCTTATAATTAAAATAAAGAAATCAAATTTACGCGAGGTGCGGATATGAAAAACGACGCGCAAAAGGGCAGAACCGTCTTATCTGCGATAACCTCCGTCTATTTATACGTAATGCTGAGCGTATACATGTTATACCCGGGACTCGGCGGCTACCGCGAGATCACCGCGCAAAAATGGCAGGCGTTTCTTGTGCTTACGGGCGCGTACGCGGTGATAACGGTCTTGATACGGCTTGAGCTTGCGCTCACGGGCGTCTACAGACTGCCGACGCCTTCCGCACTGTGGAAGTCTTTGGGCATACCCGCGAAGCTCGTGATCTTATATCTTTTGTTTACGGCAGTCTCGGCGGCCGTGTCGGAATATCCGAAAACAGCCGTATGGGGCGGGGGACGCTGCGAGGGACTTGTTGCCGTCGCGCTTTACTGCTTGTCTTTTCTTTTCGTTTCGCGGTACGCGCGGCCGAAGCGCCGTATGATGTGGGTCTTCGCTGCCGCGATGGCATTAAACTGCATCCTCGCGCTCATTCAGCTTGCGGGCTTTAATCCTCTGACACTTTACCCCGAGGGGATGAATTATTACGACGCGAACAGGCTCTACGCGGGCGAATTCTTAGGCACCATAGGAAACGTCGACATTCTGTCGGCGATGCTGAGCCTCTCTGTGCCCGCGTTTGCGGCGTTCATCATAAAAAGCAAAAATACGGCGGAACGATGTCTTCTTGCAGCTGCGGCGGCGCTGTGCCTTGTTGTTCTGTTTAGAGCGTTCGTCGCGGGCGGCATACTCGGTGTGTTCGGCGCCCTCATAATAAGCATACCGCTCTACTTTAAGCCGGGCCGCGCGCGAAGGCGCGCATTCATCGCCGTCATCGTATTTTTCGCCGTGATTATTGCGGGGACATACGCCTTCGGTGAAAGCTCGGGCGGATTTATATACGAAGCCTCGCGCGTCATGCACGGCGATTTCGACGACAGCTTCGGCTCGGGACGCATATATATCTGGCGAAGCGTCATCCCGCTCGTCGCAGAGCGTCCGATTTTCGGCGGCGGCCCCGATACGCTCGGACTGCGCCTCGACGTCGCGTTCGAGCGGTACGACGAGACTTTGGGGATAACTATTCGAAGCGCGATCGACGCCGCGCACTGCGAATATCTCAATATCCTCGTAAATCAGGGCATTTTGGCGCTTGCGGCGTATTTGTCCGCGCTTATCGCATGCGCCGTGCGCTTCGTGCGGCGGGCGCACGAAAACCCGACCGCGCTCGTCTGCGGATGCGCCGCGCTCGGTTACTCCATTCAGGCGTTTTTCGGCATAAGCTCTCCTATTTCGACCCCGTATTTCTGGATAGCGCTGGGCTTTTTATGCTGTGCCGAAGAGGCCTTTCGGAATAAAAACGAAAAGAAAGGAAGGGAACGCAAATGAACGTGACACTTCGTAAGCTTTTGGGTCTTAATCTTGCGATTCTTGCGCTGTTTTTGTTTGCTCTGCCCGCGTATGCATGGGAGGCCGATCTGCCCGATATGCACGCCGACGGCGAGGAGCCCATAGCGGCGCCCGAATGGGTGGTTTCCCCTGACGACTACTCAAGCCTGCGAAACGAAGCATTGTCGGCACTAAACGAGGACGCAGATTCCGAAAACGATGAGGACGGACCGTCCGAAGACGCCGCCGCGCAGCTTCAGGACGGCTCATACGTAATCGAGGTAGGCAGCGAAAGCTTTATGTCGGATGAAACGCGCTCCGGCGACGGCTGGTCGTATGAAGGCGGCGTGCTTTTCTTAAACGAGTATAACGGGCCGGGAATATGGGCCAGCGGCGACCTTACGGTCTACTCCACGGGAGACGTGACCGTGACGGGCTCGTCGGGAAGCTACGGTTCTAACGCGATATCGGCCGCCGGAGATGTGATTCTGTACGCCGAAGGGTGCACGCTTAACGTAAACGGCGGCAGCGGAACGTATTGCGGCGGCAACGCGATAAGCGCGTGTGACTTTTTAGCCTTTATATACGACGGACGCGTAAACCTGACGGGAGGCAGCTCGCCGTCGGGAAGCGGCGGACACGGCCTCGATGCGTACGACGCATATGTTTTCGACTTCTCCGACGAAGGCGCGCAGTTTAACGCCGCGGGAGGCAATGCCTCAGTGTCATCGTCGGAAGCCGTGGCGGGCTGCGGCGTATATGCAAATATGTTCTGTTCGTCTTGCGACGGCGTTTTATCGGGAGGAAACGGATACAATCCCGCACCGGCCGTCTGCTTTTACAACAAGTGTGAGTTCGGGCTTGCAAACATTGAGATAAGCGGAGGACGCTCCGTGTCCGGCGAATATGAATATGCGGTAATATGTTCGCGCGTCGGGAATATGCCGACCTACATACATCCTCACACCACGGTCACCGGCAACGAGTACGCGATGTCCATCGAGATAAATAAGTATACGCTTGAGCTCTTCGGGCGCGGCGGAAGCCTTAACTACTCGACGTATACGAGCCTCTGCGACTACTATCCCGCCCGATACGACTTGTCCGAATACCTTCATAAGCGCGGCGGATATACTCAGGTGGCCTGGTCGAACGCGTCGGGAGACCTCATTGAGCTTGACCGCGTATTTACGCCCGTCTCGGATACGCAGCTTTACGCCGAATGGCTCGACGTATCTGACGGAGACGTGGTTTTAAACGCTCTCGGGGGCATGTTCGCGGACGGCAGCCGCTTTGTAAGATACCGCGGCGCCTCTAACGTCGGGCTTCCGGCGGAGCTTACTTACAACGATACGGAGGCCGCGCTGGCCGGATGGGGCACCGTGCTTTCGCCGAAAGCCGATGAAAACGGCGTATTGGACGGGAACTGGTATGCGGCGGGAAGCAGTATCGCCGCGCCGGAAGGCACGTACCTTGCGCTTTACGCCGAATACGCCCGGGACGGCTTCTATATAGTATATCATCCCACGGCGGGACGCCCGTCGGCGGGAGGAGACGTGACCGTGCAATACGACTATAAGGCGTCGTGTTCAAGCCTCGAGCTTTACGCGATTGACCAAAGTTACCTTGAAGCTCCGAACGGCCGCACCTTTGTCGGATGGTCAACGAAGGCGGCGGGAGCCGCGGAATATAAGCCGGGCGACGGTATAACCGTGCCCCTGGGCGGCGTGGTTGACCTTTACGCCGTATGGGACGGCGCGGAATACGGATACGTCTGCGACGGATGCACCGCATGGGTGGACCGCGAAAAGAAGACCGTGACCGTCGAGCTTGACGCGGCTCTGTTTGAAAGTCCGGTATATCCGGCGAGCGTCATCTTATCGTCGTACGACGAGGACGGAAAACTCACGGGCTGCGCCGTATGCAATACACCGCAGACGGGCGCAGCGCTGACGCTGAGCTACGCAGGCGACGACCCTCCGCGCTTCAAGCTCATCGCGCTCGACAAGTCGCTTAGACCCACGGGAAGATGCGCGGATATAAACATTCCCGGGATGGAACCGTCATTGGTAAGATAAACGAATAACGTCATACAGGACCGCCCGTGAATCGGGCGGTCCTGTCATTTCCGCGTGGGCCTGAAAATAAGCGCGGCGGCGACGGCGAAGATTATCGCGGCGGCAATGCCCGCCGAGGTTGCCGTAAAGCCGCCCATGAACGCGCCGAGCAGTCCCGAGCGTTCGACGGCCTGCTCGACGCCGCGCGCAAGAGAATAGCCGAATCCGAGTATCGGCACCGTCGCGCCCGCTCCGGCGAACGAAACGAACGGGCCGTAGAGCCCCGCGCCCGTGAGCACGACTCCAATAACGACGTATCCCGTGAGGATGCGCGCGGGCGTGAGATTTGTTTTGTCGATGAGAAGCTGCCCCGCGGCGCATATCGCGCCGCCGATAAGAAAAGCCAGAAGATACTGCATGTCATCCTCCTTTGAACGCCGTGCTGTTCGATATATATACGGCGTGCGCGATGCAGGGTATGGATTCCTTTTGATTGAGCACCGTCGGGCTCATGAGCGCGCCCGTGCCGACGAAGAGCACGCTTGCGATTTTGCCGATCCTCATCTGATTTAAGACGTAGGAGCATATCACGGCACCGCTGCAGCCGCAGCCCGAGCCGCCCGAATGCGTATCCTGCGCCCGTGAATCAAAGATCATGCGCCCGCAGTCGTCGTAGTTGCTTCGAAGCGAAATGCCCGCGCGCTCTGCCGTCTCCAAAAGAAGGTCGGCGCCCGCAGCGCCGAGGTCGCCCGTAAGTATAAGGTCGAACGAGGACGGGGAAAGGCCTGTATCCGAAAAAAAGGAAACGAGCGTGTCGCAGGCAGCGGGCGCCATTGCCGCACCCATGTTGTTTATGTCCTTTATACCGAGGTCGACGACTCTGCCCGGCGTGCAGCAGAGTATATACGGCGGCTTTCGCGTGCGCGAAAGTATCGCCGCGCCGCAGCCCGTGACCGTGCGCTGAGAGGTGGGCGTGCGCTGGCCGCCGTATTCGAGGGGGAAGCGAAACTGCCTTTCGGCGGTGCAAAAGTGCGACGACGTCACCGCGGCGGCGCGTTCGGCGTATCCGCCGCCCGTCATAACGGCCGCAAGCGTCAGCGCCTCCGCCATTGTGGAGCACGCGCCGTAAAGCCCGAAGAAGGGGATGCGCATATCGCGCGCGCAGTAGCCCGAGGCGACGCACTGGTTTAAAAGATCGCCCGAAAAGAGCATATCAATATCGTCAGCCGAAAGTCCGGCCTTCTTTATGGCCGTCGAAAGCGTCTGCTTTTGAAGCGAAGCCTCGGCCTTTTCCCACGTTTTCTCGCAGAACCTGTCGTCCTGGCATATCGCGTCAAAATGGGCGGCAAGCGGCCCTTCGCCCTCCGTTTTTCCGACGACGGCGGCGTTTGCGATTATCGAAGGGGGAGACGAAAAGAGAATAGTGCCTCGTTTTTTTCGTTTCATGACGGTTTCACCTCACGCGAGAGTCTTTATTATCCATAGAATTACGCCGTAGATAAATGAGGCGGCGCTGCCGTAGACGATAACGGGCCCCGCTATCGTAAAAAGCTTTATCCCGAGCCCCGTTACAAGCCCCTCCGAGCGAAATTCAAGCCCTGCGGACACGACGGCGTTCGCAAAGCCCGTAACGGGTATCAGCGTGCCGGCACCCGCGAATTTCGCGACAGGCTTGTAGAGGCCCGCGCCCGTCGCAAGCGCGGAAAGAAGCACGAGCACCACCGTAACGGCGGCGACGGCCTCGTCGTGCGTCAGATGCTTCTGTGAATCAAAAAGATCGAGAAGCGCCTGCCCGAGAATGCATATAAGGCCGCCCGTCCAGAAGGCGTTTAGTGTATTTTTGGCCGTTCGCGAGTTTTTTGAGAAGCGTTTTACAAGCGTTTGATAATCCGCGCTGCCAATCTGCATAGAATCACCTCATGCGTAGTATCTTTCGCTCAAAAAAGAAGTATGCGAAAATGCGAAATTTTTTTATAAACATAATTGACAAACGATATCTGCTTCGATATAATATAAAAGTCACATCGAGGTGTGGCTCAGTTTGGTAGAGCGCTGCGTTCGGGACGCAGAGGCCGCAGGTTCAAATCCTGTCACCTCGACCATGAAGAAAAGGATTGCTGTCTTGACAAAGGCAACAATCCTTGTTATTTTTAGCATAGTTCATATTGGGTTCCAAAGTGATATTAGGGGGAGTAAAGAATGGCAAAACTGGTTAGCATGGAAAAAGTCTATTTAAAGCCCCACACAGACATAAGTGAAAAGTTAATCCAAGACTTTATCTTTCGCGACCCATCTGTTTTGGGACTGGGCGATTTATCTCCAATTCAAAGAGAAAAGGTGCAGCCCAACGGAGGACGGCTTGATTTGCTTCTTGCAGATGATAACGGAACGCGCTACGAAGTCGAAATCCAGCTTGGGGCGACAGACCCGAGTCATATTATCCGCACGATTGAGTATTGGGACAGCGAGAGAAAACGCTATCCGCAGTATGATCATTGCGCTGTAATCGTCGCAGAAGAGATTACGGGAAGGTTTATGAATGTAATCTCTTTATTCAACGGTTCAATTCCGTTAATCGCATTACAGCTTTCAGCATATAAGCAAGGCGAAGATTATTCGCTGGTATTTACAAAAGTATTGGATAGAGTAACGTATGCCGTTGAAGACGACGAGCAGTTTGAGGTTACAGACCGAAAGTATTGGGAGAATAAAAGCACCCCTAAAATGCTTAAAGAAGTAGATTTAATATTCGGAGATCTTCAAAATTTCATCGGAGGGTATGCCCTAAAATATAATAAACACTACATTGGAATGGCAAAAGATGGCATATCAAAGAATTTTTTAATGTTTCGCCCCAAAAAGGACTACATGTACCTAATGTTCAAAGGTCATGATGATTCGGAGTTAATCAAAACGGCGGAAAATGAAGGGCTTGACCTAAGCTATAAGCCTCGTTTTAGGGAGTATTATTTGCGTATTAAGGACTATAACGAATACAAAAAACATAAGCAGTTTATTGAATCATGTATTCTGAGTTCAATGGAGTATTTTAATATCTCCGAATAACACTTTTTGAAGTGTTACGTCTGCGCGGAGTGTTACGAAATATTACGATTCCCGCTGTTTTGTTAAAATCGCAATATTGCTCATAGAGAATACCGCCGATTTTAAATCGGCGGTATTTTTACTTTCCACCCAAAAATTTTTTTCAAAAACGAATCAAAAACGCAAATATTACGTCATATATATCAGACGCGCATCCATATCCGCGGCGGGCGATATTTGCAAAGGGTACTTGACGCACACCGCGTTTGGAGCGATAATAAACGTGCATCAACAATTGTTTTTTTCTTATCAAAGGAGGGTATAATTATGAGAAAGTATCTTGCCGAATGTATCGGTACGATGGTTCTGGTAATCCTGGGCTGCGGCACGGCAATGCTCGTCGGATGCGACTCTGCGAACGGCGGAGGATATATCCTTACGGCGCTTGCGTTCGGTCTGTCCATAGTTGCGATGGCTTACTCCATCGGCAATATTTCGGGCTGCCACATTAACCCGGCCGTATCCCTGGGCGTGCTTATCAAGGGCGGCATGAGCGGCAAGGATTTTGTGGGATATATAATCTCGCAGATAATCGGCGCCATAATCGGCTCCGCCATACTCGCGGGCATCTTCGGTATGGGCGGCGTTGAGGACAAGACGGGCGGCCTCGGCACGAACGGCCTTGCCGGCGTGAACGGCAGCGCGGGCGCGGGTCTTATCGTCGAGATAATCCTTACGTTCATCTTCGTTATCTGCATCCTGGGCGTTACGTCGTCAAGGGCGGGTCACGGCTCGTTCGGCGGCCTCGTGATCGGTCTTACGCTCGTCGGAGTTCACATTCTCGGCATCGGCCTTACCGGTACCTCCGTAAACCCGGCAAGAAGCATAGGCCCCGCACTTATCGCAGCGATAGGCGGCAACGCGGCTCCGCTTGCAAGCCTGTGGGTATTTATCGTAGGTCCCCTTATCGGCGCGATCCTTGCGGCTCTCGTATACAAGGGCCTCGAAGGCAAGAAAGCTCCCGAGACAAACAAAGGCGGCAAAAAGAAGTAAAACAAGCTGTTTAGATTTTCTGGCGTCGGCAAAGAGTATTCTTTGCCGACGTTTTTTGTATTTCGGGGCCGTTTTTTGATGCGTTTTCCCGAAAGTGAAAAAAATCTCGAAAAATACATTAAATTTTGTTATTTTTTTATCTTTTAGATATTGAAAAATAATTAACGATATAGTATTATAGTTATGATATTGATAAATAAATGCCAAAATCCTTGAAAAATGTATTTATATTTTTTATAGATACACCGCATTGTTCGCAGCGCTTTGTGCAGTATTACCAAAAAATAGGCAAATGCAGGGAAAACGCAAATGCATGAATAATGCGGGTTTTTAGGGACATTTTTCGGCCGCGGAATGTGCGCCGCGCCGAAAAAACCGGCGGCATAATAAAGTTTCGGATATCGGGGAAAACTTGGGGAACGGTGAATTGTCATACGTGTGCGTATTTTTTAATGCGTATTTCGTCCCCGCAGCGCTTTATTGTACCGCGATTATAAATCAGTCGCTTTCTCTCGTTATTTTTGCAAATTGACATTTAAAGACAAACGCGAAAAATGTTATGCGCGAGAGATATATTAAATAATTTATGTATAAATCCACAGAAAGGGTGATAGCATGGCAAAGCTCAATGAAAAGGCCGTTGCGACTATCCTCGAGATTTGCGGACGTTATAAGGACGAAAAAACGCCGCTCATGATGATTTTGAGTGATATTCAGAACGAGTATGGTTACATTCCGCTGGAGGTACAGCAGATCGTATCGGAGCAGACGGGCATTTCGGTTGCCGAGATCTACGGAGTCGTTACGTTTTATTCCTTCTTCTCGCTTGAGCCGAAGGGCAAATACGTAATAGGCTGCTGCCTCGGTACCGCATGTTACGTAAAGGGCGCTCAGCAGGTCATTGACAAGTTTTCGGAGATACTGGGCATCCGTCCCGGTCAGACTTCGAAGGACGGTATGTTTACTCTCGACGCGCTTCGTTGCATAGGCGCCTGCGGCATTGCTCCCGCAGTTACCATTAACGGGACCGTATATCCCAAGGTCTCGGTAGATAAGGTGCCGGGCATAGTTGCTGAATATAAGGCAAAGGAAGGTGTCAGCGCATGATCAAGACCATCGACAGCTTAAACGAAAACATAAGTAAGCTCACCGAAAGCTTAAACGCCAAGCTCACGGGCTCGGACGGCAAGCGCCACATCGTTTTATGCGGCGGTACGGGATGCTTAAGCAGCCACTCCGACGAGATAACGAAGAAGTTCAAAGAAGTGCTTGAGGCTAAGGGCGCGTCGGACAAGGCCACCGTGAACATGGTAGGCTGCTTCGGCTTCTGCTCGCAGGGTCCGTTCGTAAAGATTTACCCCGAGGACACGCTTTACCGTCTCGTTAAGATCGAGGACGTTGAGGAGATTGTAGAATCCGACATCATCGGCGGCAAGGTAGTTGAGCGCCTGTTATACGTAGATCCCGCTTCGGGCGAAAAGATATCGAAGCAGGACGATATCACCTTCTATAAAAAGCAGAGCCGCGTAGCTCTTTACGGCTGCGGCGTTATAAATCCCGAGGACATAAACGAGGCGCTTGGCATGGGCGCATATCAGGGCCTCAAAAAGGCTCTTTCCATGACTCAGCAGGAGGTAGTCGACGAGATACTCGCGTCGGGCCTTCGCGGGCGCGGAGGCGGCGGCTTCCCGTCGGGACGCAAGTGGCAGTTCGCGCTGAATCAGAAGAACGATGAAAAATACGTTGTCTGCAACGGCGACGAGGGCGACCCCGGCGCGTTCATGGACAGAAGCATACTTGAAGGAAATCCGCTTGCCGTAATCGAGGGCATGGTAATTGCGGGCTACGCAATAGGCGCAAAGAACGGCTACTTCTACGTTCGCGCGGAGTATCCGATAGCCGTTCGCCGCCTCAGAATAGCAATAAAGCAGGCAAAGGAAGCAGGCTTGCTCGGCGAGAACATACTCGGCACCGGCTTTAGCTTCGACTGTCACATCCGTCTTGGCGCGGGCGCGTTCGTCTGCGGCGAGGAAACGGCGCTTCTTAACTCCATCGAGGGCAAGCGCGGAATGCCCAGACCCCGTCCGCCGTTCCCGGCAGTTGAGGGTCTTTGGGGCAAGCCCACCATCGTAAACAACGTTGAGACGCTCGCGTGCGTTCCCTATATCATGAGAAACGGCGCTGCTAAATTCGCAAGCGTGGGCACCGAAAAGTCGAAGGGCACGAAGGTATTCGCGCTCGGCGGAAAGGTAAACAACGTAGGCCTCGTAGAGGTACCGATGGGCACCACGCTTCGTGAGCTCATCTACGACATCGGCGGCGGCATCCCCGGCGGCAAGAAGTTCAAGGCTATACAGACGGGCGGTCCCTCGGGCGGCTGCCTTACGACCGACTTTTTAGACGAGCCGATAGATTTCGACAACCTTGTTCAGAAGGGCTCGATGATGGGCTCCGGCGGCGCAATAGTAATGGACGAGGACAACTGCATGGTAGACGTTGCGAAGTTCTATATGGAATTTATATGCGACGAATCGTGCGGCAAGTGCACGCCCTGCCGCATCGGCACGAAGAGAATGCTTGAAATACTCACCCGCATAACCGAGGGCAAGGGTACGATGGAGGACCTTGACGAGCTTGAAGAGCTGAGCCAGACCGTTAAGGCAAATTCGCTCTGCGCGCTCGGTCAGACCGCGGCAAATCCGATAAACTCCACTCTGGCGCATTTTAAGGACGAATATATAGCCCATATCGTTGACAAGAAGTGCCCCGCTCACGTATGCAAGAAGCTTATGGAATACCGCATCGATCCCGAGAAGTGCATAGGCTGCGGCATGTGCGCAAAGGGCTGCCCCGCAGGCTGCATCGAGAGAACGGACTATATAGCTCCCGGTCACAAGCTCGCTTCGTTCAAGATAGACGCAAGCAAGTGCATAAAGTGCGGAGCATGTATGCCCACCTGCAAGTTCAAAGCGATATCGAAGCAATAATAGGAGGATGAATTCATGTCAAAGATAAATATTAAAATCGAAGGTGTGGCTCACCAGGTCGAAGACGGCATGACTATTCTCGAAGCCGCAAAAGCGTGCGGCTATGAGATACCCTCTCTTTGCGCATTCAATCACGGCGAGTGCAACAGAGGCTCCTGCCGCGTCTGCCTTGTTGAGGCGACTGGCGCGAGAGGCCTTGTTGCAAGCTGCGTATATCCCGTTTCCGAGGGAATGGAGATACGCATATCCTCGCCGAAGGCCGTTGAAGCAAGAAGAAGAAGCGTTGAGCTCCTTTTGTCGAACCATAATATGAACTGCCAGCAGTGCGAGAAGAACGGCAAGTGCGAGCTTCTTCACGTTGCGTCGATCACCGGCGCAAGGGAAGGCGCGTTCAAGGGCGTTCATTCCGAAACGCATATAGACAGGCTGGCTCCCGCGCTCGTGCGCGACACCTCAAAGTGCATACTTTGCGGCAGATGCATCGAAAGATGCAAGAACGCTCACGGCCTCGGCATACTCGGCTACGAGAACAGAGGCTTCCGCACGTTCGTTTCTCCCGCAGAGAACAGAAGCTTTGCCGATTCTCCGTGCATTCAGTGCGGCCAGTGCGTAAACGTTTGCCCGACGGGCGCTCTTATGGAGCACTCCGAGATATCGAAGGTAGACGCGGCTCTGGCAGCGGGCAAGCACGTTATAATCCAGGCGGCTCCCGCAGTACGCGCCGCTTTGGGCGAGGAGTTCGGATATCCGATAGGCACTCCCGTAACGGGCAAGATGATAGCCGCAATGAGAAGACTCGGCTTCGAGCGCGTTTACGACGTAAACTTCGGCGCGGACCTTACGATAATGGAGGAGGGCACGGAGCTTCTTCACCGCATCACAAGCGGCGGCGTGCTTCCGATGATAACCTCCTGCTCGCCCGGCTGGATAAACTACGCCGAGTATACGTACGGCGACCTTCTGCCGCATCTTTCGAGCTGCAAGTCGCCGCATCAGATGCAGGGCGCTATAATCAAGTCCTACTGGGCAAGAACGAACGGCATAGACCCGAGAGATATATTCGTCGTATCCGTAATGCCCTGCGTTGCGAAGAAGTACGAGAAGGACAGAGAGCAGCTTAAGGTAAACGGACTTAACGATGTTGACGCCGTTATCACTACCCGCGAGCTTGCAAAGATGATAAAGCGCAGCGGTATAATCTTCAACCGCCTCCCCGACGAGGATTGGGACCAGGATATAATGGGCGATTACACCGGCGCAGCCGTAATCTTCGGCGTTACGGGCGGCGTTATGGAAGCAGCCCTCAGAACCGTATACTTCAAGCTCACCGGCAAGGAATACGGCCGCATCAAGTTTGAAGAGGTGCGCGGTCACGACGCGGGCATCCGCGAAGCGACGATAGATATAAACGGCACGAAGGTAAACGTTGCCATCGCCTCCGGCATGAAGTCCGCGAAGGTGCTGCTTGACGAGATAAGAGCGGGCACCTCGAAGTATCACTTCATCGAGATAATGGGCTGCCCCGGCGGCTGCATCAACGGCGGCGGTCAGCCTTACGTAAGAAGCTGCTTCCTCCCCAACGAGTCCGACGACATCATGGACACGTACAAGGAGAAGAGAGCGAAGGCGCTTTACAGCGAGGACGAGCGTTTAGAGCTTCGCCAGTCGCACAACAATCCGCAGATAATCGAGCTTTACGAGAAATTCCTCGACGAGCCCAATTCGCATAAGGCGCACGAGCTTCTTCACACCACGTATGCCGCAAAGGAAGGCTTCAACGAAGTGGCAAAGGCTTAAATCAAAAAAGAATAACCGACAACACAAACGGACGCGTCTCTTCGCGTCCGTTTGGTCTATCGGAGAGAGGATGGCGACAGATGGAGGACAAAAAGGAAAAACGCATAGCCGTCATGCGCGCAAGCCCACGAAAACACGGCAATACAAATTCGCTTACGGATATCGTCGTATCAGAGCTTCGACAAAACGGCTGCGAGGTTATTGAATTTGACCTTTTCGACATGGAGATAAAGCCGTGCACGGCCTGCCGCCGGTGCCAGAAGGACTGGAGCCGCGTCGCCTGCGTTCAAAAGGACGATATGCCCGCGATATTCGACGCGATAATGAAAAGCGATATAATACTGCTTGCAACGCCCATATATTCGTGGTACTGCACTCCGCCGATGAAGGCCATGCTCGACAGGCTCGTCTACGCCATGAACATGTATTACGGCGACGAGCGCGGCCCCTCGCTTTGGGCGGGGAAGGAGATAGCCGTGATAACGACGTGCGGCCTTCGCCCCGAGAAGGGCGCCGACCTCTTTTTGGAGGGCATACGGCGCTACTGCAAGTATTCGGGACTCGTGTACTCGTCTCGCGTCCTCTGCGAGCGCCATATGGGGTATAAATCCGTTTTCATGGACGACGAAAAGCGCGAACACGCGAGAGCGTTCGCAAAAGAGCTTATGAGCTGAGGGGAGGACGGGAAAATGACAAAGTGGGCGCAAAAGTACGAGGGCTGGCTTCGGGCGCATCTGCCCGAGGAGCTTCGCTCAGAGAATATTGATTTTTTCGGAAGCTATTATCTTAACGGCCTTACCGTGATGACCGAGGGAGAGCGCGGCGGGCCGGATACGGTCGTGTTCGATGCGAAAAACGAGGATGAGCTTCGCTACTTTATGCTCGAGACCGTCTGCACCTTCGTAAAAGAGGTGCGGCCGCGTGAGAATAAAACCTGGCGGTACTATCGCGATCACGCCGAGGACGGTAAATGGTTCTACGTCGAGCGCCGCCGTTACGACTACAACGCGATAGAGGACCCGAGGCTTTGGGGCTTCGAGTGCTTCCTTCGCAACGCGAAATACGGCTTTCCCGCCGACCGCTGGGAAAAGCTCGTGAGAAGTCACGTCGCGCTTATGAACAGATGGTACCGTTCGCCGCATTGGGACTACGACCGTGGGAATCTGTGCTTTATCGAAATAAGCGATTCAAAGGAGCACGACGGCCCCGGGACGCCTGAGGAGCCGCGCCCCGGCTCGGTAGTAAAGGTCATAGACTGAAAAAACCGCCCTTTCGGGCGGTTTTTTAGCATAATCATTCCTCGCGGCTTCGCAAAAGCCGTGTTATTTTTGCGCCTGCTTTTTCTGCATTTCATACGCCTCTCTTACCGCGATGGCAAGCTGATCCGCGCACGAGGTGGGGTTGTCGTCGCACGTGTTGCCGCGAAGCATTTCCTCTATACGGTCGACGGTCCAGCCGTCGACAAGCTTTGATATGGCCTTTAAGTTGCCGTTGCAGCCGCCGAGAAACGATATGTCGGTCACAACGTCGCCGTCCAGGTTAAAGTTTATCGCAAGAGAGCAGACGTTTTCGGTTTCATATGTGAACTTCATTATTAAAGCTCCTTTGTTTTATATTTTGTATAAAAAGCCGCCGAAATTCGATTGAACTCAATCGGAGTATATCGGTTTTGCGCCGTTTTGTCAAGATAAGGCGCTTTTGCGCAGTTTGACAAAACCGATTCCTGATAATATCATTATAACGGACGGACGGGCGCATAATAAACTTGCGCAAAACTTATCCGTATCCAAGTTTTCGGGAGGAAACATGCAGCAGTACAACGTAACGGGAATGAGCTGCGCGGCGTGCAGCGCGAGAGTAGAAAAAGCGGTAATGAAGGTACAGGGCGTTAAGTCCTGCGCCGTAAGTCTTCTTACAAATTCGATGGGCGTCGAGGGCACGGCTTCGCCGGATGAAATAATCGCCGCGGTAGAAAAAGCGGGCTACGGCGCAAGCGTAAAGGGTGAGTCGGGAGTGTCTGACGCGCCCCGGGCCGACGCGCCCTTCGACCGCGAGACGGCGGCTCTGAGGCGCCGCCTCATCGCCTCAATATGCGTGCTCATCCCTCTTATGTACGTTTCGATGGGACATATGATGTGGGGCTGGCCGCTGCCGGACGCCTTCGCGCGAAATCATCTGGCGATGGGCCTTTTCGAGCTTCTTCTGACAGTCTTAGTCATGGTGATAAATCAGCGGTTCTTTATAAGCGGATTTAAAAGCCTCATCCACCGCGCGCCAAATATGGACGCGCTCGTCGCGCTCGGCGCGTCGGCGTCGTTTTTGTGGAGCGTGTACGTGCTCTTTTCGATGAGTGCGGCGGTGACCGCGGGAGACTCGGCGGCCGCCGAGGGATATATGATGAACTTCTACTTTGAGTCGGCCGCGATGATACTTACGCTCATAACGCTCGGGAAAATGCTCGAGGCGCACTCGAAGGGCAGAACGACCGACGCTCTTTTGGGCCTTATGAAGATAGCGCCGAAAACGGCGAACGTGATACGGGACGGCACGGAAGTCACGATTCCCGCAGAGCAGGTGAGGGCGGGCGATATATTCGTCGTGCGCCCCGGCGAGAGCATCCCTGCGGACGGCATCGTAATTGACGGGCAAAGCGCGGTAAACGAAGCGGCGCTCACGGGAGAGAGCATCCCCGTCGATAAAATGAAGGGCGACAGCGTTTCAGCGGCCGCAATAAATCAATCGGGCTTTATAAAGTGCGAGGCCACGCGCGTCGGCCGCGATACGACGCTGTCGCGGATAATCGAAATGATGAGCGAGGCGGCGGCGACGAAGGCGCCCATAGCAAAGACGGCCGACCGCGTGTCGGGCATATTCGTGCCCGCTGTGATAGGCGTCGCGCTCGTGACGCTTGTCATATGGCTGTTAGTCGGCCAGAACGCGGGGTACGCGCTTGCGCGCGCGATATCGGTGCTCGTTATAAGCTGCCCGTGCGCGCTCGGGCTTGCCACACCCGTGGCCATAATGGTGGCTAGCGGCGCCGGTGCGAAATGCGGCATACTGTTCAAAACGGCGGAGTCGCTTGAGGAGACGGGCAGAGTTAAGACCGTAGCGCTCGACAAAACGGGCACGATAACGCGCGGAGAGCCCGTCGTGACCGACATGATACCCGCCGAGGGCTGTACAAAAGAAGAGCTTCTGTCGCTTGCGGCGTCTCTTGAGGCAAAGAGCGAGCATCCGCTTTCAAAGGCCGTGATGAACGAAGCGAGGGCGAAAAACGCCAGTGTACGCGACGTGCGCGATTTTCGTGTTCTTCAGGGAAACGGCCTTTCGGCCGAGCTTGACGGCGCGCGCATCGCGGGCGGCAGCCAGAAATTCATGAATGATACGGCAGAGGTGCCCGAAGCGTTAATCAGGCGTGCCCGCGAGCTTTCATCGGACGGTAAGACGCCGATGCTCTTTTCAAGGAACGGAGCGGCGATAGGAATAATCGCGGTCGCGGATACGGTAAAGGACGACAGTCAAAGGGCCGTATCCGAGCTTAAAAACATGGGAATCCGCGTCGTAATGCTCACGGGCGACAACGAGCTTACGGCAAAAGCGATAGGCGCTGCGGCGGGCGTCGACGAGGTGACGGCGGGAGTGCTTCCCGACGGCAAGGCCCAAAAAATACGAAGCCTTAAAGAGAGCGGCAAGGTCGCCATGGTGGGCGACGGCATAAACGACGCACCGGCGCTTGCCGAGGCCGACGTGGGCATAGCGATAGGCGCGGGAGCCGATATCGCCGCGGACGCCGCAGACGTCGTGCTTATGAAAAGCACGCTTACCGACGCGGCCGCGGCAATTCGATTAAGCCGCGCGGCGCTTCGCAATATACATGAAAACCTTTTTTGGGCGTTTATATACAACGTGATAGGCATTCCCATCGCGGCGGGCGCGCTCGCATCGTTCGGGATAACGCTTAATCCCATGATCGCGGCGGCGGCGATGAGCCTGTCGAGCTTCTGCGTCGTGTCGAATGCGCTGAGGCTCAATCTGTTCGATCCGTACCGTATAAAAGGCGCCCCCGCGGCGCCTTGCAAGACCGAAAACGGCGGCGCGGCGTCTTTGCCTTCGCCGGAAGTCGGCGGCGCGCCGGAAACGCGCCGAATGGTACTTAAAATCGACGGCATGATGTGCGAGCACTGCGAAAGGCGCGTAAAACGCGCGCTTTTGGGCGTTTCGGGCGTCGTTTCGGCCGAGGCAGACCACGAAAAGGATATCGCCGTGATAGAATACGAGGGTGAAATTGACCCCGATGCGCTTAAAAGTGCCGTGGAGGAAGAGGATTACGCGGTATTATCAATGGAATGAAGAAAAAGCAGACTTGATTTATTTTCCGTGTTATGGTATCATGTTATTGTAATTATTAGAACAATAAGGCAGAAAGGACGGTACGACTATGGCGGAAAATTTATCAAAGGAAACAAAGGAATTATTCGTAAAATTCCAGCAGGGCGAGCTTGACGGCGTGCTTGTTTATCAGACGCTTTATGAGCTTACGGACGACGCGGAGCTTAAAGCCGCATTCAGCGAAGCGGCGTCGGACGAGGGCAGGCACGCGGGTATACTTAAAAATATTACCGGCGAGGTATTAAAGCCCAATCCCGAGGCGGCGGCGAAGATAAAGGCGGCTTTGGGCGCGCTCGGCATGGCGGCGCTGCTTGAAAGAATATCGGCTACGGAGTACGCCGGATTCGATCTTTATAAGCCGTATCTTGAGTATCCCGGCGTTGCGGCGATGCAGCAGGACGAGAAAAAGCACGGCGACATGATGGCGGCCCAGGCAAAGAGAATCAAAGGCTGATAGTGAAATAAAAATATCCCGTGACGGTCTGTCACGGGATGTTTTTTATAAATACGCATTATCGCGGCGTGCGCATCATAAAAATGTATCATAAAATCTGAAAGGATGATGCATATGCGTTATTTTGTACTGGGAAGGCGGGGGCTTTTATGCGCGTGCGCGGCGATAGCCGTGATATCGGTGCTTTTATATAACTTTCCCGCGGCGAGAACGCTCGTCGCGTCCGCCGTGGCGGGGCGAGAGCTTCCGATTTACTGCGTCGATACGGACGAGAAGAAGGTGGCGCTTACGTTCGACGCCGCATGGGGGAACGAGGACACGCACGCCCTCGCGGAGATATTTAAAGAATACGACGTACCCGTCACGTTTTTCGTCACGGGCGGCTGGGCCGAAAGCTATCCCGAATCGGTAAAGGAGCTTTACGACGCCGGACACGATATAATGAACCACTCAGACAGGCACGAACACATGAGTCAAATGACCGCGTCCGAAATTGAGGCCGACGTGGGCGAGTGCTCGGGCAAAATTGCCGCCGTAACGGGCGTATATCCGGATCTATTTCGCCCGCCATACGGCGATTATAACGACACGCTTATAAAAACGGTGCGCGAAAACGGCTATTATCCGATACAGTGGGACGTAGACAGCTTAGACTGGAAGGACATAACGCCCGACGAGATAAAAAAGCGCGTGCTTTCTAAGGTCGGCCCCGGCTCCATAGTGCTCTTTCACAACGGCGCGAAGAATACGCCCGCGGCGCTGCCTGCGATAATCGAGGCGTTAAAGAATGAGGGGTATACGTTCGTCAAGGTCTCCGAGCTTATAATCCGCGAGGACTACGCGATAGACCACGCGGGCAGGCAGCATAAAAGCGGCGCACAGTAAATTTTTACGCATCCGTGTGAAACTTTTTTGGCAGGGTCATCGTCTTTGTGATATATTAAGATAGCAAAGGCAGGTGACAGACACGAATAATACCGTTGAAATTCCTTTTCTGCCGGTCATGGCAGGAATAATCATAATATGGCTGATAATAAGAGCGGCCGCATGCATTGTAAAGCGAAAATTTGACCCAAAGTGCGAGCTTTGGCAGCTTGCGGCGCTTTTTACAGTATGCCTCGTCGTGCGCTTCACGTTCTTTCCCACGTTCAGAGATGGGGGATACGTGCAGCCGCTTGTGTTCGATCCCGACAGGATGAAGGATTATCTTATAAACCTCGAGCCGCTTTATTATATAAAAAAGCTGTGGGGCAATAAGATAAACTTTATAATAAACGAGATCGGGAACATACTTCTGTTCATACCGGTCGGTATAGTGTGGCCGGCGGCGTTCCCGCGGCTTCGCGCGTTTTGGAAAACGCTTATCGCGGGCGCAGCGTTCTCGTGTTTAATAGAAATATGCCAGCTTCCGTTTTTTGACCGGACGACCGACATAGACGACGTTATACTAAATACAGTGGGATGCGCGATCGGATACGCCTTATATGCGATTTTTAGCATGGCAGGAAAATCCATTGTGAAAAATTCATAAAAATCTTAAAAAAACTATTGACTTTTTGTTTATTATATGCTAACATACAAGTACAAAGAGCGAGGGGAATAATAAAGAAGATCGAAAAGAAGTAAGCGATCTTGGAAGAAACAAAGCTCTTGAGTTATCAGAAAGGGGATGATTCCGGTGAACAAAGAAACGTCAAAGTCGATCCGTGTATCGTCCTTCGGTGCGTGATATCGCTTGATTTGATTATATAGCGAAGACGTTTGCTTGTCGTACACATTGAGAATGCGGATAAAGAATGCTAATACTTGTTGAGGTGTCCCCGCTGAAAGGGATATCCGGTCTGCGTAGGAAGGTACGGAAAATGTCTTTGGAGGTCAAATTCATTTGCGATACACGGATCAGCCCGAATGAAGAGTTCGGGTATTAAAAAGCGATATTAATTTAAAAACAGAATAATACGCCCGTGCAAAACACGATTAGACGATAAGTGTAATGCAGCAGAAAGCTGCAGGCTTGAGATTTGCGAAGTAGTCGCCAAAGAAATCGAAAGTTTCGTTGTATCGTGATGTGATTATCGGCTTTGCCGCAAGCGAGGACAGTAGCCTTTGTGGAGACGGCGCTTTAGCGGAGTATAGGTGGTTTTCACGAGCGTGGGTCGTTTGGCTGATTTTGTTGTCGCCTTACTTATCAGAGTCGGATCTGTGCCGTATGTATATCTAAAGTATAGTTTTCAGACTAATATCTGTGTTGCGAGACATTAAGTGTTTAGAATTTTGTGATTATCTTTTGTGAATTGCGCGGCTGGGTTTGATTGGCGGACAGCAAGAATGTCGATTTGATTATAAATTATCTTGATTTAAGATAAGTTGACGATATTACGCCCGATAAATATTACCGTCCGGACATTAGTTCGGACGGTTTCATTTTGGTTTGTCGGCGGTGCGGATTATTTAAAAGGAGAGAGGCCGGAATGAAAAAGGTCAGAATAACGGTGATGAAAACGGCGCGCTACGACGATCTTATAGAAAAATACGAAAATCCGATAGAGCACGCCTGCGATATGCGCGTGGGGCAGGTCTTTATCGCCGAGGGGTGGAAGAGACCCGCCGGAATGTGCGAAAGCGCGTGGGAGAGCATGTCGCCGTTCGTTATGACTCTCGCGCACGGCGGCAGTAATTTTTACGACGGCTGGATGAAAAACAGCCGTTCGGCCATGATTTCCTGCAACGACGGCTTTCGCCCCGTAAGCTTTCTTCTTGAGACGCTTGACGAGAATGCCTTTTCGGACGTATAATTATAAAAAATACTCTTTTTGGGAGTAAAATAATTTTAGGGGTGAGAACATGATTAAGGGCATACATCATATAAACATGAAGTGCGGTACGAAAGAGGCGTTTGAGAAGGCAAAATCCTTCTATACCGACGTATTGGGTCTTAAGATCGTTCGCACGTGGGCTGAGGGCGTTATGATAGATACCGGCGCAGGCTGCATCGAGATCATGTGCAACGGCGAAGGAACGCCCGCCATCGGCGCGCTCAGACATTTCGCTTTCGCGGCCGACGACGTTGACGGCCTTATCGAAAAGGCGCGTGCTGCGGGCTACAAGATATTTATCGAGCCTAACGACATGGTGATAGAGGCCGATCCGCCGTGCCGCGCGAGAATGGCGTTCTGCGTAGGCCCGTTAGGCGAGCTTGTTGAATTTTTCGACGAAAAAGATTAAAAATATTTTGCGCCGGGGAGTTTTCCCGCGGCAGAAACGGACAGAAATCGAAAGGGATCCAAAGGCGGGTCGCAGCGTATGCGCGCTTTTTGGATCCCTTTTTCTTTTTTTAAGGCAATACGGGAGTTTTTATTGCTTTTTAATGCGGCGGGATGGTATAATTATTTAATAATATTCTATTTTAATAAGCTTACGCAAAAGCCTTAAAAAACGCATTGGCTTTTTGAAAAGAGAGGTGAAAAAATGCCCCGAAAGTCTGTAAGAGAAATGAGCGCACAAGAGCGAAAGCGCCATTCGCTGACCGCGCGCGTGAGACGCGCCATCGTCAGGGGAACGGTCCTGCTTGGCATAGTGGCGCTTATCATAGGACTCGGGCTTTATTCCTACGCTTTGGCGGACAAATACGTCACCGAGGCGTTCAACCTTTCAAGAAACGCCGCCGCCGTGCTGACACAGGTGACCGACGTATCGCCTTCGGTGGAGAGCGTAATGCGGATATACAATAATCTGAGCGAAAAAGAGCGCGCGCAGCAGAACACACGCGCTTACTGGGAACTCTTCTCGGACGTGCGTTCGCGCGACGATTATAAGACGATAGAATCGGTGCTTGCGGATTTCAGGCTTGCAAACGACGTAAACGACATATATCTTGCCGTCTATGATAAAAAGACGACGGCGCTCGTGTACATAAACGCATACAACGATACCGACGTTGAGTACGCGTATTCCGCGGGCACGTGGGAAACGGTAGGCAAAAGAGAGATAGACCGCTTTTGGAGCTGGGACGGCTCGGGAAAGCTCTATTATATATCGTATACCAGGGATTACGGCTGGCTCTGCACGAGCGGCGTACCCATAAGGGACGGCGATGGCCATATAAAGGCTTTTGTGCTTGCCGACGTTACAATGACAGGTGTGGCCGCGGCCATCGGAAGATTTCTTATTGAGTATTTGCTGGCAATAACCGTTGTTGCCGTGCTGTTCGGTCATCTGCTTACGAGACATATGCAGAAGAACGTATCCGAGCCTTTAAACCGAATTGCCGGGGCGGCCGAAAAATACGTTCGCGACCGCCGCGCGGGCGAGGATATAAGCGACCATTTCAGCAGAGAGACGCTCGGCATCACAACGGGCGACGAGGTGGAGAATTTAAGCCTCGTTATGGCCGATATGGAGCGCGACATAAACGAATTTGAAGAGAGCATAACAAGGATAACGGCGGAAAAAGAACGCATAAGCACGGAGCTTGCTCTGGCTACGCGCATCCAGGCCGATATGCTTCCGAATATCTTTCCCGCCTTTCCTGAGAGGACCGAGTTCGATATATACGCCGCAATGACGCCCGCAAAAGAGGTGGGCGGCGACTTTTACGACTTCTTTCTTGTCGACGACGATCATCTGGGGCTCGTAATGGCGGACGTTTCGGGCAAGGGCGTACCGGCGGCGCTGTTTATGATGGTGTCGAAGATACTTATAAAGAATTACACCATGACGGGACTTGCTCCCGCCGAGGTGTTAAGAAAGGCAAACGATCAGATTTGCAAAAACAACCGCGAGCAGATGTTCGTTACCGTGTGGCTGGGCGTGCTTGAAATATCGACGGGCAGACTCACCGCCGCGAACGCCGGTCACGAATATCCGGCCATCATGCGCGCCGGACGCGGATTTGAGCTTTACAAGGATAAGCACGGCTTCGTTATGGGCGGTATGGAGGGCATGAAGTATACGGAATACGTTCTTACGCTTCATCCGGGCGACAAGCTGTTTATCTATACGGACGGCGTGGCGGAGGCCACGGACAGCGACAAAAACATGTTCGGCCTTGATAGAATGCTGGTCGCCCTTGACGGGGCGTCGGGCGAGGCGCCGCGAACGGTGATAGAAGCCGTTTCGGGAGCGATAGACGATTTTGTAAACGAGGCCGCGCAGTTTGACGATATTACCATGCTGTGCATCGAATACACAGGTGCGGCAGAAGGAAACGCATATGAAGATAGAAAACAAACGAAGTGAATATGACCTAAACGCGGAAGCGATAGACGACATAGCAGAGCAGATAGAGACTTTTCTCTATTCGCTTGAAACGCAGCGCGCGAACGTGCTCAGAGTCAGACTTACCATGGAGGAAGCCCTGATACGCTGGCAGGCGCGCTTCGGAGAGGAAGCGAAGGTGTCTTTCTCCAAGGGCAGCCGCTGGCGCAGGCCGTATATAAGCCTTGAGATGGAGGGCGAGCGATACGACCCGCTTTCCGATACGGCCGACGAGCTTGGACGCTGGACGGAAAATCTCTTAAGCGAAGTCGGCTTAATCCCGCAGTACTCTTATCAGCAGGGAATAAACACCCTTCAGCTCTCCCTGCGACGCCCGCAGATGAATCCCGCGATTACGCTCGTTATCGCATTGGGTATAGGCCTTGCGGTGGGTATTATCGGTGCGTATATTTTCCCCGAGCATATAAGGGCAATGCTTATAAACACAACGCTCGACCCGATACAGAGCCTCTTTTTCCGCATTATGAACGCCGTGTCAGGCCCCGTCATCTTCTTTACGGTGCTCGTCGGCATCATCGGCGTCGGCAGCATCGCCGCGGGCGGAAAAACGGGACGAAGGATGCTCCTTCGTTTCATAGCCAGCACTACTGCGCTTACGATGGTCTCTTTGTACCTTTCAACGCTGGCGTTTTCGATTAGCCACTATAACGCGCCGATGAACGAGACCCGCTTTACCGGCGTTCTCGACTTTTTCCTCAAATTCGTGCCGAACGACATAATATCGCCGCTCATATCGGGAGAAACGCCTCAGCTCATACTCGTGGCCGTTATCGTGGGCAACGCGCTGCTTGCGGCTGGCTCACGGGCGGACGGGCTTACGGCGGTATTAAAGCAGATAAACAACGTAGGACTTATAATAACCGACTGGGTTGGCAGACTGTCGCCGTTCTTTATAGTCATCCTGCTCATTTTGGGCCTGTGGAGCCGTTCGCTCGACGCGCTTATCGGCTGCTGGAAGCCTATACTCCTCGTTCTTGCCATGACGGCGGTGTCCATATTCGTCTGGGCGGTCCGCATATGCGCAACGAAGGGGATAGGGCTTAACAAACTGTTTAAGAAGCTGCGGCCGTCGTTTCTGGTGGCCTTAAAGACCGCCTCGGTCGACGCCGCGTTCGGCGACAATCTTATTTGCTGCGAAAAGAAGCTCGGCATTCCCGAGAGATTCTCACGTTACAGCCTGAGCTTCGGCCTTGTCGTATTCATGCCGATCGGCACGGTGACGACGATGATATTTACAATGTACACGGCAAAAAGCTACGGCATAGTTATAACACCCGTGTGGTGCATAACCGCGGTGGTCATGACGGTGGCCCTGCTTATCGCAACGCCGCCTGTGGCCGGCATCGGTCTGCTTGCCTACGCGGGCGTGTTCGCTCAGCTCGGGATACCCTCGAGCGGACTTACGATAGCGCTTATGGCCGACGTGCTTTTCGGCTTCGTTACCGCTGCGGCGAATCAGGTAATGCTTCAGATGGAGCTTGTGCTCTACACCGACAGGATGGGCATACTAAACAGGAACATTCTGCAAAAATAGATACAGACAATAATCATTTATATAAGGAGGATATACCGAATTATGACTATCAACACTGAAAAAAACGGAACCGCGCTTTCTGTAACCTTAGAGGGACGTCTCGATACCGCGACCTCTCCGCAGCTTGACGAGGCGCTGAAGGCGTCCATGCCCGGCATCACGGAGCTTGTATTCGACCTCGAAAAGCTTGAATACCTCTCGTCCGCCGGTCTCAGAGTGCTTTTGTCCGCACAGAAAGTCATGAACAAGCAGGGAAGCATGACGGTGACGAATGTAAACGATACGATCATGGAGATATTTGAAATAACGGGTTTTTCGGATATACTTACAATCCGGTAAAGGAGAGTACAGAAATGAAAGAACTTACTATTGAAGCAACTGTTGAGAACATTGAGACGGTCACTGATTTTGTCAACGAACAGCTTGAGGCCCTCGACTGCTCCATGAAAGTGCAGATGCAGATAGACATCGCCATAGACGAGCTTTTCGGCAACATCGCAATGTACGCATATAATCCCGAAACGGGCCCCGCTACCGTAAGGGTAGAGGTGGAAAAGGACCCGCTGGCGGTCATAATAACCTTTATCGACAACGGCAAGCCCTACGACCCGCTTTCCGTAGAGGATCCCGACGTCACGCTTGCCGCGGAGGAAAGAAAGGAAGGCGGCCTCGGAGTATTCTTAGTCAAAAAAACGATGGACAATGTAACGTACGAGTATAAGGACGGTCAGAACATATTAAGGATCAAAAAGAAGATCTGAACGAGAGGTCCGATATGGGAAGTCACGAAGACAAAATAGAGCTTATACGGAAGTATCACAACAGAATACGAACGAGCTGCGACTTTCACATAAAAGGCTCTATCCCCTCGAGAATAATAGATAACGCGATAATAAAGTTCGCCCGCGGCCTTGACAGGACGACCGTAATCGGCTTTTACGACACCACCTTAAAGCATAGCGGAAAGAACGGCTATATTTTTACCGACGACAGGGTATATTATCTTGAAATGCTGGACAGGCCGAAAAAGCTTCACTATGACGAGATCGAAAGCATTGAGCTTTACGACGAGCATAAAAAGGACTGCGACCGGGGCATAAGGTTTTACCTTTACGACGGTTCAACAGTCGAATGGACGAGCTGTTTTTTAAATAAAACGCCGCTTTACCGCTTTTTCGACGAGCTTTTGGCGATGGAACGCGCATCCGCCGAGGCGCGAAAGGCCGAATTTGAAACAAGGCGGCAAAAGCTTATCGAGGCTTTTGGGGATACGCATACGGAAACGGTCGTGTCGAGATACTGCAAGACGGGACGCGAATGCATCGCCGCCTTGTTTGAAGAGGGCGGCGCGGCTCGTGTGGAAGTGCCGTCCGACAAGTACGACGAAGCTGTCGCCGCATTTGAGGAAAAGAAAAAAGAGGGCGGCGAGGAAGCGCCGAAGGCTCGTGACGCCGTGCTGTGCGGGTGTTTTACGTATGAACAGGCAAAGAACGCCGCACTTTCGGGGAAGATAGACACGCTCGAATACGACGCGCGAAGCGGCGCGGTAACGACGGATTCTCCGTTTGGCATAACGTCAGTTATAACGCTTGCGCTTGTTCTGTGGCACGGCGCGGATATAAATAAAGCCGACGGCGAAAGCCGGTCGGACGCGGCCGTCGCCCGCTACGGCGAAGCTTTAAAGGGGCTTTCGGCAGAGACTGCGGCAGGCGGCATTACGGGCGTTTCCGAGGAGCTTATCTCCGCGCTGGGCATTTCGGCCGCGGCGGAGTTCATCGGCGCGCTTGCCGGCGAGAGAAGCATATACGGCGCGGCGGCGAAAAGCGTGTCGAAGCTTTTAAAAAACGACGCGCTGGGCGCGGCTCTGCCGGTCGTTCTTTTGAGCGCGGTCGACGCCGTGAACATTTTCAGAGGACGCATATCAAGAAAGCAGTTCTTTAAGAATCTTGCCGACAATTCGGCGGCGTCCGCGGCAAGCGTCGCGGGAGCTTTGGGCGGTGCCGCGATAGGCACTGCCGTAATGCCCGGCGCGGGCACGCTTATCGGCGGAGTTATAGGCTCGATTGCGGCCGGCGGCGCGGCGGGAAAGGTAAGCGGCAGGATAACGGGCGCGCTTGTTGAGAGCGACGCGGCGGAAATGCTTGCGATAATCGAAAGCGTCTTTTCCCAAATGGCCTTTGAATACCTTTTGGGCAGAAAAGAGGCCGAAAAGACGGCAGACCGCTTGATCGAGCGCTTGAACGCCGGACTTTTAAAGGATATGTATTCGGAAAAGAACCGACGCGGCTTTGCGCGTGCGCTTCTTCTTCCGATAATCGAAGATGAGGTATCAAAAAGAGAGCACGTAAGCATCCCCGCAAATGCCGGATGAAAATGAGATAAAGATATTAAACAGGCGGTAAAAAGCGAAAGCTTTTTACCGCCTGCGTTGTTTGTAGTTGAGAGAACTGCGCTTACTGTGGCCTACGCCTCGGCGTCCACGCCGTCCGATTCGCCGCCTTCGGCCGTATCGGCGTCGGCGTCTGCGTCTGGAGGCGTCGTTTCATCTTCGTTCGGGGCCGTATCGGTGTCGGCGGACGCGTCTTCGCTTGCGTCCGTATTTTCGTCTACGTCCGTATTTTCATCCACGTTCGCGTCTTCATTCTCGGCTTCGACCTCGGGCGGGGCAGGCTCGTCCTTATATGTCACGATGGCCGAGAGGTACCACTCGTCATCGAAACGCTCGAATATGAGCGTAAGATACGCTTTGCCGCCGTTTTCCGTGGAGGCTCTGAAGTCAACGAAGAGGCAGCGCGGATAGCTTTCCGAAAGCCCCGTCGTCTCGTGACCGTCGGTGAACGCGTTTATGCGTATCTCGTTCGATTCCGCAAAGTCTGTGTCCCATACGAAACCGTCGAAGTATTCGGCGCACGAAAGCTCTATCGGCGCGCCATCCGGGCCTTCGCCCCAGACGTACGACGTTTTTTTGCTCTGCGACGAAGCGGCCGATTTAAGCTCCTTTTCGCTTAATTCCACCTTCGTACCGCCGAAATCGCTTCCGTATAAAACGTCGAGGCCAAGGTCGTCGCAGATGAGCGTGCGAAGCGCGCCGAAGTCGTGCGTGTTCAGCGCGGCAAGTACGCCGACCGTGTGTAAAAGAAGCTCATTGTCCGTGATATAGTAGCGCTCCTGATCCGAGGTAAGCTCCGCAAAGCGCATGAGCATTGCGGAGGCCTGCGCGCGGGTGGCGGTATTCCCGGGCGCGAGCGTATTGTCTCCGACGCCGCCGATAATGCCGGAGGAGACAGCCCAGCTCATGGGCCCACGCGCGTAGTCGGAAACGTCGCCCGCGTCCTTGAACGCTTCAAGCGTATCGCCGCCCTCGGTGATAAGGCCGAGCGCGTTTCGGCTGTAATTATAGAGCACCGTTGCAAGCTGCTCGCGCGTTATCGGCTCGTCGGGATAGAACCGCCCGTCGGGATAGCCGCCGGCAACGCGGCTCTCACGCGCCCAGGAAACGGCCTCGCCGTACCAGCTGTCGGAGGAAACGTCCGAAAATCCGCTGTCCGATGCGGCTTTTGGCTGTCCTGCCATGCGGTGCAGCATCGTAACGAGCATTGCGCGCGTGAGTGTGTCGTCGGGCGCCATGATATACTGCGCGCGGCCGTTCAAAAGGCCGTTTGATACGGCGTACTCGATATACGGATAAAACCAGTTATACGGCGCGACGTCGGCGTAGATAAAGCCCTCGCCGCTGTAACACCAAAGCGCCGTATCGCTCGGCAGACGGTCCTCCTCGAGCGGCGTGCAGAACGCCGCTATGATCGTGCCGCCCGAAACCGAAAACGGCTCTGAGTATAGCGCCGATTCCGTCGTCGGAGACGTGCCGTCGGTCGTGTAGTATATCTCTTTTCCGCCGCTAAGCGTTATAAGACCGCCGTCGGTCAGCGAAATCTCGGGCTTCTGTGCCTTTTTCGGCGCGCTCAAGGTTACGGTCACGGGATTGGAACGGCTTCCGTTCATGTCGTAGCCCGCGACCGCCGTTATTCTTATCGTGCCCTCGAACGGGATGGGCGCGCTGTATTTTCTGCTGTTCGCATTAGGAATCGAGCCGTCGGTCGTGAAGTATACGTCCGTACCGGCGTCGGCTTCAATCACGGCGAAGGATGAGCCGCCGATAACGCTTGATTTTATCACGGGCGCACTTATCGCGGGAAGGTCGCTTCCCGCTGATTTCTTGCTGTAATATATCTGACCTGCCGAAAGTGTGCCGCCTCTGCGCCTGAAAAGCTCGGACACGGTCACAAATTCGTAGCCCTGCGCCTGCAGCTTGTCCACGGCGGTAAGCGCCGCATCGACCGACCAGGAGTGGCTGTCGTGCAGAAGGATTATCGCGCCGTCGAAGACGTTCTTCATAATCTCGCTTACGGTTTTGTCGGCGTTATTAGTCCAGCGCCAGTCGTTCGAGTCGACCGACCAGTAGATGGCCGCGGTGCCGAGCTGACCGAGCACGCGGCTGTTGTAGTCGCCGTAGGGCGGGCGCACGACGTATTTGTTCGACGCGCCTATCGCGGAGTCGAGCGCGCTTTTCGTGCGGCTTACCTGGCTTGATACCTGCGTATCGCTAAGCGACGTTAGCCTCGGATGGTCGTAGGTGTGGCTTGCTATCTGATGGCCTTCCTCATACGCGCGCTTTACCGTCGAGGGGTAGGTGTTCGCGCAGTTTCCGAGCATGAAAAAGGTGACCTTTGCGCCGCGCTCCTTAAGCCCGTCGAGAAGGCGGGGAGTATATTTGCTCGGACCGTCGTCGAACGTGAGAGCAACGAGCTTCGGCGAGGAATCGGCGGCAAGCGCGGACGCGGGCAAAAGCGAAAAGGCAAGCGCGCAGAGCACCGCCAGGCTTAAAAGGCGCAGAAGTATCTTCTTTTTCATGGTGAAAGGCCCCCTTGATTGAATAAAAAAGTCGCAATTTTGCGGAAAACAAAATATTTCCGCATATCGAATATTATCACATCGCGCGCCTTTTAGCAATAAATCCCGATAAAGCTTAAGAATATTTTAAAAAAGCGCGAAATGTGGTACAATATTCGTATAAGTAATAACGGGAGCGGATGATCATGAAGATAACGGCACTGACGGAGAACACGTCGTCGTGCGGACTGCCCGTAGAGCACGGGCTCTGCCTCTATATAGAAACAGAGAGCATGAAGATTCTTTTTGACGCGGGGCAGGGAGAGCTTTTTTCGAAAAACGCAAAAACACTGGGCGTCGATATCGCGGCCGTCGACGTTTTCGTACTGTCGCACGGTCACTACGATCACGGCGGCGGCATAGAGACGTTCCTCGGGCTAAACAATAAGGCGCCCGTATATATTAGCCGCCGCGCGTTCGAGCCGTATTACGGCACGGGCGGCCGTTATATCGGGCTTGACCCGAAGCTTAAAGACAGCGGCAGGATAATATTTACCGACGACGAGACGCATATTTCGGACGGTATATCGCTTTATTCCTGCAACGACAGAAAAAAGGCCGTAAAGCTCGGCTCGTTCGGCCTCTGCGTCATGCGCGGCGGGGAGCTTTTGCCCGATGATTTTCTTCACGAGCAGTATATGCTGATACGCGAAAAGGAAAAAAGCGTGCTTATAAGCGGATGCTCGCATAAGGGCATAATAAACATAGCAGATTGGTTTTCGCCCGACGTGCTCATCGGCGGATTTCACTTTTCGGGGCTGCCGCTTGACGATACGCTTAAAGGTTACGCCGAAGCGCTTGATGCGTTTGATACCGTATATTATACGTGCCACTGCACCGGCACGGCTCAGTATGAGTTCATGAAGCGGTACATGAGGCGCTTAAACTATATATCCGCGGGGCAGACCGTAGTGTTTTAGCGCCGCGATATTTAAGGAGAAATGCAAATGGAAGAGAAAAAGCAAAACGCGCTCATGGCGTGGTGGATGCCCAAATGGCGCGCCTTTGAAGAGAAATCGCCGCAGGCGGCCAAGCTTATACGAAAAATAGCGTATTTTCTCGTATTCTCGCTCGGAATAACCGTAATTCAGTTTCTTATACTTTTGTTTCTGCCGTCCGCGCTTGGTCTTGAGATGGCGTCGCGCGAGGCAATGTGGCCTTCGGGAGTCGAGTTCGACCTTCTGGGCAGCCATGTAAAATGGTGCCTTGTCGGCGCCGAGGTGCTCTATGACAGCGCGGGTAACGTAATAATCGGCGGCGGATTGGGGGCAGCCATAGCCAACTGGGTAGCGCCCTTCGCAGCACAGTGTATAAACTTTCCGCTTCAGAGGAACATCACGTTCAAGTCGCACGGAAACGTGGGCTTTCAGATGCTTTGGTACTTCATCGCGTGGGTGGCCATTTCGCTCATCACGGGCGGGCTTACGAATCTTTTCAAGCCCGTGATAATCGACCGCTTCGGAACGGGCGTATTCAGCCTTATACAGACCGTAGTCATAGGCGGCGTTTCGATGGTCGTTATGTTCTTTGTGTTCATGATAATCTTCCCCGAGGGAGAGGCAAAGAAAGAATAATAAAAAAACGCGGCGTCCGCGTTCCGAATGCTTCGTAATACGGGCGCCGCATTGTTTTTAAAAAGGCCCGGGAGCGGGGAGATTTTTTTGTTAATAAAATGATTATTCTTGTATTGCGGAGAAAAATGTGGCATAAATAAAAACAATAAAAATTGTTACCGGATCAGCGGCTTTTTTGTTCGTTTCGCCAAAATAACGCTTCGCGTGAACGGACAGGCAGCCGGCTGATATATATGGGTGCGATGCTGCGCCAAAGAAAGGAGCGGACTATATGAATCACACCGTAAAGCGGCTGATCGCGGTTATACTCGCGGTCCTGATGACAGCGGGCCTTATGGGCACGGCGTTGGCAGAGTCGGTGCCGGAGGAATACGCTTTAAACACCTCCCGCCTTGACGATCTGCCGGAGGGCAATTTAATCTACCTTGGCACCGCCTCCGCTGCGGTGGAGGAAAAAACGGCGACGTATTCCTTTCTTATTTACAGAGAGGGCGACTTAAGCGATGAAGCGGAAGTTACGCTTCGTACGCTCGACCTTTCCGCCGTATACGGCCGCGACTACGTCCTTTTGGGAAGCGGCATAGAGACGACGGGCTCCGATATGTCGCTTTTGGAGCGTTCGGCGGAAGCAATGAAGTCGTACTATGATGAAGATGCGTCCCCCGTTTCGGAAAACAGCGCTCCCGCGGCGGAAAGGCGGCCGAGCGCCGAAGAATCGTCTCTTGCGCGCCTTGTACAGGAGCAGACAGGGGAGCCCACGAGAGACCTCTATGAGACGAGCGGCGAGGCGGTACTTACATCTATCGTGAACAACGTAGTCCCCGATCAGATACAGGAGATCGACTATTCAGCGCAGATGAAGGTCACCTTCGCTCCGGGAGAGTCGGAAAAGACCGTAAGTTTTAAGATACTTGACGACAGAATAAGCGAGGGCACCGAGGCTTTGAGCCTTCTTCTCGTCGACCCGCAGGGGGCCGAGCTCTTTATGGTGACGAGCCTTGCCGTCACAATAAACGACAACGAGCCCGCACAGCGCTCCGAGGTGTCCTTCTCAAGCGACGCCTATACGTCGGAGAACGGCACGGTAAGAGTTACCGTGCAAAGGAGCGGGGCCGAATATTCCGCGTGCAGCTTCACGATAATGAGCGTGGGCGAAACGGCGGCTGCCGGCGTGAATTATCCCGCGATACAGGACGACTTTTTCTTCTCCCCGTATGAGACGGAGCGGTCGTTCGACATACCCGTTACAGGCGAGGGAACGTTTAAACTCCGGATGACCGATTTTGCCGCCTGCAAAGCCGGGGATTATACGGATACAAAGATATACATTGAGGAAAGCGCGTACGAGCCCGATCGGGAGGAGACGGCGCAGCTTCAGGGAAGCTCCGATTATTCCTTTACCATAAAGGTCAACGATAAAAAATATACGGTGCGCTATACCATGCCGTCCGATTACAAAAACTACGGCGCGGCCAAGGGCATTATCGTGGATACCGACTACACGCCCGAGCTTGAGGTGGGCGAATACTTTTTCTCGCTTGACAAAAAGCACGGCGGCATGTTCGAATACGGCAAGTTCAGCGGAACCGATCCCGGCTGGCGAGGCACGTACGCAAACAAGTACCACTTTAACGAAGCCAAGAACATGGACCCCGACGAACGCTACGGCAGCCTTAAATATTACAGCTCGTGGGTAAGAGACAAGGGTACACAGTCGGCGATCAGCGAAAACGTATTTCCGGACTATTATCAGTACTTCGCGCCGGACTGGTGTTCTCTTTCCGGCTTCGGCGGAGGTCAGAAGTTCAAAATTGTGTACGGAAGCAAATCGGACTCCATAAGCGGATGCGGCTCTTTTAGCAGGACTCAGAATAACTGTGCCGTAAGGATAGACGGAATGGGAATAAAAGAGGGACATTACGTAAGAGTTCAGGCGATAGACGACACCACCGGAAAGACCCCGAAGTCGTATCTCGAATTCTACGGCGTGGCGGCTATGTATAAAAAGATAAACGTCTCCGTTGAGACGCCCAACGCACTCACCTACCGCCTGGGCGACATGAATATGCAGTCTCTTGCGATGCAGGCTCACTTAAAGAGCGGCGCGCAGGTGCTCTACAGCGGAAGCCGCGACTTTTACGCTAATCCGGACGCATCGAAGACAAACCTCGTCGTAAACCTGGACAGCACCGCGCTTAACGGTCACACCGGTATATTCGGTCACGTTACGGGCTTTAAACTGACCATCACCGGCTCCGACAACAGCAAAAAGAAGACGGTGAATTACCCGGACGACTTTGTAACCTTTTTGAACGACAACAGAACTGACTGGAAAAAGGGCGAAGCCAAAATATCGGGGGATACGATAGACGGCGAGATAAAAAGGGTAAAGGATAACCCGGCCGTTATCCCTTACGACAGATTCTTTTTCGCATGGCTCGAGGACGTTCAGAGCAACATTGTAAAGGACGGCAGCGGATATTATCAGAAGCTGTCCATCCGCCCGATAGTGACCTACAATAACATAACGGTAGAGGTCCTCGACCCGACGCTCGGCGCCGGTACGGGCAGCTTCACTGCTGCGAACCTTTCAAAAGGCGCTTATACCTACCACGCGGGAGATACTCTGAACTTAAGCGCGGCGGCGGCGGACCCCTCGAAGAACCGCGTTATCGGCTACGAGGTATCCGTGGACGGCGGCGTAAACTTCAACACCATCACCGATACGAAATACCTCTTTTTGGAACCGGGCAAGGATTATTATAAGATACGTCCGGTAATCTCTCCTATACGCAATAAGATTGAGATCGTTTTTACCGATGAAGCGGCAAAGCATCTGAGTGCGGACGGACTGTTTACCGAGGATTACAAGGCGTCAAACGACGTTCTCAAGGAATTCAAAGGACAGAATATCTTAAACGCCAACCCCTCCGAGACGACCGCTCTCGGAAAGCTGGAGCCTGTAAAGGGCAGAATATATACGATAAACTTTGCCTGCGAGGAGAACGATACGTCCATATATCTCCCCGTGATAAAGGCGGGCAGCAAGACGTACTGCACCAATACATACTATCACGTCGGCGCGGGCGACGTTGCGGATAACGTAATAAACGTAGACTGCGTACAGGTGAATAAGAGCGAGCTTAAGAGCTTCACGGTATCGGGAACGCTTATGTCGAATTTCGCCCCGATACGCACAAACGGCATGGCAAGCATACCTCTGCCGGTAGTGGGATACACCGTGACCGCGTCCACAAATACGCAGTCCGCCGACGGACTCGGCAAAAAGCGTCCCATGGCAGCCGTTTCCCTCTCCGGCGACGACGGCGTGTTCACATTAAGCGGCATAATGGGCCGAAGCGGAGACGTAATCCCCATACTTGTATCGAACGGCGTGACGAACGGACAGGTATCGGCCGTTACGCTCGGCGCCGACTTAAATACGAATGCGGGCGAAATCGGGATAAGCTATCCCTACGGCGCGCCCTACGTAATGGACGAGATGGTAACCTGCGAGTATACGATGGAGGAGTTCAAGCAGAATTTTGACACCCGCGAGAATCAGATTCGCATTGTGGACGACAAGCTGAAGCTTTCCGCCAACGTAAATCTTAACGGATGCCCGCTCGACAGCGCGGTCTTTACCGTATATACGATGGACGGCATAAAAACGGAATACCGCGCGTCTGTCACGAAGACAGACGGAGAGCTTGCGGTATTTGAATGCACGACGGATAAGATGACGGAGGTGCTTCACGCAGGCGACCGCGTTTGTGTAAGGCTTGAATACGTAGGTGACGACCCTGACGCTCCGACCGTAAGCTATCCGGACGTTGACAGCGGATTTATGTTCTATACCGCAAACGACCTCGTAGTGCCCAAAACGATTGAGGCGAACGGCATGAAGGTCGACATTCCGGTCATAGGAGCATCCACGGCGCATATGAAGTCCGGACTTCTTAATTTCAATACGGTAAGATGGGCCGACGCCGAGGACGGCACGCCCACGGGTTATTCTATCTACGTTAACGTAGACGTTCTTTTGGACCACAAGGGCAAGCTTACGGATAAAGAGGCCGTGGAAGCGCTTAAAAAACTAAATAACAGCGCAAAGAACTCGTCCAGATCGGCAGGCGGAGGCGGCCTTGCGGGAGCCGAGGGTATATTTGAGGATATGGAAGACCCGTTAGAGGTTTTGAATCCGGACAGGGACGATGACATGGACAGCTGGCGCGACAGCCTTCGCGACAGGAGGCAAAACATGACTGACGCCAAGGACGCCATGGGCGGCATACCGTTCAAGTGGACGGTTGATATCGTACTGCTTTTGTCTTTCGACTTCGTATACGATAAGGAGCAGGACGAATATATCCTGCTTTGCGGCACGGCGATAATAGGCGGCACGTTCGAGTGCAGCAAGACGTGGTATACGGCGCTTATGGGCGTACCTGTCTTTCTGAACGTAAAGGGCAAGGTGCAGATAGACGCCGTTGTAAGCTATCCGTTCCCCGAAGGGGAAAACGCATACAACTCAAAGGACTTTGCAAACTACACAGGCAACCTCGCAGACTGGCTGCCGGAGACGAAAGCCGATATACTTCTTAATCTTACGGGCAAGGTCACCGTGGGCGTAGGCATGAGCGGCGTTGCAAGCGCCGGCGGATATATAGCGGTGAACCTTCAGTGCGACTTCCCGATAGACGGCAAGGGCAGATCGACGGGTGAGCTTCTGAACATAGGCGGAGGCCTTCACTTCGACGTCATCGTCGCGTCGCTTGACCTCACGATCGCCGAATACACGCAGGGTTGGGGCACTCTTCAGGATGCGGCTTCCTTCAACTTCCTGAACGGACTGTATAAGACGAAGGTGCCGTCCAAATCATTCAGCGCGGCGGATGCACAAACGGACGGTGCAGTATTGGTTGTAGCCGACGGCAACGAGACCGTAACGGCACGTCCGTACGATTCCGGAACGGGTGACATGAGCCGCTTCGGACAGCGCAGTTACGCCGTAGGCGGAGCGTCCACGGCGGAGCAGGTGCTCCTTTACGATTCGGCGGAGCGTTCAAGCCCGCAGATACTCGCCCTGGACGACAAAAGACAGCTTATGGTCTTCTTGGGCAGCAACAACGGCACGCAGATGCTTTTCTACAGCGTATTTGACGGGGACAGCTGGTCGGAGCCACAGCTCGTTGCGGACGACGGCACCATGGACGTTATGCCCGAGCTTGACCGGATAGGCAATAGGGTGCTTATAGCGTGGACCGACGCGAACGCGGAATTTGAGGACGGCGAGGACCTCGACTCCATGCTCGGAAAGCTCGGCATATCCTGCGCGATATACGATCCCGAAACGAACGTCATGATGAATAAAATGACGCTTACGAACGACGAATACGCAAATCTGAATCCGAAGATATGCTCCGACGGCGAAAACGCTTACATCACCTATATGAAGCGCGACCTTACGAACAGGGAAGTAAGGCTTCAGGACGCGGACGACCTTTTGGACGTTACGGGCATCTATTCGGTAATGGCCACCGTTAAGCTCAACTTAAATTACGGCATTGTAGTACCGGACGGAAACGGCAATAGCGAAAGCTACAACACCGTGCAGCATCCTACGCTTGCCGACCCGCTTGTATTGGACCACAATACCACGGCCGTAAAGGTCGGCGAGGGAAGCTGGCTTCTTGAGACGTATACGGTCGATACCGACGGCAACCTCACCGATACAATAGATGACAGAGAGCTCTATCTCGGCATAACGAGCGCGTCGAACGACGTAAAATACCGCCCCATCCGCATAACGGCTGACGCGGAAAGTCCCTCCGCGCCCAGGCTTACGAAGATGGGCGACGAGGTATGGCTGTCGTGGCTGTCGGAGGGCTACATATTCCACATGGCCGACATAACCGACCTGCTTTGCGCAATGTTCACACCTGTAAACGATACGGAGGAAGATTCCGTTAAGCTCGATACTTACGCCGTCGCCTCGGCATACTGGGAGGCCGACGCATCCGATTGGGATTGGTACAAAAAGACCGCGGCCGATCTTAGTATGACAGAGGAGCAGTTTGAGGACAGCATTTACGACGACCTCTCGAAGGGCGTGCTTTGCACATACACCACGACCTTCTGGAAGGACGACGCGCTTCAGAGCGCCTCCGATTCCTACCGCCTCGTTTCTGACGGCACGGATATATACGTATTCTTCACGGCTTACGACCAGGATCCCGACAACTCGGGACTGCATTTATGCGCAATCAGATTCCAAAAGGAAGGCGCTCATACGGGCTTCGGCAGCGCCGTGCGTCTCACGGGCGGCGACCGCGTATACGACCAGCTTGACATCTCGATGCTTAACGACACGAGAACTGTTGTGGCCGCGAACTGCTACGACAACAAGGACGACGGAAACGGCGGAGTATACAAGGGCGACAACTCGCTCATACTCCTCAATCTGCTTCCGGCGTGCACGCTCAAAGTGCCGAAGGAATCGTGCGCGGTATTGGGCGAGCTCTTCGAGGGCGGCGTTGCAAATGTAAGATTCACGCTTGAAAACAGCGGACTTTTAGACGCGGACGGCTACGACGTGACCGCGGCGCTTATAAGCGGCGGCGAACGCACGGAAATCGGTAGCGTCACCGAGATGGAGCCCATCCTCGGCGGCGAAAGCATGACTTTGGATATTGGCTGGGAGGTATCCTCTGACCTCGCGGGCGCACAGATCGAGATTTCGGCCGCGGCGCTTGACGAGAACGGGGATGTAATAGGCGGACGCTCTTATACCACTGTTGACGTACCGTATGCGGTGCAGCTCTCCGTAGGAGATTTAAGCGTTGAGCGCGGCGAAAACAACGGCGACGCGCATCTTACCGCGACAATACGAAACGAGGGCAGCAGGGCCGCGTCCGAGACGACGATAAAGCTTGAGATATGCGACAAAAACGGCGACGCCGTCCGCACGATAGACGCGGGACGCGCCGAGTCGCTTGCTCCCGGCGAGACAAAAGCGATAGACGTAAGCTTCACTCCTCTTGAGACGGAGTACAACAGATTCGGCTATGTCGACGTAAGGCTTACGGCAGCATCTTCGGAGGACAGCAGCGCAGCATATGCGAAGGTGATAAAATCCGATCTCTACGCCGCACAGACCGCTTCGTACGACGGCCCCGAGCCCACACCCGTACCGCTGCCGAGCGGCGGCGGAGGCGGCGGAGGCGGCGGCGGAAGCTCCGCCGCGGCAAATCCGATAAGCGTATCCGAATCCGGCGCATACGGATTTGTTCGGTTAAGCTCACAAAGCGCAAGAGCGGGCGATACGGTCACGATAACGCCCGAGCCCGCCGAGGGTTACAGGACCGCCGGCGTAAGCGTTACGGACGCCGACGGAAACGCGGTGGCCGTGACCGAAAACGGCGACGGCACGTACAGCTTCACAATGCCTCAAAAGGCGGTAAGCATAACGCCCGAGTTTGAAAAGATACGAGACCCCGACGACAGCAGCGCTGCCGACAGATTCATTGACGTGCCCGAGACGGCATGGTACCGTGACGCGGTGCAGTGGGCCGTTGACAACGGCGTCATGAACGGCGTGAGCGTCGATATGTTTGCGCCCGACGACAGCGCAACGAGAGCGATGGCTGTTACTATGCTCTGGCGTATGGCGGGAGAGCCCGCAGCGGACTTCGTTATGCCCTATACGGACGTTTCGGATGGACTGTGGTACACCGAGGCAATTCGCTGGGCTGCCTCCACGGGCATAGTTACGGGTACCACGGAAACTTCATTCTCGCCGGACGAACACGTCACGAGAGAGCAGCTTGCGGCGATACTCTACCGCTCTGCGAAGGCGCAGGGCAAGGGATTTACCGGCTTATGGGCGTTCAGACTCGACTACGCTGACGCCGATGAGATTTCCGAATACGCATATGAGCCGCTCTGCTGGATGACGATGCACGGCGTGATAAACGGCATGGGCGACGGCACGCTTGCGCCGAAGGCCGAGGCTACCCGCGCCCAGATCGCGGCAATGTTCATGCGGTTTGCCGAAGAAACGGCAGATACGGACATATCGGCAGAAGCCCCGGAAACGGCGGAATAAGCCTTAAAACGCAGACAAATCAAAATAAAGGGGCCCGGACCGAAAAACGGTCCGGGCCTTTGGCGTTCCAAGGCAATTTATGTATTCTTACTATCCGAGCCAGCGCTCCATTTCGTCCGCCGCAGCGTTTATAAGCTCGATGCGCCTGTCGGTAAAGCCGTGGCCCGTGTCGATCTCACGGTAAGAGGCAAGACCGCGTCCGTGCGCGTTTACGGCCGCGTAAAGCCTTCCGCCGTGGCGTTCGGCGGCGGCCGTTTCGTCGCGTTTTCCCGTTATGATGAGAACGCGCGTTCGTGAAAGCGCCTCCGATTTGCCCGCGAGGTCGAAATCGTCGCGGTTCTCTTTAAGCTCCCGCGAAAGCGACGCCCCGTCGGTCATAAGCCACTCGGCGTTTGACGCCATCGCCCCTTCCAGCGCACTTTGAAGCGCAGGCGCTTTTGTTATGATCATTTTTTGAATGAAACCGAAGTCGTAGGGCGCTATGGCGATAACGCCTCGTATCAAGGAACATTCGGCCGCAAGATAAAGCGCGAGAAATCCGCCCATGCTGTGGCCAATAACAAAAAGCCTGTCAGTATCAATGAGGTATTTTTCGGCGTTCCCGCAGTCCCTCAGAAAATCGAGCGCGGTCACCGCGTCCTCGATGCAGTTTTTAAACGAGAACGCGCCTTCGCTGCCCCACGAGCCGCTGTAATGGAGCGTAAGCACGTTTATGCCCGTTCGTCTGAGGCTTTGCGCGAGGTCAAGATTCTGTTCGTTGCCGGGCAGACCGTGAAGAAGAAGCACGGCGGGCTTTTTGCCTCTGCCTCCGGCGCGAAACAGCACGCAGAAAAGCTTGCCGCGCCTTCCCGAAAGAATAAGCTCCTCGTCTATGGGCAGCTCGCCGCAGGCAAAATGCGGGTCTTTGAATAGATACTCTTTGTTCATGTATATCGCTCCTTTTAAAACGGCACTCGCTGATTTTTGATTATATTATATCGGAATTTCGCGCCTTTGGCGAGAGCCTGCGTGGCGGTTTTTTAATGCCCCGCATGCTTTTCCCCTTGACAAATCAAAATAAAGGTGTAAAATAATTGCTAATATCGTTAGTAAAGTTTGCGGGTGTTGAGTATGTATTACAGGCAGCTTGCGGAGGAGTATTTCAATATAAAGCTGGACAGCGCGCACGTGAAGCTCTCAAGGGAGCTTTCGGACACGTGGGGGCCCGATATTTTTATACTCATGTATCTTAAAAATCACAAAAACCGCGCGTATCCGAAGGAGATGAGCAGCGAGTTTCGCGTGAGCACCGCGCGCATCGCCGTGATTTTAAACAGGCTTGAAAAGAACGGCTGCGTTTCAAGGTGCGGCGATGAAAACGACAGCCGCCAGACGATCGTGACTTTGAGCGAAAAGGGCGAACGGCTCATTTGCGACAAATACGGCGAGGCTATTGAAACGCTGTCGAACATTTTGCGGCTGCTCGGGCCCGAGGATGCGCGCGAATACGTGCGCCTCATTAAAAAGCTCGGCGCGGCGGCGGGTGAGTTTTTGTAGCGTCCGCGCGTTTTCGCCCGGATTTCCGGGCAAATTCATCTATGATAAACTTAAAGCTTTGAAAAGAGGTAATTATTATGGCAAAAAAACAGTTCAAAACGGAATCGAAAAAGCTTCTCGATATGATGATAAACTCCATCTATACTCATAAAGAGATATTTCTTCGCGAGCTCATCTCGAACGCGAGCGACGCGATAGACAAGCGTTACTTCCGGTCGCTTACCGACCCGAAGGCGGCGCTTTCCGGAGGAGAATACGAGATACGCATCGCGGCGGATAAGACAAGCCGCATACTTATGATATTCGACAACGGCTGCGGCATGACGAAGGAGGAGCTTGACTCGAACCTCGGCACGATAGCAAAGAGCGGCTCGTTCGATTTCAAGAGTGAAAACGGAGACGGGCAGGACGGCGCGGACAAGATAGACATTATCGGTCAGTTCGGCGTCGGCTTTTACTCGGCCTTCATGGTAAGCTCCGAGATAACGGTCGAAACGAGGGCCATAGACTCAGATGAGGCGTACCGCTGGCGTTCGTCGGGCGCGGACGGCTATACCGTCGATACGTGCGCGAAGGCAGACGTCGGCACGACGATAACGCTTCGCTTAAAGGAGAACACCGAGGACGAAAACTACGACGAGTTCTTGGACGAGTGGAGGATAAAGGAGCTTGTAAAGAAATACAGCGACTACATCCGCTATCCCATCCGCATGAGCGTTACGAAGTCGCGCAAGAAGGCGGGCAGCCCCGACGACAAGCCGGAGTATGAAAGTTACGTCGAGGACGAGACGCTAAACAGTATGGTGCCGCTCTGGAAGCGGCCGAAGGGCGAGGTGAGCGACGAGGAATACGCGACGTTCTACCGCGAAAAATTCTTCGATTACGAGCCTCCGCTGAAGGTGATCCGCCAAAAGACGGAGGGCGTGTCGAATTACGAGGCGCTTCTGTTCATCCCGTCGCACGCGCCGTATGATTATTACAGCACGGAGTATGAGAAGGGCTTAAAGCTCTATTCAAGCGGCGTGCTCATCATGGACAAGTGCAAGGACCTTCTGCCCGACCATTTCGGCTTCGTTGCGGGTCTCGTTGACAGCGCCGATCTGTCTTTGAACATTTCGCGCGAGATGCTCCAGCACGACAGACAGCTTAAAAGCATCGCGAAGGCAATCGAGAAGAAAATAGGCTCGGAGCTTTCAAAAATGCTCGAAAACGAGCGCGAGAATTACGAGAAGTTCTATAAAGCGTTCGGCCGCCAGTTAATGTTTGGCGTGTACAGCGACTTCGGCGCGCACAAGGACAGCTTAAAGGACCTTATCCTCTTCGTTTCGTCGAATGAGAAGAAGAACGTGACGTTAAAGGAATACGTTTCGCGCATGAAGGAGGATCAGAAGAAAATATACTACGCCGCGGGCGACAGCGTCGAGCAGATAAGCCTGCTTCCGCAGGTGGAGGCCGTGACTTCGCACGGTTACGAGGTACTTTATCTTACCGAGGATATCGACGAATTTGCGCTTCAGATACTTCGCGAGTACGACGAAAAGGAGTTTTCTAATGTATGTCAGGACGACCTCGACCTTTCCACCGATGAGGAGAAGGAGAGCTTAAAGGCCGAAAACGAGAAGAACGCCGATATGTTCGCCTTTATTAAAGAGAGCATAGGCGGCGACGTTCACGCGGTGCGCTTTACTAATACGTTAAAGAATCACCCCGCCTGCATATCGAGCGAGGGCCCCGTTTCGGTAGGCATGGAAAAGACGCTGAGCCGTATGCCGGGCTTCGAGGAGGGCGGCATAAAGGCCGAGCTCGTGCTTGAAATAAGCATGACGCACCCCATCGCGGACAAGCTCAAAGCTTTGTTTGAAACCGATAAGGACAGGCTTTCGAAGTACTCGAAGATACTTTACGCCCAAGCGCGCCTGATAAGCGGCATGGAGCTAAAGAACGCGGCGGAGATTGGCTCCCTCGTATGTGAGCTTATGGTGGAATAAGAGAAAAACGAAAAAAGCACCCAAACGATGGGTGCTTTTTTCATGCGTGAAGGCGATTAGCCTTCGATGAGTATCGTCTTTTTTTCGGGGAGCGCCTGCGCGTCCTTCTTCGGAACGGTGAGGGAGAGCACGCCGTTTTCGAACTTCGCCTTTATGTCCTCCTCGGTGAGGTTTTCGCCGATATAGAAGCTTCTCTGCATCGTGCCCGAGTAACGCTCTCTTCTTATGATCCTGCCGTCCTCGCCTTTGTCCTCGGTGTCCGCGTTCTTCTGCGCCGTAACGGTGAGATAACCGTTTTCAAGGGCGAGCGAAAGCTCATCCTTACCGAAGCCGGGCAGGTCGATATCGATCGCGTAGCGGTCGTCGTGCTCGCGCACGTCGGTGTTCATAACGCTCGAAGCGTTCGCGCCGTAAAGCTTTTTGTCGATGTCGTAGAAGTCATCGAAAGCGGGGAAGCGCATCCAGTTGTCGAAAAGTCTGTCACTGAAAATTGCGGGTAACATTGTAAATTCCTCCTTCATTATATGAAACATTTTAAAAATCAATTTTGTGAACGTTGGGTTTTTGACTTTCTCTGCCCTTCGTTCAAGTATATTATAGCATGCTTGTTAGCACTGTCAATAGGTGAGTGCTAATTTAATTGTAAACAATTTATTAACTCCGCCGCGCGGCAAAAAAAGCCGGATAAGCGCGCGTTTATAGTATTATACGAAGTTCGCGCGGTAATTATACGGCGCGATACGGTTGTTTATGCGCGTGATATGTGGTACTCTAAAGCAAAGACGAAAAGGGGAAAGATAAGTTATGAATAAAAGAATTAAAAATACGCTCGCCGTGATTACGCTTTGCGCGGCGGTAATCTGCGCGTCCGTCGCCGCGAATGCGGGACAGTTCACGGATGTGCCCTCGTCGGCTTATTACGCCGAGGCGGTCGAATGGGCAGTCGATATGGGCATAACGACGGGTACGTCCGACGCGTCGTTCGGCCCCGACGAGATGTGCACGCGCGCTCAGATGGTGTGCTTCTTGTGGCGCGCGGCGGGGCAGCCCAAGGCCGGAGCGAACGCGCCCGCCTTTTCGGACGTTTCAAAGGGAGATTATTACTATACTGCGGTAATGTGGGCGGCGGGACGCGGCATCACCCTTGGCGCCTCGGACGGCAGATTTAATCCCGACGGCTCCTGCACGCGCGCGCAGGCCGTAAGCTTCATCCACCGCGCGATGGGCGAGCCCGCGCCGGAGGCCGTGACCTCGTTTTCCGACGTGAGCACGGGCGCATATTATTACAACGCCGTAATGTGGGCAAGCGGCGAGAAAATTACGCTCGGCACCTCAAAAAATACGTTCAGCCCTGACAAAATATGCACGAGAGCCGAGATAATCACTTTCCTGTATCGAAGCTATAACGCATTTTTGTCCTGATTTGAAAAATCGAAGCGGCAGCCGACTCAAATGAGCCGACTGCCGCTTTTTATGTCTTTTTTGCCCTTTTAAGCGTAGTATACATCCCAGCCGTCGTCTAAATGCCATGCCGTGGTAAAGCCCGCGCGCACCGCGTCGGAGATCTGGCCGATCTTGTACGCGTCGCCGATGACGAAGGCGTTTTCGAAGTTGGCCTTTACGCCCTCTGAAAGCTCGTCCACCGATTTTACGCCCGAGGCGAAGATCGTGCAGTCGGCGTTCATCTCAAGATGATCGCCCGTGTTGACCTTTTCAAGCTTTATCACGTTGTTTTCAACCGAAAGCACCTTGAGTCCCGGCAGCGCCTGATAATTGTCGTATCTCGCGAGGAATCTCTTGATATAAAGCATATTCGCGCCCGGTGCGGCCATGCCTATCTCGGGCAGCATCTCGACTACCGTCGCGTCGACGCCCTGCTTAAGCAGGAAGTGCGCCGTTTCCATGCCTGTCATGCCGCTGCCGACCACGACAGCCTTGTCGCCGGTGTTGAGCTTTATCTTCTCCGTGAGGATGTCGTTCGCGGTGCAGGCGAGGGAATGGTCAATCTTAACGAACGGCGGTATGAAGTCCTTGCCGCCCGTTGCGACGATAACGGCGTAGGGGTCCATCGCCTTCAGCATATCGAGCGTCACGTCTGTATTAAGGCATACCTTAACGCCCGAACGCTCCAGATTGTTCTCGTAATACTTAATGAGATTTTCTATCCTGTACTTGTGCGGCGGAAGCTTTGCGATGTTTAGCTGGCCGCCGAGCCTCTCCGCCTTTTCAAACAGCGTAACGTCGAATCCGCGAATGCCGAGCACGCGCGCCGCCTCGCAGCCCGAGGGGCCGCCGCCGATTACGGCGATCTTGCGTCCGGCGCCGTTCTTTCTGAACTCCTTATATTCGCGCTCGTAGCCCACGGTCGGATTTACGGCGCATTCTATGTGGCCGCGCGTCAGCGTATTGGCGCAGTGCATGCAGACGATGCAGGGGCGCACCTGCTCGGGCTTGCCCGCTCTTAACTTGTTAACAAGATTCGGGTCTGCAAGCTGCGGACGCGCAAGCGATACGAGATCGCACTTGCCGTCGGCGATGAGGCTGTCGGCGTAATCGAAGTCGCGGATGAGGCTTACGCCTATTACGGGGATGTTCACGGCCTGCTTTATGCCCTCGGCAAGCGGAATGAGCCAGCCCTGGTCAAAGAACGCGGGCGCGATAACGCCCTGCGGCGCAAGTCCGCCTCCGGCCGATACGTTTATAACGCACGCGCCGTAGCTTTCGAGCAGCTTCGCCATCTCTTTCGCCTCGGGAAGCTGCATGCCCTTTTCGCCCAAAAGGTCGTCCGCGGAGATGCGCACCGAAATGGGGAAGTTGGGACCCGCAAGCTTTCTTATGCCTTCCATTATCTCCTTTACGATGCGCAGACGGTTTTCAAGGCTGCCGCCGTATTCGTCGGTGCGCTGATTGAGATAGGGGCTTACGAACTGATTGAGAAGATAGCCGTGCGCGCAGTGCACCTCGACGCCGTCGAAATTGGCGTACATGGCGGCCTTCGCGCCGAGGACGTATTTGTCGACTATCTCATGTATCTCCGGTACGGTGAGCTCTCTCGGAGCGGGAGTGCCGGGCATTGCGATAACGCTGGGAGCTACGGGCTGCGTTCCCGTATACATCGCCTTTGACATGCTGCCCGCGTGATGGAGCTGAAGGAATATCTTTGCGTCGAAGCGGTGAACGCCCTCGGCGATCTTTCTAAGTCCTCCCGCAAGCTGGAGGTTGTATGCGCCAAGCTGGTTCATGCTGCCGAGGCCGTCCTTTTCGATACGGCAGAACTCGGTATATAAAAGTCCGGCGCCGCCGCGCGCGCGCACCTTGAAATATTCAACAATGTCGTCCGAAACGGAGCCGTCGTAGTTCGACAGGGCCGTAGCCAAGCCGGTAAGCACGATCCTGTTTTTGATGTTCAGCCTGCCGATTTTGATAGGCTTAAAAAGATTTTCATACCTCATGATTTTTACACCGCCCTTTTGTTTTTTTAAAGAATTAAGTTAAAACTTATTGATTCTATTATATGCCGGCACCGCCGCCGTGTCAACCGAAAACGGGGCATATGCGACAAATCGGGCGAGGGTTTTGGGTGGTTTTTTATTGCTTTTTTACAGAACGCGGCGGGGGGAATATAAAAACACAGCGGAGCACGGCTCCGCTGTGTCGAGGGGGTGAAGCTTTATTGCTTTTTCTGCCGCTTGAGGGCGCGGTTATGCTGATTTGCCTTGTCACGGAAAGCGTAGGCAAGCGTTTTTCCCTGCTCGGCCGTCTCTTTTAGCTCCTCGTCGCTGAGTTTCAGCTTCAAAAGCGCGTGGGTGAGAGGGTTTCGCTTGTCGTTCTTCCATTTATAGAGGGAATCTAAAAGCTCCTCGGAAAAATACTTGTTCGCAAGGCTCTTTTTTTCTCTTCTCATATCGCCGAGCTTGTTAAGCTTGCTGTCAAGCGATTTATGCCGGTTCGGATTGAATTTTCCGCTGTGACGGAGCACCGATTCTATCCTGTCCTCGATGACGGCGTATTCAATAGCTATGGCCTCAAGATAAAAGCCGCTTGCCATGGCTTTTTTGAGCCGCTCCATTTTTGATTTGTAGTTTTCGTATTTTTCCATGTTGTCCGCAACTCGTTCCATTGTCTTCACCTCTGTTATTTTGATGCATAACGCCTTACGGCGCGCTGTTGTAGTGGATGGTGGCGCTATAGAGGGGGTCATTATTATTCTCGTTTATATTTATTGTGCTCCACTCATCATGTGTTCCGGCATAATATACGTCCGTAAGAGCGGTGCAGCCTTCAAACGAAGAAGCATATATATCAGTAACGCTTTTCGGTATAGAAACCGACTTGAGTGCTGTACAATTTCTGAATAACTGGTTTATGACCGTCACGCCTTCGGGAATCACAATCGATGTAAGCGAAGTACAGTCGCGGAAAACGCCCCCATCAATTTGCCTCGCACTCGAAGGGATAGTTACCGACGTAAGACTGCTGCATCCTTGAAATGCGAGTTGGCCAATGCTCGTCACGCTCGAAGGGATAGTTACCGACGTAAGACTGCTGCATCCTTGAAATGCGGCTTGGTCAATGCTCGTCACGCCATTCGAAATCGTTACCGACGTAAGACTGCTGCAGTTGTAGAACGCATAATTGCCAATGCTCTTTGCGCTGGACGGAATAGTCACGGACGTAAGCTTATCACATCCGTCAAATGCGTTGCAGCCTATTGTCGTAACCCCTGACGGAATGGAATAAGACACAGCTTTGCCATACGGAAAAGCGACGATGGTTTTCTTGTCTTTAGTGAACAGCACGCCGTCCGTCGAAACATATGCCGCATTATCCTTATCAACGGTTATCGACGTAAGATTCCAGCACTTTCTGAACGCTCCGCCGCCTATATCCGTCACGCTTTTCGGAATAATCAAAGACGTAAGCCCTCTGCATTGTTCGAAGGCATACTTGCCTATTTTCGTTACGCTCGACGGTATGCTTAATGAAGTGATCTGTCTGCAGTTATAGAATGCGTATTCGCTTATATCGGTCACGCCGGATGGTATCGCATAAGCTCCGGTCACGTCAACCGAGCACTTTACGAGTGTTTTCATATCTTTTGTAAAAAGCACGTTGTCAACCGACACATAAGAATTGTTTCCACTTTCGACCTTTATGTCCGTAAGCTTGCAATACTTGAACGCATCTGCACCGATAGATTTAACGCTCGACGGTATTGTTATCGACGTAAGAGCAGTACAGTTTGAAAACGCTCCCTTGCCTATGCTTTCAACGCCCTCCGATATCGTTACGGACACAAGGCCTCTGCAATTCTGGAACGCATAATCGCCTATGTCCTTAACGCTTGACGGTATTGTCACGGATGTAAGACTTTCACAGGTTTGGAATGCGCGCTCGCCTATACTCGTCACTCCTTCGGGTATCATTACCGACGTAAGACTACTGCAGCCTTGGAATATACCGTCGCCAATGCTTGTAATGCCCGACGGTATTGTCACGGACGTAAGGCCGGTGCAGCCCGAGAACGCATATGAGCCAATGCTCGTCACGCCTTCGGGTATCGTAACCGACGTAAGGCCGCTACAACCGGAGAACGCTTGGTATGCAATGCTCGTCACGCCTTCGGGTATCATCACCGACGTAAGGCCGCTGCAACCGGAGAACGCTTGGTATGCAATGCTCGTCACGCCTTCGGGTATCGTCACGGACGTAAGCCCGCTGCAAAGTTGGAACGCACGTTCTCCAATGCTCGTCACGCTCGACGGTATCGTCACGGACGTAAGGCTGCTGCAGGTATGGAACGCACGTTCTCCAATGCTCGTCACGCTCGAAGGTATCGTCACGGACGTAAGACTGCTGCAACCGGAGAACGTATCTTCCTCTATACACGTCACGCCTTCGGGTATCGTCACCGACGTAAGGCTGATGCATTTCAAGAACGCATATTTTCCAATGCTCATCACGCTCGACGGTATCGTCACGGACGTAAGACTGCTGCAGCCTCTGAACGTATCTTCCTCTATACACGTCACGCCTTCCGGTATTGTCACAGACGTAAGGCTGCTGCAGGTATGGAACGCACTTTCTCCAATGCTCGTCACGCTCGACGGTATCGTCACAGACGTAAGACTGCTGCAACCGGAGAACGTATCGTTCTCTATACACGTCACGCCCTCGGGTATAGTCATCGACTTAAGACTGCTACAGTTCCGGAACGCTCCGTAACTTATGCACGTCACGCTCTTGGGAATAATTACCAATGTAAGATTGCTACAGTATGCGAACGTCCATGCCCCTATGCTTGTTACCCCCTCAGGAATAATTACCGTCGTAAGACTGCTGCAGTTGTCGAATGCATGCTCGCCAATACTCGTCACACCCTCGGGAATAATTACCGACGTAAGACTGCTACAGTTCCGGAAGGCATACCCGCCAATGCTCGTCACGGCTGCGCCGTCAATCGATACGGGAATGTATACTTTTTCTACAGTCTTATCGTCAATGCCGTTAATAGTTCCACCGTTCGACCAAAGCCCCGGCGTGCCCGCCTTAAAGCTCTTTGCCGTGTCGTTATATCCTGTGCTCCATACGCCGCCCTTTACAGAACGCACCGTATAATAATACGTCACTCCGGGCGTTACGTCGGTATCGATGAACGTTGTGTCGGTAGTGTTGGAAAGAGCCGTCTTCCAGCTTCCGCTGCCGGACTTTTTGTATACGCGGTAGCCGTCAACATTATCCGCCGCATCCCACGCTATTTTTATGCCGCCCGTGCTGCTCTGCGTTATCATGTTTATGTTCACGTCGGGGGGTGCGGCGGGAGAAACTTTTATCGACTTCGCCGTCGCGTCGTAGCCGGTGCTGTACGTCTTGCCGACGAACGAACGGATCGTATAGCTGTATGTAGTACCTTCTGTCACCGTTGTGTCGGTGTAGCTCGTTTCCGTAGTGGAGGATAAAATGCTCGTCCACTTGCCGGAGCCGGTCTTGCGATATACGCGGTAGCCGTCGACGCCGTCCTGTCCCTGCCAAGCGAGGCTCACCGCGCCGTCTGCGTAGCTTATGTCGGTTATCGTCACGGGCATCGGATCGACTGCGGCCTTCGCCGTTATTGTTGCCGCCGTATCTGCATAGCCCGTGCTCCATGCGCTGCCGACGTTGGAGCGTATGGTATAGCTGTACGTGGTGCCCTCGGTCACCGTAGTATCGGTATAGCTCGTCGCCGTCGTGGACGAAAGAAGCACGGTCCACTTGCCGGAACCGGTCTTTCTGTATACGCGGTAGCCGTCAACGCCGTCCTGTCCCTGCCAAGCGAGGCTTACTGCGCCGTTTGCGTAGTCAATCGACGTTATCGTTACGGGCGCAGGCTCTACTGCGGGCTTTGCCGTTATCGTTGCCGCCGTATCGGCATATCCCGTGCTCCATGCACTGCCGACGTTGGAGCGGACAGTATAGCTGTATGTTGTGCCTTCGGTTACGGTGGTATCGGTGTACGATGTGCCCGTCGTTGAGGATAAAACGATCGTCCACTTGCCGGAGCCGGTCTTGCGGTATACTCGGTAGCCGTCAACGCCGTCCTGTCCCTGCCAAGCAAGGCTGACAGCGCCGTTCGCGTAGCTTATAGACGTTATTGTTACAGGCATCGGATCGACTGCGGCTTTCGCCGTGATGGTCGCCGCCGTATCGGCATAGCCCGTGCTCCATGCGCTGCCGACGTTGGAGCGGATAGTATAGCTGTATGTTGTGCCTTCGGTTACGGTGGTATCTTTGTACGACGTTGCCGTCGTGGAAGACAAAACGGTTGTCCACTTGCCGGAGCCGGTCTTGCGATACACGCGGTAGCCGTCAACGCCGTCCTGCGCCTGCCAAGCAAGGCTGACCGCGCCGTTAGCGTAGCTTATCGACGTTATTGTCACGGGCTGCGGCTCGACTGCGGCTTTCGCCGTGATAGTCTTCGCCGTCGCGTCATATCCGGTGCTCCACGTGCTTCCCACTTTTGAACGGATGGTATAACTGTACGTCTTGCCCTCCGTTACGGTGTTGTCGACGTATGAAGTCGCCGTCGTAGAGGAAAGCACAGTCGACCATTTGCCCGAGCCGGTCTTGCGATATACGCGGTAGCCGTCCACGCCGTCCTGTCCCTGCCATGCGAGGCTGACTGCACCGTTAGCGTAGCTAATCGACGTTATCGTCACGGGCTGCGTCTCAACCGATGCTTTCGCGGTTATCGTCTTAGCCGTGTCGGCGTAGCCCGCGCTGTACGTCTTGCCTACGAACGAGCGAATCGTATACGAATACGTTTTGCCCTCCGTTACGGTGTCGTCGACATACGACGTCGCCGTTGTAGACGAAAGTATGCTCGTCCACGAACCCGTACCCGTTTTGCGGTACACTCGGTAGCCGTCAACGCCGTCCTGCGCCTGCCATGCAAGGCTGACTGCGCCGTCGGCGTAGCTTATCTGCGTGATGTTTACCGCCGGAGGCGTATCCGCCGCCAGACCCGTCACGGGGAGCATCGTAAGCACCATAACGAGTGCCACAATGAGGCTTAAAACCTTCTTTTTCATAAAAACCGTCCTTTCCGTGCTCTTTTTCCTGAATTCGGGCACAAAAACATGAGATTTTACCTGTATTTCGGCCGAAAATCGGGGAAAAAAGTATACTTTACGCACCACTTGAATTTTTGTGCCGATTCTTTTCGGCATTACAAGATATAGTGTATCACTCTGCCAAAAATTATGCAATACGGGGTGGGAAAAAGTATACTTTTTTCCCCACCAAATCCCCCCGCAAACAAAAAACACCGCGCGGTTTCGCGCGGTGTTTCATCATTCAATCTTCCTACTTCTGTTCCTGCTGCGGGCTCTGGCCCAGGCGGTTGTAGTACTTCGCTATAAAGTAATCGTAGTATCTGTCGTAATCCCGGCCGAACTCTTCACGCAGATGGACGGAGAAGGCGTGCGGGTCTATCGTGCTTGCAAAGTCGTCGTGCTGCTGCATCGTGCCTATTGCGATATTCGAGCAGTGGTCGGCGATACGCTCGAGGTTGTTGATTATCTCGAGGAACGATACGCCCGTCTCCACGGAGCATATGCCGTCGGACAGACGCTGTATGTGTCCGAGACGCAGCGCCTCGGTGAGCATATCTATGATCTCCTCGAGAGGCTCGACCTGTATCGCGTACGTAAATTTGTCGGACTCGCTTTTGACGCTCTGATACGCTAAATTGAGTATATCCTCCACGGCGTCGAACATTATTCCAAGCTCGTGCTGCGCGGCGGGGGAATACGTTATCTTTTCGTTCATTATATCGACGGCGATCTCCGAAAGGTTTACGGCGTGGTCGCCGAGACGCTCGATGTCGTTGACCATTTTAAGATATACGGATACGGTCTTGCTCTCGTTCTCGCTCAATTCCTGGTCGGTGATCTTAACGAGGTATTTCGACACCTCGAACTCCATCTTGTCGATAACGTCCTCGTCGTCGACTATCTTTTTTACCTTGTCGCGGTTCTTATCCGTTATCGCCTCGCGCGCGCGGGAGATGTTCTTTATAGCCATTGAGAACATCGTTTCAATGGAGTCCTCGACCTGCGAAAGAGCAGCCGCGGGCATGTAGAGGAGTCGGTCGTCGAACTTCGTTTTTACCGTTTCCTCGTCGTCGGTGGATTTTATCGTCATGTTCGCAAGCTTGACTAAAAGATTTGCGAACGGTATGAAGATAAGCGTACACGTTATATTGAATACGGAGTGGAAGTTTGCTATTGTCTGTGAATTTACCGTGTCGTCCCAGAAGGCGAAGCCCACGAACGCCTGAATGGCGTATATCGCTATCATGAATATCACGGTGCCTATAACGTTGAAGTAAAGGTGGATAAACGCCGTGCGGCGCGCGTTCTTATTAGCGCCGACGCTGGAGAGGATGGCCGTGACGCACGTGCCGATGTTCTGGCCGAGTATTATCGGAACGGCCGTTGAAAACGTGATAAGTCCCGTCGAGGCGAACGCCTGAAGTATGCCGACGGACGCGCTCGAGCTCTGGATTATCGCGGTGAGAGCCGCGCCGATGAGCACGCCTATTATCGGATTCGAGAACATGAGGAATATCTGACTGAATTCGGGCATGTCCGCAAGCACGGAAACGGCCGCTTCCATTGTCTGCATCCCGACGAAAAGGATGCCGAAGCCTATGAGCACTTCGCCCAGCTCGACCGAGCGTACGCGCTTTGCGAGCATATAGAGACAAATGCCTATAACGATGGCTATCGGAGCCAGGGTGGTGGGCTTGAAAATCTGTAAAACAAGACTGTCCGCGCTTATGGCGTTGAGGCCGATGAGCTGCGCGGTTATCGTGGTGCCGATATTGGCGCCCAAAATGACGCCTACGGCCTGGGTGAGCTTCATTACGCCGGCGTTTACGAAGCCGACTACCATGACAGTGGCAACCGAGGAGCTTTGAATAATGGCGGCGACAGCCGCACCGCAAAGCACGCCTTTTATACGGTTGCTCGTGAATTTTTCGATTATTGCGGAAAGCTTGTTGCCGGCTATTTTTTCAAGCGCGTTGCCCATGAGCATCATGCCGAAAATGAATAAGCCGAGCCCTCCGAAAAATGAGACGATTCTGAAAAAATCCATAACAGCACCTCTTGTGTCAACAAGAAAACGGTTATCAAAAAATGCTATCAAGATTATTTTCTGATTTTTTTATTGATAAGTCAATATATTCTTGAACATTTTTTGCGTTTTCTATATAATTTTTTATATGAGAGGTGGAGTTTTGATGAAGGCAGCCATTTACACTTTGGGATGCAAGGTAAACCAATACGAGAGCGCGGCACTGGCCGGAGTGCTTAAAAAAGCGGGCGTCGAGATAGTTGATTTTTCGGATACGGCCGACGTTTACGTTATAAATACGTGCAGCGTGACGGCCGAGAGCGACCGTAAATCGCGCAGCGCGATAAACCGCGCCGTAAAGAAAAATCCCGCCGCGCTCATATGCGTATGCGGCTGCTACGCACAGCTTCAGTCGGAGCGCGTTATGGCCATGCCGGGCGTGGATATCGTAACGGGCACGAAGGACCGTATGGCGTTTGCGAAGCTCATAATCGAAAACGCGGGCAGAAAGTCAAAGCTTCTGTCGGTGCGCGATCCGTTTTCGGTGCGCGAGTTTGAGAAAATGAGCGCGTCCGACGCGCTTGAGCGCACGCGCATGAGCATAAAGATAGAGGACGGCTGCGACAATTTCTGCTCCTACTGCGTGATTCCCTACGCGCGCGGCCCCATCGTGTCGAAGCCGTTTTCGGACATACAAAGCGAGCTTTCAGGGATAATAAAAAGGGGATATAAGGAGATAGTCTTGACGGGAATACACATTTCCTCCTACGGCAAGGATATAAAATACGAAAAGACGCTTTCGGACGTGCTTTCGCTGTGCGAGGACGCAGAGGGCGATTTCCGCGTAAGGCTCGGGTCATTGAATCTCTCGTGCTTCGACGAGGCGTTCCTCTCGGCGCTTCCCTCGTTTAAGCGGCTGTGCCCGCATTTTCACATTTCGCTTCAGAGCGGCTGCGACAGGACGCTTGCCGCCATGAACAGAAGGTACACCGCCGCCGAATTTGAGGAAACGCTCATAAAGATAAGAAGGGCTCTGCCTTCCTCATCGGTCACGACCGACGTTATCGTTGGATTCCCCGGCGAAACGGAGGAGGATTTTTCAGAGTCGCTCGAATTTGTGAAGCGGCAGCGCTTTTTGAAGGTGCACGTGTTCCCGTTTTCGTCGCGCCCGGGCACCCGAGCGGAAAAGATGCCCGGTCATCTTACGCGCGCCGAAAAATCGCGCCGTGTCGCCGTTATGAGCGAAGCGGCGAAGGGTGTTGCCGAACGTTTTCTTGACGAACAGACGGGCAAGGTGCGCGAAGTGCTGATAGAAGAGAAAACAGACGACTGCACGTATCGCGGCTACACCGAAAATTACTGCATGACGCACGTTTTTTCCGAAACGCCCATAGAAGGGGAGCGCGTCGCAGTCAGGATAGAGAAAAGAGAGGGAGAAGTCCTTTTCGGGGGTGCGGCGCGTCCTTTTGTGCGTTGACACTCCCGCCGGTTTGATGATAAAATTAAATAAATACGATAAATCTTAAAAAGGGTGAACAGGTATGTCAGTAAAATGCATTTTTGTTGAAAAACGTCCCGAATTTGCGGTTGAGGCAGGTTCGGTTTTCCAGGCTTTAAGCGAGGACCTCGGAATAAAGTCCCTAAAGGGAGTGCGCGTTCTTAACCGCTACTGCGCCGAGGGCATAGACGACGAGACGTTCGAGCTTGCGCGCGGCTCCATTTTTTCCGAGCCGCAGGTAGATGACACGTACGATAAGCTTCCCGAGATTTCCGGCAGCCATAAAATCGTGGCGGTGGAGTATCTTCCGGGACAGTACGACCAGAGGGCCGACTCCTGTATGCAGTGCATACAGCTTCTTACGCAGGGCGAGCGCCCCATAATCACCTCGTCGAAGGTCTATGTGCTTATGGGCAGAATAAGCAAGGCGGACCTTAAAAAAATCAAGGATTATCTCATAAACCCCGTGGAGAGCCGCGAGGCGCAGCTTACCGTGCCCGATACGCTCGCCATGAAGTATGACATACCCGACAAGGTGGCATTGGTGGACGGCTTCACCGAGGCCGACGACGATACGCTTTTCTCCCTTATAGATAAGTACGGTCTTGCGATGGACCGCGACGACATCGCCTTCTGCAGAGATTACTTTAAGAATACGGAGCACCGCGACCCCACAATGACGGAGCTTCGCATGATAGACACGTACTGGTCCGACCACTGCCGTCATACGACCTTCCTTACGAAGATCGAGGACGTACAAATCGACGACGATTATTTAAAAGAAATATACGACAAATACTTAAAGCATCGCCAGTCGCTCTACATCGGAAAGCATAAGGATATATGCCTTATGGACATCGCGACGATAGCGGCGAAGGTCTTAAAGAAGGCCGGAAAGCTCAAAAATCTCGACGAATCCGAGGAGATAAACGCCTGCACGATAAAGATAACCGTCGACGTGGGCAAGGAGCGCCAGAAGTGGCTGCTTCTTTTCAAGAACGAAACGCACAACCATCCCACCGAGATAGAGCCGTTCGGCGGCGCGGCAACGTGCCTGGGCGGCGCGATACGAGACCCGCTTTCGGGACGCTCTTACGTATATCAGGCGATGAGAGTTACGGGCGCGGCCGATCCGCGAGTAAGCCTTGCCGACACTATGGAGGGCAAGCTGCCGCAGAGAAAGATAGTGCGCACGGCGGCGAACGGATACAGCTCGTACGGCAATCAGATAGGTCTTGCGACGGGACTTGTATCGGAGGTATACCACCCCGATTACGTTGCGAAGCGTCTTGAGATAGGCGCGGTAGTCGGCGCGGCTCCGGCACAGAACGTGCGCCGCGAGAGACCCGAATGCGGCGACGTCGTTATCCTTTTGGGCGGCCGCACGGGCCGCGACGGCTGCGGCGGAGCCACGGGCTCCTCGAAGTCGCATACGCTCGAATCGCTTGAGGAGTGCGGCGCGGAGGTGCAGAAGGGCAATCCGCCCGAGGAAAGAAAGCTTCAGAGGCTCTTTAGAAACCCCGAGGCTTCGCATATGATAAAGCGCTGCAACGACTTCGGCGCGGGCGGCGTATCCGTTGCGATAGGCGAGCTTGCCGATTCTTTGGAGATCGATCTAAACCGCGTACCAAAGAAGTACGAGGGACTTGACGGCACCGAGCTTGCGATATCCGAGTCGCAGGAGAGAATGGCCGTCGTGGTAGAAAAAGACGACGCCGATAAGTTCATCGCGCTCGCGGGCGCCGAAAACCTTGAGGCAACCGTTGTCGCGCGCGTGACCGATACGGGCCGCCTTGTGATGAAATGGAACGGCGACGTGACCGTTGACCTTTCGCGCGAGTTTCTAAACTCGAACGGCGCACCCAAGACGACGCGCGTTTCGGTGCCTAAGATAGATACGGATAAGATAGAGCTTTCCTATAACGCGGAGGGCAGGCTTTTAAGAGACAAGCTTACAAATATGCTCTCCGACTTAAACGTATGCTCGCAGCGCGGCCTTGTTGAGCGTTTCGACTCCACGATAGGCGCGGGCAGCGTTGTAATGCCCTACGGCGGCCTTTATCAGCGCTCGAAGATGCGCTATATGGCGGCGAAGATTCCGGTGCTCGGCGGAGAAACGAACACCGCGTCCGTAATGGCGTACGGCTTCAATCCCTATATCGCCAAGGCAAGCCCGTTTCACGGCGCTGTATACGCGGTAGTTGAGTCGCTTTCGAACATCGCGGCGTCGGGCGCGCCGATAAAGGGCGCGTACCTCACGCTTCAGGAGTATTTCGAGAAGCTAAAGGGCGACCCCGTGCGCTGGGGCAAGCCGTTCTCGGCAGTGCTGGGCGCGCTTCACGCGCAGCTTTCGATGGGCGTTGCGGCCATCGGCGGCAAGGACTCGATGTCGGGCACGTTCATGGATATAGACGTAGTGCCGACGCTCGTATCGTTCGCGATAAACACATGGAAGGCGTCGAAGCTCGTTACGAGCGACTTTAAATCGGAGGGGGACTGCGTTTATCTCGTTTCCGCGAAGTACGACGAAAACAAGCTGCCCGATTTTGAGGATTTAAAGAATAAATATGAGATACTTCACAAGCTTGCCTCGAAGGGCAAGATAAAGGCATCGTCGTCCATAGGCTTCGGCGGTGTGGCGGAGGCCGTGGTCACGATGTGCTTCGGCAATCCCGTGGGCTTTGACTTTGACAAGAGCTTTCCCGAGGAGCGCCTGTTCGAGCGCTTATACGGCAGCATCGTCATTGAGACGGCTCCCGACGAGCAGCTTCCCGACGAGCTTGAAGCCGTGCTTTTGGGACGCGTAAACTCGTGGCGCATGATACGCCGCGGCAGCGACATTATACCCATAGATATGCTGCTTGATGCGTGGGAGACCCCGCTTGAGGAGGTGTTCCCGACGAAGGTGAAGAAAAATGCGAGCGAGATTCCGGAGTTTATCGACCTATGGAAATATAAGCAGGTTAAAATCGCTCCGAGAGTCGGCGTGCAGCGTCCGAAGGTCGTAATCCCCGTATTCCCGGGCACGAACTGCGAATACGACACCGCCGCTCAGTTTGAAAAGGCGGGCGCAGAGGCTAATATCTTCGTGATAAGGAATCTTTCCGCGCATATGATAGAGCAGTCCGTGGCCGAGCTTTCGCGCCTTATAAATCAGTCGAATATACTCATGCTGCCGGGCGGCTTCTCCGGAGGCGACGAGCCCGACGGAAGCGGCAAATTCATTGCGACCGTGCTTCGCAATCCGCGCATAAGCGAAGCCGTTATGGAGCTTATCGAGAACCGCGACGGCCTTGTTTTGGGCATATGCAACGGTTTCCAGGCGCTCGTTAAGGTGGGACTTCTGCCTTACGGCAAGATAATGCCCGCGACGAAGGATATGCCCACGCTTACTTATAACGAGATAGGCCGCCACCAGTCGCGCTACGTATATACGCGCGTGACCGACACGAAGTCGCCGTGGCTTTACAATACGAAGGTGGGCGACGTTCACGCGATACCGATATCGCACGGTGAGGGACGCTTCGTCGCAAGCGACGAGCTTCTCGAAGAGCTCAAGAAAAACGGGCAGATAGCGACTCAGTATGTAGACGTTTCCGAGGCGCTGACTTATGACATCGACTACAACCCCAACGGCTCCGTTTGGGCTATCGAGGGCATAACGAATAAGGACGGACGCATTTTAGGCAAAATGGGTCACAGCGAGCGCATAGGAAAGAACATTGCGCGCAACATTTACGGCGAAAAGGATCAGAAGCTCTTTAAGTCGGGCGTCGATTATTTTAAGATTTAGTTCGTACAAAGACCGCGGGGTTTTCTTGCCCCGCGGTTTTATATAAAAAACAATAAAGGAGGAGCAGTTTTGAAAGAGTACAAGGACATAAAGTATGAGATATCCGAGGGGATACTGACCATTACGATAAGCCGCCCCGAGAGGTACAATGCGTATACCGACAACCTTTGTCAGGAGCTTATCGACGCCTTCGGCGAGGGCGACCGCGACGATAACGTGCGCGTAATAATCCTTACGGGCGACCCGAAGGGCAAGCATTTCTGCGCCGGAATGGATCTGGGCAACGCGGGAAGCACGTTCGACATTACGAAGACGCCTCTTATGGAGCACCGCGACAGCGGCGGTGTGCTGGCGCTTGCGATATTCGACTGCAACAAGCCCGTTATAGCGGCGATAAACGGCTCCGCCGTGGGCGTGGGCTTTACGATGACGCTTCCGTGCGATTTTCGCATCGCGTCGAACAGAGGCAAATACGGCGCCGTATTCGTACGCCGCGGCGTAGTGCCGGACGGCTGCTCGAGCTATTTTTTGCCGCGAATAGTAGGCATGAGCAACGCCATGAAGATAGCCCTTACGGGCAAGGTATGGAAGGCCGACGAGCTTGACAAGATGGGCCTTTATTACAAGGTAGTTGATCCCGAGGACGTTATGAAGGAGGCGCTGGAGCTTGCGCGCGACATCGCAACGAACTGCGCTCCCGTTTCGTGCGCCATGACGCGCCGCCTCTTATGGTCTATGCAGGGCGCGCAGTCGCCGATGGACGCGCACGAGGTGGAGTCGCTGCTTTACTGGTACCTCGGAGCCGCTCCCGACGCTGCGGAGGGCGTAAATTCCTTCCTTGAGAAGCGCGATCCGAAGTATTCGATGAGCCCGACGAAGGACCTGCCGCCGTGCTATCCGTGGCAGCCTAAGCGCACATTCAGAAATAAGTAGAAAAAAGCCCCCGACTGCCGTCGGGGGCTTTTGTATTATTAAAGATTACTGCAGTCAACGGCTGCCGACGCATATAAAAAGGGCAGAGCGTTTCACTCTGCCCTTTTTGCGCCGTATTACGGCTTATTTGTACATGAATATACCTTCGCGGATTATCTCGGATACGGTCGGATGCGGGAAGACTATCTTCTTTATAGCATCGAGGTCGAGATCGCAGGTGATCATAGCTGCTACGCCGTAGATGAACTCGGAAGCGTAGTTTGCAAGGATGTGCGCGCCAACGAGCTTGTTGGTGTCAACGTCAACGATGAGCTTGCATACGCCGGTGCCGCCCTCGTTCTCAGCAACCCAACGTCCGCTGTAAGCCATGGGAAGCTTAACGACCTTAACGTTTATGCCCTTTTCCTTTGCAACCTCCTCGGTGTAGCCTACGGAACCGAGCTCGGGGTTCGTGTAGATAACGCCGGGGATTGCATTGTACTTCATTTCGTCAGCGATGCCGAGGATCGTATTTACAGCAACCTCTGCCTCTCTGTAAGCCGTGTGAGCCAGCATGGAGGTGCCGTTTACGTCGCCTACTGCATAGATGCCGGGAACGTTGGTCTTCATCTGAGCGTCGGTAACAACTGCGCCGCGATTTAATTCAACGCCCATCTCTTCAAGACCTAAGCCCTTCGTGTTAGCCTTGCGGCCGATGGAAAGGAGGACCTTGTCAGCGGGGAGCTTCTTCGTCTCGCCGTCCTGCTCGTACTCGATACCGTCGGAAAGTATCTTCGTAACCTTTGCGTTCAGGTGGAACTTAACGCCCTTCTTCTCATACTCTTTCTGGAGCATCTTCGAGATCTCGTTGTCGTTCGGGCCGGCGATCTTGGGGAGCATCTCAACTACGTTTACGTTGGAGCCTACCGAATTGAAGTAGGAAGCAAGCTCCAGACCGATAACGCCGCCGCCGATAACCACGAATTCCTTCGGAACCTCTTCGAGGTCGAGTATCTCGCGGTTCGTTACTGCAAAGCCGCTCTCAACAGCTTCCTTGATACCCTCGAAGAACGGGGGAACGAAAGCCTCGGAACCGGTAGCGATGATTATGTTCTTGCCCTCGAAGGTCTCGCCGCCTGCTGCAACCATGAAACCGTCGTCGGTCTTAGCGCAAAGCTTAGCCTCAGCGTACTTAACGGTAACCTTAGCCTGCTTCATCGTAAAGCCAACGCCGCCTACAAGCGTCTTTACGACCTTGTTCTTTCTCTTAACTACGAAAGCGTGGTCGATCTTCGGATTCTCAACGGACACGCCGTAGTGCGAGCCTACGCCGTTAGCGTAGTCGAATATCTTTGCGGAATAAAGGAACGTTTTAGTGGGAACGCAGCCCTCGTTTAAGCAGGTGCCGCCCAGTGCTCTCTTTTCTATAAGAAGCACGTTGAGACCTGCATGGCCTGCTCTCTCTGCTGCCAGGTAACCGCCGGGGCCGCCGCCTAAAACAATTACATCATAAATCATCTTGTGTTTCCTCCTGTAAATTATTATAAAATTTTAAGTTCAATACACCAAAAAATGTGAAAGCGAAAAAATCACGATATCACAAATTTCATTTTAGCAATTTAAAATCGGAGTGTCAAGAAAATACGCGGATTTATTATAAAAAGCGAATTAAACGCTTGAATTTGTAAGAAACGGCCAAAAAGCCGCCCGCTCGCTGCGCGGTTTATAGCCAATACGGAAAAATGAGGGCAATTTTCATATAAAATATTTGCTAAATCGCATTAGTATGATAAAATATAACCACGAAATTATTTTTTGCGCCGCCGAAACGTCATATTGCGGCGCGTACTTCAAGGAGGTAAAAATGAGTTTAGACCCCAAAAGAAAGGCCTATCTCGAGTCGCTTTGCAGGCAGTTTCGCATCGACGTGATAGAAACGCTGCATTCGATACAGACCGGTCACCCAGGTGGCTCATTATCGGTCTGCGAGATATTGACCGCAATTTTTTTCGAGAAAGCGAGGTTCGACGCGAAAAACCCGAAATGGCCCGGCCGCGACCGCATCGTTTTGAGCAAAGGCCATGCGGCTCCGATGCTCTACCGCATTTTAGCCGAGCTTGAGTTTTTCCCCAAAGAGGACTTAAAGACTCTGCGTCAGGCGGGAAGCCACCTTCAGGGTCATCCCTCGCCGAACCACACTCCGGGTATCGAAATACCCACGGGGCCTTTAGGCTTTGGCTACTCTGCGGCATTGGGCATGGCGCTCGCACAGCGCCTTGATTATCCCGATGCGTACACCTACGCCATTTTGGGCGACGGCGAAACGAACGAGGGCATCGTTTGGGAGGCCGCAATGTCCGCATCCAAGTTTAAGGCGGACAACTTTATTACGATACTCGACAACAACCACGTACAGCTTGACGGACCCAGCAATGTTATAATGCCGATGGGCGACATCCACGCGAAGTGGAGCGCGTTCGGCTATAACGTAATCCACTGCAACGGCCACGACGTTGAGGACGTCTGCGACGCCATCGACGAGGCCAAGGCTAAAAAGGGTATGCCCTCGATAATCATTGCCGAAACGGTAAAGGGCAAGGGCGTATCGTTCATGGAAGGCAACAACAAGTGGCACGGAAGCGCGATAGACGACGAAAGCTACAAAAAGGCCATGGCCGAGCTTAAAGGAGGTGCGCTTGATGCCTAAATCGATAAGAGACGCTTACGGCGAGGCGTTAAGAAAATACGGCGTACCGACCGAGAACGTTATCGTGCTCGACGCCGACCTTTCGGGCTCCACCAAATCCGTTCTTTTCGCAAGGGAAGCGCCCGATCGCTTCTTCAACGTCGGCATAAGCGAGAACAACATGGTGGCAATGGCGGCAGGCATGTCCACCTGCGGCAAGAACGTATTCGTAAACACGTTCACGTCGTTTCTCACCACGATAGGCGCGTGCGCTTCAAAGGCGCTCATTTCCTACGGAAAGCTCAACGTAAAGCTTGCCGGCGCTTACGCCGGACTTTCGGGCGCATACGACGGCCCCAGCCATCATTCGCTCGAGGATATCGCCATTATGCGCGCGATGCCCAACTTTACGGTATTCGTTGCAAGCGATGAGATAATGACTGACAGAATAACGAAGTATCTCGCTCAGGAGCACGTGGGCCCCGCATACTTCCGCCTTTCGAGAGAGGCGTTCCCGCAGATCTACTCCGAAAGCGATACCTTCGTCCCCGGCGGCTCCAAGGTGCTCTGCGAGGGCAAAGACGCGGTAGTCTTCTCAATGGGCTTTATGGTATCTAAGGCGCTTGAAGCAGCGAAGAAGCTTAAAGCTGAGGGCATAGAGGTCACCGTCGTTGACCTTTATTCGATAAAGCCGCTTGACCGCGACACCATCGTAAAGTACGCGAAGTCCACGGGCGCCGTTGTTGCGGCCGAGGAGCACAACGTAATCGGCGGACTTACGAGCGCCGTATCCGAGGTAATGCTCACTGAGGGCGCGTACGCACCGCTCGAGTCTGTCTCCATGCCCGACAGACACGCCGAGACAGGCAAGTATTCCGACCTTACGAAGAAGTTCGGCTTTACCGCCGAGGCGGTAGAGGCGGCCGTAAAGAAGGCAATATCAAGAAAAGGCAAGTAAATATCAGCTTTCAAAGGTCCCGTTCACAAGCGTGAGCGGGACTTTTTATATCACAAGCTCCGTTTCGCTTCCGCCCGCGAATACATGCTTTATCTCGCAAGGCGCGTGCGAGCCTGTCGCGCGCGTCGTTTTTTTATACACGCGCCGTTTTAAATCAAATTCAAGCGTGTCCGCTGCGCTCTCAGAGACGGTATGTATAAAAAGCGCGCCGCGCTTATGAGAGAGCGAAAGCTCCGCGTCCGCGTCCGCAGCGCCCAAATCGTGAATCGCTCGCACGAGGCGCGTCCGAGCATCTGTCTCGATATAAAAAAGCCTCCCGTCCCGCAGGAATACCGTGTGGAGCGCGCCAGCGTCCGCGAAGGCACGAATATTTGAAAAGCCGCCGCCCGAAAGCAGGGGAACGAGGCTTTTTTTGTTTTTTAAAGGCTCGTAAAACAGCGCGTAAAGCGTGCCCGCCTCGTCCGTGAACGCGGCGCATACGCCGCCCGGACTTTTCGCGGCGTCAAAGGCGTCCCATGCGCCGATATGCGCAATCATCGCGGGCACGGCGCCGCTTTTTGACAGATTCGTCATGCAAAGGGACGTATTTTGTGAGCCGCGGAGCGAAAAGAACGCGAAAACGCCGTCGCTTTGCGGACAGAGCGCGAAGCGCTTGGGATAATAGAGCGCGTTTTTCGGCACGAGAACGTCGAAGCGGTGCCACACGCCGTCTCGTTTGATTATTTTAATTATCGCCCCGCTTTGCGTCTGCGCCATAACGTACACGACGCCGCCGCAGCTTACGCATACGTCCATGCCGCCCCGCGCGTTCTTAAAAAGCGACTTCGCTTCCGCTCTGCCGCGCGCGGGCGTTCGTATCGTTATGCCGCCGCGGGACGTCATCAAAAGCGCAAAATCCCCGTCTGCGTGACGGACGTGATACTCCTTTTCCATCCGGCCCACGCTCCTTTCGTACGGTTAGATAATATGCGGCCGCGCGCGCTTTAATCACCAAAAGCCGCGCATTGCATAAAATATACCGAGGCGAACGAAAAACCGTATCGCCCGAAAAAGTTTATTTTTTTACAGGAGGAAATCATGGCTGCAAGAAACGAGACTGCGCGGGCGGTACGTGAAGCCGTATGTATCGATACGAAGCGCATATACGACTCCTGCCGGGACCGCGACTGTCTTAGGGATATCCCCGTTTACTTCCCAAGATGCACGATGCCGGTCATAAACAAGGCGATAAGCGTGCGCTCGAAGGATATAGAGCTTATCTGGGTGGATATCGACGCGGAGCCAATATCGTTCAACCGCGGATATTATTCCGTGACCATCCGCTACTATTTCAGGATAACGCTCGAGGTATTCACCGGCATGGGACAGTCCGTAAACGTGACGGGCGTGGCTATGGCGGATAAGACGGTCATCCTGTTCGGTTCGGAGGGCTCCGCGAGAACGTTTAGCTCGAAGATCACGGCGGGCGACAGCGACAGCGCGCTCCGTCAGACGAATAATCTGCCCGAGGCGAGCGTTGAAACGGTAGACCCGATGATCCTTCAGGCAAGGATTGCCGAGCCCGAGTCGGCGGGCGATAACTGCTGCTCGTGCTGTTGCTGCTGCAATTTCGACGCGGAGAGCCTGCCGCGCTGCGTTTCGGGCGTGTTCGAGGACGAAATAACGGCCGAGGCCGACAAGCAGATTCTTGTTACGGTGGGTATTTTCTCGATAATCAGACTGTCGAGAAAGGTACAGCTTCTCATACCCGTTTACGACTTCTGCATCCCGCAGAGGGACTGCGAGGGCGCGTCCGCGGGCACCGATCAGGATCCGTGCGAGCTGTTTTCACAGTTCAATTTCCCGATTGACGACTTCTTCCCGCCCAATAAGAGCGCGTTTGAAGATAACTGCTGCTGCGACTGAAAAAAGCGGAAGCCGTGAAAGCGGCTTCCGCGTCAGCGTGTCGAAACACACTATTTCGACACGCTGACAGGGTGCCAAAAAAAGAGGTTGGAATTGTCGATTGCCGAACGTCGGCGTATTAAATACGGCAGAGAAGGCAATCGGCATATAGCCGAAAACGCCGTAACCCAAAGGTTACGGCGCAAAAGCCGCGCTGATACGATGTGCCGGAATTTTTGATTTGTAAAATGGCTGCACACATTATTTGTTCTGATATTTTATCCTTTTCGGCGGTCCGACCCTTTTTTGACAGCATAAAGCGGAAGCCGTGAAAGCGGCTTCCGCTTTATATTATGCGGGCATGGGCCCGCAGGGGGAGAGCGTTAGTATTCTATTTCCGCGAGAGTACTTTTGTTTCCGAAAACGGTCACCGAAAAGTCGGCGGGTCTTACGTACGTGTATATCTCCCTGTGCTTTAAGTCCTCGAGCACGTCGGCAATGCTCACGCCGTTCGGAATTCCGAAGAAGGCGGAGTGTGCGGTGTACGAATAGACCGTTATATCCTCGTTCACCTTATAATGCCCCGTTTCGGGATATATTTTTTCCGCGCGGGGGGACACGATTACGTCATCGCCGCCATTGTATTCGTCCTTGTCAAAGTATTCGTCCTCGTCGAAATATTCCTCGCCGCCGATGTATCCGTCCTCGTCGAAATATTCCTCGTCGTCGAAGGAGTATTCGTCTTCGACGGTCTTAATGTAGTAATACCGTCCGAGCTCTGCGTCGTAGCCGAAATCGGGTTTTTCCTCGCCGTCGACCGTAAGAATCCGCGAATGTTCCACGTCCATATAGTAATAACGGCCGTTGTACTTCGTTTCAATGCGGATAAGGCCGTCCGTCAGTGACTCGTCCTCTGTGAAGACGGGTACGACAGCGTTAAGCCGCTGATCGTAGGGGTTAAGCTCAAGCGTCACCCTTCTGTCCTCGGGGGAGCCCGAAAGCACTATATCGAAGCTTTCCGTCCTTATGTCCTCCTCGCTGCTCGGAATCGTTTTTTCGCCCATATTGCGGTAGCTTCCGAATTCGGCTACTGAAACGCCCGCGCCCGCGCCGACGAGGATTATTCCTATTATAAATATTATCAAAAGCTTTTTATACGTCACGGCTCACACCTCCTTTGCGCCCGCCGCGGGGCTGTTCTCAGGCGGCCGCTTCTTTCCGAAGAGCGCCTTGAACACCGCCCAGATGATTGCAAGCAGGCAGAGCGTTACGCCCAATGCGATGAGCATTATTCCGACTACGCCGAAGCCCTGGATGACGAGCGCGATGCTCGCGCCGAGGCCCACGACGGATATTATGCCGATTAGGATAACGGGTATCATAATGATTACGACGATTATTTTTAAGATTACGCCTAAGATCGTGCCGAAAACGTGCGCCGCCGAAGCGGAGGAGTCGCCTTTTTTGGGCGTATCGCCTCCGGACGCCGCACCTGTACTGCCGGACGACGCGCCTGAGACGTCGTCGACCGTTCTGTCCTGCCACGTAAAGCCGTGATACTTTTTTTCGCCGCCTGAGGCGGTGTTTTCCTTCTGCGCGCCGCTTTCTTCATACGGCTCGTTATTCATTCCGTTCATAAAGTCCTTTGCCTCCTTTTCGCCCGTATAGCCGTCGTTTGCGACGCGCTTAAAGAAGACGTACAGCGCGTAGCATACGACGATGACGTATACGACGTTTATAAGCACGGCGATAATAATGTTTACCGCGCTGCCGACCGAGTAGGGAAGCGCGAGGAAAACGGCAGCCGAAAGCGAGGTGAGAAGCCCCACCGGTATGCGAAGCAGCAAAAGTACTATGACAAGCAGAATAAGCTTTATCACAATGCCGACTATCTGCTTCGAGCTCTTTTTCGACAGCGTGTCGGCTGTGCGGTTCATCCAAGCGGTAAAGCCCGACACCTTATCGGCGACCATCTTTTCAAAGGAGCGGTCACGCTCGTGCTTTCCTTTCGCGTAATCGGGATCAATGTTGTACGCATCGAGAATCTCGCGCGCAAGCTCGTCCGGGTCGCCGAAATCGGCTATCGCGTCCTCCTCGCTCTGGCCTTCGGCCGTCTTCATATCAATGTGCTGCGAGTACTCCGACAATATATCGCTGCGCTCTTTTTCGTTAAGGACCGCGAGCTTCTCGGCAAGACGGTCCAGAAATTCCTGTTTTTTCAATGTATTCGCACCTCCCGTGACTATACGTCAGATTTTATGAATTCGTCGACCTTCCTGTGGAATTTAAGCCACTCTTTTTTCAGGTCGTCCTTATATTCGCGGCCGAGCGCCGTGAGATGATAATATTTTCGCGGCGGGCCCTCGCTTGATTCCTTTAAATAAGTATCGAAGTATCGCTCGTTCGTAAGGCGCTTTAAGAGGGGATATATCGTGCCCTCGTTTACGTCGATAATCTTTGACACCTCGCTTACGAGCTCATAGCCGTACATGTCCTTTTTGGAAAGCGACATTAGTACCACAAGCTCCAGCACGCCTTTCTTGAATTGAGTATTCAAAGCGGTATCACCACCTGTTGTTCCGCCTGTGAACGCGGCGGATGTTTTTTTGCTCTGCTGTTATTATAATTTTAGTATTATGTATTGTCAAGTACTAAAAGAAAAATAATACTGTCAAAATTTTAATAGTAAAATTCAATCGTAAAAATTACGCTTCGCATATTGTGAAAACGTGCGAAATATGGTAAAATAAAATACAAAACTATATGGGGAGGCGATTCTTTTGATTTCCATCTACCGCACCGAGAGCGATATAACAAGAGAAATAGATACTATTGAGCCGGGAAGCTGGGTCAAACTTGTCGCCCCTACCGAGGAAGAGATGCAGTTCGTCGCAAACAAGTTAAACATTGAGCTTGACTTTATAAAGGCCGCGACGGACGAAGAGGAGCGCGCGCGTCTCGAAATAGAAGAGGAAGCGACGCTCATCTTGGTCGATACTCCCGTTGTGGCTGAGGAGCAGGGTCTTGAGCTTCACAACGCCATACCGCTCGGCATAATCTACACTCCGCACAATATCGTGACCGTCTGCCTTCGCGACGTGGAGATATTAAGTCAGTTCCACAATACGCGGGTGTTAAGATACTCCACGAAAAAGAAGAACCGCTTCGTGCTTCAGATACTTTATAAGAACGCGGCGAAATTCCTGTTTTACTTAAAGCAGATAGACAAATCCTCGACGCGCGTTGAAAGAGAGCTTCACAAATCGATGAAGAACGAGGAGCTTATACAGATGCTCAAGCTCGAAAAGTCGCTCGTTTACTTCTCGACGTCGATAAAATCGAACGAGGTAGTCATGGAGAAGCTTTTGCGTATGCCGTTCATAAAGGAATATCCCGATGACCTCGACCTTCTCGAGGACGTAATCATAGAGAACAAGCAGGCAATGGAGATGTGCGCCATCTACCGCGACATTTTAAGCGGCACCATGGACGCCTTCGCATCGGTAATCTCGAACAACTTAAACATCGTCATGAAGGTGCTGACTTCGCTTACGATAGTTATTTCGGTGCCTACGCTTATCGCAAGCCTGTGGGGCATGAACGTAAACGTGCCGTTCGCAGGCTCTCCCACCGGATTCTGGACGGTGCTCGCGATATCGCTTGCCTGCTCGCTTGCCGCGGTCATCATACTCAATATAAAGAAGCTGCTGTGATATAGTATCAAAACGCGCTTGCGCTTTTATGCGCCGCGTGGTATTTTATAGTAAGTACTGTAAAATAGAAGTATAAGGAGGCATAATAATGAAAACAAGCGTTACCGAAGTTTTGGGCATAGAATATCCCGTTATATGCGGAGCAATGGCGGCCGTATCATCGCCGCGTCTCGCGGCGGCCGTATCGGAGGCGGGCGGACTCGGCGTTTTGGCGTCGGGAATGCTAAAGCCCGACGAGCTCAGGCGCCAGATAGACGAAACGAAGGCTCTTACGAATAAGCCGTTCGCCGTAAACCTTCTTATGAGAAGCGACAACGCTGATGAGATGACCGACATAATCATTGAAAAGGGCGTAAAGATAGTTATGAGCGGCGCGGGCAGCCCCGAGCGCTTCATGCCGAAGTTCAAGGCAAACGGCATAAAGGTCGTGCCCGTTATCCCTAACGTTAAGACCGCGAAGAAGATGGAGGCCATAGGCGTCGACGCCGTTGTGGCCGAGGGCATGGAGTCGGGCGGATTTATAGGCGAGACGACGACGCTCCCACTTATTCCGCAGGTGTGCGACGCCGTAAAGATACCCGTAATCGCTGCGGGCGGCATTGCCGACGGACGCACGATGGCCGCCATGTTCATTTTAGGCGCGCGCGGCATACAGATGGGCACAAGATTTTTGGCAAGCGAGGAGTGCGAGATACACGACAACTGCAAGGCGGCGGTTGTGGGCGCTAATGATACCGCGACCGTTATCATGGGACGCGCGCTGCGCCACGGCGTGAGAGGCCTTCGCACGAACGCCTCCGAAAAGCTTTTAGAGGCCGAGCGTAACGGCGACGGCAAGACGTTCCACAACGTTCTTGTTTCAAGCGTCGGAAACGCGGTGCACGGCGGAGACATGACCGACGGCTCGCTCATGTGCGGCCAGATCGCGGGCATTATTCACGACGTAAAGCCCGCGCGCGACATTATCGTTGACATCTGCCGCGACGCCGAGGATATTTTAAAGAATTTCAAGCTCTGACGCTTTCATGAAAAAGACTTCGTACAGAACGGTAAACTTAGAGGACGGACGCCCGACGCTTGCCGAGGCATTGACGCGGCTCGAGAGTGAGATAAAGTATTCAAAGGCTCTGAAGACAGGCATAATAAAGCTCATTCACGGCTACGGCTCGTCGGGGAAGGGCGGAAGGCTTAAAAACGGTGTTCGCGCAAGGCTTTCTGAGCTCAAAGAGAGCGGCGCGGTCGCGTTCTACGTAAAGGGCGAGGATTTTTCGATATTCAACGCCGAGACTGTAAGGCTTTTGGACGAATGTGATGAATTAAGACGCGAGCGCGATTTAAATCGCGGGAACCATGGGGTGACGTTCGTTCGTCTAAAATAATGAGCCGCCTTTCGGGCATGCTTTGTACGGAATGCAGCTAAGCTGAAATCGTTTTTCGGAGAGGAGTGTTATTATGCAGAACGATAACAACAATAACAACAATAACAACATTAACGACTACAACAGCTACAACAATAATAACAACAACAATTATCCGGTCAACAATTACGTGCCGGGAAGGACGCAGGCCATAATAAGCCTTGTGTGCGGCATTATCGCCGTGATACTCTGCTTTACGGGCAAGGGCGCGATAATCGGCATCATCTTGGGCATCGTAGGCATCGTTATGTCGAGAAAGGCAAAAAAGCTCGGCTTTGTGGGCGGTATGCAGACGGCGGGATTTGTGCTTTCGCTTATCTCCGTGATCGTCTGCCTGGTCGCTTTCATCATCGCGATAGCTTTGGTCGGCGTTCTCTTTGCGGCGGCGACCTGATAAAAACGGCAAAAACGCAAAACGGCGCGGGTTTTTTCCCGCGCCGTTTTTATATGCTTCTTTAATCAAGACGCTGCATGCCGATCTTAAGATACTTCTGCGCAAGATCGACGTAGAGCTGCTTGCCCATCGACCAGAGCTTCGTGTCGCGCTCCAAAACGGGGCGCACCTCCTTTGCGGGCGAGCCTGCAACGACTACCTTAGGCGGAATCTTCGCGTTCATCTTTACTACCGCGCCCTCGGCTACGATGGAGTATTCGCCGATAACGGTGCCGAGGCTCGTAACGGCGCCCATGCCGATAACGACGAAATCCTCGATCTCCTTCGAGTGGATTATCGCGCCGTGACCCAGTGTCACGCGCTTTCCTATTTTGCACACGTCGTTCGGCGGCGCGTGAACGATAACGCCTTCCTCAACGGCCGTTTCGGGGCCTATCTCGATGCGGCCGTAGTCGCCGCGAAGGATAACGCCGTGGCCGACGTATGCGCCCTTGCCCACTACGACGTCGCCTATAACTATCGCGGTCTCGCTTACGTATGCGCCCTCTTCGATAACGGGGCTGTGTCCGTCAAAAGCATAGATCATTTTTTACATCTCCGTTCTTTTTTATTATATGTGCGCGACATATTTTAATATCGGTTACATTATATAAAAAAGAAAGGCCGGATGTCAAATATAGGTCATATTCAGCCGATACGCTGCATGCCCTGCTTTAAATACTTGTGCGCGAGGTCCACGTAATTCTGCTTGTCCTCTTTCCAGAACTCAAACTCGCGGTCGCTTACGGGGCGTATAACGCGCGCGGGAGAGCCCGCCGCCATGACGCGCGGCGGTATCTTGTCCATCATCTTTACGACGGAACCTTCGGCGATTATCGCGAACTCGCCGATTTCGGTGCCGAGGCTCGTTATTGCGCCCATGCCGACGAGTACGAAGTCCTCAATGACCCTCGAATGGATTATCGCGCCGTGGCCGAAGGTCACGCGCTTTCCTATTTTGCATGCTCTGCCGGGCGGCGCATGGATTATAACGCCCTCCTCGACCGCCGTGCCTTCGCCGATCTCGACGCGGCCGTAGTCGCCGCGGATCACGGCGCCGTGGCCTATGTAGCAGTCCCTGCCGATGAAAACGTCGCCGATGACTATCGCCGTTTCGCTTACATATGCGCCCTCTTCGATAACGGGGGAGTGGCCGTCAAATGCATAGATCATAAATAACATCTCCGTTCTTTATAATTATATTTATTGTTTTTTTGACACTCGGCGAATACGCCGCTGATTTGACTATATCATACAAAATCGGAAGCGGGGTGTCAATTTTATTGTGCGATTTTGTGCCCGCACGGGATTAAAAAGGGCTTCGATTGTTCATTAGTTATAATTTTTGCTCAAAAACGCCCCCTTAGTTTGATAAAAAATCAACAATGTTTATTAAAATTGCATTAAAATTCGTGAAAGATATTGCAATTCAATGATTAAAATGCTAATATTTAATTGGAACAGGAGATGTTCCATAAATCTCAGGTTATAATTATTATAAAAATATTTACGAGAGGTGACAGTAATGAAAAACGTATATCTTATTGGTGCATGCAGAACGGCAGTAGGCAGCTTCAGCGGTTCCCTTGCCAAGCTTACCGCAAGTCAGATGGGTGCTGAAGTAATAAAGGAAGCTTTAAAGAGAGCGGGCGTGTCGGCAGCCGATGTTGACGAAGTAGTAATGGGCAACGTTCTCCAGGCAGCTCAGGGACAGAGCCCCGCCCGTCAGATGGCTATCGCTGCAGGCGTACCCGTTGAGGTTCCGGCAACGACCATCAATAAGGTCTGCGGCTCGGCGCTTCATGCGGTAACGCTGGCGTACAGATCCATTCTTGCAGGTGAGAACCAGTGCGTAATCGCAGGCGGTGCTGAGAGCATGAGCAATACGCCTTATGCCGTTAAGGGCATACGCACCGGCGTTAAGATGGGCAACCAGCAGCTTATAGACGTTATGATAAACGACGGTCTGTGGGACGTTTTCAACAACTATCACATGGGCATCACCGCCGAGAACGTAGCCGAGAAATACGGCGTTACGAGACAGATGCAGGACGAATTTGCCGTTGCATCCCAGAAGAAGGCGGCTGCGGCTATCGCGTCGGGCGCGTTCAAGGACGAGATAGTTCCCATCACCATCCCGCAGAAGAAGGGCGATCCCATTGTATTCGACACCGACGAATACGTAAAGGGCAACACCACGCTTGAAAAGATCGCGGGCCTTAAGCCGGCGTTCAAGAAGGACGGTACCGTTACGGCGGCTAACGCATCCGGCATAAACGACGGCGCCGCAGCAGTAATCGTTGCGAGCGAGGAATTTGTAAAGGCTCACGGCTTAAAGCCGCAGGCGCGCATCATAGCTACCGGCTCCAAGGGCGTTGACCCGGCTTATATGGGTCTCGGCCCGATACCGTCGGTACGCGACGCTCTTTCGAAGTGCGGCCTCAAGGTTGAGGACATGAAGTATATCGAGGCAAACGAAGCTTTCGCGGCTCAGGCGGTACAGGTCGGCCGTGAGCTCGGCATCAAGGACGAGCAGCTCAATCCCAAGGGCGGCGCAATCGCGATAGGCCACCCGATAGGCGCATCCGGCTGCCGCATACTCGTAACTCTTATCCATGAGCTTAAGGCGGGCGAGAAGGGCATCGCAACGCTCTGCATCGGCGGCGGCATGGGCGAGGCCGTAGTTATCGAGAAGATGTAAGCTTTGAATAATCTCTGATCGGAGGAATTTAAGATGAGCTTTGTAGAATACAGAACCGAAGGTCACGTCGGCATAATCACGATGTCGCGTGAGAAGGCCTTAAATGCGATAAACGATCAGGTGCTCGACGATCTCGCGGCTGTGCTTGCGGGTGTTGACGTTGAGAATATACGCGCTCTCATCATAACGGGCGCGGGCAAAAAGGCGTTCGTTGCGGGCGCCGATATCGGCGCGATGGCCGATATGCCCACCGATGAGGCCGTAAAATTCGGCCGCAAGGGCAACGAGCTGTTCTTAAAGATCGAGCGTTTCCCCATTCCGGTGATCGCGGCGGTTAACGGCTTCGCTTTGGGCGGCGGCTGCGAGCTTTCGCTGGCGTGCGATATACGCATAGCAAGCGACAACGCGATGTTCGCCCTCCCCGAGACGGGACTCGGCATAATCCCCAGCTTCGGCGGTACGCAGAGGCTCCCGCGCGTTATCAATGTGGGCATCGCGAAGGAGATGCTCTACACGGGCAAGCGCGTAATGGCTGACGAGGCGTTAAAGATTGGTCTTGTAAACGCCGTTTATACTCAGGATGAGCTTATGGACAAGGCGATGGAGCTTGCAAACCGCATAGCATCCAAGGCTCCCATCGGCGTAAGAGCGGCAAAGAGCGCCGTAAACGACGGTATCCATCTCCCGATGGAACAGGCTATCGAGGTGGAGCTTGAAAATTCCGGCAAGGGCTTCGGCTCTCAGGACCAGCGCAACGCGATGCACGCGTTCATGGAAAAGCGCAAGCCGGATCCGTTCATCAATAAGTAATCATATAAAAATATATTAAGAAATGAGGTAAGTATAATGAAGGTTGGCGTACTCGGTTCGGGCGCAATGGGCGCAGGCATAGTTCAGGCATTTGCAGAGGCAGGACACGAAGTTTTAATGAGAAGCCGTCATCAGTCCACACTGGACGGCGCGTACAAGACGATAAATAAGGTTATGTCCAGGGCTGTTGCCAAGGAAAAGATAACTCAGGAGTATATGGACGCGACCATAGCCCGCATAAAGGATACGACTAAGCTCGAAGACTTTGCGGACAGAGACTTTATCGTTGAGTCCATCGCTGAGAATATTGACATAAAGCTCGATATTTTCAAGCAGCTCGACGAGATCTGCAAGCCCGACGTTATTTTCGCTACGAACACTTCTTCGCTTTCGATAACGCTGCTTGCAAGCGCGACCAAGCGCCCCGAGAAGGTTATCGGTATGCACTTCTTCAATCCCGTTGGCGCAATGAAGCTCGTTGAGGTTATAAACGGTCAGCTTACCGACGCCGCAACGAACGAATTTGTTACCAAAATGGCCGTTGAGCTCGGCAAGACTCCCGTACAGGTAAAGGAAGCACCCGCATTCGTAGTTAACAGAATACTCGTTCCGATGGTAAACGAGGCAATAGGCATCTACGCCGACGGCATAGCTTCCGCCGAGGATATCGACACCGCCATGAAGCTCGGCGCAAATCACCCGATGGGTCCGCTTGCACTCGGCGACCTCGTAGGTCTTGACGTTGTGCTCGCAGTCTGCGACGTTCTCTATAAGGAGATGGGCGATCAGAAGTATGCGGCTCATCCGCTGCTTCGCAAGATGGTACGCGCAGGTCTGCTCGGCAGAAAGAGCGGCAAGGGCTTCTACGATTACAGCAAATAAACCGGTCTTTATATAAGACGACCTCGCTTTGGAAAGGGCAGGCGCGAAAGCGCCTGCCTTTTCACAGTCTGTCAAAAAAGGGCCAGACCGCCGAAAAGAATATAATATTAAAGCAAAAAAAGTGTGCATACAGTTTACGAATCAAAAATGTTATGCACACTTTTTCAAATCGACTTTTGCGCCGTAACCTTTGGGTTACGGCGTTTTCGGCTATGTGTCGATTGCCTTCTCTAACGTATAACATACGCCGACGCTCGGCAATCGACAATTCTGACCTCTTTTTTGGTACCCTGTCAGCGTGCCGAAAAGAGTATTCTTCGCTTTTATACGCAATTCTGAGCTTTGCCGGGAGTTTCGGCGCGCGTTACAGCGCGGCGTGGGCCGTGCGCTCGATTATCTCGTCCTGCAGCGCGCGGCTTAAGTTGTTGAAGTGGTCGCTGTAGCCCGCCACGCGCACGATAAGGTCGCGGTAATTCTCGGGATGCGCCTGCGCGTCCCTGAGCGTTTGCGTGTCTATCACGTTGAACTGTATATGATGACCGCCCATTTCAAAATAGGCGCGTATGAGCGAGCCTAAATTTTTCGTGCCGGTTTCTCCCGCGATCGCGGAGGGGACGAACTTCTGATTTAAAAGCGTGCCGCCCGTTTTGAGCTGGTCCATCTTCGCGCACGACTTTAAAACTGCGGTGGGGCCGTAAATATCGGCTCCCTTGGCGGGAGATATGCCCTCGGAGACGGGCTTTCCCGCAAGGCGGCCGTTCGCGCTTGCGCCCATGACCTCGCCGAAGTAGACGTGGCAGGTAGTGGGCAGCATGTTTATGCGCCACATGCCGCCGCGCGTGTTGCTTCGGCCGGTGACGCAGGTGCGGTAAAATCCGAACACCTCGCGCATGACGCCGTCGGCGTAATCGTCGTCGTTGCCGTATTTGGGCGTTTTTCCGCGTACGAGCGCGAGTATGCGCTCGTGCCCCTCAAAGTTGTCAGAAAGCGCGCGCGAAAGCTCGGCCATCGTGAAATTCTTTTTATCGAAGACGTTGTATTTTATCGCGGTGAGCGAATCGGTTATCGTGCCGATGCCCACGCCCTGAAGATAAGACGTATTGTAGCGCGCGCCGCCCGCGTTGTAGTCGAGTCCGCGCGAGATGCAGTCGTTCGTTATGACCGACAAGAACGGCACGGGCATATATTTCGCGTAAAGCTGCTCTATTATATTTGAGCCGCGCACCTTTATGTCGATAAAATGGCGCACCTGCTTTTTATAGGCCGAAAAAAGCTCGTCGAAAGACTTGAAATCCTCCGCAAAGCCAAGCTTAGGCCCAAGCTGACGCTCTGTGCGCCTGTCATAGCCGTTGTTTAAGGTAAGCTCGAGGATTTTGGGCAGATTGAAGTAGCCCGTCAGGATATACGCCTCGTTTCCGAAGGCGCCCGTTTCAACGCAGCCGCTCGTCCCGCCGCGGTAGGCGTCCGAAAGCGACTTGCCCGCGTTCAAAAGCTCCGCGATTATCGCCTCGGTATTGTAAAAGGCGGGCTGACCCCAGCCTTTTTTCGATATTTCGCAGGCACGGTATAAGAATTCGTCGGGATTTTTGCGGCTTATCTGTACATTGGAGCTCGGCTGAAGAAGCCGCATTTCGTCCATGCAGTCGAGAATTATAAAGCTTACGTCGTTTACGCCGTTTTCGCCCTCGGGCGTTATGCCGCCGGTGTTTATGTTGGCAAAGTCGGTATACGTGCCGCTTTCCTTGAGCGTTATGCCAACCTTGGGCGGCGCGGGCTGATTGTTGAACTTGACCCAAAGACATTCCATAAGCTCGAGCGCACGCTCCCGCGTGAGGCGTCCCGCTTCGACGTCACGCTTGTAGAACTTATAAAGATGCTGATCGAGCCTGCCGGGACTGTACGCGTCCCAGGGATTTAACTCGCTCGTTACGCACAGGTGAACGAGCCAGTACATCTGAAGCGCCTGATGAAACGTTTCCGGCTTGTGAGCGGGCACGACCTCAAGATTTCCGGCGATCGTCAATAGCTCCGAGCGGCGGTTTTCGTCGGTCTCTTTTTCGTAAAGTGAAAGCGCAAGCTTTCTGTATCTTTCGCCGAGTATGATTATCGCGTCGCACGCCGTGTCCATCGCGCGAAGCTGCTCAAGGCGCGAGAGGGCAGAGGGGTCGTTTTCAAAGTCGAGCGCGTCTGTGGCCGCGCGTATGTCCGATTTATAGTCAAGAAAGCCCTTTTTATATATATTCTCGCTTCCGACGGTATGTCCGGGGCCGCGCTGCTCCATGAATTCGGTGAAAATGCCCGCCTCGTAGCAGGCCTTCCATTCGTCGCTCATGGCGCCTATGAGCTTTTTTCGCATACTGCGGTTCTCCCAGAACGGTATTATCACGTCGCGCTGAAGCGCGATATCGTCATCGGTTACTTTAAACGAGATAAGCTCGCGGCGGTCCATCGTGAGCATGTCGCCTGTCGTGTGGCAGCAAAGCTCGGGGAAGGTGGGAGCCGTCTGAAGCGACGCGCCCTTTTCACCGACGATGAGCTCGCCCTCGCCGAAGTACAGCGTTTTATGCTCCATCAGGTATTTCAAAACGGCGGCGCGAAGCTCGGGCACGCTCATCGTGCCCTCGAAACGCTTATAGCATTCCGTTTCAAGGCGCGCGCGCTCCATATCTATGCGCGGAGCCGTGTTAAGGCTCTGTTCTCTTAATTTTCGTACACGTTCAGTCATAAAAACAACCTCCAAACGCGATTATACCGCAACACGGCGCGGCGGTCAACGTTCGGCGCGTCAGATTTTAAGGCGCGGCGAAAGCTTTTTCGTAAGAAATACCGCAAGCGCGATCTTTACAAGGTCGGGGATGACGAACGGGAACACGCAGCTTGCGAGCGCGCCAAGAACGCCTATCGCCCCCGTGCTTTTCGTGTACATGAATATGAACCACGCCGTGCCGAAGGCGTAGCACGCGGCTATCCCCAAAAGCATGGATATTATAATAACGTAAGTTTTCGCGCCGAGCTTTGAAACGATAAGCCAATATAAGAGTGCGGAGATGATAAAGCCTATTAAGTATCCGCCCGTCGTGCCCAATAGCACGCCCGCGCCGCCGCGAAAGCCCGAAAATACGGGGAGCCCGACGACGCCCAGAAGTATATATACAAGGAGAGAAAGCGTGCCGCGCTTTCCGCCCAGAAGGCCGAGGGTCAAAAAAATCGCGAACGTCTGAAGCGTCATGGGGATGCCCGACGGCATCGGCACTGCTATCCACGAGCATACGACGATAAGCACCGCAAAAAGAGCGATATACACAAGCTCTCTCGTCGTGAGCCTTCCTTTTTTAACTGAAGCAGGGGTCATACGGCGCCGTCTCCTTTCTCGTTCATGCTTCGCAGTATACCACGGCACAACAATATTGTCAACCGTAAAAATATTCGATAGGTTTACAATAAAATGCGAAATCTGTGGTATTATATAATTGTAAATATAACAATAAGGAGGCAGCGGACATGGGTTTTAAGATAATAAACGGGGACATAACGAGGGTGAAGGCCGACGCCATTGTGAACGCGGCAAACAGCGCGCTTGCGCCGGGCGGCGGAGTATGCGGCGCTATATTCCGCGCGGCGGGATACAATGAGCTTGAGGCCGAGTGCGCAAAGATAGGTCACTGCGATACGGGCTCGGCGGTGATAACGGGCGCGTACGCGCTTCCGGCAAAATACGTGATACACGCGGTGGGCCCCATTTGGCGGGGAGGAAATCAAAACGAGGAGAAGCTTCTGTACGGCTGCTATAAAAGCTCGCTCGAGCTTGCGAAAAAGCACGGATGCGCCTCGATTGCGTTCCCGCTCATCTCCGCGGGCATCTACGGCTACCCGAGGGAAGGGGCGCTTGATACCGCCAAGCGAGCGATAGATGATTTTCTTTCGAAAAACGAGATGGACGTGTATCTTGTGCTGTTCGGATGAAAAAACGGGGAAACGGCGCATAAAAAAACATTAAATAATTGTAAATTATTTTTAAAACGATAAAATTGCTTATATATTTGCTTTTTTGGCTGTTGACAGCCCTGTTTGCAACTGATACAATATACTGTGTATGAGGGAATTTTCTCTATACATTTTTTCCGAGTATGGCGGCGGGCTTCGATCGATTCTTTTGTGCGTCGTGCAAATTGTTTGCGCCGGGCACAATGGATTCGATTTGGCGCGTCGGCATATGTGTTGCATATCAATATTAAAATAAATTGTAGGAGGAAAACAGAACATGGACAACAAAGAATACATCCAGAGCCTGATCGATAAGGGCAGAAAGGCGCAGGAGTCTATCGAGACTTACACCCAGGAGCAGGTAGACAAGATGGTAAGAGCCATCGGTAAGGCTATCTACGATGCAAGAGAAGAGCTTTCCAAGGAAGCAGTTGAAGAGACTCACTTCGGCAACGTTCCCGGTAAGGTTGCTAAGCACGCAGGTGTTTGCGCAAACCAGTACCTCGCTATGAGAGGCAAGCCGTCTGTTGGTATCGTTAAGAGAATCCCCGAGAGAGGCCTTATTGAGTTTGCAAAGCCTTTGGGTGTTATCACTTGCGTTACCCCCAGCACGAACCCGACCACGACTGTTATCGCAGACGCTATGCCGGCATTAAAGTGCAGAAACGCTATCATTGTTGCTCCTCATCCGAGCGCAAAGAAGTGCTCGAAGCACGCTGTTGACATCATCCGTGAGACGCTCGTTTCCATCGGCGCTCCCGCTGATCTCGTTCAGTGCATCGAAGAGCCGTCCTTAGAGCTTACGAACCTCGCTATGGAGCTTGCAGACGTCGTTGTTGCAACGGGCGGCCCCGGCATGGTTAAGGCAGCTTACTCCAGCGGCAAGCCTTCCTTCGGCGTGGGTCAGGGTAATGCACAGGTTGTACTTGACACCACTTACACCGACTATGACACCATGGCTAAGAACGTTATCATGAGCCGCGCTTATGACAACGGCGTTCCCTGCACCGGTGAGCAGACCATTCACGTTCCGAAGGGCAAGGAAGACGCAGTTATCAAGGCATTCATCGACAACGGCTGCTGGGAAGTTAAGGATCCGGCTGATATAGACAAGATCCGTCAGGTTGCTTTCACGCCCGAAGGCAGACCGAACACCCAGATCGTAGGTAAGCTTCCGCCCCAGGCTTGCAAGCTTGCAGGCGTTGAAGGCTGCCCCGAGGATGCTAAGCTCCTTATCATGAGAGTTGAAAAGTGCGGCAAGGGCGAGCCCCTGGCACGCGAGATCATGTGCCCGATCCTCCGCGTATTACCGTGCGAGAACTTTGCAGAAGGCGTTGAGCATGCAAGAACGAACCTCCTTATGGAAGGCGCAGGCCACTCCGCAACCGTTTACTCCGAAAATGATGACAACATCAAGCTCGCAGGCGACCGTATCCCCGTATGCCGCATGGTTGTAAATCAGCCGAACGTTGCAGGCAGCGGCAGACAGCAGAACGGTCTTATGCCTACCTCTTCGCTGGGCTGCGGTTCGTGGGGCAACAACTCCATCAGTGAGAACCTCACTTACTATCACTTCATGAACACCACGAGAGTGGCATATCCGCTCAAGGGCGTTCACAGTCCTTCCCACGAAGAAATCTGGCAGATGGGCTAATTTAGTAAAAAATTATTATTGAATATATATTAGGAGGAACACCAATTATGGATAACAAAGAATACATCCAGAGCCTGGTTGCAAAGGCAAAAGAGGCACAGGCAATTTTAGATACTTTCTCGCAGGAAAAGATCGACGAGCTCACCAAGGCTATCGGTATGGCTATATTCGATGCAGCTCAGATGCTTTCCGAGGAAGCAGTTGCAGAGACGAAGTACGGCACCGTTGAGTCCAAGGTGGGCAAGCACAAGGGCGTTACCACCGCTACCTGGTGGGCAGTATGCGGCAAGCCCTCCGTTGGTCTTATCGAAGACACCAAGGACGTTGACGGTATCCTCAAGTTCGCAAAGCCGATGGGCGTTCTCGCTTCCATCACTCCCGTTACGAACCCGACCACTACGGCTGCTACCAACGCAATGAACGCTATAAAGACGAGAAACGCTATCATCGTTGCTCCTCATCCGGCTGCAAAGAAGTGCACCGCTCACGCCTGCAAGATCATGAACGACAAGCTCGTTGAGCTCGGCGCGCCCAACAACCTCGTTCAGTCCATCGATGAGCCCTCCATCGAGCTTACCGGCTTACTGATGAGCGCTTGCGACGTTATCGTTGCAACGGGTGGCCCCAGCATGGTTAAGGCTGCTTACTCCAGCGGCACTCCGGCTTACGGCGTAGGTCAGGGTAACTCCCAGCTTATCGTTGGTCCCGACTGGACCGATTACGACACCATGGCTCAGAAGGCTATGTTCAGCCGTAACTATGACAACGGCGTTCCCTGCACCGGTGAGCAGACCTTCCACGTTCCGAAGGAAAAGCGCGAAGAGATCATCGCTGCATTCGTAAGAAACGGCGGCTATGACATAAAGGATCCCGCTGAGGTTGATAAGGTTAGAAAGAACGCTTTCAACCAGGAGACCGGCAAGATTCAGCCGAAGATCGTTGGTCAGAAGGCTTCCGGCCTTGCAAAGATGCTCGGTATCGACGGCGTTCCGGAAGAGACCATCTGCCTCCTTTGCAGAGTAGACGGCCTTGCAGAGGAAGATATCCTCTCCAAGGAGATCCTTGCTCCGATCATCAGATTCGTTCCCTATGACACTCCCGATCAGGCAATCGAGAACTGCAGAAGAAACTACTTCCAGGAAGGCGCAGGCCACACCGGCGGTATCTGGTCGAACGACGACGCTCTTATCGAGAAGGCTGCAGCACGTATGCCCGTTTGCCGTTACCTCGTTAATCAGCCGCTGCTTCTCGCTTCCGGCTCGCCTGTAAACCTGAACGGTTACATTCCGACCTCCAGCCTTGGCTGCGGTTCTTGGGGCGGTAACTCCATCAGTGAGAACTTCAACTACAAGCACCTTTTAAACACCACGAGAGTTGCTTACATTATCCCGGGCAAGAAGGTTCTTACCCCCGACGAGATCTGGGCTCTGGACGAATAATTCTTAAACGGAATTAAAACCTGATTTTAAAAAGCGCTCTGCCTTCGGGCAGGGCGCTTTTTCTCTATATTTTTATCTATATAAGAAACAGGCCAATAATGCGAAAAAATGTGTTTAAACAAAAGAGCAGGCCGAAAAAGCATCTCAAAGTCTCTCTTTGCCCGCTTTATCGCTTTACATCGAGCGTAAAATAGGGGTATAATAGTTTTAATACTTATCAAAATGACAGCTTGGCCCAGGCATAGTTTACCGGAGGTGCGAAGTGAAGGGACTGATACTTGAAGGAGGCGGCGCGAAGGGCGCGTTTCATATGGGCGCTTTGAAGGCCCTCAGAGAGGCCGGGCACGAATTTGACTTCGTGTGCGGCACGTCTGTCGGCGCGATGAACGGCGCACTTATCGCGCAGGGCGATTACGACGTCGCGCTCGACTGGTGGAAAATGCTTGACACTTCAAGGCTCTTCGGATTCAAAAAGCAGGCGAGCACCGTAGCGCTTTTTACGGGCGCGCTTCGCTCGATGATAAAAAACGGCGGGCTTGACACCTCGAAGATTCGCGAGATTCTCGCGCGCATAATCGACGAGGACAAGCTTCGCTCATCCGCCGTCGATTTCGGGATGATAACTTATTCGCTTACAAGGCGGCAGCCGCTAAGATTATACAAGGAGGACATCCCGAGAGGCAAGCTCGTCGATTATCTTATGGCGAGCGGCAATTTGCCGGTGTTCAAGACGCAGCCGCTTGACGGAGAGAATTATCTTGACGGCTCGTTTTACGACAACTGCCCCGTAAATCTCGCGCTCGAGCGCGGCTGCGACGACGTAGTTATAATAAGGACGTACACGATCCGCCCCATAAGAAGCTACCCGAAGGAGGGACTTCGCGAGCTTATGATAAAGCCGAGCGTCAATCTGGGCGGCGTGCTTGATTTCAGCAGAAGCGCGCTTACTGAGAATTTCAACGCCGGCTACTGCGAGACCAAGCGCGTCACCGATGACCTTTTGGGAGAAACGTATTTTATCGCGCGAAAGGGCGCAAAGCCGCTCTCCGACGCGCTCTACGCGCTTTCCGACGCCAAAGCGGCGCGTCTCGCGTCCGCATTCGGCTATCCGGCGGAGGAGCCGCGGCGCACGCTGCTTTATCTGATTCTTCCCGAGGCCGCAAGGCTTCTCGGAGCGTCAGCGTTGACCTGCGACGAGGTGCTTATGCGTCTTATGGAATACGAGGCGCGAAAGCGCGGCGTTCCCCGCTTTAAGTTATACGGCGTGCGCGATTTTGCCGAGAGAATATTCGATTTAAGAGACATGGTCTCATACGACTTCGTTACGAACAGTGTATTTTCTCCGGCGGGCGTGGAGATTACCGGCAGGGAATTTTTCCTCTCCACGCTGTGCGACGTATATACAAAAAGCCTTATCGATATAAATTAAATAAAAGCTTCGTTTCACAACTAAATATAAAAATTGATTAAATACATGTAAACTATTGAATTTTGTGCATTTAAAATGTATAATTACAAGGACAAAAACCATAAAGAAAGGAAAGGTAACATGAAAAGATATTTAGCACTTATTTTAGCCGTGCTCATGATGGGCGTGCTCTTCGCAGGCTGCTCGTCTAACAGCAAGTCCGATTCCCAGGGCGACGCAGAGCAGCAGGAAGAGCAGACGGCAGAGGAGCAGACCGGCGTGGTTCTCGCTTCTCCCGCAGACCTCGTAGGCAAGAAGATAGCCGTTCAGGAAGGCACCACCGGCGACCTTATCGCATCCGAAATTGAGGGCGCAGAGATAACCCGCTTCAAGAAGGCTACCGACGCCGCTATGGAGCTTAAGAACGGCCGCGTTGACTGCGTTATCATCGACGAGATGCCGGCAAAGAAGATAGTTGAGAGAAACGAAGACATGGTAATTCTCGACTTCCAGCCGACGGACGAGATTGAAAAGTACGCTATCGCCGTTAAGAAGGACAACCCCGAGCTTCTTGCCATAGTAAACGACACTATCGCAGAGCTTCAGGAGAACGGCGCATACGATCAGATCTTCGCATACTACATCACGGGCGACGAGGAAGCAGTTATCCCCGAGGTACCGGAGTACGAGGCTGACGGCGAGATAATCATGGGTACGAACGCCGAATTTGAGCCCTTCGAGTTCAGAGACGACGCAAACGAGATCGCAGGCTTCGACGTTGAAATTGCAAAATGGATCGCTTACAAGGCAGGCAAGACGCTGAGAATCGAAGACATGAACTTTGACTCGCTCATCGCAGCTCTTTCCACCGGCAAGATCGACTTCATCGCAGCAGGCATGACGAACACTGAGGAGAGAAGACAAAACGTTGACTTCTCGACCGACTACTATGAGTCCACTCAGGCCATCATTGTTTTGAAATAATTTTTGTTTCGATGTGTTAAGTGAGGAGCAAAAATCTGCTCCTCACTTAATAATACCGATTTTAAATCAGAATTTGAGGGCGGCTTTGAGTTTTGATTTAAGATTGCGTAACTTTTTTTAAGGAGTGACACGATTGGATATTTTATCGGCCCTGTCCGCCTGGTTCCAGACGGCGGGAAATAACTTCTATCAGGCGTTCTTGTACGCCGACCGCTATAAGCTGTATCTCGAAGGTCTGCAGGTCACGCTGACCGTAACGATAGCGGCGATAATCTTCGGAACGATATTCGGAATAATCCTTGCGCTGATGAAGATATCGAGCGTGAAAATATTCCGCTTTATTTCGATAGTGTACATAGACTTCATACGCGGCACGCCTACGATGGTGCAGCTGCTCATCGCGTATCTCGTTATCTTCACATCACCCGATGCGTCGAAGATGATGGTCGCGATATTCGCGTTCTCCTGCAACAGCGCGGCCTATATTGCTGAGATAATACGTTCGGGCATTATCTCCGTCGACAAGGGCCAGCACGAGGCGGGGCGCTCTTTGGGCCTTTCAAAGTCGCAGACGATGATAAGCATTATTATGCCTCAGGCGGCGAGAATGATACTGCCCACATACGCGAGCGAATTTATTGTGCTTGTTAAGGAGACGGCTATCGTCGGCTACATCGGCCTTGCCGACCTTACAAAGGTGCAGAGCGTAATTACGAGCCGCACTTATGAGGCGTTTTTCCCGCTTATCATAATCGCGCTTATTTATCTTGGCGTAACGACGATATTGTCCAAGCTGTTTGCCGCAATGGAAAGGAAGTTGAACGAGCATGATAAGCGTTAGACATCTTCATAAATACTTCGGCACAAATCACGTGCTTAACGATATTTCCGAGGAAATAAACAAGGGCGAAAAGATCGTTATCGTAGGTCCCTCGGGCTCGGGAAAGAGCACCTTCCTTCGCTGCCTGAACCTCCTGGAGGTGCCCACGAGCGGTCAGATAATCATAGACGGCGTCGATATCACGGATAAAAAGACGGATATAAACAAGGTGCGCGAGCAGCTGGGCATGGTGTTTCAGCACTTCAATCTTTTTCCGCATCTTACGGTCATGCAGAATCTGACGCTCGCACCCGTAAAGCTCAAAATAATGTCCAAGGAGGAGGCCGACGAGCAGGCGATAAAGCTTCTTAGACGCGTAGGTCTTGAGGATAAGGCAAAATCGTATCCGAATCAGCTTTCGGGCGGTCAGAAGCAGCGTATCGCGATAGTCCGTTCGCTTGCGATGAGGCCGAAGATAATGCTTTTCGACGAGCCTACGAGCGCGCTCGACCCCGAAATGGTCGGCGAGGTTCTGGAGGTTATGAAGGAGCTTGCAAACGAGGGCATGACGATGGCCGTCGTAACGCACGAGATGGGCTTCGCGCGCGAGGTGGGCACGAGAATACTCATCATGGACGAGGGCAGGATAATAGAGCAGGCGCCGCCGGAGGAATTTTTTGAAAACCCCAAGCAGGAGCGCACAAAGGAATTTTTAAGCAAGGTTTTAAAGTAAGCAAAGCTATCAAAGTGTGCCGAAAGGCACGCTTTGATTTATATTACCGTAAAAATTTATGAAAGGCTAAGAATCTATGGACGCTAAACGTCTCGGAATGCTTCAGATAATAATCTGCTCCGTGCTGTGGAGCACGGGCGGAATATTCATAAAGCTCATCCCGTGGAACGCGATGGCGCTTTCGGGCGCGCGAAGCCTTATCGCCGCGATCGTTGTGTTTATTTCGATAAAGCTCATGCGTCTGGAGCTTAAAATAAGTAAACGCACGGTGAGCATCGCCATAGCGCTCGCGGGCACGCTTCTTATGTTCGTGCTTTCCACAAAGCTTACGACGGCCGCGAACGCGATAGTGCTCCAGTACTGCGCGCCCGTGATAATTCTTTTGTATTACGCCGTATTCAAAAGAAAGCGCTTTGCGGCGACGGATTACGCCGTTATCTTTCTCACGCTCGGCGGAATAGTGCTGTTCTTTTTCGACGGCCTTTCGGCGGGCAGCGTGCTCGGCAATCTGGCGGGGCTCATGTCCGGCATATTCTTCGCCGGTGTATTCATAAACTCCGGAGAGGCCGACGAAAGCACGCGCTTTTCGGGTATATTTCAGGGACAGCTTTTAACGGCGGTCATAGGGCTGCCGTTCGCGGCGGCGTTCGATACGCCCGTTACGGGCCAGACGCTTTTGCTTATAGCGATGCTCGGCGTATTCCAGCTCGGCCTGCCTTACGCGATCTACGCCCTGGCACTGAAGAACTGCCCGCCGCTTACAGCGTCGCTTATCGCGATTCTTGAGCCGCTTTTAAATCCGCTGTGGGTATTTCTCTTTGCGGGAGAGAAGCCCGGAATGTGGTCGCTTATCGGCGCCGTTATAGTCCTCGCGTCTGTCACGTTCTGGTGCGCGAAGGACGCGGCAAAGAAGCCGACGTAAAAAAGCTCCGCAGGCCTACGACGGTTTTCGTCGATGAGGCACGGAGCTTTTTTGTTTATTTAAGCGTTTTGCGGCGGCGGCACGGCAGCGGATTCCTCGGCGGCCTTTTTATTTATGTTATGCATCATCGTAAAGAACATCACGGCCGCAACAGCCATTGTTAATAGGTCGGTGACAGGCTGCGTATATATAATGCCGTCGAGCCCCCATATCTTGTTGGCGATAAACAGCGTCGGCAAAAAGAAGAGTCCCTGACGCGCGACGGAGAGAAGCAGCGAGGGTATCGCGCGCCCCATCGCCTGAAATGAAAACGTGAACGTAAACAGGATGCCTAAAAGCGGCCCCGCTATCATCAGTGCGCGCAGCATCTTCACTCCGTACATTATGACCGTTTCGTCCTTTATGAACGCCGTTATGATGAACTCCGTATTAAAGTAATACGCTATCGTAAGCGCCACGCCTATTATCGTGGTGCATATCATTGTAAAGCCGATGGCCTTTTTCATGCGCGTATAATTCTTCGCGCCGTAGGAGTAGCCGATGAGCGGCTGTATGCCGATGGAGAAGCCCATCTGAAGCATTACGACGAGCATATTAGCTCTGAGCGCCACGCCCATTGCGGCAACGGGATAGTCACCGTAGCTTGACAGCACGTTGTTAAGTATGAGGTTGCAAAGTCCCATCAGTATGTTGTTCACCGAAGCGGGGAGGCCTATCATGAATATAGGTCCCCAGATTTCGTGCAGCGTAAAGTATTTCGGCGATACGGAAAGCGCCGTATCCTTGCGCCGAAAATAGAGAAGATAGAACGTCACGGAGCAGATATTGCCGATTACCGTAGCAATAGCCGCGCCGGATACGCCCATGCCCAGGGCGAGTATCATTATCGGGTCGAGGATTATATTTACCACCGAGCCGAATATCATGCCGAGCATCGCCCTTTTCGCCGCGCCCTCGGCGCGGATTATGTTGGAAAGCATTATGGACTCGACCGAGAACACGATGCCTATGGAGAGGAACGTAAGATACGAGCGCGTAAAGCCCTCCGTCGCCTCGGACGTGCCCATAAGGTGGAGTATCGGCGTCATGAATATAAGGAACACGGCCGTGAGCGCGAGCGCCGCCGCGACCGACATATAGAAGCACGAGCTTGAGATGTTTTTTATCTTATCGAAGAGCTTTGCGCCCAGCGAACGAGATATGAACGTGCCGCCGCCGATGCCGAATATATTGCCCACGGCGAGGAATATAAAGAAAAGCGGCATGGTCAGCGATACGGCCGCGACCTGATTGGGGTCGCCCGTCTGACCGACGAAGAAGGTGTCGGCCATGTTGTATACTATTGCAACGAGCATGCTCAAGACCGAGGGTATTGCCAAAGACATTACCGCCTTCGGAATGGGCAGCTTTTCAAATACGTCACGATTCATTTTATTCTCCGTTTTCTTTGTTTTTGGCATATAAAAATGCCGGTGATTTAAGGCCTAATAATTATAATATTACCAATCGTGACGCGTTGTCAATAGAGGCAGAAAATCATGTAAGAATTATACAAAGCGGCCGACGCGGGAGCGGCCGTTTTTGAAACGTGAAGACGACGCGGCTTTGAAGAAACGAGGATATGCGCTACAAATGCATTGAAAGATGCTCTATAAGAATTTTTATGCCGATAAAGATAAGCGAAGCCCCGCCCGCGATCTGCGCGGGACGTTTGAACGATGCGCCGAATACGCCGCCCAGAATTACACCCGAAAACGACACGAAGAACGTGACCGCGCCGATTATTAACGCGGCGAGCATTACGGGGGCGCGAAGGAACGCAAAGCTCATGCCTACCGTGAACGCGTCGATGCTCGTCGCGAACGAAAGAGCGACGAGCTCTTTAAGACTGTATATCCCGAATGCGGCTGCGGGCTCCCCGCCGAAGGCGTCGAATATCATTTTCGCGCCGATGAATGAAAGCAGCGAAAACACGATAAAGTGGTCGAAGCTTACGATGAAGCGTGAAAAGTGAACGCCCGTAAACCAGCCGAGCAGGGGCATGAGAGCCTGTGAGCCGCCGAAAAAGAGGCCTGCGATCGCGGCAAAGCGACAGTCCCGCCTCCGCATTCCGAGCCCTTTGCACAGCGCTATCGCGAAGGCGTCCGCCGAGAGGCCTGCGGCGATAAAGAATATTTCCCAAAGCCCCATGTTTTCACCCCCAAAAAGCCGTTTTTATCATATAAAATATATTGACTAAGCCGCGCCCTTATGCGTTTTAAAGCGGGCGGCAGGCGGATTTGACAAAATGCTCCTTGACGCGGGCACGCCGCATGGGTATAATAAAAAAACACGGATAAAACTTGATCGGAGGAAAATATGTCGGCTCCTTCTGTAAAAATTGCGGCAAAAAATAAAAAAGCGTATCACGATTACTTTATACTTGAGAAGTTCGAAGCGGGGATAGAGCTTTTCGGCACGGAGGTTAAGTCCGTGCGTCTTGGGCAGCTCAATCTGAAGGATTCGTACTGCTTTATAAAGGACGGCGAGCTTTTTGTAAGGGGAATGCATATAAGCCCTTACGAAAAGGGCAATATTTTCAATAAAGACCCGCTGCGGGAACGAAAGCTGCTCATGCACAAGCGCGAGATAAACCGCCTTTTCGGTAAAATGAAGCAGGACGGATGCGCGATAATCCCGCTGAGCGTGTATTTCAAAGGCTCGCTCGTAAAGGTTGAAATAGCGCTTACAAAGGGCAAGAAGGAATACGACAAGCGTCAGAGCATTGCGTCGCGCGACGCGAACCGTGAAATAGACCGCGCGATAAAGCAGAAAATGAGATAATTACGGGGGCGTACCGGTTTCGACGGGGATGCCGAAGCCCGATAAGCGGATAATGGCGCCCGGCCATTTAAAAACGGGCAACTTTAAAAATAAACGCTAACAGAACTAACAGATTAGCAGTAGCTGCGTAATTACGCACAGCCGTCCCGCCCGTGAGGACCGCGGCATGGGATGGGGCGTCGATCAGCGGTGAACGTGTACGCGGTAAGCTTTGCCCGCGTCATGTAAAATGAAGCTACCGAAAATGTAAGCCCGCCTGTCGGCGTGCATCGTAGGGAATTATAAACATCAGGCTATATCCGTAGAAAGTCGGGGGGACGTGTTTTCGGACAGGAGTTCGACTCTCCTCGCCTCCACCAAAAGAGACAAACAAGCTGGATAAAAGCCTGTTTGTCTCTTTTTATCCCACAAATAAGTGAATAAATGCTGTTTTGGAGCGGATTTTCGAGGAAATCTGCTCCATTTTCATATCAAAAACAACTCCAAAACAATCAGCCGACGAAATAAATCACTAATATAGAGGTTTTGAATTTGCACTAATTCCACTAATATTTGTGTTTTATATTGAAAACGCACGTTGAAATCAGTATAATTAGAAAGGAACCAAAATTATGAAATTGTCATTAGTCGAATCAAGACTTTTCGGAAGAATCTGCTACGGCTACAGAAGGGACAAGCAGGGGCTTGTTGAAGTCGTGCCCGAACAAGCGGAAGTTGTCAAAACTATTTTCGGGCTCTACAGAGCTGGAAATAGTTTGGAATCTATTCAAAGCTATTTATTCAACCAAGGAATTCCTTCTCCCTCTGGAAATGCACATTGGAGCAGAGATGTGCTTAATAAACTGCTAAACAATGGGAAATACACGAAGGGTATCATCGATTTTGAAGAATACTGTGACGTGTACTTTTTGAAAGGGGAAAACTGCCGGAATCCCAATCAAGCGAAAGTGGTGAAAACAGATGCCAAGAGCGACCAAAGAGGAACTGGAATGGGCATACGCTCTAACCAGAGAGAAGTTTTTGGTGCGTGTGAATAAGCTATCCCCCATCAGAGCAGAGGACTGGAGTCGCTATTTGGATGTTATCTTTGAGTCGATATTAAAGGATGAGGCGCCAATCTATGAGCCAAAGATGAACGCCTATCTCGAAGAAACAGTTGCCAAATATCTGCATCCATCCGATGATTATATTTCCTTGACTGAAATTGCACGCAAATTTGACGCCGAGAATCCAAGCTACTTAATTCAAAGCTGGCTGCGAAGCCGCAATACAGTTGAGTTCCTGGCAGCGTGGGAACGGAGCAACAATCCGCAATTCAATGAGGCGGCATTTCAAAAACTAGTGGTTGATGCAAAAACACCGCAGTTTACTCTGACACCAAAGAAATGGATCGACTTGACGAATGCCACTGGCATTACCTCAAAGCAGGGCAAAGGCGGTGGGACGATGGCCCATCCCTTTATTGCCTGCGATTTTGAAATGTGGAATGATGCTGAGTTTAGATACGAAGTGTTGAAGTTTTTCACAAGTTCGAGAATGGAAACATTTGATCCAGCCAATACTGAATAAGAGCGGACGCACCATATTTTGTTTTGAGAGGATTTCATTAAGGAGTTGATAATAATGTCTGACTATCTATTTCCGGCATTGCAAAAATACTATAGTGCGCTAAATTCCCTGGAGCGATTCAACAAGGAAGCTGATTTTTTTGACAATATATCAGCCCTTGATAGTTTTTTCTCTGAGTATAGGAATGTCACATTTGTATTGCAAAAATCTATTGCACACACAGATTGTAAAACTATTTACGAAAAGAATAGAGACAAATACCTTTCATCTTGTAGGTGGATGATTGACAAAAGAAATGAAACAACGAAAGAGCACCCATTTCAGCTTGTCAAACAAATTGATATTATGGTTTTCTTTCCATTTGCTGGAATGCATGTGTTAAGCAAGACCTTTTCCGTTGAAAATGATATGGAATTATCTGACCTCCTGGATGATTTGAAAAGTTTTTTTGCCAGCATTAATCCAATTGAAGTATTTTTCTCATCCGAGTTTTCTTTCTATGATAAAACTAGTAAAGAAGATGTATATAAAAAAATAATTGAAGGAATACATAGCATGTCATGTTTTCTGAAAGCTATGTATGCGGAGGTAGGAGAACATAGTAAACTTTCTGACGTGATTATGGAAAAGATTTCCGGACTAAAGTTTTCACAAATCCCAAGAGATATGTTTTTAATTAACGATTATGTATATTATCCTCAAAAGAAAAAATTCGAGCGAGCAGAAAGATATGCAATGATAATGAATTCTGGTGATAAAAGAGATCGTGTACGTATTCCGTTAAGCAATTTTAATCGTCATCCGCTGTATTCAAAGATGGGAGACGATTATTTCAACAAGTTTGTATTAATGAATGTTGTGATTGGGACAACGGATCTTATGCCAACTTTTATGATTGTTTTTAGCGATAGTACATTTGAGCTTGACTCTTTCAACGGTGGACTAAAAACAACAATATATAGAAAAGTTAATGAAGTTGCAACACGTATTGCCAAAGAGGATATCGTTGCCGTTTATTTCATGATGACGTATACAACGCTCCCTTTGAAAGAAGAATATCTGCAGATGACTTCCAAAGAGCGTTTGGCCTTTAGTACTGAGGATGTGTTGACTTTTATGGAAGTTACTATCACATTGAGCGAGAGGGAGTGCTATTTTGAGCAAACTAAAATTCAAGATAAGAAATATATATTTAACCAGCTATTTAATCATGCTTCCTCATTAGATATAGGGAAAACGAATATGATCCCAATAGTAGAAGCTTTTAAATCTAAAGGATCAGAATAAAAAAGCCCTACATGGGTTCGAAACCATCTATCAAAAAACGCAAATCCATCTTTTTCGTACCCCATAGACAAATGAAACATCCTTTGCAATCTGACCCCCCGGGTTTGGACAACAAAGGATGTTTTTTTATTTTCCTTGATTTCATGCGGTTTTTTGGGCTTTTGATTTTGGACTTCAAATTGGACACGAAAATCAAAAAAGTTCAAAACGGAAACCGGGAAAAAGTCTTACGATCCGAACCCCCGTGTCTAATTTGATTTCAGCTCCAAAAGGGCTTGTTTAATGAGAAAATCCGGTTTCTTCTTGAACGGTGTCTTCTCCCGAGTGGAACGTGTTGCGAATATGCTCCAAAAATCGTTCCGCAATCGGCGTGTGCGTCTGATACTTTTTCCAGACGAGATACAACTTCGTTTCAAGGCGCGGAGTGAGCGGCCTAAACACCAACCCGCTATCCGGAGAGACGTCGATCAGTTTATCAAAGGTAAGCAAATAGCCAAGACCGGCTTTTGCAAAGATCGAACCGTTGTAGGACAGGCGAAACGATCCTTCCAGATGAAGCGCATCGTATTTGTTGCCCGCCCACGCTTTAAATTCGTGTATCCATGCCTGCTCCGAGCAGAACAGCGGCAGCCCGATCAAATCGGAGAGGCTGATCTGATCCTTTGCCGCAAGCGGATCATCGGCGGGAAAAACGAGCCCCCACACGTCCGCTTCCGGGAAAGGGATGAAGTCATATTTCCTCGGATCGGGATCTTCCGCAAGAACGACAAAATCGAGAAGTCCTTTTTGCAGCTTCCCTGCAATCTGCTCGGTATCGCCGCTGATAATGTGATACTGCAGCCTGGGGTAGCGTTCCTTCAGCGCCTTGATCGCGTTTGCGACGTGTGCGATCTGATAGGACTCCGCAAGACCGAGAAAAAGCTCCCCGCCGGTGATATCGTCCAGAGAGAGGAACTCCTTTTCGATTTTGTCTGCCATGCTAATCAGATCCTCCGCACGCTCGCGAAGCAAGACGCCCTCATCCGTCAGACGAATGCTAAAGCTGTGGCGGGTAAAGAGTTTTTTGTCAAGCTCATCTTCCAAAGATTTCAGAGCCTTTGAAAGCGTGGGCTGTGTTACGTGAAGCTGCTCGGCCGCGCGGGTCATATTCTCCTCCCGCGCAACGGCGAGAAAGTATTTCAGAGTGCGAATCTCCATATATAGCCCCTTTCCTTGATATTCCTGTTGTGAATATCACGATATTCATTATAACTATTAGCGAGAAAGAAATCAATACGCTATAATGAAATTGCTTCAAGGGAAAAGGAGCCAAGGAGAACGACAACCGATGGCTGATTACACAGAAACACTGAAAAACTGCATGGAAGATGCGGGAATGAGTCAGGATACGGTCGCAAAGGCGATCGAGCTCTATCAAAGAGACGCACGAGATGAACTTGTCCGGTTTCTCCGTTTACAGCGTTGTGAGCTGGTGGAGGAAATGCACGAGAGTCAGCGCCGAGTGGATCGCATGGACTACCTGATCCGACAATCAAAAACGAATTGATCTCTGAAAGGATGAAACGGTCATGATGAAAACAGAAGAACTGAAGCTAACGCAGGAATGGGACAAGGTGTTCCCAAAAAGCGAGAAGGTCGATCATAAGAAAGTGACCTTCGTCAATCACTTCGGCATTACCCTCGCGGCGGACATGTACACGCCGAAGGATGCGGACGGAAAGCTTCCCGCCATTGCCGTCAGCGGCCCCTTTGGCGCTTGCAAGGAGCAGTCTTCCGGCCTGTACGCGCAGACGATGGCGGAGCGCGGTTTCCTGACCGTCGCCTTCGATCCGTCCTTTACCGGCGAATCCGGCGGCTTCCCCCGTGCGATGCACTCCCCTGATATTGACGTGGAAGATTTTCAGGCTGCGGTAGACTTTCTGTCCGTGCAGGAGAACGTCGATCCCGAGCGCATCGGAATTATGGGCATCTGCGGCTGGGGCGGGATGGCTCTGCAGACTGCCTGCATCGATACAAGGGTCAAAGCGACTGTGACGTCCACGATGTATGATATGTCCCGTGTAGCCGGCAACGGGTACTTCGACGCTGCCGACAACGAAGAAGCACGGCATCAAGCGCGAATTGCTGTCAATACACAGCGGACGCAGGATTACAAAACCGGTGAATATGTCAGAGCGGGCGGCGTAGTCGACCCTCTGCCGGAGGACGCGCCGTACTTTGTAAAGGACTACTATGATTATTATAAGACTCCCCGCGGCTATCATCCCCGCTCCCTGAACTCCAACGACGGCTGGGCGGCCAGCGCCGGCACCTCGCTTATGAATATGCGCCTGTTCACCTACGCAAAAGAAATCCGCTCCGCCGTTTTGATGATCCACGGCGACAAGGCGCATTCCTGTTACATGAGCCGCGACGCCTACGCCGATATGGTGAAGGACAGCAAGTACGCGGACAACAAGGAACTCTGTATTATCCCCGGCGTGTCTCACACCGATTTGTACGACGGCGGCGAAGGCAACTGCATCCCATTCGATAAGATCGAAGCGTTCATGAAGGAGAATCTGAAATGAGCAAGGTAATTGTGATCACAACAAGCCTGCGGGTAAAGAGCAATTCAGACCGACTGGCAGAGGAACTGATTCGGGGCGCAAAGGAAGCCGGGCATGATGTGGAGTGCATCAGCCTGAAGGGGAAAGAGGTCCGATACTGCATCGGCTGCCTCGCCTGTCAGAAGACGCAAAAGTGTGTGCTGAAAGACGACGCCGTTGAGATCGCGGAAAAGGTCAAGAATGCGGATACGCTCGTGTTCGTAACCCCGATCTATTACTACGAGATGAGCGGACAGATGAAGACGCTGCTTGACCGTCTGAATCCGCTGTATCCGTCTGACTACAAATTCCGCAAGGTATATATGCTTTCAACCGCAACCGAGGACGAGGAATACGTTCCCGAAAAGGCCGTCAGCGGGTTGCAGGGCTGGGTCGATTGCTTTGAAAAGGCGGAGCTTGCGGGCTCGCTGTTCTGCGGAGGGATCTCCGACGCGGGCGAAGCAAACGGAAAGGAGGAGGAACAAGATGAAGCATACCGGTTTGGCAAGTCGCTGGCGTAAGCAAGTAACGGTTTGCATTGCCTTTCTGCTGCTGTTTACCTTATTCGGTTGCGCGAAAACAGAAGCGACGGAAGCAGTATCAGCAGCTGTAAATGATTCGCTCGGAACAGTTGCGGAAGACACGGCACTTCCCGAGAAAACCGAAAGCACTGAATCACAGATGAATATAACCTCAGAGCCGGGCAGCCAACCAATCCCAAAAACGGAGGATACTCCGGTGAAAACCGATCTGATACTCAAAATCGACGGGCAGGAAGTATACGTCGCGTGGGAGGATAACGAATCCGTGACAGCTCTGAGGGAGTTTGCAGAGGAAGCGCCGATCGCGATACAGATGTCGATGTACGGCGGCTTCGAGCAGGTCGGTCCAATCGGTACAAGTCTTCCGAGAGACGACGTGCAGACGACCACCGAGGCCGGTGATATCATGCTGTATTCCGGCAACCAAATCGTTGTGTTTTACGGTTCCAATTCATGGGCGTATACTCGACTTGGAAGAATAGACGGTCTGAACAGTTCAGAACTTACATCGCTCCTCGGCAATGGAGCGGTAGAGTTGATTATTTCCGTAGAATAATTCATTACTTCGAGGGTTCGAATCCATCTATCAAAAACGCAAATCCATCTTTTACGTACCCCATAGACACACTTGAGAATCCGAACTTTGTCCCGGTAGGGCAGAGTTCGGATTTCTTGTATTTATTGAGGACATTGGACTTGATATCTGAACGCCGTCCCCAAGGCCGGTCATATTCCTGTAACGAAAGACAGCGCGTGACGGAAAAATATAAAAATATTCATATCTGAACACTCCATAATCCGGATAACCGTTTACCCATCTATAAATGGACGTGTAACCGTTTAATCAAGAGGCAACAGAATACTATGCTGCAGACAAAAAGAGACGGGGCCACAGCAGCGATCCCGTCTCTCTTATTTTGGTTTTCTTTGTAACTTTTATGGCGTATCGTTACGGGTGAATCTCAGCCCTCTGCTGCTTCTCACCCGGCCATCAGGCGATACAGGAAGGTCACGATCTGTCCTCTCACGCAGTCGTCGTTGGGAGCAAAGTGAGTGTCATCCACGCCCTGAGCAATGCCCTTCTTTGCAGCCCAGGCCACGGCCTCGGCGTACCACGCCTCCGGGGACACATCCACAAACGCATCGGTGACTTCCGCGTCGGCCTTGGCATAGAGGAAGGCATAGCGGAAGAGGAAGGCGACGGTCTGAGCCCGGGACACGGTGTCGCCGGGGGCAAACCGAGTCTCGTCCACGCCGTTGGTGATGCCGTTCTCCACCGCCCAGGCTACGGCCTTTTCATAGTAGCTGCCGGCCTGTATATCCCCAAACGGCACGGAACCGCCCGCAGGCTCCGGTTCTCCGGCGGCCCGCCAGAGGAAGGTCACCATTTGGGCGCGGGTGCAGGGGGCGTTGGGGCTGAAATGGGTCTCGTCGGTGCCGGTGGTGACGCCGTTCTCCACCGCCCACTGCACCGCGTCGCGGTACCAGGCGTCCTCGGGGACATCCTCGAAGACTTTCCCGGCGTCTGGAACATCGGAGGACTCAGGCGCATCAGAGGCGTCCGGCCCCTTGCTCTTCTCAAAGACGGGGTTCACGGTGACAGCCCCCGAGGGCATGGTGAAGCTGAAGGTCCCGTCTTCGTTTTTCGTGACGGTCACGGCATTGCCGTTCTTGTCCGTCACGGTGACGCCGGACACCAGCCAGCCCTCGTCAGGGCTTGCGGTGAGGGTCACCTTCTGTCCGGACCGGGCGCTGAGATGGCTGGAGACGATTTTTCCATGGGAGACGGCGTTCACAAGGTCCGCGGGCAGGCTGACGGCATAGGTGACGGCTCCCCCTCCTCCTCCTCCTCCTCCGGAGCTGTTCTTCTTCCAGATGGCCGTCAGGGTGAAGCTCTCGTTGACGGGGGTGCTGAAGTCATAGGCCGCGCCGTTCAGCTGCCAGCCCTGGAAGGTATAGCCGGTTCTTACAGGGTCGCCGGGCTTCACGGCGCATTGGCCGGTTTGGACCGTCTGGTAAGGCACCCTGCTGCCGCCGTCGGAGTCGAAGACCACCACGGGGATACGGCTGGGCAGGGCGTTCCCTGGCCCCCGGAAGTTTGGCGTTGGACTCAAGTTGGGTCATATCGGTGGAGATCACCTCCCATTTGCAGGCGTGGTCCGCATCGACGCACGCCAGATTCCGATATCGTTCCGCAGCCTGGAAGCCTTCCAGCCCCACATACAAGCCGTTTCTTTTGATTTGGATGTAATACGTATTGGGCTCGCCTTCCACCGGGATGAACCGGAAGTTCCGGTTGGCCTGGTTCGGATCGTCTTCCCACTGCCACAGGATCCTTCCCAACTGCTGCAGGTTGTCCTTCATGTCGACATACCGTTTATCAAACCTGATGGCATAATAGTTGTTGCCCATGTCCTTGAAGGTAAACTTGCAATTGGCACCGGCGGGGATGTCCAGATGGATCTCATCCTTCCAGCCGGTCCCGTTGGCATTCCAGCGATAGTCATACGTACAGGTGTCGCCCTCCTTCAGCCAGAGATAGTACTGCTTGGATGTGTCAAAGGTTTCGGATTTGTCGGTGGGGAAGGGCACCCGATCCGTGGGCACCACCACCCATTTGCACTTATGATTGCTGTCGACGGTCTTCAGCGGTGTGTGCTGGGCGGCTTTGTTGTCCTTCAGTCCCACATAGATATTGCCCTTTTTGCTCTGGATATAATAGGTGTCAGGCTCGCCCTCCACCGGGATGAATTTGAATTTCTGGTTGTCCCGGCTCAGATCCTCGCTCCACTGATGGATCCATTGGCCGGTGCTGCTGTCGTCTTCCGACGTGTCAATATACCGGCTCTCGAACCGGATGCCGTAATAGCCGCTGCCGCCGTCCTTGAAGGTCATCACGCAGTTGCCGCCGGAGGGGACATCCAGGTGGATATGATCCTCCTTGTTGAGCCCGTTGGCGTTCCGGCGATAGTTCATCGCCCCGTTATCCTCTTTCAGCCAGATGAATTAGGTCTTTGAGGTGTCAAAAGTCTGGTAGCTTTCTGCCCTGGCCTGCTGGGGGAGGATGAACGTCCCCAAAAAGAGGCACATGGCCAGGGCTATCATCAGCGCCATTCCTCTTTATTTCAGTGTGGTTTTCATCATTCAGATCAGATCCTTTCGTATTGTGTGGGGTCGGTATGCCGCTTTTCTATAGTCTCATCCGCCTGGCTCCATACATCGGGGCTTCCTCCTTGAGGGTCCGTAGAGAACGTTTCGGACGGACTGACGGAATTCGCTCTCGATGAACGGGCAGATCAGAAAATCGCTCAGGTGCTTGCTGAATGCGACCTTGAGAAAACCCGGGTCGCTGGTGAGCCGGATGATCCCGGCGTTCGGATACCGGTCCGACCATTCCGTCACTATGTTCATTCCTTTCGCGCCCTCCGGCGCCACGACGACCAAATCATAGGGATAGTCGTAGTGCCCGTGACCGTCAAGGGGGTCTCGAAACAAATCCATCCGCTCAGATTCTTCCCGCAGGATCCCCGCCGTGGAAGCGTATTTTAGGTCATCTCTCAAATAGTTCACCGCATTCACTGCAAATCTCCTCACTTTCCGCAGGCATAACAGTCGCAGCCGTTTCACATTAATTTAGGGGAATGCGCCGGGATTAGCAAGGGGTCTGTGCCGAATCGACAGAAATCTGTGCCGAATCGACATGCGGGACGGGGAAAATATATGGTATGATATTATGGTTATTTATAGCCAATGAAGGAGTGACGCAGATGAACATCGCCCTGACCGACGATCTGCCGGAGGAGCAAAACAAGATACTGAAGCTCGTGAAGGATTACGCTGCCGACAAGAACGGTACATTTATAAAACCATTACCTATGAACGAAAAGAGAATGGAGTATCTCAAGTTTCATCAGCAATCTGTTTTTAAAGGTTCGTTTGATTTTTCCAAATAGTGACGTTATGAAATTTAACGATAACCCCGATTATGTCAAAACAATAATCGTTAGCCCAAACAGGCAGCAGATTTTGATAGAGAGTCTGCTGCCTGTTTTGCACGATACGCTTTGATTTCAAAGGGCTTTGAGTTTTTATAGTATAATAAAACGCCTCCCGTAGACTGTTTCTCGCAGTCCTCAGGAGGCGTCAACAAAATAAATCCGTTTCACGGATTTGTGAAACGCGCTTCGCGCGTGAAATACGCCTGCGGCGTGTGAAATGTCTGCGGGCGCGAGTGGAGATATTTCACTCTAATCCGTCTTTTTAGCCCCTTTCCCAAAAGCGCACGCTTAGGCGTGCGTTTTTTACTGCATTGCCGCAGCAAATTAGTTCGATTTTCTGCTATGAAATGTGATGCGAGGTTGGTATAATAATAATACAGAGCAACCGTGAAGATTCGCGGAATACCAAACGGAAAGGAAGGAACAATATGAAACAGATTCTTTTGAGCTGTATAGGCACCACTGATCCTGTGCGCGGTGAACATGACGGACCGATGCTGCATATTTTACGCTACTATCGCCCGGAAAGCGCATGGCTCATCTTCACTCCCGAGATGCGCGAGCTTGCTATGAAGGACGGACGGTTTGAAAGAACTCTGGAGTGGATTTCGGCGCACTGGAACGGCTATCGGCCCGATTTTAGGTACGAGGAGCTAAGCGTCAGGAATGCGCACGATATCGACGCGCTGGATATTCCTATCCACGAAGTAATGACACGGCTCGCAAGAGAGAACCACGACGCCGAGATATTGGTAAACGTCACCTCCGGCACTCCGCAGATGCAAATGATACTTTCGCAGCTTGTGACGGATATACGATACCGCGCGAAGGGCATACAGGTCATTAATTTCGAGAAGGGGGCGGGCAGGAGCCAACGCGCCAATCACAGTGAGTATGATATCGAGCTGGAGCTGGAATGCAACGAGGATGAGCTGCCCGAGGCGGAGAACCGCTGCGTCGAGCCCGAGATGTATGCCATACGACGTCAGTTCCTCAGACGCCAGATCGTGACGCTGCTTGACGACCGCAACTTTGAGGCGCTGGAAAAACTGAAAGAATCCCTGCCGGAGAACGTGCGGGCGCTGACAATGCACCTTGCCGCACGCAGCAGACTCAGGGAAAAGCCCGCAAAGCAGCTTGCCGATGAAGTAAAGGGTCTGCCGTTTAAGCTCTATGCCTATAAAACCGGGAGCCGAAGGGAATACAGCGACGCAAGCGAATATTATCTTATGATGAAGAATCTGGTGAAGACGGGTAACTATACGCAGTTTTTGCTTCATCTGGAGCCGCTTACGCTAACGCTGCAGCTGGCGCAGCTTGACAGGCTGCTTAATAAGACGGGAGGAGAGATCGACAAATTCATCTCGCGGGAACGCCGCCGCTTATTTTACCCCGACAGGCTGAAAGACGTGCGTCCGGATCTCTACCGGCATTATGAAAAGATAATGAATGAAAGACGGTGGGAAATAAAACAAAACGAGGCCAGCACGATGTTGTGCGACGATCTGATTTCCTTTTTCCCGGACGTTCCCCCAAGATCGCGTTCGCTCTTTGCCCATTACGCCGGACTTAAGGATCTGCGCAATCGGCTTGCCCATACGCTCGTCACCGTAACGGAGGAGGAGATAAAAGACGCGTGTGGAATCACTTCGGACAAGCTTCTTAAGGAGATCGAAGACGTGATCAGAATCTGCTATCCGGCGTGCGACCCGGTGATCTTCGGCGTCTATGACGAATGCATCGAATACATCAAAAGCGTGATCTGAACGCGGGCAGCGGCGCTGAAGCTCTTTAATATGCCGCATACGATGATACGTTCGCACAAAAATCGGACGTGCCGGAGCGAAAAAGACCGCGCTTTTTTCACGCTGCGCTTGCAAAAATGAAAATTTTTTGGTAAAATGTAAAAAAGAAAGGGCCTGTAAGCCTGTGTTTTTATGAATGTTTGCCGAAACAATCTACACCCCGCAAGGGGACGGAAACGGCCTTTGACCTATAAAAGAAACTGAACGCCTTTTGAAACAATCTACACCCCGCAAGGGGACGGAAACCTTGACCGGGGGCGTGGTTGCCTCTTACCTTAAAGAAACAATCTACACCCCGCAAGGGGACGGAAACGCTGTCGATCTTTGCCGCCTCCGCAAGTTTTTCGAAACAATCTACACCCCGCAAGGGGACGGAAACCATGTTTTGCCATCCTTTCAATATGTTTTTTTGGAAACAATCTACACCCCGCAAGGGGACGGAAACTTGAAGATTTCAAGCGGAAGGAAATAAGTCTTCTGAAACAATCTACACCCCGCAAGGGGACGGAAACCCTCTGTCGCCTGCCGTAGATGCGCCTCCGTAGCCAGGAAACAATCTACACCCCGCAAGGGGACGGAAACGTCGTAGTACGTCTCGGCCCATGCTTCCCACGCGTGAAACAATCTACACCCCGCAAGGGGACGGAAACTCAAACTGCTTATAGGTTTTCATTTTTGTTCCTCGAAACAATCTACACCCCGCAAGGGGACGAACAATCTCAAGGAAAGGAGAGATGCTTTTGAGACAGAAAATATTGGAGCTCACGCTCGGATGTCTCATGCACGACGTAGGAAAGCTCTGCTTTCGCGCAGGCGAGAGCGGGAATCACAGCGCTTCGGGTCACGCTTTTCTGAAGAAGGCGTGGCAGGGCTATTCGCCGGGTGAAGCGCCGGACTGCGTGCGCTGGCATCATGCCTCGGAGCTGCGTGAGGCGGGGCCTGCGGCGGACAGCCTCGCCTATATTGCATACGCTGCCGATAATATCGCCGCGGCCGCTGACCGCCGCGCCGCCGAAGAGAGCGGGCGCTTTGAGCGCTATCTGCCGCTTTCGCCGGTATTTACCCATCTTAACGGCGAGCATGACGGCCTGGCGCTTTCCGCCATGCCGCAGGACGGAACGCTGCGCATGCCCGTTTCAAGTGAGATCCGTCTGACGGCGGGACAGTACGGTGAAATTTGCCGTGAGCTTGAGGCACAGCTTCGTACGCTCCCGCCCGAGGAGGAGTGGGTCAATTCCATTCTCGGAGTGCTGGAGAGTCTGACGAGCAGTGTGCCTTCAAGCACGAACACGGCCGAAAGCCCGGACGTGTCTCTTTATGACCACATGAAGATCACCGCGGCGGTGGCGTCCTGCATGGCGCTGTATCTTTACGATTCCTCCGTGACGGATTACCGTACGGCGCTTTTTGAGAAGGAAAAGGAGTTTCGCGCCAAGAAGGCCTTTCTTCTGTATTCGGCGGATTTTTCGGGGATACAGACGTTCATTTTTACGGTCTCGACGAAGGGCGCGCTTCGTTCTCTTCGCAGCCGCTCCTTCTTTCTGGAGCTGACCATGGAGCACTACATAGACGAGCTTCTGACCGCGTGCGGAGTCAGCCGCGCGAATCTTCTCTATTCCGGCGGCGGACACTGCTATCTGCTTTTACCGAATACGGATGAGGTGAAGCGGCGGATCGAGGCATGGAACGATCGGTTCAACGGCTGGCTTGCCGATGAGTTCGGCCTCAGTCTTTATCTTGCCGACGGATATACGGAATGCAGCGCCGATGAGCTTACGAACAGCCCGGCGGAAGACTCGCCGTATCAGGCCATGTTCGGCAGGGTCTCGCGGGCGGTGGCAAAGAAAAAACTGCACCGTTATTCGGCGCAGCGGATAATCGAAATGAATCGGACGAAGGAGGAGCTCTCCGGAAGGGAATGCCGTGTCTGCGGCAGGACCGATCATCTTATCAGGGGGGAGGACGGAAGCGACTTATGTCGCTGGTGCAGCACGTTTGAACGTCTGTCGTCCAAGATTCAGAACACGGGCGTCTATCTTGTGCTTTGCGGAGAGGAAAAGGGCGCGGACTATACGCTTCCGACGTATTACGGCGAGGCGGCCTTCTTTTTCACGGATGAGCCATCCGCGCGGAGGGCGCTTCGCGAGGAAAAGCCCGTTCTGCGGGTCTATACAAAGAACGTAAGCTATGCGGGACTGCGTTACAGCACGCGGCTCTACGTTTGCGACTACGCGAAAAGCAATTCCATGGAGGAACTTGCAATGCATAGTCAGGGTATAAGACGCCTTGCCGTTTGCAGGATGGACGTTGACGATCTCGGACAGGCTTTCGTGTCCGGATTTGAGAGTAAAAGCGGCGCAACGGCGTCTGAGCGCCGACGTTTTGTCACGATATCCCGCACTGCGGCGTTCTCGCGTCAAATGTCACTGTTCTTCAAGCTTTATCTGAAAGCGCTGCTGAACGGCTCGTACAAAGGACAAAGTGCTTTAGCCGTCGCGGTAGTCTATTCCGGCGGGGATGACGTGTTCCTTGTCGGAGCATGGAACGACGTCCTTGAGGCTGCGCGGAGGATACGAAGCGCTTTGAAGGAGTATGCCTGCGGAGCGCTGACAATAAGCGGCGGCGTAGGTCTGTTTGACGATCATTACCCGATACGCCTCGCCGCGGAGGAGACCGGGGCCCTGGAGGACGAAGCGAAGCAGAATCCGGGCAAAGATTCCGTTTCTCTTTTTGCGCAGGGAAGCGGCAATACGTATACATGGGAAGAATTCGAAAGAGAGATCATGGGCGTAAAGCTCGCCGTGCTGGAGAACTTCTTCTCGGCGAAAGAGGACACAAAGACGGAGCGGGGCACCGCGTTCCTGTATCGCATTCTTGACCTGCTGAGGGAGGTAAGGGACGATCCGCAGCGGAAGGTGCCGCTTGCAAGGCTTGCTTATCTGCTGGCGAGACTGTCTCCTTCCAAAGGAAGCGACGAATATGCGCGCTACAGGGAGTTTTCCGGTCACGTGATGGACTGGTCGCTTAACGAAAAAGACAGAAACAGTCTTATTACCGCCATCTATTTGTATGTTTATAAAAATCGTAAGGAGGCAACTGAATAATGCCCAGCTACAGTAATTTTCGGCAAAAAGGGAATCAGCCGCAGTACCGTGATAAACGGAACGGCGTTCCGGCGCCGCCCGATGAGGTAAAAGCGCTCTCGCTCCCGGACGACTATGTGGACGACGCGGAGGCTGTTATGCGGAGTTTGTCAGAAAATAGAGGTAAACCGATCACAACGAGTAAGATACGCAACATTTTCAGTCTCGTTTCGGATATATACAACACAGAGAATCTGCGTGACGAGCCGAAGCTCCTGCCGGAGAGCAGGACCGCGCTGACCATGATGCGCATACGTGTCGTATATGAAGCGGGAAGGGAAGAAAGCGTAAAGGAGTTCGTCAAAAAAGCGAAGCTGCTTGAATATATCAAAGGTATCGGCGACGACAGAGAGAAGCTGATAGACTTTGCACATTATATGGAGGCGCTGGTCGCGTACCACCGCTATCTGATTGGCGGAAGAGAGGGTTAAGTATGTATGGAAAGATTTTGATTCGCTGCAAGCTGGTTGTATGTACCGGAATGCACATTGGGGATTCCAGCGCGTTTTCTGCCATCGGCGCAGTTGACAGTCAGGTCGTTCGCGATCCCTTTACGGGTCTGCCGATCGTACCGGGCAGCAGTCTTAAGGGAAAGCTGAGGACGCTGCTTGCCAGAAGCATCAGCGGAGATATTCAAAAAATGCCGAAGTTCGACGACGATGACGAGCGAATAAAGAGGCTTTTCGGAAGCTCTAAGCCGGTCCGTGCGGCAAGACTGCAGTTTTCCGACTGCTTTGTTTCCAATGCGGACGCAATGCGACGTGTCGGGATTACGGAAGTCAAGGCGGAAAACGGTATCAATCGCGCCGACGGCGTGGCAAATCCACGCTTTATCGAACGCGTCAGCCGCGGAACGGAATTTGACGTTAAAATCGTATATGATATTGCGGACGAGACCCAGGTCGAAGAAGATTTCGCTCTGCTTGCAAGGGGAATGAAGCTGCTTCAGCTTGACTATCTCGGCGGTCACGGCACACGCGGCAGCGGCCGTGTCAGCCTGCGGAAATTTGACATCAAGCCTTTTGAAACGGAGTTTGACGTCCTTCAACTGAAAACGTTATTCCAAGAGGTGGAAGAGTATGAACTATTACCTGTATAAGCTGAAGTTCGACACCGCGGTCCACTTCGGTCCCTCTTTTTCCGCCGGGGCGCTGTACAGTTCCGAGAACCATTTTTGTGCGGACACTTTGTTTTCGGCTCTGTGTCATACGGCGCTTGCTCTGGGCGGACGGGATATGCTGGCGGAATTATGCCGACAGGCGGAGGAGGGAAATATCCTTTTGAGCGACAGTATGCCCTGGATGGGTGAAACGTTTTATCTGCCAAAGCCTTTCATTACCGCAAAAACAGATCGGACGGTAACGATCACCGGACGGAAAGCAGCAAAAAAACTGAAGTGGATCCCGGCTGATGATCTTGACGCTTTTTTTGATTATATCTACGGCGGCGACCCTTATGAAGCAGAAAAAGCGCTGGCGCAATTTGGCATAAGCACAGGCACAACAAAGGTGAGAATAACACCGGGAGAGGACGCTTTGCCCTATCAGGTCGGTCTTTATTACTTCAAAGAGGACGCCGGTCTCTGGTTCCTTGCCGGCTGCGAAACAGATCTGCTGGCAGACGATCTGCAGACTTTGGTCGAAGGACTCTCTTTTGGCGGGATCGGCGGTAAAGTCAGCTCGGGTTATGGGAAATTCCATATCGAAGATTTAATCTATCTCAACGAGCCTTTTGACACGTTCACGGAGCGGCTGTTTTCCGCATTGAAGGACGCGTCGGCCAAGAGACAGCTCCTGCTGAGTACGAGTCTGCCTTCCGAGGATGAGCTGACGGATCTGCTTCCCGATTCGGAATATATGCTGACGCGCCGTGCGGGCTTTATTCAGTCCGGCGCCTGCGCGCAGGAGAATCGCCGAAAGGTCACGCAGTTGTTTTTGTCAGCCGGTTCTGTTTTGCCTAAAAGATTCAAAGCCGTGCTGTATGAAGTAGGCAAAATTGAAGAGCATCCTGTTTATCGTCTGAGCGCGCCGCTCTTTCTGGGGGTGAGACCATGAAAAGTATTGATCATCTGTCGGTATATGACCTGGTCCTTACAACACGCGCTCCTCTGTATATCGGGAGCGGAAACGAACGTAAAAAAACGGAGTATCTTTTTGATTCAAACGCAAAAACAGTTAGTATGATCGATACGGAAGCGTTTTTTGAATATCTTTACAAAAAACAGCTTGCAGATCGTTATGAAAGATTTGTTTTATCAGGAGATACACGGCTTTGGCAGTTTTTTAAAAACTGCGGCATATCGGAGAAGGAGCAAGACAGTCTCAGCCTTTACAAAGTCAGCGCTGCCGATGCGCTCGACGAAGTCCATAGCCTTAAAGAGATCCATACGTTCATGAGAGATTCCCGTCATCGCGTGTATATTCCAGGCAGCAGTGTCAAAGGGGCGCTGCGAACGGTGATTCTTACTGATATGATTTTTAGGGAGAAAAAAGGAATTTGGCCGGATTGTCATCAGAATAAGGATAAAAGAGCCCGGCAGATGCAGACTCTGGAGGGAGAATATCTGAACACGGTATCATTAAAGCCGGACAAATATTCAAACACAGCAAACGATCCTGTCAACAGTATTCTCCGAGGTATTTCCATATCTGACAGCGAGCCGATTTCGCATAAAGACATGATTCTTGTCGGAAAGATCGATGTGAACGAAAAGGGCTCGCCAAAAGAGCTGCCTATCTGCAGAGAGTGCATTCGTCCCGGTACCGAGCTGAAGTTCAGACTCACCTTGGATCATTCCGTGCTTCCCTCTGATTTCACGGGTGAATCGCTTATGCAAATGATAAGAAGATTTGATGCGTTTTATCAGAAGACGTTCCTTGCACGGTTTAAGCCCCCGTCCGACGTTTTCGACGTATCTTATCAGGATGCGCTCATCCTCGGCGGAGGGGCGGGATTCTTTTCAAAAACGCTGGTATATCCGTATCTCGGCACCGATGCCGGAATGAGGTACACGGAAACCATCATGACAAAACAGTTCAGCAAACATCATCATGAAAAGGATATTTCCGAGCACGGTATTTCTCCTCATACGATGAAGTACGGCAGATATAGGGGTAAGCTGTATCATTACGGAGTTTGCGGGGTGCAGATCAGATGATCAACAGGTATGTTTTTCGTGTGAATACAAACGATCAGATCCCGGCATGGCGCGCATATGCTTTCTATAGCTGTCTTATCTCGCTTGTATCCGAAGAATACGCAGAAGAACTGCATGAACAGGGAAAGACGCAAATCTCACAATGTCTGTATCATGATAATTCAGATGTGCTTTGGAGGATACATCTTCTTGATCGGTCTGCAAGCGATGCATTTTCTGCCGTTTTGGATGATTTAAAAATACTTCCGCTTAATTCGGGAGAGCTCGGGCTTGAACTATTGAAGAAGGAGACTTTCGCGGCGGAGAAACTAATAGAAAATGCCCGAGCAATAGAATCTGAAAGATTCTTTTCTCTACGATTCCTGTCGGCCACTGCTTTTAAGCAGAGGGGAAGATACACAGTATATCCGGATATAGAATTGATTCTGCAAAGCCTTTTGAAAAAATGGAATGCGGTCTACCCGACCTATCCGTTGGAAGATGAAGACGCCTTTCACATGCTTTCGGACGGTATTCGGATTTCGGATTATAATCTGCACACGACCCGATATTTGCTGAAGGAAAGCAGAATACCGGGGTTTATCGGGAATCTGCGAGTCGATGCGCAGCTTTCGGCGCCATTATTAGATATTTGGAAAATACTAATATGTTTTTCCGAGTGTTCAGGGATCGGCATAAAAAACGCACTTGGAATGGGCGGCGTTGCAATATCAAAAACGGTTTTTTGAAGCGATTGTTTTAACAAATGAGAACGGTATTCTTGACAGAAGCGCCGTTCTTTTATGTATGTGATATCACAAATCGTGTATTCCAATCCATCCATTAAAACCGCAAATCCATCTTTTTCGCACCCGTCTTCCCAAAAGCGCACGCTTAGGCGTGCGTTTTTTACTGCATTGCCGCGTCAAATAAGTTCGATTTTCAGCTATGAAATATGACGCGATGTTGGTATAATAATAATACGGAGCAACCGTGAAGATTCGCGGAATACCAAACGGAAAGGAAGGAACAATATGTCTATTATCGGTGCATATATGGTGCCGCATCCGCCGCTTATAGTGCCCGAGGTCGGACGCGGCGGCGAGCGGCAGATAGAAACTACGAGGGCGGCATATATTCGCGCAGCGCAGGAGATCTCAGAGCTAAAGCCGGAGACCGTCATCATCTCAAGCCCTCACACCACGCTCTATTCGGACTACTTCCATATCTCGCCCGGCAAAGGCGCGGAGGGCAGCTTTGCGCAGTTCGGAGCTTTTAAGGTGCGCTTCAAAGAGAAATACGACGAAAAACTTGTAAAGACCATTGCGCGCATTGCAAGCGCGGAGGGTTTCCCCGCAGGGACATACGGACAGAGATCGCCGGAGCTGGACCACGGCACCATGGTGCCGCTGTATTTCATACGACAGTATTATTCCGATTTTAATATTGTGCGTATCGGCCTTTCCGGACTGCCGCTCGAGGACCATTACAGGCTGGGGCAGATAATTAAAGAGGCCGCTTTCGATATCGGCCGCAGAGCCGTCTATATCGCAAGCGGAGACCTGTCCCATAAACTGAAGAGCGACGGCCCTTACGGCTTTGCGCCGGAAGGCCCGCAGTACGACGCCCGCGTTATGGACGTATGCGGACGGGCGGCCTTTGACGAGCTGTTCGATTTTGATGAGGTCTTCTGCGATCGTGCGGCGGAGTGCGGACATCGTTCCTTCGTCATAATGGCCGGCGCCCTGGACGGCACGGGAGTAAAGGCGGCTAAGCTTTCCTACGAGGATGTGACCGGCGTGGGATACGGCATTTGCACGTTTGAGCCGACGGGAGCCGACGAAAGCCGCAGATTCCTAAAAAAACGTCAAGAGGCAGAAGAGAAGCGGCTGACCGAAGCGCGCGCCGCGTGCGATCCGTGGGTGCGGCTTGCATGGGAATCGGTGGAAAGCTTCGTGCGCAGCGGAAAGGTGATCAATGTTCCGAACGATTTGCCGGCAGAGCTTACGGATACGCGGGCCGGCGCTTTCGTGTCAATTCACAAACAGGGGAGACTGCGCGGCTGCATCGGCACGATCGCCCCGACGAAGCAAAGCCTTGCGAAGGAGATAATCAGTAACGCCGTCAGCGCGTCGAGCCGTGACCCGCGTTTTGACCCGATCCGCCCGGACGAGCTTCCGTTTCTTGAGATAAGCGTTGACGTGCTGGGAGAGCCGGAGGATATATCTTCGGAGGCAGAGCTGGACACGGAGCGTTACGGCGTGATCGTGACGAAAGGCGGCAGGCGGGGGCTCCTTTTGCCGGCTCTGGACGGCGTGGACAGCGTGGAGGAGCAGGTGGCCATTGCCCGTCAGAAAGCGGGGATAGGGCCGCATGAAAAGGTGTCGCTTCAGCGCTTTGAAGTTGTGCGCCACACTTGACGATCGGGGGGATTACTATGGCTCGCTGCAGCGTATGTTTTCATCACTGCAATATTTCCGAGGGCAAAAAAGGCCTCTGCGGTGCGCGCATATGCGTTAACGGGAATGTGGTTTCCGAAAATTACGGGCGTATCACCGCCCTTGCGCTTGACCCCATCGAGAAAAAACCGCTGCGCCGTTTTTTCCCCGGCAGCATGATACTGTCTGTCGGCAGCTACGGCTGCAATCTGCGCTGCCCGTTCTGTCAGAACCATGAGATTTCATGGTCGAAAGAGGCAATGAGAATGTCAGAAAAGGCCCAAAAAATTACGCCCGAGGAGCTTGTTTACGCGGCAAAGCGCGCAAAATCCCGCGGGAACATCGGACTTGCGTTTACCTACAATGAGCCGCTTGTGGGCTGGGAATTCGTCCGTGATACGGCAGCGATGGCGCATGAGGCGGGCCTTATAAACGTAATGGTCACAAACGGGACAGCCGAGCCGCAAATTCTTGAGGCGCTTCTTCCGTATATCGACGCCATGAATATCGACCTTAAAGGCTTTACGGAGCATTATTATAAAAGTGTGCTGGGCGGCGATCTTGACACGGTCAAGGCTTTTATCACAAGAGCCGTTAAGGAGTGCCATGTGGAGCTTACTACGCTTATAGTGCCGGGGGAGAACGATTCGCCGAAAGAAATGCGCGCGCTGACCGAGTGGGTCGCGGGACTTCGGGACGCGAAAGGGAACACGATCGGCCGCAGTATCCCTCTGCACGTCTCCCGCTTCTTTCCGCGGTTTTGCATGACGGACCGCCCGGCCACGGATATAGAAAGAGTCTACCGTCTGGCGGATGCTGCCCGAGAAAAGCTCGACTATGTATACACAGGAAACTGCTGACATAGTTTGACACGCGGCATTTATCGTGCTATCATTTTTTCAAATAAAACAAAAGGAGAGCTTGCGATGAATTTTATGGACAAATCGACGTTTTCGACCGCTTCCGGGCGTAATTATCAGTACGTTGTTCTTCAGGTCACGCTGAAGGAAAAGCTTGTCGGAACGGGCTCGGGAAATCTTAAGTCGCTGGAGCGCGTCATAAACGACCAGGCGAAAAAAGGATACAGACTGCATACCATAACCACTACGAGCGCTGACAGCAAGGGCCTTATGGACGGCGACCGCATCCAGGCAACGCTGGTATTTGAGAAGCTGGAGTAAGATATGCGCGTTTCACGACGCGGTTTTTTATAGCACACGCGATATCCTGTCGGCCGGATTTTTCGGGAAACTGTCTTGCGAAAATAAGTATAGAAGCCTGCCTGAAGGGGCAGGACGATGGGTAAGAGAAGCAAAAAAGCCTTGTGAAAACAAGGCTTTTTTGTTATTTGCACTTAGTATTCATTTTCAGAACTTTGCAGAATTGATTATAAGAAGATGCTAATCTGATTTTTTCTCGTCAAGTTGTTTAATATTTAGTTTAACCACAAATGCCATGCGTTAAAAAATTTAAATATCTTTGTTATGGGAATACTTATGATTTCTGTAATTAGGGCAACCACTACCGGAAGAACGAGAGGCTATCGTTGCAACCCATTTGTGTCCACACGTTGGACAAATCCAATGCGCTTTTTTACTGGAATGAGCTGATAAAAGCTGCGGATCAAGACTGATGGATTTGTTTTTATCATAATCCCACTCAACCATCAAATGGGGGTTAAGAGTTGCCAAGTCGTTTTTTCCCGGAATAACAACGCGATGAGAACAGTATGGACATCCACGTCCGTGCGTTCGGTGCGAAATTGTACTCTCCCATTCATAACCACAGCTTTTACAAATCCACCAAACTTTTTTTGAACTTCCCGATGTTAAGAATTCGGGTGAAATATCAACGTTTTTTTCATAATTCCACTCGGCAATCAGTTCCGGAAACTGAGAAGCAAGACTTCCACTGTTTTTAATCTTATTTTGAATCCTAAGTTGGGCCGCTCGCATACTTGAACATTTAGGACAACCGTTTTTATCTTCTCCCGTTCTATCACCAATGGCCGCAGACCACTTTGTTCCGCAAGTTTTACAAATCCAAGCCACACGCTCATTTGAGTGAGGCGCAAAGTTTTCAGGTATCAGTGGATAGTTTGCGGCATAGTCCCATTCGCTTGCTATAATCGGATATTCAGATGCTAAACTTGTTTTCCTAGCATTTAAGTATGCGAGAATTTGTTTTCTATATTTGCGAACATCTGGGATTACAATCTTTCCCAAATGATAACACAAGTTGTTTATTGCCCAATTGAGATAAGTATCACTTGCATCTGGTATTTCGATTTTATGATCGGCGAGAAGCAGTGGGGTTGAGCGAGTCATTTCTCTAATACGAATTAAACGAATACCGTTTTCTTTACATACATTATATTTATAAGAATCTCTAACTTGATTGGATTTAGATGAGTGGTAAAGCTTTCCGTCGTATTCAATGCCTATCTTTATAGAAGGGATGTATATATCCAATTCCATTGACGAATTAAATATGTCCTTAAATGAATTTACGGCATCGGGGAACTCTTGCTTTATATAATAAAAAATCGCTTGCTCAGGAAATGAAGTGCGAAGCCTATCCGAACATTTAGGGCATCCGCGTCCTGCCTTTCTGTTATACACTGTTGCTTCAAACTCATGCCCATTTGAACAAATCCACCATACTTTTTTCCCACTGGAGGGCGTTACATCAAAGGCTGTTAGCTTGCCGTTTTTGGACGGATGCCATTCTTTTGCAAGCTCAGGGTTTAATGTTGCAAGGTCATTAAACCCTTTAAGGACTTTTTTGTTTGCACAATACGGGCATCCGACTCCTGCAACTCGAGATTTTATTTCAGACTCCCATTCATGCCCTTCAGAACATACCCACCAAGCTTTTTTATGAGTTCCGGGCATTACTTCATTTGGAGTAATTCTGTTTTTTGTTGGATGCCATTCTTTGACCAAACTTGGGTGTAGTGTTGCCAAGTCTGTCTTTCCCGGAATGGGAAGCTGATGTGAACAATAAGGGCAACCTCGGTTGTGCTTAGTTCGGTTACTAATCATAGCAATCCATGAATGGCCATTACGGCATGTCCACCATGCTTTTGTATGACTTGCTTCACCAATAATATTTGGATCTAATCCCATAGCTGAGTTTTTTTTATAGTCCCATTCTAACATGAGCTCATCGTGCTCAGCTATAACGTGTTTAGGCTTGTTTCCCATTTTGACTATTCTCCAAATAATAGTTCTATAATGAACAATTACAAATAAATCTTAGCGTAATAATCCAATCCGTATTTGCACGGGCAAGGCTTTTTTTGCCTCCCCCGCAGTTATTTTATCGCGGCTTCTATGCAGAATATGGCTTCGTCGAGCGTGCATACGGCGTCGTCAAGATTATCGACGGCGGCGTCGGCTTTTTCGTATTCCTTCGTGTCGATCTTGTTTTCGGGCATGCTGTCGCGCTCCTTTTCCTCCTCGTAGAGGATGTCGTCGACGGTGCATTTGAGCTCCTCAAGCTGTGTGATTATTTCGCGCAAGGCTTTTCTTCTTTGGCTGTTCATGGCGTTTGCCCCTTCTTTCAAAGATTTCGGCTTGTTGAAACGGGTACTTTATAACTTGATTATACATGATGCTTCGCCCGTTTACAACACGCCCCGCAAAAAACGCCCCCGTATGCATTCATGCATACGGGGGCGCGCCTGTTTATTTTTTTTAGTCTTTCAGCATTGCGTTTGCTATGGTCATGCGCTGGATCTGGTTTGTGCCTTCGAATATCTGGAATATCTTCGCGTCGCGCATGAGCTTCTCAACGGGGTACTCGCGGCTGTAGCCGTAGCCGCCGAGGATCTGTACGGCGTCGGTCGTAACCGCCTGAGCAAGGTCGGAAACGAAGCACTTCGTAGCTGCGCCGATGCCGGGGTCGGTGATGCCGTTCGTGATAAGCTCGGCAACGTACCAGCACATCTGGCGAGCGGCGATGGTCTTCATCTCCATGTCGGCCAGCATGAACTGAACGGCCTGGAACTTCGATATCGGCTTGCCGAATACAACGCGCTGCTTCGCGTATTCAACTGAGTAGTCGATGCACGCCTGCATTATGCCGACAACCGTTGCGTTGCCAAGCGGACGCGTGCGGTTTAAGGTGTTCATCGCTATCTTAAAGCCCTCGCCCTCCTTGCCGACAAGGTTCTCAGCCGGAACGACAACGTCTTCAAAGATAACGTCGCTCGTCTCGGAGGAGCGTATGCCCAGCTTATCCTCGTGCTTGCCTACGGAAACGCCTTTTCGGTCGCGCTCAACGATGAACGCCGAAACGCCCTTTGCGCCGAGCTCCTTATCGGTGGAAGCGAATACGGTGTAGAGCGTGGAAACGGGGCCGTTCGTAATAAAGCACTTCGCGCCGTTTATAACGTATTCGTTGCCGACCTTCTTTGCGGTGGTGCGCTGATGAGCCGCGTCGGAGCCGCCGTCGGGCTCGGTAAGGCAGTAGCTTGCGAGGCCCTTGTTCAAAATATGGTCCGCGTACATCTGCTTCTGCTTGTCGGTACCCGCGAGAAGCACGGGCGTGAACGCAAGCGAAGACGCGCCTACGCCGATGGAGAAGCCGGGGTCTACCTTGCCTATCTCCTCGCGCACGATGCACTGAGTCTTAAGGTCGAGGCCGAGTCCGCCGAATTCCTCGGGGATATACATACCGTTGATGCCGAGGTCGCAGATCTTTTCGTATACGTCCATCGGGAAATAGCTCTTTTCGTCGCACTCCTTAACGATGGGGCGAACGTACTTTTCGCAGAATTCGCGCACCAGAGCCTGAATTTCAAGCTGTTCTTCGTTTAAAAGATGATACGGGTTAATCATTGTTGTGATCCTCCTATATATAATATTTTTTGGGTCCAAACGATGGGGAGTGATGCAAATGAATACCTTTGACGGCGATTTTAAACAATCCGAACGATGCGGCAGACAGAAAAACCAAATAATACTGCCTGTAATCATTATAACAAGCGGCCGCAATCTTAGTCAAGCCCAAACGGGGACAAATCGCGCGAAGGCTCAAAAAAGGTTACAGAGCGCGCGATTTGTGGTATACTTTTACGTAAGAACACAAAAAGGGGAGAAGAACGCTTTGACTTACGAAGACGCGCTTTCATATATACACAACACCTTGAAATTCGGCGTAAAGCCGGGGCTTGAACGCATACGCGAGCTTATGGACAGGCTCGGCGGCGTGCAGGACGGCCTGAGATGCGTACATATCGCCGGTACGAACGGCAAGGGCTCGACCGCGACGATGATATCCGAGGCGCTTATGGCGGCGGGATACAAAACGGGGCTTTTCACCTCGCCGTATATCGTCGATTTCAGGGAACGCATACAGATAAACGGGGAATACATCGAAAAAAGCGCACTCGTTTCGGCCGTAAAGCGCGTAAAAGCCGCGGCGGACGCCATGGTTTCATGCGGATTTGAGCATCCGACCGAGTTCGAGCTTATCACGGCGGCGGCCTTTCTTGCCTTCGCTGAGCAGAAATGCGATTACGTCGTGCTCGAAACGGGACTCGGCGGACGGCTCGACTCGACGAACGTGATAAAATCGCCCGAGGTCTGCGTCATAACGTCGATTTCCATGGACCATATGAACGTTTTGGGCGATACAATTGAGCTTATCGCATCCGAGAAGGCGGGCATAATAAAGCCCGGCGCGGATACGGTGCTCTACGCCGACAATCCCGCTTCGGCGGCGGAAATAATCCGGCGCGCGGCGGCGGATGCGGGATCGCGCTGCTTTTCGCCCGATATGGGGAGACTTAAAATAATATCCGAGGATATCACGGGAAGCCGATTTGAATACGGCGGACTTTTAATTCGCATAAATTTTGCGGGGGAGCACCAGATAAAGAATGCCGCGACGGCGCTATGCGCCATAGAGCGCCTGCGGGCGCGCGGCGCGCGCATATCCGATGAGGATATAACCCGGGGATTTGCCGCGGCGCGAATACCGGCGCGGTTCGAGGTCATAGAGGGCACGCTGCGTGTGATAATAGACGGAGGCCACAACGAGGACGGCGTAAAGACGCTCTGCGCCTCGCTCGACGCGCTCGGCATAGAAAGACCGACGGTGATAATGGGCATGCTTCGCGATAAGGCATACGAAAAGTGCATCTCGATGGCCGCGTCGCGCGCGGGCGCGTTCATCGCCGTGGATATCGACAATCCGCGCGCGCTGGGACGCTCGGAGGTAAAGGCTGTCGCCGCGCGGTATACGGCTGCGTACGACGCCGAAAAGGACGGGGCGCTTGCACTTGCGCGCTCACTTACGCCGCCCGGCGGCACGATACTTATCTGCGGCTCGCTTTATCTTGCGTCGGAGCTTAGGGAAGCGGCAATCAAGATGAACAAAGGAGGTTAAATATACAGGACGTGCGGTTCAGCGGCACGTCCTTTTTAATAATCTTTTATGATTTCTTGCCCTATCGTTAATAAAGTTTTATTTTTTCTTCATATAATCAAAAATACGTCACATTTCGTTCAATCAATCCTCAAAATGAAAAAATATCATATCCATGCGAAGAAAATTCAAGAAAAGGGGGCGCGGATATGCCAAAGTTTCGCCATGAGTTCAAGCACATCATAAATCCCGCCGATTATTACGCGGTACGCTCGCGGCTCGCGGCGGTGCTTCCGCACGACAGATACGCGCGGGCGGACGGCACATACAAGATATCAAGCCTTTATTTCGACAACCTTTACGATAAGGCGTTAATGGAGAAGATAAACGGCGTGAACGACCGCGAAAAGTTCAGGATAAGGCTTTACAACGACGATCCTTCGTTTATAAAGCTCGAAAAAAAGAGCAAGAAGAACGGCCTCTGCCAAAAGACTGCCGAACGTGTGACCGCCGACGAGGTAAAAAGAATAACAGACGGCGACATCGAATGGATGAAGGAATCGAAAAAGGCTCTTTTATGCGAGCTTTACGCGAAAATGCGATATCAGCAGCTTCGCCCCACGGTCATTGTGAGCTACACGCGCGAGGCCTTCGTTTACCCGCCCGGAAACGTAAGGGTAACGCTTGACAGCGATATTCGCACGGCGCTGAAAGCTACCGACCTTTTAAATCCCGACAGGACGGAGATCCTTACGGGTACGGATATAGTTATGGAAGTTAAGTACGACGAATACTTCCCGTCGTTAATTCGGGACCTTGTACAGGTCCCCGACAGAAGATCGTCGGCCTTTTCTAAATATGCCAAATGCCGCATCTATGATTGAATCGAAGGAGGAAAACAAAAATGACATTCAACGACATCTTTAAAACAAGCTTTCTGGAAAACGTGACCTCGGTCAACATTTCGGATATGCTCATCGCCATCGCCCTTGCGTTCCTTATCGGTCTTTTTATATTCTTTGTCTATAAAAAGACGTATTCGGGCGTTATGTACTCGTCAAGCTTCGGCGTTACTCTCGTGGCGCTTACGATGATATCCACGGTAGTTATCCTTGCCGTAACGAGCAACATAGTGCTGTCGCTCGGCATGGTCGGAGCGCTCTCCATCGTCCGCTTCCGTACCGCGATAAAGGAACCGCTCGATATAGCGTTCCTCTTCTGGGCAATTGCGGCCGGCATCGTGCTTGCTGCGGGAATGATACCGCTTGCGGTAATAGGCAGCGTAGTTATCGGCGTAATACTTCTCATCTTCGTAAACAAGAAATCGCACGTTAATCCCTACATAGTGGTACTTAGCTGTGAGAACAGCGAAAGCGAAAAAGAGGCGCGCGCTTTTGTGGAAGCGCATACGAAGCGCTGCGTGATAAAGAGCAAGACCGTGAGAAACGGCGCGGTAGAGCTCAATATGGAGGTACGCCTCAAGGAAGACAACACCGACTTTGTAAACGAGCTTTCTGCGCTTAACGGCGTACAGAATGCGGTGCTTGTAAGCTATAACGGCGAATACATGGGCGCATAGAAAACTTGAACGAAAAACGGCAGGCATCTGATCCTGCCATTTTTTTATCGGCGCTTGACAACGCAGTATCTCTATTATAGAATATATCTAATAGTATTAGGTATGTTTGGAGGCGTATCTGATTGGATGTTGGAAAAATGGCCGAAGATCTGTTAAAAATGCGTCTTGATTATCTCAGAGCAGTGGATAACGGTGATATTGCGCGTCTCGCAAGAGGCGAGCTTTTTGTGCTGAATTTTTTAGAGGAACGCGGCGGATCGGCTTATCCCGGCGAGATAAGCGAAGCCATGCAGGTGAGTACGGCGAGAGTTGCGGCCATACTCAGGTCAATGAAGAACAAAGGCTGGATAGAAAGGCATACCGACGAGTCAGACAGCAGATATATTTCTGTGACGATTACCGTGCGCGGAAAAGAGGAATTTGCCGAAAAGTCTTTGGAGGCACTTTCAAAAATGCGGGAAATACTTGATTTTTTGGGGGAAGAGGATTCGGCGGAGCTTCTTAGAATACAAAAGCGTATAATCGACGAATACAAACATAAATACTAAAAAATTTAATCAATATCTAACTGTGTTAGTTATAGGGAGACTTTTATGGGAATATCCGATAAGGAACGAAGGATTATGTTTTTGGCGCTGATGCTCGGCATGGTCATAACATCTATGGCTACGACGGCCATAAGCAACGCGCTGCCTTTGATAATGGATGATATGGCGATAAGCGCCGGGACGGCTCAGTGGCTTGTGAGCGGATTTACGCTGGCGGCAGGCATAATGATACCGGCAACGCCGTTTCTTATAAGAAAGCTGAAAAACAAGACGCTGTTTATCCTCGCAATAGCCTTATGCGCAGCGGGCTCGATTCTGGCGTCATTTGCGTCCGCGTTTGCCGTGGTGCTTATAGCAAGAATACTTCAGGGCTTCGGCTGCGGCATAATAATGTCGTTCGTGCAGGTCATGATACTCGCGATATATCCGAAGGAACGCCACGGCTCAATAATGGGCATTTACGGTCTCGGCTGCATGGTGGCTCCCATAGCGGCTCCGACCGTCTTCGGCATTATCATAGACCATATGGGATGGCACATGATGTTCATCGTGTTTTTCGTTCTGTCGGTCATAAGCATTCTGTTTGCGCTGCCGGCGGTGAAAAACGTAATGCCTGTGAAGCCCGCGCAGTTCGACACGCTTTCCATGATTCTTTCCGCGGCGGGCTTCTGCGGCATACTCATAGGCACCGGCAACATGTCATCGTTCCCGTTTCTTCACTTCGCGACGGGTCTGCCGTTTATTCTGGGTGCGGCGGCGCTTTTCGCGTTCTCTTTAAAGCAGGTGAGGGGAACAAGGCGGCTTTTGGATCTTTCGGTATTCAGGAACAAAAACTTTGCATTTGCGGCGATACTTAGCGTGCTGCTTTATTTCGTGTTGCTTGGCAACACAACGCTTCTGCCGCTGTTTATCCAGTCGATGCGCGGCATGTCCGCGACCGAGTACGCGCTGATAACGCTGCCGGGCAGCGCGCTTTCGGCAATCGTCACGGTGTTTGCGGGACGCATATTTGACCGCGGCGCGAAAAAATCGCTTTTCGCTGCGGGAATGCTCCTGGCAGCGGCGGGCTGCGCCGTGCGCATTGTTTCGGGAGCCGATACGGGCATACTGAACATGGCGCTTTCAAACATACTTATCAGCGCGGGCAGCGGATGCGTCATGATGCCGCTTACGGCTCTCGGCCTCGGAGGGCTTGGCGAGCTTCGCGCAGACGGAGCGGCCATTGTAACTACTTTAAGGCAGATGGCGGGCGCGATAGGAGCGGCTGCGGGAGTCGCAGTCATGTCGACCGCGGCGTCGCACTTTGACGGGAACGGCTACGCGGGAATTTCGGCGGCGTATATCTTTTTTACGGCGCTTTCGGCGGCAGGACTGATTCTTTCCCTGTTCTTCTTCAAAAAGAGCGTAAAATGAGCCGCGTAGACAGCACCGTTATTACACATAAAAAATAAAATACTTATCTTTCGGATAAAAAAAAGAGCGTTTAGCTCTTTTTTTTATTTCTCCTTTGCGTTATAATATTAAAAGCTATGCGTTAAAGTTTTTGCACATGATTTGGAGGATGACATGTCAAGACGTCTGTCGCGCGAAGAAGCGTTTAAGGTGATTTTTGAGATTAGCTTTCAGGGTAAGGAAAATATCGACACTGTTCTTGATTATTATTATGAAAATTTGTCCGTCCCGGACCTTGAGAAGAAATATTTTGAGGCCGTAACAAGGGGCGTTTGCGAAAAGAAGGATGAGCTTGACGACTATATCTCGCGCTTTTCCATCGGCTGGTCAAAGCAGAGGATATCGCGCGTCAGCGCGTCCGTGCTGTGGCTTTCCATGTATGAGATACTTTATATGTCCGACATACCGAACGGCGTCTCCGCAAACGAAGCGGTCGAGCTTGCCAAAAAGTACGAAGGCCCCGAATGCGGCGCGTTCGTAAACGGTATTCTGGGCTCGCTCATTAGAAGCCTGCCAAGGGACGGCGGGGAATGATATGGATTCGTATATCGGCATAGATACAAGCAATTACCGCACGTCTGTCTGCGTTTTTCGCGCGGACGGCTATAAAAACATAGGAAGGCTCCTCCCCGTGGAAAAGGGGAAGGCGGGACTGCGGCAAAACGACGCGCTTTTCCTTCATACGAAGGCGCTGCCCAAACTTATCGGCGAGCTTCCAAATGCGGGAGTTATAAAAAAGATAGGCGTAAGCATCCGCCCGAGAGATGAGGAGGGCTCGTATATGCCGTGCTTTTTGGCGGGAGCCGCGGCGGCGCACGCCATGGCTTACGCCTCGGGCGCGCCCGTTTATAAGCTTTCGCATCAGGCGGGGCATACTCTGGCGGGCATGTACGAAAACGAAGAAAGCCTTCTTAATATGCCCGAATTTATAACGGTGCATCTTTCGGGCGGTACGAGCGAGATACTTTTCGTAAAAAACGATATGGGAAAGCTTCAAATTTCGCGCATCGGCGGCACGCTCGATATAAACGCGGGCCAGCTTATCGACCGCGCGGGCGTTATGCTCGGGCTTTCGTTCCCGTGCGGCGCGGAGCTTGAAAAAATCTCGGAGGGCTATCCTATAGACGACATAAAGGTAAAGACCTCGCTTAAGGGCACGTATTTCAATCTGTCGGGGCATCAGAATATCATAGAGAAGCTTCATGCCTCGGGCGCACCGGCGCCTGAGATTTCTGCCTACGCGATAAAGGCCGTGACGGATACGCTGCTTTCGGCGCTTTTGGCGCTTGAAACGCCGCTTCCCGTGCTTTTCGTGGGCGGAGTCAGCGCAAACGGATATTTAAGAGACGTAATGAGACAGAGACTTTCGGACGTTTATTTCGTTTCGCCCGCGCTTTCGGGCGATAATGCGCTCGGATGCGCCTACGGCGCGTATCTAAGCGATCTGAGGAGTAAGAAAAGTGGCTGAGGAAAGAAAAATACTTAGCGTAACGCAGCTTAACAAATTCATAAAGCAGCTTGTCGACGCCAATCCCGTGCTTTCAAACGTGTCGGTCAGCGGTGAGATATCGAACTGCAAGATACATTCGTCGGGTCATATTTATATGTCCTTAAAGGACGAGGGCGCGCTCGTGCGGGCCGTAATGTTTCGCTCAAGCGCGTCAAAGCTTAAGTTCAGGCCTGAAAACGGCATGAAGGTGATAGCGTCGGGGCGCATATCTGTATTCGAGCGCGACGGCCAGTATCAGCTTTACATCGACCGCATGACGCCGGAGGGCGAGGGAAGCCTTTATCTCGCCTTCGAACAGCTTAAAAAGAAGCTTGAGAGCGAGGGGCTTTTCGACAAGGCGAAAAAGCGAAAAATAAAGCGTATGCCTATGCGAATAGGCATCGTGACGTCGCCTACGGGCGCGGCGCTTCGCGATATGCAGAACATTCTGGGACGCCGCTTCCCACTGTGCGAGATACTCATATATCCCGCGCTCGTTCAGGGGCCGCAGGCTCCGGCCGAGCTTATCGCGGGCGTAAATTACTTAAACGAGCATAAGCTGTGCGATACGATAATCATAGGACGCGGCGGCGGCTCCATTGAGGAGCTGTGGGCCTTCAACGACGAGGGGCTTGCCCGCGCTGTCGCGGCGTCTGAGATACCCGTGATATCGGCCGTGGGGCACGAGACGGATTTTACGATATGCGACTTTGCGGCGGATCTGCGTGCGCCCACTCCGTCGGCTGCGGCGGAGCTTGCGGTGCCGAATTTCGACGATATATATAATTATCTTAAGAAAGCGCAGAGCTCGATGTCGGCGTCGCTTACGGCAAAGGTGAATTTTCAGAAGAATACATACGAGAGACTTGCGGGCAGCTTTGTGTTCGCGCATCCCGAGCGGATGATGCAGGACAGGATAATGGCGGCGCAGCATCTTGAGGACAAGATGACGCGCGCGTTCGACGCGGCGCTCAAAAACCGCATACACGCTCACGACGCGCTTTCAAAAAAGCTTCACGCGCTCGACCCGATGTCAGTGCTCGCACGCGGATATTCCGTTACAACGACGGCCGACGGACGCATGATAAAGTCGGCGGACGACATCGAAGCGGGCGGCGATATAAAGGTTTATCTTGACCGCGTAATCTTAGAGGCGCGCACGACGAAAGTGAAAAATAAGCCGGGGACGGAGGATGAAAAGAATGCCTAAAAAAGCGAGCTTTGAAGAGAATATAAAAAAACTTGATGAAATAGTTAAAGCGCTTGAAAAGGGCGATATGCCCCTTGATGAAATGATAAAAACGTTCGAACAGGGCGTCGCGCTTTCAAAGCTGTGCAAAAAGACCCTTGACGAGGCGGAGCTGAAGGTAAATATGCTGCTCTCAAAGGGGGACACCGAAGAGGGCGAGGCTTCCGAAGAAAACTGATTTTAAGCACAATTTAAACAAAGAAAGGATAATGATTATGACTCCCGAAAACAGATTTGAATTTTACACTCAGATGCTCACGGAATATTTTGATTGCGTGATAACTCCCATCGAGGGCTTTCATAAAGAGATCAACGACGCGATGATCTACAGCCTTACGGCGGGCGGAAAGCGCATAAGACCCATGCTGTGCCTTGAATTCTGCCGCGCGCTCGGCGGCGACGTAGGCGCGGCCATGCCTTTTGCGGCAGCGCTTGAGATGATACATACTTCTTCGCTCATTCACGATGACCTGCCCTGCATGGACGACGACGATTTAAGACGCGGCAAGCCCACGAACCATAAGGTGTTCGGCGAGGCGATGGCAGTTCTTGCGGGAGACGCTCTTATTCTGAAGGCGTTCGAGTATATGACGAGATCGGCCGAAAAGATTCCCGCGGAGCACGTTGTCAAGGCCGTTCGGGTGCTGGCCGAGGCTGTCGGAAGCGAAGGCATGGTGGGCGGACAGGTCATTGACCTCAAATCGGAGGGCATAAAAATTCCGATAGAGAAGCTTGACAAGCTTCATAAGATGAAGACGGGCGCGATGATAAAGGCCTCCGTACAGCTCGGCTGCATCGCGGCCGGCGTGACTGAGGGCCCGCTCTACGACGCCGCAACGGAGTATTCTGGTCATATCGGCCTCGGTTTTCAGATAAAAGACGACATTCTTGACGTTGAAGGAAACACCGAAAAGCTCGGCAAGGCCGTCGGCCGCGACGAAAAGAGCAACAAGAGCACGTACGTTACGTTTTACGGCGTAAACGGCGCGAAAAAGAAGCTTGTCGAGGTTACGAATAAGGCGAAGACCAGCTTAAAGGACATACCCGACAACGATTTTCTTATGTACCTGACCGATTTTCTTTTAAACAGAGATCATTGATTTTTTGCATTTAAAGGCTGCAAGGCAGCCGCTGCTTCGGGGTGAGAGCATGAAGGAATTCTTTATCTTCATAACTTCCAATATTGCGTTTGACGCCGCGTTCTTGTCGTGGTTCATCGCGCAGGTCATAAAAATGATAATAACGCTCGTTACAGAGAAGACGTTCGACATTCGCAAGTTCATGAATTCGGGCGGTATGCCGAGCTCGCATTCGGCCTTCGTGGCCGCGCTTGCAATCTGCATCGCCTTCAAGGACGGCTTTGCCTCAACGCAGTTCGCGCTGGCGGCGGCTCTGGCGTGCGTGGTAATGTACGACGCGGCGGGCGTAAGGCGCGCGGCGGGCGAGCAGGCCAAGGTTCTAAACAAGATGATGGACGCGTGGGAGGACATGGAGCCGGAATTTATGCAGATGCAGCTTAAGGAGATACTCGGGCACACGCCTGCTCAGGTCGGCGCCGGAGCCGTTTTGGGCATAGTTATCGCCCTTATCTTTATGCTCGCATGATGCTGATTTGATTTGCTTTTTCGACAAATGCGGGAGCGACTATGCTTTTCCGCATTTGTTTTTTTATAATCTTTGTAAAAAGGTATGGATTATACATCGAATGTATGATACAATACGATAATAAGATATAGTGGCGCAGTATTCTTAGTCGGAGCTTTTTGTTTTGAAGACGGGGCTAAAAATCCGTTAAAGGGCATATCGATGAAGCTTCTTGTGCTTGCTTAAAACGCCCAGTTTTGGGTGGGTGCTGGGAGTAACACCACGAGTGTTGGATTTAAGGGCAGCCTGTAATGGCATACGGAACTGACCCTTTTATCATGGAGACCCGACTTTGTAGTCTGCCTATACACGATCATTAGTTGACCGGACAGACTACGAACCGGGATTAAACCTGCATTGCGGTTTTTTGCTGTGTGCAGAGTAGCCTGCCTTGAGTGAACAGCGGTGAACGGAAGACAGGCCCCAAGTCTTTGGCCAAGGACGCGGGGCTAATGCAGCCTGAAACCCTGTTTGCAAAAGAGGATAAAAAACAGATAAGACCGTTTGGGAAAACCTCTAAGCTGTTCATTTTGAGGTATGCGGGGGATTGAGGTACGGACTAAGTGGCAATCAAGTCATGCCGTCGGCGACGCGGCATATGGGGCTCTAAAGGGAAACCACCCGTTTGGCGACAGCGGGCAGCCGCATGGGAAATCCAACTTGACCAAAGCCGTAAGATTTACTCTGTATACCGCCACTATTACTTTTAATACAATGGAGGAGCTTTAATTGGAAGCGTCTAAAGAAGCGTCCGACGACGAAGATACGAGCGGGCCTAATATAAGGGACAGAATAAAGAAGCATAAGCGGATAATCCGTTCGCTTGCCTCACCGAAGCGCAAGTCGGACAGCCGATGGGCGATCATAGTCGTAATAGTTGCGCTTATCGCTTCGTTTTGCCTGTCTTTCGTTTCGAACAGAGCGCTTGCGGGCGTATCCCTTGTGGGCGCGCTTGTCATACTGTTTGTATTTATACTTTTGGGCGTGCTTTTCGACATAGTGGGAACGGCCGTAACGGCCGCAAATTCCACGCCGTTTCACTCCATGGCGTCAAGAAAGGTGCCGGGGGCGAAATACGCGCTTAAGATAATCGCGCAGGCGGGCAAGGTGTCGAATTTCTGCAACGACGTAATAGGCGATATAACGGGAATAATAAGCGGCGGCGCTGTCGTGGTCATCGTGGGATATTTTGCGCTGACCTTTACGTGGGTCAAAAATACGGTAATAATAAACCTGCTGCTCACAAGCATTGTTGCGGCGCTCACGATAGGCGGCAAGGCTCTGGGAAAGAGCATTGCGCTCGGATATTCCAATACGATAATCTATTACGTCGGACTTATGGCGGAGAGCATTATACGCATAGCCGCGCCGGCGAAGCTTAACAAAAGACGCACGAAAAAAGCAGACGCGAAAGATTTGGCTTTGAAAAAGGAAACATAAAGTGAAAAAAAGGATAGACATTCTTGTTTTCGAGAGGGGCCTTTCGGAAAGCCGCGAGAAAGCAAGGGCGCTTATAATGGCGGGCATAGTTTTTGCAAACGGCGAGAGGATTGATAAGCCGGGGCAGAGCGTGGACGAGAACGCCGAAATAGAGATAAGAGGAAAAAAGCTTGAATTCGTAAGCCGCGGGGGATTAAAGCTTCAGGGCGCGATAGATTGCTTCGATATAAACTTAAGCGGCGTGTACGCCATAGACATAGGCGCCTCCACGGGCGGATTTACCGACTGTATGTTAAAGCACGGCGCGAAAAAAGTCTATGCCGTGGACGTGGGCTACGGCCAGCTTGCATGGAAGCTTCGCACCGACGAGCGCGTCGTGAACATAGAACGCACGAATATTCGCTACTTCGACGACGGCGTGCTTGAAAGACGGCTCGACTTCGGAACGGTCGACGTTTCGTTCATAGGGCTTAAGCTCGTGCTTCCCGTTTTGTATAAAACGCTTCGCGAGGGCGGGCGCGCCGTATGCCTTATAAAGCCTCAGTTCGAGGCGGGGCGCGAGGCCGTGGGGAAAAAAGGCGTCGTGCGCGATATGAGCGTCCATGAGCAGGTCATAAAAAAGGTGCTTTCGGAGGCGCAGGAAACGGGATTTAGTATACTTGGAGTATATTATTCGCCGATACGCGGCCCCGAGGGAAATATAGAATATCTTATGTATATAGAGAAACGCGCTCCCGAAGGGAAATTTGAAATAGATACAGGGAAGCTTGTGCGCGATTCTCACGAGGCTTTCAAAGCCGATAAGGACGCATAGATTTTTGTTGGGAGGCATTTTTTTGAAAAAGGCTTTTATAATACCGAATACCGGCAAGCCTCAGTGGCGCGACGCCGTGCTTTCCATAACAAAGACGATAGAAGAAGCGGGAGGCGAAAGCTTTCTTGAATACAGGCATAAGCCCGAGCTTAACGCTTTGAACATAAAATTCGCCGCTCTGGAGGAAGTCTCATCCGAGATAGACTTCATAATAACGCTTGGCGGAGACGGAACGCTGATCGCTGCGGCGACGCGTGCGGCGGCGCTTGACATTCCCGTGCTGGGAATAAACATCGGCAACCTTGGCTATCTTGTCGAGCTTGACGCCGATGAACGTGACGAGCTTAAAAAGGTGTTCGAGGGAAAGTTTACGTTCGACACGCGCGCGATGCTTGACATTTCCGTAATAAGAAGCGGTGAAACGATAAAACAGATAACCGCATTGAACGAAGCCGTTATTTCAAAAAGCCTTATAGCGCACCCCGTCGACCTGTCGTTTTACGCGGACGGGATTTTGGTAAACGAATTTCGGGCGGACGGCATGATAGTTGCGACGCCGACGGGCTCGACGGCCTATTCGCTGTCGGCGGGCGGCCCCGTTATGGAGCCGAAGACGCCGAGCGTTGTGATAACTCCGGTCTGTCCGCATTCGCTTGTTTCGATACCGATTGTAATGTCGATAATGTCCACATTCCAGATAAAAGTCACGGGCGAGGGCGACAGAGAGGCATATCTTTCGGCGGACGGCAATAAATACGGCAGGCTTTTGATAGGCGACACGGTACAGGTGTCGCGCTCAAAGCTTGAGCTTAAACTTATACGTGTTAAAAACCGCAATTTTTACACTATCCTTCGCCAGAAGTTAAGAGAGAGGGTGTGAAATTTTGAAAAACAAACGTCAGTTTAAAATATTGGAGCTTATAGATAAATACAGCGTTGAAACTCAGGAGGACCTGGCGGACAAGCTTAAAGAAGAGGGCTTCGACGTGACGCAGGCGACGATATCGAGAGATATAAAGGAGCTTCGCATCCTGAAGGTCCTTGACGCCTCCGGACGCTACAAATACTCCGCGCGCTCCGTCGAGACGGAGGACAAAATGCAAAAAAAGCTTGAATCCATCTTCCGTGAATGCGTGACTAATATAGACTGCGCCGGAAACATGGTCGTAATAAAGACTCTGACCGGTCTTGCATCGGGCGCGGCGGCGGCTATAGATTCGATGAACATTTCGCAGATACTCGGAACGCTTGCGGGCGACGATACTATATTCATAGTATTCCGCACGGATGAAGACGCGGTCAGCTTTTCAAAAGAGCAGGCGGCAAAGCTTAACGCATGAAAAGAAAGCAGACTAAAAATGATTGAAGCCATACATATCGAGAACGTAGCCTTGATAGAGTCGCTCGATATCGCCTTTTCGGAGGGTATGAACGTGCTTACCGGAGAGACGGGAGCGGGCAAATCCATAATAATAGATTCAATCGGCATGCTCCTTGGCGGCAGGGCTCAAAGGGAGCTTATACGCACGGGGAAGAAGTCCGCGTTTGTAAGCGCGATTATTTCAGGTATTCCGGAAGCTGTGATTTCCGATATGTCCGAAGCGGGCGTGTCTTTAGATGAGGACGGCAGGCTTTTTGTTGAAAGGGAAATTTTTGCAGACGGAAAAAATACAGTGCGTATAAATTCGCGCCCGACCACCGTATCGACGCTTAAAAGCGTGATGTCGGATATCGTAAACATCCACGGACAGCACGACGCGAGCGGCCTTTTGGAGAACAAGCGCCATCTTTCGCTTCTTGACAGGTTCGCGGGCGATACACAGACGCAGGCGGATTATTCGGAGAAGTATAAAAGGTTTCATGAGCTTTCGCGAGAGTTTTCGTCTCTTGATACGGACGAGCGCGAGAAGGCCGCAAAGGTCGATTATCTAAAATTCTGTATAGATGAAATAGAGGCCGCGCAGCTTACGCCGGGCGAGGATGAAGAGCTTGCCGCGCGCAAAAAGAAGATATCAAACGCAAAAAAGTTCATTTCGGCCATAGATGCGGCGTATGATTTGCTCTACGGCGGCGAAAAAAACGAAACGAGCGCGTACAACGCCGTATATGAGGCGAAAAACGAGCTTTTGATACCCGCGCGCGACGACGATGAGCTTTTAGAGTACGCACGGCGGCTTGAATCGGTATCCCTCGAGATCGAGGATATCGCGATGTCCGTCGCATCGAAAAAAGACGAATTTGACTTTTCCGACGAGGAGATCGACGAGATAATCGCGCGTCAGGACGAGATATCGCGCCTTAAAAGAAAGTACGCCGGAAGCATCGAGGATATTTTAAAGTATCTGGACGAATGCAAGGCTCAGCTTGACGACATAGTGTTTGCCGATGCGAAGCGCGAACGCCTTCGCGGAGAGCTTAAAGCGGCCGAAGGCGAGCTTCGGACCGCGGCTGAAAGGCTGACAGCCCAAAGACAGAAGGCGGCGCGCCGGCTTGAGACCGGCATAACGAAGAAGCTTTCATATCTCGATATGTCGAAGGTGAGATTTAAGGTAGATATCAAGACCGGGGAAAGCCCCGAAAGGTTTACGCCGCGCGGCGCCGACAGCGTGGAATTTTTGATTTCGCCGAACCCCGGCGAGGATTTGAAGCCCCTTTCGAAGATAGCCTCCGGCGGTGAGCTTTCGAGGATAATGCTTGCGATGATAAACGTGCTTTTCGACAGCGAGCCCACGGGCACACTCGTGTTCGACGAGATAGACGCGGGCATAAGCGGACGCGCTGCCGTAAAGGTCGCGAACGCGCTGTATGAAACGGCGGGATATAAGCAGGTGCTGTGCGTCACGCATTTGTCGCAGCTTGCGCTGATGGCCGACTGCCATTTCTATATAGAAAAAAGCACCGACGGGAAAACGACAAAAACAAACGTGCATGAATTATCTTCCGAGGAGCGGCTGCATGAGATCGCGCGGATAACGGGCGGGGACAGGATAACGACCGTTTCGCTCGTCAATGCCGAGGAGATGCTTTCAATGGCGCAGCGCACAAAGGAAGAAATAAGAAAAACAAAAAATTAAAGTGAGGATAATCAAACAATGGGCATTTTTCAGGAGTTGAAGGACAGAGGACTTATTGCACAGGTCACGGATGAAAACGAGATAAGAGAGCTTGTGGACAACGGCAAGGCGATCTTTTATATAGGCTTTGACCCGACGGCGGATTCGCTGCACGTGGGACATTTTATGGCGCTTTGCCTTATGAAACGCCTTCAGATGGCGGGAAACAAGCCTATCGTGCTTTTGGGCGGCGGCACGGGACACGTGGGCGACCCCTCGGGCAGAACGGATATGCGCGCCATGATGTCCTACGACGTCATAATGAAAAACTGTGAACGCTTTAAGGCGCAGATGACGAAGTTCATAAGCTTTGAGGGCGAAAATGCGGCCATAGCCGTAAACAACGCCGACTGGCTGCTCGATTTGAAATACGTGGATTTGCTTAGGGAGGTAGGCGCGTGCTTCTCGGTCAACAATATGCTCAGAGCCGAATGCTACAAGCAGCGCATGGAGAAGGGACTGTCGTTCCTTGAGTTCAACTATATGATAATGCAGTCGTACGACTTTTATTATCTCTATCAGAAATACGGCTGCAATATGCAGTTCGGCGGCGACGACCAGTGGAGCAATATGCTGGGCGGCACCGAGCTTATAAGACGAAAGCTCGGCAAGGACGCTTACGCCATGACGATAACTCTGCTTCAGAATTCCGAGGGCAAGAAGATGGGCAAAACGGCGAGCGGCGCTGTATGGCTCGACCCGGAAAAGACTCCGCCGTACGACTTTTATCAGTATTGGCGCAACGTGGACGACGCGGACGTTATAAAATGCTTAAAGATGCTTACGTTCCTGCCGCTTTCAGAGATAGAAAAGCTTTCAAAGCTTGAGGGCAAGGATATAAACAAAGCAAAAGAGGTGCTGGCGTTTGAGCTTACCGAGCTTATCCACGGCACCGAGGAGGCGAAAAAGGCCGATGAGGCGGCAAAGGCGCTCTTTGCGGCCGGAAGCGTAAGCGACAATATGCCCACGTTCGAGCTGTCCGGCGACGCGATGCCCGACGGCAGTATAGGCATACTCGACTTGCTTGTGCTGTCCGCACTTGCTCCTTCAAAAGGGGAGGCGAGACGTCTCGTAAATCAGGGAGGCATATCGGTAAACGACGTGAAGGTGGCGGCGATAGACAAGACCGTGAGCCGCGATGATTTTAAGGACGGGTTTATAATTGTCAAGAAAGGTAAAAAAACATTTATAAAGATAATAATTAAATGAGGTGGAGGTTCAATATGAAAAGAAAAGTTTTATGTTTATTGTTGGCGGCTGCCATCTGCTTCTCCTTTGCACTGCTGCCTGCGGGAGCGGCGGGCACTGCGCCTGCGTCGGCCGAGCTGGTATTCCAGACGGGCAACGACAAAGCCTATATTAACGGCGTCGAAACCGATCTTGTGGAAGCGCCGCGCATAATCGACGGCAGAACGATGGTTCCGTTCCGCATTCTTACCGAGTCGCTTAACTGCACGGTGGAATGGATCAGCGAGGGTCAGAAGATAATCGTTACGAAGAATGACGACCCGAGCTTCAAGCTCAAGTATCAGATTGGCAATTCCGCAATCTACAGGGAAGTAAACTATATCGACGAGCTTGCATACCGCATGGATACGGCTCCGGTGCTTTCGGAAAAAGGCAATACGCTGCTGCCCGCGCGCTACGTTGCCGAGCTTTTGGGCTATACCGTAAACTGGGCTGACACTTACAATGCCACTCTGATATATAAGACCGCATCGCCCATGCAGCTCTCCGATATCAAGGCGAAGATCGCGGGCCTTTTAAAGCCCATCGACGCGTCGGTAACGGCTGACAGCTTCTATATCGACGAAGAGAGATTTGCACAGAACGTATACGTTGCTTTAAACGATACGCTTGTTCAGAAGGGCGAGCGCAGCCTTACGTGGAGCAATGACTTAAGCATCGTATGCAACTACAGAATCTATGAGCGTCAGCTTATGAACGTTTGGAGAAGCGACAATATGGATACGCTCTCCTACGGCGAGGACAGACGCGCTATGTTTGAAAAGCTCGGCGTTCAGTATTTTGTTAAGGAAAAGGAAATATGCCTTGACAGAAGCTCCAATCCGACGTGGATAATACAAAACGCAACGCACGACGAGTCGCTCTGGTCCACGCTCAAGGATACTGATTATACTCAGGTAGCCGTAAGCAGCTGCAAGGACGGAGACTCCTACAGAACGCTTCTCATAATTGCGGGACCCGCAAGAATGAAATAACAATAAAGCTATAAAGGTTAAACGGGGCGGCGCTGTTCGCCCTTTTAACTTGAATCATCAATGTAATTTTATGCCTGTATTGGGGGACTTTATTTGGCTAAGTCCGGCGGCGTTCCGAGCGCGTTTATTGAAGTAAGCGAGCGGCTTTGGAACAGTGACTTTATAAGAATATTCATAATAGCGACCCTTTGCAATATTTCTCAGCAGATGATAGGCTCAACGCTGCCTTACTACGTTATCGTACTCGGCGGCAGCCCGAGCCAGGCGGGAGTTATGACGGGTCTTCTTACGCTTGCGGCGCTCTGCTCAAGGCCGTTCGTGGGGCGGATTTGCGACACTAAAGGCCGAAGGGTAGTCACGGTGTTCGGTATTTTCGTGTTCCTCTCGGGAACGCTCGTATACATCCTTTCGATGAACGTGTATCTCGTCATGGCGTTTCGCGTGCTTCAGGGCGTGGGCATAGCCTGCGTATCGACGGCGAACGGTACGATAGCGGCCGACGTGCTGCCAGAGAAGCGGCTCTCGGCGGGCATCGCGTATTTCGGGCTTACGGCTACGGCAGCGACCTCGGTCGGCCCCGCGCTTGCGCTTTCCTTAATGACCGGCGGCGTGTATTCGCCGATGTTTGCCGTGTCGGGTCTTGCGATGATAGCCGCGCTCGTGATAATCATGACGCTTAACTATGAAAAGAAGGCGCGCGAAAGATTTGAGGAATATAAAAAGGAGCACCCCGAAGAATTTGAAATCACCGGGGCCGAATCGGGCGGGGAGTCCGAAGAAAAGGTGCCGCTCATATGGAGAATATTTGAGAAAACGGTATTTCGTCCGTCGCTCGTCGTGCTTTTGCTTGCTATGAGCATGAGCTGCGTGCTTTCGTTCATGCCGTCCTTCGCAATATCGCTGGGGATTGAAAACCCCGGTATGTTCTATACGGCAACAGCCGTTGTCATACTGATCGTACGCGTTCTTACGAGCCGGCTTTTCGGCAGGGTACATACGCTTGTTATAATGATACCGAGCCTTGCGATATTCTCCGCCGCGCTGTTCTCGCTTTCGCAATTAAATAGCTTTACCCACCTTATAATCTGTTCGGTAATATACGGCATAGGCGTTGGCGCCGCGCTGCCGACGACTAACGCGCTCGTTGTAAAGCATGCGCCGATAGACAGGCGCGGAAGCGCAAACGCAACTTATTATGCCTCGTTCGATATTGGCATAGGAGCGGGCGCTGCACTGTGGGGCTTTATTATAGATTATCTTGGCGGATACAGAGTAGCGTTCATCAGCGCGGGCGTATGCTGTATAATTGCGATTGTTTTGAGCGCATTCGTTTTAAGGGACTTGAAGCTTTAAAATTTTGGGCATAAAGAAACCGTGCGCATCCATATAGGGTGCGCACGGCATTTTTTTATATTCAGTTGATTTTGAGCGCCTTTGCGGCAACGTCGTAGATATATTCGTAATCGTCCTTGGAAAGCAGACACGATATATCATTGTCGGAGGTCGTTATAAGCTTAAGCATTATATTGTTGTCCGCAAAAAGCCTCATAACGTAAGCCGCCACGCCGTAATTATCCTTCATGCGCTCGCCGTAGAAGACGATTTTGGCGTTTCCGGGGTTTACGTCGCTGCGAAGAGAGGGGAGCTTTGATTTGAACGTGCTCATTATCTTTATCGCGCGCGGCAGATCGTTGTCGTTCAATGTAAACGAAACGCTTATGTGACCGCCCGTCGGGGCTGTCTGGCTTATCATATCGAGCACGACGCGCTCGCGGGTGAAGGCCTCGAAAATATCGCACATGAGCTTCATATCGGCGGGGATATTGTTAAGCGTTATCAGCGTTATCTCCTCTTCGCCTGTAAGTTTCGTAAGAATTTTATCCATATCAAGCATTACGGCGCACTCCTTTCGGTGAAAGTCATTCGTTAATAAGGTCGTTCATGCTGTAAAGTCCGGCGGGCTTTTTCGCAATAAACTTTGCCGCTCTCAAAGCGCCCGTCGCGAATACGTCGCGGGAGGCAGCGCTGTGGGATACGGTTATCACTTCGTTCTGGCCGCAGAAAAGCACGTCGTGATCGCCTATGATGTTGCCGCCGCGAATGGAATGAATGCCTATCTCGCTCGTCGTTCTCTTGCGGCGCACCGACTGACGCTCGTATACGTACTGAGTCTCGCAGTCGCGCACTTCCTTGAGAGCGTCGGCGATTGCAAGCGCCGTTCCGCTGGGCGCGTCAAGCTTCTGATTGTGGTGCTTTTCGACAATCTCTATATCGAAGTCTTCGCCGAGGGCGCGCGCGGCTCTCTGCACCAGGTCTATAAGCAGATTTACGCCTATCGACATATTCGCGCTGTGGAATATCGCCACGTATTTCGCGCTCTCATGCATAAGCTCAATCTGAGTTGCGAGAAGGCCGGTGGTCGCGATAACGGCGGGTATTTTTTTGCTTCTTGCAAGCTCCAATACACCCTCCAATGCGGCGTGGTTCGAAAAGTCCACGATAACGTCGCAGTCGACGTTAACCTTGCCGGGCTCGCTGAAAACGGGGTAGCCGAATTCCTCGGCGGTGTTGATATCGAGTCCGCCGACTATTTCAACGCTGTCGTCCATAGAGGCGAGACGGGAGATCGCGCGTCCCATTTTGCCGTTGCAGCCGGACAGTAATATCTTTGTTGCGTTATTCATATTTTCACATCCTTTGGTAAAGGCTTATTTACTTTAAAACGCCTGCGTTCTTAAGCGCGGTCTTGAGTCTCTCAAGATTTGCGCCTTCCATTTCGCAAAGCGGCATGCGAAGCGGGCCTACGTCATATCCCATGAGACCAAGCGCGGTCTTAACGGGGATGGGGTTGGTCTCGCAGAAGAGCGCGCCCACAAGGTCCATCATTTCAAGCTGCAGAGCTGCGCTTTCCTTTATTTTGCCGTCGAAGAAAAGCCGGCAAATGTCGTGCGTCTGACGGGGCAGAACATTAGAGAGAACGGAGATAACGCCGATGCCGCCCAAAGAGAGGATAGGCACTATCTGATCGTCGTTGCCCGAGTACATATTGAGCTCGTCGCCGCATAAATGGCGCGTATTGGCAATCTCTGCGATGTTTGAGTTCGCTTCCTTCGTCGCAACGATATTCGGATGCTTTGAAAGCTCGAGATACGTTTTGGGCTGGATATTGAGGCCCGTGCGGCTCGGTACGTTGTAAACGATTATCGGCGTATTAACCGAATCGGCAATGCGCATGAAGTGCTTAACGAGACCCTTCTGGGTGGTCTTGTTGTAGTAGGGCGTTACCATGAGAAGGCCGTCCGCGCCCGCACTCTCTGCATACTTTGAAAGCTCTATGGAATATGCCGTATCGTTGGAGCCGGTGCCCGCGATAACGGGTATGCGCTTGTTCGTATGTTCTACGGCAAAGCTTATCGCCGCCTTGTGCTCCTCGTCGTTCATCGTTGCGGCTTCGCCGGTAGTGCCGCAGATTATGATTGCGTCGGTGCCGCCGGCTATGTTGAAGTCAATGAGGCGGCCGAGCTCCTTAAAGTTTATTCCGTCTTCGGTGAAGGGAGTGACGATAGCGACGCCCGCTCCCTTGAAAATTGTCTTTTTCATGTTTTTTCTCCTTTTTAAAGATTTATAGAGAAATCTAAAAATACAGCCTTAAATTATATTTAAAAACTGCTTAGATTATGCCGTTCTTTATCATGGTCTCGGCAATCTGTACGGCGTTGCTTGCTGCGCCCTTTCTGATGTTGTCGGCAACTACCCACATATTGATGCCGTTGTCGACGGATTCGTCGCGGCGGATTCTGCCTACGAATACCTCGTCGTGGCCCGTTGCGTTTATTGCGAGGGGATAAACGTTGTTTGCGGGATCGTCCTCTACGACTACGCCGGGAGCTTTGGTGAGGATATCCTTTAACTCAGCAAGATCGAACGGACGCTCGAACTCTACGTTTATCGATTCGGAATGGCTGTTGAATACGGGAACTCTTACCGTGGTCGCCGTAACCTTGAGGTCGGGGCGGCCGAGTATCTTTCTCGTTTCCTTTATCATCTTTTCCTCTTCCTTCGTGTATCCGTTCTCTAAGAATACGTCGATGTGGGGGAGGCAGTTGTTGTAAATGGGGTGTGCGAACTTCTTGGGGGGATTGCCCTTCTGACCCTCTTCGAGGTCCATCCAGCCTGCGAGGCCCGCGCCGGATACGGCCTGATACGTCGAATATACTATTCGCTTTATGCCGTACTTGTCGTCAAGCGGCTTTAACGCTACCACGGCCTGAATGGTGGAGCAGTTGGGGTTTGCTATTATGCCCTTGTGCCACTTTAAGTCGTCGGGGTTTACCTCCGGAACAACGAGCGGCACCTCGGGATTCATGCGCCATGCCGAGGAATTGTCGATAACTACGGCGCCTTTTTTCGCAAAGATGGGCGCGAACTTCTCGCTCGTGCTGCCGCCTGCGGAGAAGAGCGCGATATCTATGTTTTTGCCGTCCATTGCGGTTTCGGTAAGCTCGATCGCGGTGTATTCCTTACCCATGAATTCAATCTTTTTGCCTGCCGAGCGATAAGAGGAGAAAAGATAGTAATTCTCAACGGGGAGCTGTTTTTCCTCCAATACCTTTAAAAAGGTTCTTCCTACCATGCCGGTCGCGCCGACTACCGCTACATTGTACTTTTTCATAATTGACCCTCCAACGTTATTCTTTGGCGGCGACTTGCGCAAGTAACACAAATTACCGCATTATTTGAACTTTAATAATAAAAAAACCGGTTGAAAAACCGGCGGCTTTACTGTAAAATGTAAACCGTAATACCGCAAAAAACCGCGGCAAACGACACAAAAAACAGAAGCTGATAGCTCTCCATCAATTTTTGATGACAGTTGCACGGTTATTTACCGTGCACCCAGGGCAATGCGTCCGAAAAAAGCATCCCCTTCGGCGTTCCTTCCTTTCGTCGCATCGTATGATTTTTCGGTATCCGTACGCGAGTACTGATAAAAAACGCACCTCTATCAAATATATGCTGTTTTCATATTATTACTATATAATGTAGCATTATTTTTTTAAGCTGTCAATTACTTTATAAAATTTTTCGAAAAATCCGTTTTCGGCTTCTGTCTGAATCGAGGCGATATTTATATGAAGAAGATAATCTCAGTGCTGTTATGCATAACAGTGATTTTGACAATGGCGCTGCCTTCGGCTTTTGCGCTTGATTATAAGAAGAATATGACCGCCAAGGTGGGCCTTATATACGGAAGCGAGGCAAAAGACAGCTATAACGTCTTTTATGACGACGGCGGCATGAGCTTCGGATATCTCGACTCGGGCGACAACGCGAAAATCGTCTATGAATCGGGCGCGCGCTACGTTGCCGTGGCAAACGATAAGAGTTACAGCATATCGAACAACGCGCTTTCGTCGGGAACGGACATCGGAGCATATCACGTTCAGCTCGACGCAGCCTACGGCTCGCAGAACGAGGCATATAACGCGGCGGCGCCGCTCGGCGGATTCGTCGCCTACGTTGACGGCGCGTACAGGGCGCGCTTCGGAAGCTTTACGACGATAAACGCGGCAAACGACGCGGCGGCGGAATATACCGAAAATACGGGCGTCGGCTCATCGGGCGCGGGCGGCACAGCCTACGGATTCTCCGTAATAGACATGAATACTCAGAAGATAATATTCGAGCTTGAAATAAACGGTGTCAACTCGTTTTACTTGTCACCCGCAAATCACGGGACGAAGCCGAAAATGAAGAACGGCAGCACCGAATACTTTGGCAGCTTTCTTATGTACCGCAATTCCTCCGGCAAGCTTAACCTTATAAATATGGTTTCGGTGCAGGATTATTTAAAGGGCGTCGTGCCCTACGAAATGAGCAACGGCTGGCCCGTTGAGGCATTGAAGGCGCAGGCGGTGGCCGCAAGGAATTATCTTTATCAGAATATAAACAAGCATAAATCCGAGGGCTTCATGGTCTGTGACGGTACGCACTGCCAGGTCTACGGAGGAACGGCCAAGGCGGGCGCGAATTCCGATGCGGCCGTGGACCAGACCGACAGCATGGTGCTTACATACGGCGGCAAGCTTGCCGAGCTTTACTATCACGCGTCAAGCGGAGGATATACGGAAAACGCCGAAAACGTCTGGTTTGCGGCCGTGCCGTATCTCGTAGCCGTCGAGTCGCCGTATGAGGATCTTGACAAAGCGACTTACGGCAGATGGTCAACGACTCTTACGAAAGAGGAGGTAAGGGCAAAGCTCGTTGCGGGCGGATATGACATAGGCGAGATTGAAAGCTTTTATGTGAGCAAATTCACCGATGCGGGAAACGTTTACGCGGTAACGGCTGTCGATACGGAAGGAAAGACCGTGACGATAACGAAAGAGACGGCGCGCATCAAGCTGTCGCCTTACGTTCATTCGCAGCGCTTTACGATAACGGGCTCGGGCGGCGGAGCGTCGTCGGTATACGCAAAAAGCTCGGGCGGGACAAGCAATATCGCCGTAGGCGCGTTCACGGCGTCCGTTATCAGCGGAAGCGGCGAGGTTACGCAGATGAATAAAGACGCCGTAAGCGTTATGACGCAAAGCGGCAATCAGACCGTGTCGAGAACGGGCGGAAGCGGCGACACGTATACAATAACGGGAACGGGCTTCGGAAACAACGTGGGAATGAGTCAGGAGGGCGCGAAGGGCATGGCGCTTCAGGGATATAATTTTGAACAGATTCTCACGCACTATTTTAAAGGCACCGTAATCGACGTTTTAAACTGACAGGAAAAGAGCGCATTATTAAATGAACAGACTTATACCCAAATACGCGGTCAGCGATTTTGATTATTATCTGCCCGAGGAGCTTATAGCGCAGCGTCCGCTTGCCGACAGACAGTCGTCAAGGCTTCTTCATATGGACAAAGCGACAGGCGAGCTTGAGCACAGGCATTTTTACGATGTTCTTGATTATTTAAAGCCGAACGACGTGCTCGTTTTGAACAATACGCGCGTTATTCCGGCCAGGCTTTACGGCAAAAAGCAGGGAAGCGGGGGCAGCGTTGAAATGCTTCTTTTAAAGCCCTACGGCGACGACGTGTGGGAGACGCTGATTCGTCCGGGCAAGCGCGTGCGCGAGGGACATACCATAAACTTCGGCGACGGCGGCCTTACGGCCGAAGTGCTCCGGCGCACCGAGGACGGCGGACGCGTTGTCAGGCTTTCTTCGCCGGACGGCGACGTTGCCGCCGCTATAGAAAGAACGGGCGAGATGCCGCTGCCTCATTATATAAAGGAAAAGCTTACGGACCGCGAGCGTTATCAGACGGTCTACTCCGAGGTAAAGGGCTCGGCCGCCGCGCCGACGGCGGGACTTCATTTTACGAAGGAGCTTCTGTCAAAAATCGAGAAAAAGGGCATAAAAACAGTTTACGTCACGCTTCACGTCGGAGTGGGCACTTTCCGGCCGGTGAGCGTTGAAAACGTGCTTGAGCACAAAATGCACTCCGAGTGGTTCGAGCTTACGAAGGAAGCGGCTGACGCTATAAACGCGGCGAGAGAGAACGGGGGACGCATCGTGTCCGTGGGCACCACTTCGGCGCGGACGCTCGAATCGTGCGCCGACGAAGGCGGCCGCATAATCCCGCAAAGCAGGGAAACAGATATTTTTATATACCCTCCGTATAAATTTAAGGCCGTCGATGCACTTATAACGAATTTTCATCTGCCGAAAAGCACACTTATGATGCTTGTAAGCGCGTTTTCCTCGCTTGAGAATACAAAACACGCCTACGAGGAGGCGGTAAGGCTCGGATACAGATTTTTCTCTTTCGGGGACGCCATGTTTATTGAATAATTAAAAAATTACTTAAAACACTTGACACGTCAGGTGTTTTATATTAAATTATAGTTAGTTGATACTAACTATAAAAAGCGAGAGATCGCTTTTTATTATCGAAATAAGTTAGTTATAACTAACAATAATCGCTTCGGTTTTAAATTCATGTAATAATACGAACGAAGCCGGAGAAGAATAGAATTAAATACTATTTATATAAGGAGAAAAGAATGCTCGAAGAATGTCTTATAAAGCATTGCGCGCCCACGCTTGCTTCGCTGAAGACGGCAAGCGTTTTTACGATAAAGACCGACTGTGAAAAGGATTTTTCGCTAAAGCTCGAAACGCTTAATTCGCATTTTAACGATAAGGGTATTTTTCTTACGATTTTGAAGCATTCCGATGGCAATGCGCTTGTTTACGTTTACAGAGAATCGTGTCTTGACGCCGATTTGAAAAAGCGCGGTGTCGGGGAATTTCTTATGCGCTGCGGTTATGAGAATGCCGATATGGCATACGCCATTGAACGGTTAAAGGAGCGGCTTCAAACAAGCGGCGGTTTCCCTCACGAGATAGGCATATTTTTGGGGTATCCGCTCGAGGACGTTTTGGGATTCATCAAATACGGCGGCAAGAACTGCAAGCTGTGCGGTTATTGGAAGGTATACTGCAACGTGTGCGAGACGCGGAAGCTGTTTGAGCGCATACACAAATGCAGGGAGATATATGCGCGGCTTTGGCGTGAGGGAAGGTCTGTTTTGCAGCTTACCGTGGCTGCCTGACATAAAAGTATTATTATAAAGGAGAGATGTTTATAATGAGCAAGGTAGCGGTAGTGTTTTGGAGCGGTACGGGGAATACAGCGCAGATGGCGTCGAGCGTTGCCGAAGGTGCAAAGTCGGCCGGAGCCGAGGTTTCTTTATTTAATATATCCGACGGCGGTTTTAACGCGTCGATGATCGACACGTTTGACGCGATTGCCTTCGGCTGTCCCTCAATGGGCGCGGAGGTGCTGGAGGAGACCGAGATGCAGCCTCTGTTTGACGAATGCCGCGGCAGACTCGGAGGCAAAAGAATTGCGCTGTTCGGCTCTTACGGCTGGGGCGACGGCGAATGGATGAGAAACTGGGAAGCCGAATGCAAAGCGGCGGGAGCGGATATGGCATGCGATTTCGTTATCTGCAACGACGCGCCCGATGCGCAGGCAAAAGATGAATGCGCGGCGCTCGGCAGGTCGCTTTCATAAAACGGCGTCAAACCCCGAAAACACACGCGGCACACGTTTCGCGTGTGTTTTTTTGCGCGTATTTTGTTGATAAACGCCGAATTTATGGTATACTTATATAAGACGAAAGAGATAAAGACCGGCGGAGGAAAAAATGTTCGAAATCATTGCGACACAGGGACGTGCGCGTCTGGGAGAATTTCATACCGTTCACGGCGCAATTCATACGCCCGTGTTCATGAACGTTGGCACGCAGGCGGCGATAAAGGGCGGTCTTTCCTCGTTCGATCTTAAGGATATCGGCTGTCAGGTGGAGCTTTCAAATACGTATCACCTGAAGCTTCGTCCCGGGGACGAAGTAATACGTGATTTGGGCGGCCTTCACAAGTTCATGAACTGGGATCGCCCCATTCTTACCGACAGCGGCGGATTTCAGGTGTTTTCGCTTGCGAAGCTTCGCAATATCAAGGAGGAGGGCGTATATTTTTCGTCGCACATAGACGGGAGAAAGCTCTTCATGGGGCCCGAGGAGAGCATAGAGATTCAGTCGAATCTCGGCTCGACGATTGCTATGGCGTTCGACGAATGCGTGGAGAATCCGGCCGAGTATAATTATGCAAAGGCGTCGCATGAGAGAACGGTGCGCTGGCTTGAGCGGTGCGTAAAAAAGCTGGGCGAGCTCAATGCGTCGGGGGAGACGGTAAATCCGCATCAGATGCTGTTCGGCATAAATCAGGGCGCGACTTATATCGATCTGCGCATCGAGAACATGAAACGCATCGCCGAGTTTGACCTTGACGGATACGCCATAGGCGGGCTTGCCGTGGGAGAGCCCACCGAAACGATGTACGAGGTCGTTGAAGAGGTCGAGCCTTACGCGCCGAAGGACAGGCCGCGATACCTTATGGGCGTAGGGACTCCGGTAAATATCCTGGAGGCCGTGGACCGGGGCATAGACTTTTTCGACTGCGTGCTGCCGGCAAGAAACGCGCGCCACGGGCATCTTTTCACTTCACAGGGCGTTATGAACATACATAACGCGAAGCACACGCTTGACGATTCGCCGGTTGATGCGCAGTGCGACTGCCATGTATGCAAAAATTTCAGCCGCGCATATCTTCACCATCTTTTCAAGGCGGGCGAGATACTTGCGCTAAGACTTGCGGTTATGCACAACCTCTATTTTTACAACAGCTTTATGGAAAAAATACGCCGTTCGATTGAAAACGGGACGTTTTCGGAGTTCAAAAGGCAAAATACAGAGCTCCTTGGCAGACGAATCTAAGCGCGCATCATCTTTTTTTAGGAAAATCGAAAATAATTATTGCTATTATTTAAAAAGTTTAATATAATAAATACTCAAGTAGTTTAGGAGGTGTATTAAAAAAATATGGAAAATTTCCAAGCGTTTATTCCGCTGATACTTATTGTGGTTGTTATGTATTTCCTTATGATAAGACCTCAGCAAAGGAAGCAGAAAGAGATCAATGAAATGAGGAAGAACATCAAACGCGGCGATAAGGTTCAAAGCGCAGGCGGCGTGGTTGGACGAGTTATCAAGATAAAGGACGATATCATCACTATCGAATGCGGACGTGATAGAGTTCGTCTTGATTTCGTAAGAAACGCTCTTACGGTGCTTGACGCCGCTCCGGCTGTGACGAGAACTCAGAGAGAGCAGCTCGAACGGTCTAACGAAGAAGCAGACGAGAATTACGACGATTATGCCGCAGACAGCACCGACGAGGCATACGACGATTTCGACTTTGACGAAGAATCGTATGACGACAGCGAGTACACGGACGAATACGACGGCGGAGACCAGAGAAAATAATTCCGGCCTGTCATAAAATCCTCATCCTTTCCATACTCATTTATAAAAGATGTGAAGGGAGAGGAATTTATGAAAAGAAATGAAACCGTATCACAGACGAAGAGACCCATAAAATCATACGCGGCGGCGACCGCGGCCGCATTCGTTTTATGCTGGATACTGCTCGTTTCGGGCGCGCTTCTTATTACGTACGCAAATGTGCCGAAAAGCTCGGCGTGGATAGTTACGCTTATATCCGTCGGGGTATCGAGCTTCGCGGGCGCGTTTATCTGCGCTGCCGGCATAGGCTCACGCGGCATGATCCACGGAGCCGTATTCGGAGCGCTGCTGTTTGTGATAGTATATATCGTCGGGACAGTTTGTTTTAACGCCGAAGCGGTTTTTCAGAACGCGCTGATCCGTCTCTGTGTAATGGTTATACTCGGAGCTGCGGGCGGTGTTGCGGGAGTAAACCGGAGACGCTTAAAACGAAGATGATAAAAAGGACTAAAATTTTCAGGAGGGAATATTGTGAAACATATTAAAATCATAAGCCCTGCAACGCTTAAGGAAAGCGCATGCAGAGGCGGATGCGGAGAATGTCAGACCTCTTGTCAGTCGGCATGTAAGACGTCGTGCACTGTGGCAAATCAGAAGTGTGAAAACCGCAAATAAAATACAAAGGGAGCCGCAGGGCTCCTTTTGTTTTGACTATTTTAAAAGGATGATAAAAAATGATACATCTTTATGAGATGCATAAAAAGTATTTTGCGCTGGACGTAAACTCGGGTGCGGTGCTTGAGCTTGACCGGCTGTCCTACGAGCTTCTTTCACTGACGGGAGAGAATCCGGGCGAGGAGCTTTCAAAAGAAGTTATAGCGAAGCTTTCGCCAAAATACGGGGCACAGGACATAGAGGCGGCGTACGGCGAGATAAAAGAGCTCATCCGAAGCGGTATGCTCGGTACACCGGACGAATACGAGGAGATAGCAAGGAAAACGGGAGAGCTTGCCCCCGTCAAGGCGCTGTGCCTTCATGTGGCGCACGACTGCAACTTAAGATGCGAATACTGCTTCGCGTCGACGGGCGACTTCGGCGGCACAAGAAAACTTATGGATTTCGAGACGGGCAAAAAAGCCATCGACCTCGTTATACGCGAGTCGAAGGGTAGAAAGAATATCGAGATCGACTTTTTCGGCGGAGAGCCGCTTATGAACTTCGATGTCGTAAAAAAGATAACGGAGTATGCCGCGGCGCAGGGGAGACTTCACAACAAGAACTTCAGATTTACGATAACGACGAACGGCGTGCTTTTAAACGACGAGAATATGGCGTATATAAACGAGCACATGTCAAACGTCGTGCTCAGCCTCGACGGCCGCAGGGAAGTAAACGACAGGGTAAGGAAAACGGTCGCAAGAACGGGAAGCTACGATATAATAATGCCGAAGCTTCTTAAAATGGCGAAGCTTCGGGGAGAGCGGGATCACTACGTCAGGGGCACGTTCACAAAATACAACAAGGATTTTTCAAACGACGTGCTTCATCTTGCCGATATCGGATTTGAACAGATTTCGGTGGAGCCGGTCGTCTCGGATCCGAAGCTTCCGTATTCGCTGACACAGGCCGACCTTCCCGAGCTGTTTTCGGAATACGAGCGCCTGGCAAAAATAGTGTACGACCGCATATGCGCGGGGGAGGGGTTTAACTTCTTCCACTTCATGCTCGACCTCAGTCAGGGGCCGTGCGTGATAAAAAGGCTGCACGGCTGCGGAAGCGGGAACGAGTACCTTGCGATAACTCCGGAAGGGGACATTTATCCGTGCCATCAGTTCGTGGGTCACACCGAATACAGGATGGGAAACGTAAACGGGGACGCGAAGCTCGATCTTAAAATAAAAGAGACCTTCGCGAAGAACAACGTATACTCGAAGCCCGAGTGCAGAGAGTGCTGGGCGAAGTTCTACTGCAGCGGAGGATGCGCGGCAAACAACTTCCAGATGCGCGGCGATATAAAGCTTCCGAACACGATCGCCTGCGAGCTTGAGAAGAAACGCGTCGAGTGCGCGATATGGCTCGCGGCAGCGCTTAACGAACGAAAGCAGGGGAGCGAAGCCTGAGAAACCTAAAATGACATAATTCCAATAAAAACAGCTCCGGCGCGTCTGCCGGAGCTGTTTTTTGCCTTGATTTTGGCTCAAAAACGCAGTTTAAAAAATTTTTTTTAATTTTTTTAAAAATTTTTTCAAAGACTAAATATCCGATGGCCAAACAAAATATTGTGCGAACGTCCGAAAAACACAACAAAATACAACTGGTTTCGTGTGTTTACATAAAACGTGTTTACATAATATTTTGATTTTGGGCGACATAATCCAAAAATTGCTCTTGCAAATTGATAAAACGTGTATTATTATAGTATTGCAAAGAGAGTTATAGATAAATAAGTTATGTAAATCGACGGGGTGACTGAAGCGTGAGCGCATTTATGACCGGCTTTTTGGGCACGGGAAACATGGGAGGAGCCATTATAAACGGCATGGTTTCAAGCGGAGTTTTGAAGCCTTCCTGCATAACCGTTTATGATGCAAAGGCCGAAGCTTCCGAACGGTTTCTCAAGCTCGGATGCTGCGTCGCCCGCAACGAGGCAACTTTGGCAGAGCTTTCTGATATCATTTTCCTCTGCATAAAGCCGCAGGTTTTCCCCGAAGTCTTATCGAAGCTTGCATCGCTTGATTTATCCGATAAGCTTTTTGTAACGATCGCCGCAGGCGTATCTACTGCAAGGATTAAAAAGATCCTCGGTCAACAGGTGAAGATAATCCGCGTGATGCCCAACGCGCCGCTTATGGTCTCGAAGGGTGCAAGCGCGATTTGCGTTCCCGATGACGTTGAAGAGGATAAGAAGCATTTCGTTATCGACGTTTTCAGTAAGCTCGGAGTTGTCTCCCTTATTGATGAGTCGCAGATGAACGAGATAGTTTGCGTAAACGGCAGCTCGCCGGCATATGTATACTACTTCGTCGATGCGATGGTCGAGAGCGCCGTAAGCCAGGGCATTGACCGCGACGAGGCATTTAAGCTGATATGTTCGGTCTTTGAAGGCTCGGTACAGATGCTTCGCAGTTCCAGCCTCTCTCCGAAAGAGCTTATCAAGATGGTCTGCTCTCCCGGAGGAACTACCATAGAATCCATTAAGTGCTTTGATGAAAACAACTTATACAAGACCATCGACGATGCCATGAAGGCGTGTACGAAGCGCTCGTATGAGTTAGGCGCCGATTAAGTAAACAGCAGCTCCCTCACGGAGTATATAAAAGTAACGTATTACATATTATTAAACGGCTGCACCTGATACTGCAGCCACTGATACTGCAAATGATACTGCAAACTGCAAATTGCACTTGATACTGCACACTATAAAAATACGTTACAGGCCGGATTTCGTGAGGGATCTGATATGTTTAACGATCCGTTTTTGGATTCGGAAATACGGAAAAATAAAAACACAGGTATTATTATCGGTGTTTTTATATTATATGTATTGTCGCTTATCTCAGGCATGATCTTTGTACGCGTTTTTGCCGCGTCAGACGCCGAGTTGTTTGCAAGGTTCTATGAAAATTTAACAATAGGCATAAACGATACCGGTATTGAGTTTGCCGCACTTTACATTGAGACGGTGAAGATAAACATACGATATTTGTTTTTTATGTTTATTGCGGGTTTTATTGTAATTGGCGTACCTTTTGTTTTAGCGGTTTTTTCCATGAAGATATTTTGCCTGGGCGTCGCCCTGGGCACGATATATTCACTGTCCTATGACGGGGGCTTTATACTCTCTGTGACAACGGTATTCGTTCAGAATATGTTTTCACTGCCGCTTTTAATGTTCTATACCGTCCTGTGCACGAAATTCTCGTTTGGACTGTATAAAAGCGCAAGGGGCATACAGGAGGTAAGAAACGATTTTGCCGGATGCGTAAGAACGCATATCGCATTATTTGCGGTATTCGGCTTTCTTATTTTAGCGGCTTCTTTATTTGAAAGCCTGGTTGTTTCGGCATTCTCGTAAAAGCTAAGGATAAATGTACACCACTTCCCCGAAACGGAGGAAAAGATTTTGCAAAAATATCTTAATATGTACGAATTGTACCTGAAGAATGAAAGGAAATCTTCCGCCAATACCATACAGTCATACAAAGGTGATATTTCTCAGTTCATAGAGTACCTTGAAACGATAGGCGTTACGGATATCACGTCCGTCACCCAGGCGAACATTGAAGCTTACATATCGCATCTTCGCAGTATACAGCGTTCAAATTCCACGATCACGAGAAACATCGCCTCGCTGAAGAGCTTTTTTAAGTATTTTACTTCGATAAATGTAATTGAGACGAATCCGGCTTTGACTCTTGAAAGAGTAGCCGTTGAAAAGAAGCTGCCTCAGGTGCTCACGAGCAAGGAGGTAGAGCTGCTTTTGGACCAGCCGAAATGCGTTGACCTTAAGGGTTACCGCGACAAGGCCATGCTGGAGCTTTTATATGCGACGGGCATAAGGGTAAGCGAGCTCATCGACCTCAATATGCGCGACGTAAATCTGGAGCTCGGGTTCATCAAGTGCTCGAGCGGCATGAAGGAGCGCGTGGTTCCGATTTACAAGATGGCCGTAAAGAGCCTGTCGGACTACATGGAGACAGCTCGTCCGCTTATGTGTCCGGACGCGAACCAAAAGGCACTTTTTGTGAATTTCTCCGGTCAGCGCCTTACGCGCCAGGGATTTTGGAAGATAATAAAGCAGTACGCAAAGCAGATAGGCATTGAAAACAAGGTAACACCGCACACGCTGAGACATTCGTTCGCGGTGCATCTTATCGAGAACGGTGCGGATCTGCACTCTATAAAGGAAATGCTCGGTCACAGCGACATATCCTCTACGCAGGTCTACGCACAGATAACCAAGAATAAGCTAACCGAGGTATATCAGAAGTTCCATCCCCGAGCTTAGAATACCTGACTCCTATAAGAAAAGAGCAATAAACCGCAAAAGAGCCTTTAAAAGAATTCTTTTGCGGTTTATTGCTTTACAATAATAAATTTTTGAGGTAAAATTAAATCATTGCAGGCGAAAGGACGATGATTTATGAAGAAAAGGCTTCAGGATGAGAATATAGATTTTCTTTATAACGCAATATTATCTCTGAAGAACGTGGAAGAATGCTATGATTTTTTCGAGGACCTGTGCACCATATCGGAGATAAAGGCCATGGCGCAGCGCCTTTTGGTCGCGAAGCTGCTTCGTGAAAACAAGCTGTATGTTGATATAATTGCCGAGACGGGCGTTTCCACGGCCACGATAAGCCGTATAAACCGCTGCCTTCATTACGGCAGCGACGGATACGCCGTAGTGCTGGAGCGGCTCTGCGGCGAAGAAGACGGCGAAAAAGACGGGGAAGAGAAGAAATGAGCGCTTCCTACGCGGCGCTGGCCGCGTTTTACGATGAGCTTAACGCCCACGTCGATTATGCGAAAATAGCTGACTTTTACGAGCATGTTTTTAAACGTGTCAAGCTTAAGCCCTTGATAGTTGCCGATCTTGCCTGCGGCACGGGCACGCTTACCGAGCTTATGGCGAAAAGGGGATACGACATGATAGGCATCGACGGCTCCGTCGCCATGCTGGGCGCCGCCCAGAACAAGCGGGCAGAGTCGGGGCTTGACATACTCTATCTTAATCAGGATATGGCTTCTTTCGAGCTTTACGGGACGGTAGGAGCCATTGTTTCCTCGCTTGACAGCGTAAACCATGTGACCGATAAAAACGAGCTTATGAAGTGCTTTTTAAACTGTCATATGTACCTTGATTACGGAGGAGCGTTTATATTTGACGTAAATACCCCGGGAAGGCTTAAAAACACGCTGGACGGCACGACGGCCATATATGAGACCGACGGCGTTTTCTGCGCAGTCGAGCACTCGTATGACAAAAGGCGGCGCCGTTTTTATTATGATATGACGATTTTTGAAAAAACGCCCGAGGGCGTTTATGTGCGCTCCCGTGACTTTGTCGAGGAGCGCGCCTACGAGATACCGGAGCTTACTGATATGCTTTATGAGGCGGGATTTTGTAAGGTGTATGCTTACGGCGACTATAAGTTTAAAGCGCCCGACGAAAACAGCGAACGAGTCGTGTTCGCGGCGATAAAGGAGAAAGAATAATGAGCGGAACATTGATACGCGCGATCACATCCGAGCTGAGTGTGCGTGCATTTGCGATAGAGGGAAAAGATATAGTTGAATACGCGCGCAGGGTGCACGGCCTTTCCGTGCTGTCTACAGTGGCTTTGGGGCGCGCTCTATTGGGGACGTCCATGATGGGGTGCCTTTTAAAGACCGAGACCGACAGCCTTACGCTTCAGGTGAGGGGAGACGGCCCGCTCGGCAGCATCGTTGCGGTTTCGGACTACCTGGGCAACGTGCGCGGATACGTTGACAACCCGACGCTCGAGCTTCCGCCGACGCCGCAGGGAAGGCTTAATATAGGCGGCGCAGTGGGCGACGGAGACCTTATAATAATAAAGGACCTCAGCTTAAAAGAGCCTTATATCGGCCGTATACGCCTTCAGACGGGCGAAATAGCCGAGGATATAACGCAGTACTTCGCCGTGAGCGAGCAGGTGCCCACGGTGTGCGCATTGGGCGTTTTGGTGGATGAGGATCTCAGCGTAAAAGCGGCGGGCGGCTTTATGATACAGCTTCTTCCGTATACCGAGGACAAGGTAATTGATCTTATCGAGAAAAATATCTCGGCGCTTCCGCCGGTAACGCAGCTTTTAAACGAAGGCTGCACGCCGAAGGCGATACTTGAGCGCGCGCTTTGCGGCCTTGAAGTTGAGATTCTTCAGACGGACAGCGTTGATTTCAAATGCCCCTGCGGCAGGGAGCGCATGTCCAAGGCACTCATAAGCCTCGGAAGGCAGGAGCTGAGAAGTATAATTGAGGAACAGGGCGGCGCGCAGCTTTTGTGCCACTTCTGCAATAAGCGATATGACTTCAGTAAGGAGGAGCTTTTGGGACTGCTTTCGGAGGCCTCCGAATAGTTCGCTTTTTAAAAATAAATTTAAAAAAAGTCTTGACAAAGAGTGCATTAAGTAGTAAACTAAATCATGTCGCTGGCGAGAACAAAATACCGACCGGCGCAGAAAAAGCTAAATGGGAGCTTAGCTCAGCTGGGAGAGCATCTGCCTTACAAGCAGAGGGTCACAGGTTCGAGCCCTGTAGCTCCCACCATGTGGCCGTGTAGTTCAGTTGGTTAGAACGCCAGCCTGTCACGCTGGAGGTCGACGGTTCGAGCCCGTTCACGGTCGCCACTTTTTCGCCTCTGTAGCTCAGTTGGTAGAGCAGGGGACTGAAATCCCCGTGTCGGTGGTTCGATTCCGCCCGGAGGCACCATTTATGCGGATGT